>CALGLE010000055.1 GCA_937930305.1 uncultured Granulosicoccaceae bacterium | reverse complement strand
ACTGAAAGATCTAGAGGCAGATCTTGGCGTGAATTTATTTCAGCGGCATTCACGCGGGTTAAACATAACGCATCGCGGTCATCAGTTCTTGCGCCACGCCACCGGTTTACTTGCGTCAGTTGCCAATGCAAGGCGAGCATTTCGGTACACCGTATATGTGGGGCCCAAATGTGTTGATGTACAACACTGAAGTATTTAAGGAGCCCCCCACTAGTTGGAACGTTGTATTCGAGGAAATGACCTTGCCTGATGGAAAATCAAATAAAGGTCGGGTGCAAGCCTACGACGGACCAATTCACGTGGCTGATGCTGCTAACTACTTAATGACACATAAGCCGGAGCTTGGGATTGAATCGCCCTATGAGCTGAACGCAGATCAGTACAGCGCTGCGCTCGACATATTGCGTACCCAGCGCACGCTTGTATCTCGTTATTGGCACGATGCCTTTATCCAGATGGATGATTTCACAAATGAAGGTGTTGTTGCATCTGGCTCTTGGCCATTTCAGGTCAATATTCTCCAATCAAAGGGTGCGCCAATAGCATCGGTAATTCCTGAGGAAGGTGCAACTGGATGGTCCGATACCACAATGATGCATGTGGATGCTGCTAATCCGAATTGTGCCTATTTATGGATGGAGCACACACTATCGTCCAACTTAATGAGTGATCTGTCTGTTTGGTTTGGTGCGAATCCCGGCGTTCCAGCAGCATGTACGGATGGTCGTGGAATGCAAACAGCAGATGGTTGTACCAAGAACGGTATGGATGATTTTGAAAAAATTAATTTCTGGACAACACCGGTTTCAAAATGTGCGACGCAAAATAACGAATGTATTCCCTATTACCGATGGGTTTCTGATTACATCGGTGTAATCGGCGGTCGTTAAAATCGTCGAACAAGCCACTGACCCGCTGGAGTAATCCAGCGGGTGTTTATCGTTAAATTCAACATTGCGACCAGATGATTTCAGCAGTTACATTTGAGAACGTCTCTCAACATTTTGGCTCAGTGAAAGCTGTCGATCAGTTAAATCTGCAAATTGATGAGGGAGAATTTTTCGCTATGCTTGGGCCTTCAGGCTCTGGGAAAACGACGTGTTTAAGGTTAATCGCAGGTTTTCAGAAACCAACGGCTGGGAAAATTTCTATTTTTGGTGAAGCCGTACAAGATGTTCCACCCTATCGCCGAAACGTCAATACTGTTTTTCAAGACTACGCACTTTTCCCACACCTAACAGTGGCTGAAAACGTTGCGTATGCTTTGAAGATTAAAAAAGTGAACAAAACTACCCGGCAAAAAGAATCTGAAAAAGCACTCGAGATGGTTCGCTTGGGCGGCTATGGCAAACGTCGTCCGAGTGAACTTTCTGGAGGGCAGCGACAGCGCGTTGCGTTGGCTCGTGCACTCATAAACAAACCCAAAGTTCTATTACTTGATGAACCATTGGGTGCATTGGATTTGAAATTACGAGAGGAGATGCAAGGGGAATTGAAAACGCTGCAGCAATCGCTGGGAATTACGTTTGTATTTGTTACACACGATCAAAGTGAAGCGTTTTCCATGGCTGATAGAGTGGCGGTTTTTAATGAAGGAAAAATTGCACAACTAGGCACGCCAGAGCATATTTACCACCGACCCAATGATCTTTTTGTGGCCAGTTTTGTCGGCTCTTCGAATGTGTTAGATCGAGACCAGTTGAATGTTATTGGTGTAACTGGTGAAGCTGCCAGTCTTCGACCGGAAGCTATCCAGTTAAATGAGGGGGGTGATAAAAATGCAACAGTCATCAGCAAGAACTTTCTTGGTTCTTCTATCAAAGTAGTTGTTGAGATGGACTTCGGTCAACTCAGCGCACTGGTTGATCACGCCAGGGGCGATTCAATTGTAGTTGGGGATAACGTCAACGTTGCATGGGATAAAGAAGCGCTGCATGTGATGAGCGGTACAGATGCCTAATCCACATGCAATCAAGCCTGCGGGTGGTGGGGTCTTTGCGCGACTATCTGACTTATTTTGGCGAAGGCCTGGCGTATTACTATTAACCTTGCTTTTGCCACCTGTTTTGTGGCTGGGTGTTATCTACATCGGTTCGCTCGTTGCGCTTTTAGCACAGAGCTTTTTTTCAATTGATGAGTTCTCAGGTTTAATAAAATACGAGCTTACCTTTAAAACCTATTTGGAATTGTTAAGACCGGCCAATCTGGATATATTGGTCCGAACCGTTTCAATGGCAGCCATGGTCACACTGGCCGCTGCCGTCATAGCATTTCCTATTGCCTATTATGCCGCTCGTTATGCCACGGGCAAATGGAAAGTTATTTTTTATCTAGGCGTCATGTTGCCCTTGTGGTCTTCCTATTTGGTTAAGGTTTATGCTTGGAAATTGATATTGGCTAAAGAAGGAATTTTGAATTGGATAGTAGAAAAGCTGCATCTTAGTTGGGCGCTTGATGGCATTCTCGCAATGCCGGTCATTGGAGGGAATTCGCTTTCTGTTAGTTATATCGGAACATTTCTAGTGTTTCTGTATGTGTGGCTTCCGTTCATGATTCTGCCAATGCAGGCCTCGTTGGAAAGGGTTCCATTGAGTTTTCTTGAAGCGTCTTCTGATCTGGGTGCCAAACCAGCGCAAACGTTCTGGGCGGTTGTTTTTCCTCTGGCTTTACCCGGCATGATAGCGGGCTCCATTTTTACGTTTTCATTAACACTTGGTGATTACATTATTCCGCAAATAGTTGGTTCATCCCGTCTGTTTATTGGGCAAGCGGTTTATTCGCATCAAGGTACTGCCGGCAACATTCCTTTAGCTGCCGCTTTTACTGTGGTTCCTATTATCATCATGGCGTTCTATCTTTGGTTCGCTAAAAGAAAAGGAGCGTTCGATGCGATCTAGTCAAGATTATCGAGCGCCATTTGCATTGAAAATTGCGGCCGTGTTGGGCCTGTTGTTCATGCACTTGCCCATTCTTCTTATTTTTGTTTACGCCTTTACTACTGAAGATAAAACTTACCAATGGCCGCCACCAGGCTTCACATTAAAATGGTTCGAGGTCACATGGAATCGTCCTGATGTCTGGGAGGCATTGCGATTGTCTGTAAAAGTGTCCGCTATTTCGACGGTAATAGCGCTTGTACTTGGCACACTTTGCGCGGCTGCTGTCTCTAGGTCCAAATTTTTTGGCAGAGAAACCATTTCGCTGCTAGTTATTCTACCGATAGCATTGCCAGGCATCATTACAGGGATTGCGCTTCGCTCTGCATTTAATATTGCCGACATTCCTTTCTCTGTTTGGACTATCGTTTTGGGACATGCCACGTTCTGTGTTGTGGTGGTATACAACAACGCGGTTGCACGTTTTCGTCGTTCATCAGCGTCACTCATTGAGGCGTCGATGGACCTCGGTGCAAACGGATTCCAGACATTTCGTTATGTCGTACTTCCAAACATTGCAACAGCGCTTTTGGCAGGAGGAATGTTGGCTTTTGCTCTTTCCTTTGATGAAGTTATTGTTACCACGTTCACAGCAGGACAACAAACCACATTGCCAATCTGGATGCTTGAAGAGTTGGTTCGACCACGACAAAGACCTGTAACTAACGTAGTAGCAATGGTTGTTGTATTAGTGACATTTTTACCGATTTTAGCGGCCTACTATCTAACCCGTGATGGGGATCATGTTGCCGGTGATGGTAAATGAATTTATCAAAGGGGAATAATTAATGGACACAAAAATGTTGATTGGCTCCAATTTCACAAACGGATTGGGTCCAGCAGAAACTATTTTTAATCCGAGAAACGGCCAAACGGTTGTGGAGTTGCCGGAAGCGTCTATCGAACAAATTGATAAGGCTGTTTACGCAGCGGAGGCGGCATTTGTCGGATGGTCCAAAACAACCCCGGGGCATAGATCCGCATTGTTACTTCAAATTGCTGATCGTATTGAGAGTGAGGCGGCTGAGTTTGCCCAACTTGAAGCGCTAAATTGTGGTAAACCCATCAATGCTGTGATCGAGGATGAGATACCAGCGATTGTGGATTGCTATCGCTATTTCGCTGGTGCTGTTAGAAATATGCCAGCGCCCGCTGCAGGAGAGTATCTGGAGGGTTTCACATCAATGGTACGTCGCGACCCGGTCGGCGTTGTTGGTTCTATCGCGCCTTGGAATTATCCGTTGATGATGGCGGCCTGGAAACTTGCGCCGGCTTTAGCAGGTGGGAATACGGTCGTTTTTAAGCCCTCTGAGCAAACTCCTTTAACGGCTCTAAAGTTGGCCAATATTTTTTCGGACATTCTTCCCGAAGGCGTTGTTAATGTCATTCTCGGGCGAGGTCAGTCAGTGGGCAGTGCACTAATCAATCACCCTAAGGTGAATATGATTTCGATAACGGGTGATATTGCTACTGGTAGAAAAGTATTGGAGGCGGCAGCCAAATCGGTAAAGCGTACACACCTTGAATTAGGCGGAAAAGCGCCGGTAATTGTGTTTAAGGATGCAGATATTTCGTCAGTAGTGGAGAATTTGAAAATATTTGGTTTCTATAACGCAGGGCAGGACTGCACTGCTGCGTGTCGAATTTACGCTCACAATAAAATTCACGACAAGCTCGTTGCTGAATTGTCCGATGCGGTCGAAAGTATACGATATGGCCTGGAGGATGATTCTCAGAATGAAATCGGTCCACTGATATCTCAGCGTCAAAGAGATCGAGTTTCAAGTTTTGTAGAGCGTGCATCTGAACAAAAGCATATGGAGGTAGTGACAGGTGGTAGTGCTTATGGCGAATCTGGTTTCTATTACAAACCTACGTTAATTTCAGGTGCGACTCAACAAGACGAGATCGTTCAAAAAGAAGTTTTTGGACCAGTGGTATCAGTCACCTAATTTTCTGATAAAGATGATGTCATTGGCTGGGCGAACGACAGTGACTATGGGCTGGCATCCTCTATTTGGACTAAGGATGTTTCCAAAGCGATGTCGACTGCCGCGCAGATGCAGTATGGCTGCACCTGGATCAATACTCACTTTATGTTAGCTAACGAAATGCCACATGGCGGAATGAAGCAGTCGGGATATGGCAAAGATATGTCGTTGTATTCATTGGAAGACTATACATCGGTACGTCATGTCATGGTTGCGCACTAAACTATGTAGCGTTTAATCTAGTGTCGCATATCAGCTTGAGGTTTATAGTAAGAGTCTTAAGTTGATACTCTTTTTGATGGACAAAGCAACACGTCACCTAACACCCCAGTGGTGTGATTCTGTTAGCTCGTCTCGCTAGATTTACCAACAGAGGATCATTTCAACGGTGGTTGAAAGCGGTTATGGGAATAGTGTTCATTCGATTCGGTGTAAAGCTGGCAACGCATAGATTGGAGTAGTTAGGCGTTTCATGAGTTATGAGCCGTGTAGCAGATGGTAATGCGGCGATTTGCCGAATTTGCTTTTCCTCTCAACAGTACTGAAAAAATGACTCAACAGCATCAGCATTTAGTTAACACCACCGGTGCAAAACCAGAGCACTGGTTGAGAGTCGTTGATAGACAATGCGTCTTAGTACGTAACATCCATCGGGTGTTGCCGAGCCGAGTGATACAGTCGTTCGACTTACGAGAAAGCTCACCGATGCTTTGGCGTTGATTGATGTTCGTGTGTTGGATCATTTAATTATTGGACCGGGTGTGCAAGCATCGTTGGCGGAGCGTGGCCTACTATAGGTGTGTAATTCCTTCAAGAAACCACTGGACGAATCAGTAGAGATTTCCGCATGATTTAATCGAATCTTGCCGGTTGCGATGCCTTCCCCAATTCTGCAAGTGATTGTCAACCGTTTGAGATCTGCCCTATAGTGTTGATTGGCACAGGCACGTGAGAGAGTCAATGGCAGATGACAATTCGCTTAAGGGTGATTCGGTCAACAGTAGCGATTACTCAATGCCTTTTGCGCTAGAGCCGCACTGGTATTTTGATCCAGCGATTTATCGAGCTGAGGCCAAAGCGGTATACAGCAACAACTGGCTGTGTGCAGGACATCAATCGGAATTGCAAAACCCAGGCGACTATGTTCGCCTTGATTTTTGTGATGACACGGTGTTAGTGGTTTGCGGTGCGGACAACGAGGTGCGCGGATTCTTCAACGTCTGTCAGCATCGCGGACATATTTTAGTTGATGATCGCCGAGGTCAATTCAAGGACAAGATTCTGTGTCCCTACCATGCCTGGGGTTACGAATTAAACGGAAGTCTGAAGTCAGTGCCGAATCTAAAACAGGTGCCCGGTTTTCCGATTCACGAGATTCGGCTCCCACCCGTGAAAGTGGAAAAATACGGATCCTTCTATTGGGTTAATTTGAATCTGGACGCTAAGCCAATTCGGGAAGCACTGCCTGGTCTGGATGAAGCGATTCGAACTCACATTCCCGATGTCGACAGGGCGGTTTTCTTTGAAGGTAACAGCACGAGCTTACCGATAAACTGGAAAACTCAAGTGGATAACGCTATCGATACCTATCACTTTAAGTTTTCAGGCTCTGCGCATCGGCAGCTGAGTAACTCGATGCACTTTGATCAGTTTGAACGTGAAACCCACGGCAAGTGGTTAGTTGAGTGGGGCTTACCAGCGCCGGACGCTGTCGGTGGGCCTTATGATTTTGACCCGAGTGCTTCTCGCGGGAAAGTGGACGGTTTCAGTATTATTTGGGTCTATCCTGACTTGCAGATTGTGGGCATGGCTGGCACTCGAACGTTTATGACCTATCGAACAACGCCCTTTGGACCTGAGCGAACGGTGTTGGATTACGCTTATGCGGGTGCACCAGAGGCCCTAGGGTCCCCAACGGCTCGGGCAGCGATCGATTGGATGAACGGGCCTTTAAGCGATGAAGACAATGCGTATACCCACTCAGTACACCTTGGGCATAAATCTCAAGGATTTTCCGGCAGCCGCTTTGTAATTGATGAAGCCTTAAGTCGCTTTAGCGAACACCCGGGGGAGGCGTTTCATAAAATGTTGTACAAGGAAGTTAAACCCTACTTAGAGTGACTGTATTCTTGCGTGAACACCTTTACAAAGCCTGACTTATGAAGTCTAACTAGCGTTGCACTGATTCATAATTGGGATGAGTCCAAAAAGGCGCTTCAATTCTTTGAAGCGGGGGCTTTCCCAGAATCGCATCGCTGAGTTTTTCAGCAATCATGATGGTTGGGCAATTGGTGTTGCCGTTGGTTACGGTCGGCATCACCGAGGCATCGACTACGCGTAGATTGGATACGCCATGAACCTTGCCTGCGCTGTCGACCACCGACAATGGATTGTTAGCAGGCCCCATGGATGCGGTACCGGACAGATGCCATTGTGTGGCGATGCCTTCGCTAAGGAAGTGATCCAACTCTTCATCCGATTGCGCACTAGCACCTGGGTAAATTTCCTCACCCTTAAGCGATGCGAAGGCCGGTTGCTCGACAAGTTCTCGAATCAAGCGAATGCCGGTACGCATCAATGCGCGATCGCGTGGGTCTTTTAAGTAATTCACTAATATACGCGGGTCGCTGGCGGGGTCTGCGTTCTTTAATTCAACGTATCCGCGACTGTGCGCCTGCATCAGGCCGACGTGTATCTGAAAAGCATGCTGTTGCAGAGGTGCCCAGGTTATGTCATCGACGGCGATGGGTGAGATCACCAGTTGTAAGTCAGGATATTCGACTCCGGGGGCGGATCGAACACAGCCGACCACATCAAAATGATTGGAGGCACACACACCTTTTCGCGTGAATAACCATTGAACGCCCGCAATCAGTTTTTGCAATGGCCGAGTCTTTGGCCAGAGCGATACCGGCTGGGTACAGGCAAACTTTAAAACGAAGTCGGGATGCTCGTTTAGGTTTTGGCCCACACCGGGAAGGTCCTTCGCAACAGCAATGCCGATGTCTGATAGATGCGATGCCGGGCCAATGCCAGACAACATCAGCAGCTGCGGTGTCCCGATCGCTCCGGCGCATAGAATCACTTCTTTGTTGGCGCTTGCGATGACGGTTTCATTGTCGCTATTGGTGTATTCAATTCCTGTGGCGTTGAGTTGATCGAGTTGCACCTTTCGAACCTGTGCGTCGGTGACGATCGTAAGGTTAGGGCGATGACGGGCCGGGTCCAAATAGGCCACGGCGGTGCTTAGGCGTTCTCCGCCATAGACCGTGCTGTCCAGTGTGCCAAAGCCTTCCTGGCAATAGCCTGAAATGTCGTCGGTCATCGGATACCCAGCTTCCTTGCCCGCTTGTAGAAAAGCTTGTGCTAAGGGATCCTCTGTGGTGGTTTTAGGAATGGTTAAAGGACCGGAATTACCTCGATAGTCATCGTCACCACCGCCGTAGGATTCCATTCGTTTGAAGTAAGGCAGCACATCGGCATAGCTCCAACCCTCGCAGCCGGATTGCCGCCAGCCTTCAAAATCCAATGCGTGGCCACGGATGTACAGCATCCCGTTGATCGATGATGATCCGCCCAGCGTTTTGCCGCGATCGTGCTGCAGTTGTCGATGGTTTAGCTCAGGCTCGGGTTCGCCTTGATAGGCCCAATTGTGTTTTGTGCCCTGCAGGTTTTTTAACACTGCAGCGGGCATCTTCAGAGAAAGCGCCTTGTTCACAGGTCCCGCCTCAACCAGTAAGACGGAGTGATTTAAATCCTCACTGAGCCGATGAGCCAGCACGCAGCCTGCGGATCCTGCGCCAACGATAATGTAGTCGTACCTCACCGATGGATCCTGTGGGTTGATAGTTGGGACTTTGATCGAAGTGTTATTGTCATTTTGATCTGCCTATTTAATCGCAAAACCCTCTTCAGGTAAATAGGCGTCACCGAATTGTTCGATCGTGACACACTGTGTTCGCCAGATAGGATCAGACGCTATTTGTCATTGCAGTTGGCGGGTTGTTAAGCATTGCATCAAGAGCAATGCAGCCGCGGTAACATTCGCTCATATCGCTGGAATTTGTCGTGCAAAAACAAGTCGGTATAGCAGGATAATCTTATGATTCGACCTTCCATTTTCATTGCGGGCCTATTGGCCGGTTGCGCATCAAACGTTGAGCTGGATGAGGAAACACCAGCGCACCATCGTCAGGACGGTACTTTCGTCAACTCAAACGGCGAAGCCATCGACAAACCCCTTAGTGCGCTTATCAAGTGGCAGCGCGAAGCCCCTGACGTAAAGCCGTTAAATTTGCCCAGCGTGCCGCCTCAACTAGATGCCCTCACCAACCCAACTTCCGTACAGGTGACATGGATTGGTCACAGTACATTTTTGCTGCAGGTTGATGGGCTCAATATTCTGACTGACCCTATTTTTTCCGAGCGTGCGTCACCGGTGAGCTTTGCTGGTCCCAAGCGCACTACCCCACCTGCTATGAGCGTGGAACAGTTGCCTCCTATCGATATCGTGTTGATCTCGCATAACCACTACGATCACCTTGATAAACCCAGTGTCAAAGCGTTGCAATCCAAGCAACCTGGTAACCCCCCGAGTTACTACGTGCCACTGGGGCAAAAAGCATGGTTCGACAAGTTGGGTGTCTCTCAGGTGACTGAACTTGACTGGTGGGCCAAAGCTAATGTTGGCAACATCACCGTGCACGCAGTTCCCGTTCAACACTGGAGCAGCCGAAGCCCCTTTGATCGCAATAAAGCACTGTGGGCGGGGTTTGTCATCGACTCACCTAGCCTGCGCACGTTGTTTGTTGGCGATAGCGGTTACTCAAACGACTTCAAAGCCATCGCTCAGCGGTTGGGTTCAGTTGATCTTGCCTTGGTGCCGATAGGAGCTTACGATCCTCGCTGGTTTATGAAAGCCGCGCACATGAATCCAGAGGAAGCATTGCAAGCGGCGCAAGATGTCGGTGCTAAGAGAGCGATTGGGATGCATTGGGGTACCTTTTCTCTAACCGACGAGCCCATGGCTGAGCCTGGTGAGCGTGCGGACGCTACAGGTGTTATAGAAACTCCCATGCCAGGTGAAACGATTGACTTAAGCGGCACGTTGGGTTCACTGTGATTTCCGAGCCCTGGCTACACAGAGTCTTACAAAAAAACTTCTATGTTTCTATCACAGGGTTAAAGTTGTAAAAAATCTACTTTGCACTTTTTTTTCAGCGGCGAACTCAGGCGCTGTGTTGCTCCGTTATATCTTGTTCTTAAACGCTTTCCCGTGTGGGCCAATCTTTACGCCCTCACGTAGGCGTGTGTATTTCAAAGTGTTCAAGTTGCACGGGTTAGCGCCGGTTGCCTCTGCGAAGATGACATCAGCGGCTATGGATGCATAATCATTTAAAAAATGTATAGCGCTTTTGACCACTAGAATTTTTTGATCTTTGGGTTCCACGCCTAAAGCTCGAAACATGGATTGATCTGCGTTCTGGCTACGAATGGTGCCTACGATTACTCGTACTTCCGCTATGTCATGATCGAGAAGTAGGCAGGCACAGGGTCCAAAGTCAGCTTTGGAGCCAGCGTACATAGGGCCTGTAAATTCAAACACGCCATTGGAAACTGATTCAACAGTTGCCTGAATCTTCACTGGAGGATCGCCATACTCTGGAAATTTGCAGCCCAATGAAAATAATATCTTCGCACCTTCGCCTGCCGAATGTGCCATCGCCGCAGCTTCTTCATCCCACAGTAGCGAGAGTGCGGCTCCTCGTGCACCTTCATCCAGTAGGGCGTGCAGAAGGCCTGTGGTATCTCCCATATCACCTGCGCCAGGGTTGTCTTGAGGATCAGCGATGACTACAGGTTTTGTTGCGGTACGTGATATTGCTATGGCTTTTTTTACGGCGTCTGGGGCGGCAACAAGTGGATTATTAAAGTCACTCTCAGCTTGCTTGAGTGCATTTAACATCGTGTTTGCGGCATTTTCTACCGCTTGTTCATCGCGGCCATAAGCAAAAACAGAAGCGCCTGTGTGGGCGATGTCTGCAGGTGCAAAGCCAAGTGCCATATCAATGGATGTGACTCCATCCACAGTGAGTGCATCGAGGTGAGAATAAAGGGACTTTGCGGGTTCCAGCATGGTTGATTGTGAGGTGATTGGAATTATGTATTCCAGTTGACGCCATGCTTTGTAAAAAGGTGCTTTGTTCTCAAGTAGTTTGCTCAATAAAACTTTGGCTCGCTTCCCTGTGTCTGCCATATCAAGGTGAGGGTATGTGCGGTAGATTGTCACCGCAGAGGCCAGTTCAAAAAATAACGGTGACAAGTTTCCGTGCAAATCCAAGCTCACTACCACGGGCAGGTCTTGCCCGACCACTTCGCGTACCAATCTTAATAATTCCGCTTCCCCGTCTGCATGACTCTGAGTAACCATTGCGCCATGTAAATCTAAGTACACCCCATCCAATTCATGAGCGTTTTCAAGAGACTGTATGAGTAGTTGTGACACTTGGTTGAATGCCTCATCTGTAACGTAGCCTGCGGGTTCCGCGAACGTCCAAATTAGAGGCACTAATTCCCAATCGTGAGCGGCGTCGATAAAGCCTGAGATAGGAATGTTTCGCCCGGGCATCACAGAGAAGATATCGTTATCTCGAATTAATCCAGGCCAGGCACTAGCGGTGATGAAATGTTCGAATTCGGTCGGCAGAGGTGAAAATGTATTGGTCTCATGTTGCATGCCACCAATGGCGATTCGGTATCTGGACATGTTGAACCCTGTGGTGATCTTATGTATATTTCAACGCACTTGCCCCCTGCCATCATTACGTTACACGCCAACTAAGTGTTTACGTGATACCACTTCTGTATGAAGGCTTGTTTACAAGCACTGATCGGATCAATATTTTCAGCAATAGCGAATATTATTGAATTGCCAACAAAGAGCTTACTATGAAACTAGGCGTCATTTGCGATGGAATCAGTACGGATCTTGCCCACGCGGTTGATGTGATGGAGGAATTTGATCTGGAGTACGCAGAGCTTCAGTTTGTCGGTGAAAAAGAAGTCGGTGACCACAGCGATGCGGAGATTCGTGAAATAAGAGCCTTGCTGAATGATCGTGGTAAGCCTGTGTCCTGCTTGTCCCGACATATATTTGCAGGTATGACGAGCGCAAATAAACCAGGCGATGAATTGCATACCAAACACATGGATGCTTTGAAGCGGGTGATCGCCATGGCGCATGAACTGGAATCCCCATTGGTGAGAATTATGACCAGCAAGAAGGAACAAATCCTTTGGGGTTTAAATGGTGCTGAGAAGTGGAATGTTGCGCAAGGTGCCTGGGATTCGTTGCCTCCACTAATCGCGCCTGCCTGTGAATTGGCGCGTGCAGAAGGTGTGACCCTCGTGGTTGAAACAGGTAATGGTACGATGGTCAATTCGAACTATACGGCACGTAAGCTTATTGATGATCTGGGTGCAAAGGATGTACTCAAAGTGCTTTGGGACCCCGCTAACAACTGTTGGTGTCACGAGCAGGCATACCCAGATGGATATGAAGAAGTACGCGGTGGCTACCTTGGGCACATACATATCAAAGATGTACGGGTAGATACACCTCGTGCCTTACTTGAAGTGCGTCAAATGGGCCAAGGGCAACTGGCCGATCAGTTCGCGCCAATGGCCGATGCGCTAAGAGCCGACAGTTATTCAGGTGTTATTTCCTTTGAGAGTGTGTATCACAACGGCGATGGCGATTTTGAACAAGGTTTTCGGCAGTGTGTAGGGTTATTCAAAGAGTTGTTTGGATAGCTTCGAATCAACCACTAAGAGTACATAGGTAATGGTCGTGTACCCTCCTTTGTCTGAGGTAAGAGAAACACTGCGGATTAAATGGTATCGCTGCCAGGTAAATCACAGTCGATTAAAAGAACTCGCCACACGCACCGATAAACAAGGTTGGATTCAAGCTGGCGGTCATGTCGGTTTGTACTTATTGCTTGTAGCAATAACGATAGTATTGTGGACACAGCAGGCATGGTTTGCATTTATAGTTTCTTTGTGGGTGCTCGGTTTTGTGGCCACTTTTTTTAAAGGCACAGCCGCACACGAGCTTGGCCATGGAACTGTGTTTAAAACAAAATATTTGAATGGTTGGTTTCTCAAATTTGTGTGTCTTATCAGCTGGTGGGATCCACACGACTACAGTGCTAGCCATACGTATCACCATCGATACACAACGCATTCTATGGCTGACCGAGAAAACCTACTGCCGTTGACGCCATCGCTTGCCCCGTTTTTGCTGTTGCAGCTTTTTACTTTAAATATATTCTCAAAACCCAGCAGAAATTTTAGTAAAGGCGGATTGATTTGGACTGTCTATTTAACCGTTCGCAGTGCCCTAGGTATGCCATCAGGCCACACAGATATCCCCAGTCAGGAATGGTTGGAAAAGTTACATATAGATCAGCCGGAGGCTTTTAAAGATTCAGTAAAGTGGTCCCGCACATTGTTGTTATTTCACTTAGCGATCTTACTGTTGTCTCTTTATTCGGGGTGGTGGGTTTTATCACTGGTCATAACATGCCCTGCCTATATCGCCAATATTGGCAGTTACCTACTGGGTACAACTCAGCATTGTGGCCTTATGGAAAACACTTCCGATTTTCGCAAGAACACACGATCAATTAAAGTAAACCCGGTTTTGGGTTTTCTCTACTGGCACATGAACTGGCATACAGAACATCATATGTACGCCGGAGTCCCTTGTTATAACTTAAAAGCTCTTGCGAAAGAAATAGAGACGGATATGCCAACGCCCAAGTCATTATTGGGGGCGTGGCAGGAGATGCGTGATATTTGGAGATTGCAAAAAGCAAACCCAGGATTCGAATACGATACACCGGTCCCAACAGAAAACACTACTTTGGGAATATCGGAGGAAAGTGAACTCGTAAATTCTATTGGTGATTTAGCTCCTAAAAACTCTCAGGTGCAATGATTGTCGTAGGCCGAACATGGTTTGGTGTAAACCATCGCTTTTGAAAAGTATGTCATCCCTAGGTGGGAGGAAAAGATCAGTGCAGAGCGTGATGCGCCGTTTATACCGTGGTTGAGCTAACACCTGGTGCTTTTGCGGTGGGCGGAATTTTGAGTATTCTCATATCCTGTCTACCATTTTTTTAATTTATGGAAACTTGAGAAGTCGATTGGTAAAAATTCAGTTCATATTATTGTTTTCCTACTGTGTTGAAGTGCCGTTTATTTCCAACTTCTCTAGTATGCGCAAGGCTTTGTTAACGGTTGATAATTCAGACGAGCTCATAGTGGACTCTATTTCAGATTGAAATTGGTGGGCTAGTGCGACGAGTTTGGTATAGCGTCTTTTTCCCATCGGCGTGAGTTGTAAATATTCGATGCGTCGATCACGGTCGTCACGTTTTCGCAGTAGCCAGCCTCTTTGACTTAAAGATTGGACCGCTCGACTTACTTTGGTTTTATGCATGTTTGAATGCTGGCAGATTTGCGTGCTAGTTAACATGCCAAGCTGGCCCAGAGCGGCGAGTGCACGCCATTCTGGTCGATTCATGCCGTATTCACGCTTGTAATGTTGTGCGAATTTCAAACTAATGGACTCTGACAGTCGGCTCAGCCTGAACGGCAGGAATTGTTCGAGTATGAGAGGCGCGTAGGCTTTGTTCATCGGCGTTGATAGTTACAAAATCAATGGTTACAATTGTAACTTGATCGGGTATTAGGTGCGACTATGGTTCTTAAGTATCAATCCGGGTTCGGCAACGATTTTGAAACAGAAGCCGTTGCGGGTGCGCTGCCGCAAGGGCAGAACAGCCCACAGAACTGCGCCTATGGGTTATATGCTGAGCAGCTTTCCGGTTCGGCGTTTACTGCACCAAGAGGTCAAAATGAACGTTCCTGGCTCTATCGTATTCGTCCCAGTGTGCTGCATACCAACCGATTTGAACCGATAGATTGCCCGCTGTGGCAATCAGCGCCGCATAGGGGATCGTCGTCTTTGCCGTTAGGTCAGTATCGATGGGACCCGATTCCTGCGGCTGCACCTGCGACGTCATTTGTGGCTGGAGTCAACACCATGACCACAGCTGGTGATGTGCAAACTCAAACGGGTATGGCAGCACATATTTACGACTTCAACACGAACGATGCGGATACCTATTTTTGTAACGCTGATGGTGAAATGTTGTTTGTGCCTCAAGAAGGCGACGTTGAAGTATTTACCGAACTCGGGTGCTTGACGGTATCACCTGGGGAAATTGCCGTTGTGCCTCGCGGCATGATGTTTCGGGTTGCTTGCTTAGGGGACAGTTCGCGGGGTTATATATGTGAGAACTACGGAGCGCCCTTGACCTTGCCTGAGCGCGGTCCTATCGGGGCAAATTGTTTAGCTAACCCGCGTGATTTTAAAACGCCAGTGGCAGCTTTCGAGGACAAGGAAGTGGCGTGTCAGGTGATTTACAAATGGAGTGGTGAGTTTCATCAAACTCAGATTGACCATTCGCCGTTAGATGTTGTGGCTTGGCATGGTAACTATGCCCCTTATAAGTACGATCTCTCTACATTTTCTCCCGTTGGTGCCATCGCTTTTGATCACCCGGATCCTTCGATATTTACGGTGCTGACATCGCCTACAGAACAGGCGGGAACAGCGAACATAGACTTTGTGATCTTCCCGCCTCGTTGGATGGTTGCTGAGAATACTTTCCGTCCACCTTGGTATCACCGCAATATCATGAGTGAATTCATGGGTCTTATTAAGGGGGCATATGATGCGAAAGAGAAGGGGTTTGTTCCTGGTGGGGCAAGCTTGCACAACCAGATGCTTCCGCACGGGCCAGATGCCTTCGGATTTGAGAAGGCCTCTACGGCAACCTTGGAGCCTGTGAAGCTAGAGAACACTTTGGCCTTCATGTTCGAAACACGATACGCGCAGAAAGTTACTCATTACGCAAGTCAATTGGCCGGTTTGCAAGATGACTACATCGATTGCTGGCGTGACCTTCCACGCCGTTTTCCAAAACAAGTTTGATCCTTTTTATTCAACAGCTTCAGGGCTGCTCATTCGATATCAGTAGACTATGAAATTAGCGACAAAACGTATTGCGCATAGAGATGGTCAATTGGTGGTTGTTTCCACTGATCTAAGCCGATATGTCTTGGCGGATGACATTGCACCGACTCTGCAAGCTGCGCTAGATGATTGGGACAATGCCGCTCCCCAATTACAGGCTTTGTCGAATCAGCTAAACAGTGACTCAAGCGCTGGGGAAGACTTTGATCAGTCGAGCGTTGAATCTCCGCTGCCTAGAGCTTACCAATGGGCAGATGGTTCGGCCTATGTGAATCACGTGGAGTTAGTTAGGAAGGCGCGCGGTGCTGAAGTGCCTGAGAGTTTTTGGACAGACCCTCTGATGTACCAAGGAGGATCGGATACGTTTCTAGGCCCGCGCGATGATATTGAGATGCCTACCACCGATTGGGGCATTGACATGGAAGGCGAAGTAGCGGTCATAACGGGGGACGTGCCGTTTGGTGCAACGTATGAGCAAGCCAGTGCGAACATTCGTTTACTTATGCTGGTGAATGATGTTTCGCTTCGAGCGCTTATCCCTGCAGAATTAGGCAAAGGCTTTGGTTTTTTCCAAAGTAAACCTTCATCGGCTTTTTCCCCTGTTGCTATCACTCCTGACGAGCTGGGAGACGCATGGGTGGATGGAAAGCTGCATTTGCCCCTTCATGTTGACTACAACGACAAGCCCTTTGGAGAGGCGAATGCCGGTATAGATATGACCTTTGATTTTCCAACTTTGATCAGTCATGCAAGTAAGACTCGTTCGCTTGGCGCCGGTACGATCATCGGCTCGGGTACGGTAAGTAATAAAATGAACGGTGGGCCTGGAAAGCCAATAGAGCAGGGTGGTGTGGGTTATTCTTGTATTGCTGAAGTCCGTATGATCGAAACGATCAACAATGGAAAACCCTCCACAGCGTTTATGCAGTTTGGTGATACGGTTAAAATCTACATGATGGATGCCAATGGTAATTCGTTGTTTGGTGATATTCATCAAACGGTCAAACAGCGCAAAGTCTGATTTTTCGTTAACCATTCACCGCGTTCACTCCGAAGACCCGATGAAAGGGTATTTATTTTGATCGCATCACCGTTAAAACTATGTTGCTCTATTTGATTTGATAGGGATTTGTATCAATTGACTAAAGGGCTAATTATTCTTATTGCTCAAGGCGGAAAATCCAACAGCGATTAATAAAATGACACCAACGAGTATTTCTCGAAAATAGGAATCCACGCTCAGTTGAGTCAGACCATTGTCCAATAGTCCCAGCATGAGAACGCCAACGAGTGTTGCCAAAACGTGTGGCTCGCCACTGCGATGTAAGGACATGCCCAAAAATACAGCGGCTATGGCGTCAAGCATTAATCCAGCACCCTGAGTGGGGTTGGCAGACGCTACTCGGCTAGCCAACATTAAACCCGCGATAGATGCTCCCAGCCCAGTCAGTGCGAAGGCGATTAACTTCAGTCGTTTTACTTTGATGCCAGCCACATGTGCCGCTTCTTTATTGTTCCCGATGACGTATAGGTGTCGACCAAATATCCGCTTCTCAAGTAAATACCAGGTTCCAAGTAACACCAGTAGAGCGAGAATTGAGAGTGATGGGATTTTTAATTTTTCAAGGCCCAGTGTGTCTAGTGGAATGCCATTGCGAGAAAAGCCACCGAAGGCTGCTGGTATGTCGCGACCGAATACGGTCTTGCCGCCGGATACCAAAAAAGCGGCTCCACTGTAAATAGTGAGCGTGCCCAACGTGGCTACAAATGGAAGAATGCCGATGTAGCTCACTAGCCAGCCGTTGAGTAGACCGCCCGCTAATCCCACTAATAAAGCGGCGGTAATGGCCAGTGGTATTGAGACGTCGTGGGTAAATAGGACCGCAGCGACAACGCCAGACAGGCTGGCTAATGAGCCAACGCTAAGATCAAAGTCATTCATCGCCATGACAATCGTCATGGTGAAAGCCACCACCGCGAGCATGCTGATTTGCTGTGAAACGTTTAATAGGTTTCGTGGTGTGATGAATGTTTCTGGTAGTAAAACCCAGAACGTAGCAATGATTGCTATGAATCCGGCCAGCGTACCCACAGATCGTAATGTAGCCATTGAGTGTACGCTGCCCGGAAACAGGTTAAAGCGATTAGCCTAGATTAAGCAACCAAAATCGCTGGCTACTGATCCACATTAGATTGCGTGATGAGCTTTGTTGGAACATAAATCACGGGCACTTTTATGTCTTCACCGCTGAGCACACGCGCAACCACACTCGCTGCTGTACTGCCAATACCCATAAAATCCTGTGCCATGGACGCTTCGAAATTACCACCTGCTTTGATGGCATCCCGTGCTTGAGGATTTGCATCCATGCCGACAATAACAATGCCTTCATCACCTCGGTCTGCAGCTTCTATGGCTTGGAGTGCCCCTAATGCCGGTTGATCCCAAGCAGCCCAAACTGCATTGATGCTGCCTTCATCCGGGTTCGCAGCCAACAAGGCTTCCATCTGAGCTCGCGAGTCGGCGATACCCCCGTCTTGAACATCGGGAGTAATTCGTTCGATCACTTCAATATCGGGTGTATTGGCGAATATAGCGTCAGCGATAACCCCACGAGCTTGAACAGGCGGAAAGGCGTCAAAAACAAACATCACGACTTTACCCGTTCCGTTCAATCGGTTAACCACATAGGAGGTGGTTTCTGCTGCCATTGCGTAACCGTTACTGGTTATGTTGGTGACTAACATCGGATCACTTCCAGAGTCCATGCCAACCACCGGAATACCAGCATCAGAAGCGGCTGCTAATCCTGCGGCGATTTGCGCAGGGTCCACATTAATAACGATGGCATCAACTTGTTGCGTCACTGCATCTTCAATTCGACTGATCACCGCGGCAACATCGCCTTGCGTATCAATCACATTCACATCCCATTCATAGTCTTTAGCCGCCGCTTCAAATCCTTCTACATAGAATTGAGTGCCAGGTTGTGCCAAGTAGGGTGTAATAACAGCCACTTTGCCCGCAGCGTTTGCCACCAGTGGGCTAATCAATAAAGCCAGTGCTGCTAACCAAGATATTTTTTGTCGATTCATTGTTTTTCTTCCAGGTTGATTCTCTGATTCAGTGTACATCAACCATACAGCGCTACATAAGCCATTGCTAGGCTTGCAGTCACTCAAGAACAATGCATAGCGATCGCTGTTTAGAGCTGTAGCCAGCGATGACTGAGCTCTGCGGTGGCGTGGTATGTATCTTGAAATAGCGCCATACGTTCAGCCTGTCGATCGGTTTGAGTCAAATCCGGTTCATAATGTCTATCGGTTCTCACTAGATTTTCAAACGCTTGTTGCACCGTCGTGTGCACACCTGCGGCAACGGAAGCAATACCGGCAGCGCCTAACAGGCCTGGATCGGTTACCGCCACCCGACGCAGTTCTAAGCCCAAACTGTCAGCCCTGATTTGGTTCCAAGTGTCACTGCGAAAGCCGCCACCGCCAACGTTGATGTAGCTTGGCTGTTCTCCAGAGGACTGGCGCAGTGAATCCAGCAACCATTTTGCGCTGCACGCAACGCCTTCGTACACAGCTTGCGCCATAGCGGCACGATCGGTTGAATCATCCAGCCCAATAAACACACCGCGGGCTGCAGAATCCCATAAAGGTGCTCGTTCCCCTTGTGTGTGCGGTAAAAATAAGGGGATTGATTGTTTAGATATACGGCTTTGGCTTGCCATTGCCGACATTTGCTTCGGATCGATATCAAATAACCTGCAGAACCAAAGTTGAGAGGCACCGCCTGATTGCGTTGGCCCGATGTGCATAGTGATGTCGTGACTTCGTGGCATGACTAAAACACCGGGCGTGGGGTGAACCGTTTCAGAAACGATGCCCAGCACTTCGCTGGTGCCGCTTAAGTACATGCATTCACCTTGGCTTGTTGCATCGGTGCCAAACACGCCGGCCCATGCGTCCATTGTCCCTACTGCTACGGGTACACCTGAAAAGGGAATTCCGGATTTGATGTGTCCTGCCACCGATGTCATGTCTTTCAACGGGGGCAGAGCCGCTGATGCACCATTGACTAAGCTGAGTAAGGGTTGAACGTATTCTAGTTCGTTGTTTACCACACCAATGTTTGACCAAGGATCGCTTGTAAGCTCTCCTGTGAGTTGCCAAATGCAATAATCTTTTGGCAGCAAAACGTATTGAGTTTTTTGCCAGATTTCAGGCTGGGTTTCCTGCATCCATTTCATGCGTGCTAACACATGACTGGCGTCAATTGGCATGGGGGCGCCCCACCATTGCATGCGTTGTTCATGCTCAATGGTTGCATCTATTGCTTGAGCTTGATTTGCAGCCCGTCCATCCTTCCAAACGATGGACGGGTGTAAAACGTTTGCATCACAATCGCAAAAAACATGTGAGTTAACTTGTGATGTTAAGCCAATGGATCGGACCGAGTCATGGCTTACTTTGGTAGAAAAAAAATCAAGCGCTTGGCGTATCGCGTCCATCCAGTCAGCTGGGTTTTGTTCGACGAATGTTGCTGCTGGGTATTGTGTGGGATAAGGAAAGACGATGTGTTCGACCGCCCTGCCCTCGGTAGTAAATAGGCCGGCTTTAACTGATGTCGTGCCCACATCGATGCCAATTAAATATTCGTTGTTCATACGTTTAGCTGTGTTCGACAGGATTTTTTTATCGGGATAAGGGGGGCTAACAAGGCTATTGGTAATTTAGCACGGCATACGAATATTAAATATGACATGCGAAATGGTGTGGTTATTATATATCGGCCCTTTTTGGTCATCCGACTGGCCAGCGAGGCCTTGGGTAGCCCTTTAAAATGGGGTATCTCGTAAGCTGCAAAAGTGATAAGTCAAAAGTAGTACCATGACCTGCACAGTCAATTGATAAGGCGGTTCTGATGGCTTTGGTAAGTACGACCATGATTGTTTCAAGAGGATTAACCCTAGCTCTGGGTTTGTCATTGATTGCCTGTGGAGGTAGTAAATCGGCTGCTCCGGCTGATGCGGATACAGACACAATCACAGAGCAGGGCTCAGGCGACGGTGGCCTACAAACCGATAATTCTCTATCTGTTGGAGAAATTGGTGAAGGTAACGACCTATTGTCCGAGCCGCAGAATGTTGATCCAAGTTCATTAGGCATTGATGAGTCACTTGAGCGCATTCCAATGCGAGCAGAAGTAACCGATAGCTGCTCTGCTGTGTTTCAGAATATCGGTATCAGTTGGTATGTGGCAAATGATGTAACGGAAGAGCCTACCAATTTGACCGGCATATCAACACTGTCGCGTGGTCTTTCAGCGCATTTAGAATTGGTGTCGCGAGATGACGTGGCTGCAAACTTTACTTTCAATGAACAAGACATCTCGGCAATTACCGCCAGCATCGCAACTCAGACACAGTTTGGCTCTGTGACAAGTTTCATCGCATCTTTTCAGTCTGACGCTCCCGAAACGGTGATCTTAAGAAAACCGGTTCCGGGCGGATGTATGTTCACATTGCGACTGCCCGGATATTGTGCCAGCGGCCTTTCTCGTGGATCACCCATAAATTTAACCTTTCAAGATCAAGGCATGACCATGTCCGGTTGTGAATTGGACAACCCTGGGAATATACCGGTCATTGAATTACCTGCTTTCATCGCTGATGGGCAATA
>CALGLE010000054.1 GCA_937930305.1 uncultured Granulosicoccaceae bacterium | reverse complement strand
AACTTTATTGTTCTGACTCTTCGAGGTTTACCATGCGCTACCTGCTGCTTCTGTTCATTGTTATGCCAATTGTTGAAATTGGTGTACTCATTCGAGTGGGCGGCTGGCTAGGCTTATGGCCCACTTTATTCATTGTCGTGCTCACCGCGGTGCTCGGAACGTGGATGCTTCGACAGCAGAGTGCGGCCACCATGATGCAGGCCCAACAGCGCTTACAGGCCGGTCAGTTGCCTGCCCAGCAAA
This sequence comes from uncultured Granulosicoccaceae bacterium, assembly GCA_937930305.1. GTDB lineage: Bacteria > Pseudomonadota > Gammaproteobacteria > Granulosicoccales > Granulosicoccaceae > Granulosicoccus. The sequence goes on along the minus strand of CALGLE010000054.1, from coordinate 12,063 downwards.
TTTTTGAAGGGCTGCTGTTGTTGGTAGGTGGGGTTTTGCTGCTGACGCCCGGGTTTGTCACCGATGCCATCGGTTTTGCGTGTCTGATTCCTTGGTCACGTCGCTGGTTGGCGGCTCGAATCTCGGAACGCAGCCGTGGCGGCACGGTATTCATGGGCGGTGCCAGCATATCCGGAGGGGTGAATTCCGGCTTCTCGGGTTTTTCCAGCCGACCTGTTGAGCCCGGCGGGAGCGGGCCGGCTAGAAAAACCAAAAATACACCAGATGACATTATCGAAGGGGATTATCGAGAGATCGACTGAGGCCTCTAGCCTTATGCTTAGCTTTTGTGCTGCACGGGATCAGGTGTCTACGTAAAAAACTCGACTGTGCTGGTTGATTTTGATCGCTTGATCCGTATTATTAGCACTCCTTCGGGATGAGTGCTAACAGCACTTATTTGAACCCTTTTATTAGTACAAATTCGATCTGGAGTCTGATCAGCATGAACATTCGTCCACTGCACGACCGTGTGGTCGTGAAACGCATGGAAGAAGAACGCACGAGCGCCGGCGGCATCGTGATCCCGGATTCTGCGACTGAAAAGCCCGTACGCGGCGAAATCCTGTCAGTAGGAAAAGGAAAAATAGCCGAGAACGGCGACGTTCGCCCACTTGATGTGAAAGTTGGCGATACCGTTTTATTCGGAAAGTACTCTGGCACCGAGATCAAAATCGACGGTGAAGAAGTGCTGGTGATGCGTGAAGACGACATCATGGGCGTTTTTGAATAAACCGCCTAGCCCGCAATCTCTTAAGCAAACAAATTTTAAGGAAATCTGATCCATGAGTGCAAAAGAAGTCCTGTTTGGCGATAGCGCCCGCAGCCGCATGATGAATGGCGTAGACATTCTCGCTAACGCGGTAAAAGTTACGCTCGGCCCTAAAGGCCGTAACGTGGTCTTAGACAAAGCGTTTGGTGCGCCAACCGTGACTAAAGATGGTGTGTCTGTAGCCAAAGAAATCGAATTAGAAGATAAATTCGAAAATATGGGTGCGCAGATGGTTAAAGAAGTGGCTTCACAAACTTCTGATGTTGCTGGTGACGGAACCACAACAGCGACTGTATTGGCGCAAAGCATCGTTCGCGAAGGCTTGAAGTCGGTCGCTGCTGGCATGAATCCTATGGATTTAAAGCGCGGTATCGACAAAGCCGTTTTAACTGCAACTGAGACTTTGGCTTCAATGAGCAAGCCTTGTAACGATACGAAAGCGATCGCACAGGTCGGCACTATTTCTGCCAACAGCGATTTGTCTATCGGTGAAATCATCGCAGAAGCGATGGAAAAAGTCGGTAAAGAAGGTGTTATCACTGTTGAAGAAGGCAAGTCACTAGACAACGAACTCGACGTTGTTGAAGGCATGCAATTCGATCGTGGTTACTTATCGCCTTACTTCATCAACAACCAAGATGCTATGCAGGTTGAGATGGAAGAGCCCTATGTACTGCTGTTTGATAAGAAAATCTCAAACATCCGTGACTTACTGCCTGCATTGGAAGCCGTTGCCAAATCTGGCAAGCCATTGTTAATTATCGCCGAAGACATCGAAGGCGAAGCCTTGGCTACTTTGGTTGTTAACAGCATGCGTGGCATTATCAAGACATGTGCGGTTAAGGCGCCTGGTTTCGGTGATCGTCGTAAAGCTATGTTGCAAGACATCGCAATTCTGACGGGTGGTCAAGTTATCTCTGAAGAAGTTGGTTTGTCTTTAGACAAAGTGACATTGGAAGACTTAGGTACTGCTAAGCGTGTAACCGTCGACAAAGACAACACAACCGTTGTTGATGGCGCAGGTTCATCGGATGAAATCAACGCTCGAGTTGATCAGATCCGCACGCAAATCGATCAAGCAACTTCAGACTATGATCGTGAGAAATTGCAAGAGCGTGTTGCGAAGCTGGCTGGCGGTGTTGCGGTTATCAAAGTCGGTGCTGCTACCGAAGTTGAAATGAAAGAGAAGAAGGATCGAGTTGATGATGCTCTGCACGCAACACGTGCAGCGGTTGAAGAAGGCATCGTTCCTGGCGGTGGTGTTGCGTTGGTTCGTGCGGTAGCTTCAGTAGACGGCCTAACGGGCGCCAACCACGATCAAGACGTCGGTATCGCGATTGCACGACGTGCAATGGAAGAGCCACTACGTCAAATCGTTGCCAATGCTGGTGGTGAGCCTTCGGTTGTTGTGTCTGAAGTTAAGAAAGGCACGGGCAACTTTGGTTACAACGCCGCTAATGGCGAATACGGCGACATGGTTGAACTCGGCATTATCGATCCAACAAAAGTGACGCGTTTCGCATTACAGAACGCTGCCTCTGTTGCTGGTTTGATGATTACAACCGAAGCTATGATCGGTGACAAGCCTGCCGCTGATGGTGGCGCTCCTGCTGGCGGCATGCCAGACATGGGCGGCATGATGTGATCTGATTCACATTGAGTTGTTCGAAAAACCCCGCTTCGGCGGGGTTTTTTTGTTTGTAGGAAGCGCTATAAGGCCTTCTTCAGTGCTAGCCGTCGGTGCCGCTATTAAGATCATGACGGCGAAAACGCAATCATTCCCCGGACTTGTACGTCCGATCCCATCTGCTGCGCGATGCTCAGCAGCCCGCCTGTGGGCGTGTGATGCAGCGCAGAGAGCGTTTGGTTGAACCTGTCTACTCGCCAAATTGCACACAAGGTTGTGCCAAAGACGCCAACAGCACGAGTGGCAGCGTGTGCGTTAATGGGCATTATGTTACTCGTTCAAATCGTCTCTATTGTCCAATTGCACTGGAACGATCGACGCTATGAAGTGGACGCGTTAGTAAAAGCGGAATACCACAAGCTTGATGCGGCAATGGAGTTTCTTCAGCCTGAGTGGTTTAACAGTCGCAGTGAGTTCCTCATGGCGGATAACTTAACTGGGCTCCTCATAGCCAATACGGCAGGACTAGCGATTGTCGCGGCTGGAGATATCCCAGATGCTTCCCTGGTGCCAACCATTGTTGAAAAGGGCAATGGCAATTGGTCAATGAACGAGCCGCGGCATGCGGATGTTTTGTGGCATCTGCAAACTTCACAGGGCCCGATGTCCGCCATCATGCGCGTCGACGTTAACCCAGGAATAAAAGCGGCTTGGGCCAGAACATTAAAGCGCATCGGATACGCAGTGGTGCTTTTATTGATTACCGGATTGGCGGCACTTTGGCTCGTTAACCTATTGGTTAACCGCTACTTCGTTCGACCAACCGCAGCTCTCGTGAATCATATTGAAACTTGGCAAGATGACTCGATTGAGGGTCAAGTTACCCCGAAAGATGCTTGCGCTGGTGCACCGCATTTAGAGCCCCTAGCTCATACGTTTTCGTCGCTGATTGCACAGCAAAAAAAGTCAAACCGCCAAGTTAAGGTAAAGCAAAAGTACTTAGAGTTCGCAGCTCACCATGATCCTCTAACACATCTGCCTAATCGCTTAATGTTTGACGACACACTTAAGCAAACCGTGATCGATGCGCGCGAGAATGATTCTGGCTTTGCTGTTTTCTTGGTTGATCTGGACAACTTCAAAATCTTCAATGATCAATACGGTCATTTAGTTGGCGATAGAATGGTTGCGGAGATTGGTAATCGCTTACGTTCTTTGATGCGAGACAGTGATTTGGTAGCCCGACTGGATGGTGATGAATTTGCGGTTATAAATACATCGGTTACTGAGCGAAATCAGGCTGAACAGGTGGCAAAACGTTTAATGGAAGAGGCGCAGTTACCTTTTGAATATCGTGGGTTTACGTTAAAAATTGCCGTGACTATTGGTATATCTTGCTTTCCTCAGGACGTTACGGATGAGCAGCAACAAGATGTGACGGGTGAAGAGATCGTTAATAACGCATCGGTTGCCTTGCAAGAGGCAAAAAGCAACGGTAAAAATCAGTATCAATTATTTAATGATTCCATGCGCTCAAGGCTAACCGCTCGAATTCGGTTAGAGCAAGACTTAAAGCTTGCACTGCAAGATGGTCAATTTGAAGTGTGGTATCAACCAAAGATCAACATCAATACTCGTAAAGTTATCGGTTCTGAAGCTCTGGTGCGTTGGAATCATCCAACCAAAGGGTATATCTCGCCTGAAGTGTTTGTGCCAGTTGCAGAAGAGGCGGGCATGATCATCGAATTGGGTGAATGGATATTAAGAACAGCTTGTATCGATACCCAGAGCATGCAATCGATGGGGTTTGACGGGCTCAGTGTTGCGGTGAATATATCCGCAGTTCAATTTACGGATGGAAATTTGTTACCGATGGTGAGCAGCGCGGTAAAAGATTCTTCCTTAAACCCAAAATTACTGGAGCTGGAGATCACTGAAAGTGCGGTGATGCATGACCCTGAGGACGTTATCAAGTCATTACATGAGCTAAGCCGATTTGGTATGCGACTGGCTATCGATGATTTCGGTACGGGCTATTCATCGCTGGCGTACTTAAAGAGATTCCCTGTTGATACCTTAAAGATTGATCGAGCGTTCATCACCGATGTTTCTAGTGATAACGATGATGTAGCCATTGTTGAAGCGGTGCTTGGATTAGGCAAACACTTCAATATGAAAGTGGTGGCAGAAGGGGTGGAAGATGAGGAGCAATTGCATTTCTTGAAAGCCCAAGGCTGTGATCTAGCGCAAGGCTATTTCATCAGCCGACCCATGAGTTTTGAAAAGTACGTGGAATGGATTAAGTGCTACGGGCCTGGATTCCAAAGTATGTTGGAAGACGAGCTGCCAACCAATTTAAGTGGCGATGACGACATCATCGGTGATTTATTCGACCAGGTTGTCAATCAATAGCAATCGCGTCAGACTCTCTGGGTATGAGTACAACATCAGAAAATACCAAGAGCAAGGCGAAATCTAAAGCCAAACCTAAAACTGCCGCGAAATCCTCGGATGGCACCTGTTCTTGGTGTCTGGCCACTCCGTTGTACCGCGAGTACCACGACAATGAATGGGGTAGGCCCTGTACCAATTCCGAAAAGTTGTTTGAACTGATCAATTTAGAAGGTGCACAGGCGGGTTTGAGCTGGATTACCATCTTGAACAAACGTGAGAACTATCGCCGTGCGTTCCGCAATTTTAAGCCGGCTAAGGTCGCCAAAATGACCGATGCTCAACTGGAGAAGCTGGTTTTAGATCCTGGTATTGTGCGACATCGTGGCAAGATTGAAGCGGTGCGAGGTAATGCGCTGGCCTATCTGGATATGCAGAAAAATGGTGAAGACTTTGCTGATTTCATTTGGTCTTTTGTTGATTACAAGCCGTTGCAAAATCAGCCCAAAACGCTGAAGGATGTGCCCGCGAAAACCGATATTTCCGATGCCTTAAGTAAGGCATTGAAAAAACGCGGTTTCAAATTTACGGGTAGCACCATTTGTTATGCGTTCATGCAGGCTGCCGGATTGGTTAACGACCATGTCATTTCTTGCCCAAAATTTAAGCCCTGCGCAATGCAAGGAAAACGGCTTAAAAAAGCCAAACGCTGAAGCCTTAGCTTGGGCAATCACGCACTTTGGGAACGGGTGAATTTGTAGCAATAGCGCAGTGCGCGCTCGAATACTTGGTAGACTTTGGCTCCCAACCCATCAATTGAGTCGTATGCATGCGTAAATTTCTTATGGCGATGTCTGTTACGGCCTCACTCGCCGTAACCGGATGTGCTGCTGATGGCAGTGCGGATATCGGTAGAATCGCTCAAGGCGCTGAAGCTGTCCTAGGTGGCGCGAGCGGTGGTGCACTGAGCAACGCCGATATCGTGCAGGGCTTGAAGGCGGCACTCGAAACCGGTTCTGGCACCGTTGTGGAGCAGTTGGGCAAGAATGATGGCTTTAACGGTAATTCACTCATACGCATCCCGTTGCCCGCATCTCTCGTCAAAGCGCGTGATTTAGCCAGTAAAATCGGTTTAGATGGTCAATTCAATGACTTAGAAACTCGGCTTAATCGAGCGGCTGAATTGGCGACTCCCAAGGCGAAGTCATTGTTTGTGGGTGCGATTCGGCAAATGTCGGTGTCAGATGCCAGAGGCATTCTAAACGGCCCAAATGACGCCGCGACAGCCTATTTTTTGGATAAAACGGGGGCCGATCTTCAAGCCTCTATGCGGCCCATCGTTGACGATGCCTTGGCGCAGGTGGGCGCTGTCAATAGCTTCAATACATTGCTGGCTCGTTACCGTAAAATTCCAGGTGCACCCCCAGTAAAGGCTGATCTTACCGGCCATGTGGTTGGAAAAGGCAGCGATGGGATTTTTTATTATCTTGCCCAAGAAGAGAAGGCGATTCGCGAAAACCCTGCGAAACGAACGTCTGAGATTCTGCAGCGCGTATTTGGCAGCCGATAAGCTCGGTTAGGAAACCTTTTAAGTTGATCAATCAAAATAGTTTTACCCGCGACGAACTTTTGGCTTGCGGCAATGGGGATCTTTTCGGTCCTGGTAACGCCCGGCTGCCGCTGCCCAACATGTTGATGTTTGATCGCATCACAAACATCACGGCGGAAGGTGGCGAGCACGGCAAAGGTGAAATCAAAGCCGAATTGGACGTTGATCCATCGCTGTGGTTCTTCGATTGCCACTTTCGCGGTGATCCGGTGATGCCGGGTTGTTTAGGCTTAGATGCCATGTGGCAATTGGTTGGATTTTATTTGGGCTGGAAAGGCAATCCCGGACGAGGTCGTGCGTTGGGCTCGGGTGAGGTAAAATTTTTCGGTCAGGTGCTGCCTACAGCAAAAGTGGTTACCTATGAGCTGCAAATGAAACGCGTTATCGAACGCAAACTGGTCATGGGTATCGCCGATGGGCGCATGTTAGTTGATGGCCGCGAAATTTACACAGCAACCGACTTACGAGTCGGCTTGTTCACCTCCACCGAAGACTTCTAAACAGGCACTTCCTATGCGACGCGCGGTTATCACTGGTATTGGCATCATCTCTTGCTTAGGTAACGACAAAGCGTCGGTGACTGAGTCTTTACGTAACGGCACCTCAGGCATTACTGAGCGTGAAGAGTACCGAGAACGGGGTATGCGCAGCCATATTGCGGGTGCACCCACTGTTGATTTAAAAGCTGAAATCGATCGTAAGCAACTCCGATTTATGGGTGGGGCTGCCGCTTATGCTTACTTGGCTATGCGCGATGCGATTGCTGATGCTGGATTAACCGATGCTGAAGTTAGCAACGAACGTACGGGCATCATTGCAGGTTCTGGTGGGGGCTCCACTTTGAGTCAAGTGGAAGCCGCTGATATCTTGCGAGAGAAAGGTCTGCGGCGAGTGGGTCCTTATCGGGTGACGCAAACCATGGGCAGTACCGTGTCGGCCTGTTTAGCGACGCCGTTCAAAATTCAAGGCACCAACTATTCAATGTCTTCAGCCTGTTCCACCAGTGCTCATTGTATTGGCAACGCGCTTGAACTCATTCAACTGGGTAAACAAGATCGTGTTTTTGCCGGTGGTGGAGAAGAGGAACACTGGACATTAAGTTGTTTGTTCGATGCCATGGGCGCTTTGTCCACCAAGTACAACGACACCCCCGCGAAAGCGTCCAGAGCCTATGACGCATCGCGTGATGGGTTTGTGATTGCCGGCGGTGGCGGTATGGTGGTGGTGGAAGAGCTTGAAACCGCACTGGCCCGCGGTGCAAATATCTATGCGGAAGTGGTGGGTTATGGCGCTAGCTCAGACGGTTATGACATGGTCGCGCCATCGGGTGCGGGTGCGGAACGTTGTATGAAGTTAGCTGCCGCCACTGTGGATCAGCCCATTGACTACATTAACGCTCACGGTACCAGCACGCCGGTGGGTGATATAGCTGAACTGAAAGCTGTGGCTAATGTGTTTGGCGATAAAGCCCCCCCCATCGGTTCAACCAAATCATTATCAGGTCATTCCTTAGGGGCTGCTGGTGTGCAGGAAGCCATTTATTCATTGCTCATGCAGCAAGCCGGTTTTATAGCGGCTTCTGCAAACATCGATGAATTGGATGAGAACGCAGGGGAAATGCCTATTGTTCAGACTCGAATTGATGATGCGAAAATCGATACGGTTATGTCTAACAGTTTTGGGTTTGGTGGGACAAACGCATCATTGGTCTTTACCCGCTACAGCTAATTTGTTAGTTATAACGTAGTACGGGCTCATCCAACCGAGAGCGTTGCTCCTTCAACGCCAATATATGTTCATCCCAGAATCGGTTACCGGCAAAGAACGGGAAGGCTTGTTGGAATGCGGGGTCTTCCCATCGACGTGATATCCACGCGGCGTAATGCACAATGCGAAGTGCGCGCAGGGGTTCAATGAGCTGTAATTCGCGCTCATCAAATTCTCTAAATTCGGTATAACCGTCCAGCAAGTCGCCAAGTCGTGCTTGTGCATATTGATGGTCCCCACTGATGAACATCCATAAGTCCTGAACTGCAGGCCCCATAGATGTGTCATCAAAATCGAGTAGGTGCGGTGTGTCATCGCCACCCCATAAGATATTGCCCGGGTGAAAATCTCCGTGAATGCGTATTTGTTGAATGCCTTTTGTGTCGTTAAATCTTTGTTGGACTTCCTCAAGCAACGGATGCACAACCGCCTCGTAAGCGGTGTTGAGTTCCATGGGAACTTGATTAGATTGCATCACGTGCTCCACGGATGCCAGTCCCAAGCGGGTGACGTCGATGGCCGCTCGATGGGTGAATTGTGCGATCTCGCCAACCAGATGTAGCCGACCGAGGGTGCGTCCAATGACTTCGAGTTGATCACTGTTATCGAGCTCCGGTGGCCTTCCTCCTGCTTTGGGAAAGACACAAAGGCGGAACGGATCAACGTGTAGTAAAGTGCTGGCTGTGTTGGCGCTGGCTTGGCTGGGCAATGGGGCGATAACGGGTAAATCAGCCGCTTTCAGCTCATCGCAAAACCGGTGCTCCTCGATAATCGCGTCATCGCTCCAGCGTTCGGGGCGATAAAATTTGGCGACAACAGAATTACCATCGACCAATCCAATCAAGTACACCCGATTTTCGTAACTGTTGAGCGCGCTGACTCGTCCATCGGTCTGCCAGCCGGCGGCGTCGATGGCATCCAAAATTCGGTCGGGGTCAAGCGCTTGAAAGGCGAGGGTAGGATTTAAAGAATTTATGTAAGTTTCTCCAAAAATGTCTTATATTGAGTCGAAATGTCTGTAAAATTCACGTACTTCCTACAATCCTAACACTCAAATAATAGTTGCCACCCGATGGGGTGGTGAATAGGACTCCTTTGATGGACATTCGCAAAATCAAGAAGCTGATCGAGCTGCTCGAAGACTCAGATGTGTCAGAAATAGAGATTGTTGAAGGTGAGGAGTCCGTGAGAATTGCTCGAGGCGGCAGCGCGCCGATGGCGATAACTCATGCGATGCCCATGGCCGCCGCCCCGGTGGCGCAGGCAGAGGCTCCGTCTGCCGTGTTTGCAACGCCTACAGCTGATGACCCATCCGCTGATTTGCCTTCGGGCACTGTGATTGAATCGCCGATGGTGGGTACTTTTTATCGCTCCTCATCGCCGGAAGCTCAACCGTTTGTTGAAGTGGGTCAATCGGTTTCAAAAGGCGATACCTTATGCATCATCGAAGCGATGAAGATCATGAATCAAATTGAAGCGGAAACCAGTGGAACGGTGAAAGCGATCGTTGTTGACGATGGTCAGCCAGTGGAGTATGGCGATCCTCTGGTTGTGATTGACTGATTGGGCCGCGTCACCATGGAAAGCTCAATAAAGAAAATCTTAATTGCTAATCGCGGTGAAATTGCACTGCGCATCATGCGTTGCTGCCGAGATTTGGGCATAGAAACGGTTGCGGTATATTCTCAAGCCGACCGTGATTTAAAGCATGTACTACTGGCTGATGAGGCCGTATGTATTGGTCCTGCGGCCTCAACCGACAGTTACTTGAATGTGCCGGCAATCATTGCGGCGGCCGAGATCACCCGTGCACAAGCCATCCACCCCGGTTATGGGTTCTTGGCAGAAAATGCAGATTTCGCTGAGTGTGTTGAATCCAGTGGGTTTATTTTTATCGGACCCACAGCGGAAACCATTCGCTTGATGGGCGATAAAGTCAGCGCTATCAGAGAAATGCGCGCCGCTGGGGTGCCGTGTGTACCTGGCTCGGATGGCCCACTGGGTGATGATCCTGCGGTTAATGAAAAAATAGCGGAAGAAATCGGTTATCCCATCATCATTAAAGCGGCCGGTGGTGGCGGCGGCCGTGGCATGCGTGTGGTTCGAAGCAAAGATGAACTGCATGAATCCATTGCCATGACGCAAAACGAGGCAGGTACAGCATTTGGGAACCCTGTGGTGTACATGGAAAAATTTCTGGAGCAACCGCGCCACATTGAATTTCAAGTCATGGCAGATCAGCACGGCAACGCCATTCACTTAGCCGAACGTGATTGTTCGATGCAACGCCGGCACCAAAAAGTTGTGGAAGAAGCACCAGCGCCGGGCATTGACGAAGCAACACGGGCGGACATGGGTAAGCGTTGCACAGATGCGTGTAAACGCATCGGCTATCGCGGGGCGGGTACGTTTGAATTTTTATACGAAAACGGATCGTTCTATTTTATTGAAATGAACACGCGGGTTCAGGTGGAGCATCCGGTCACCGAAGCGGTTACCGGCGTTGACATCATTAAAGAGCAGATATACGCCGCAGAAGGCAAAGTGCTGCGTTTCAAGCAGGAAGACATAAAAGTGGTGGGGCATGCGTTTGAATGTCGAATCAATGCAGAGCATCCAGAAACTTTCATTCCTTCCCCAGGTGTCATAACGCAGTACCATCCACCGGGTGGCTTAGGTGTGCGGGTGGATTCCCACATCTATAACGGATACCGGGTGCCGCCATACTACGATTCAATGATCGGAAAATTAATCGTAACCGGTAACCAGCGTGACACGGCGATGGCGCGCATGCGCGGTGCATTAAGTGAACTGTACATCGACGGAATCGTGACCAACGTGCCACTACACATCAATATTTTTAACGACAGTGCGTTCATTGAAGGCGGTACCAATATTCATTATCTCGAGCACAAGCTCGAGCAGGGCTAACCCCACCATGACAGCCGGCGATTGGCCGGAAGTCCGTGTTGCCACTACCTTGGATCATGCCGAGGCCATTGAAGACTGGTTATTCGCCGCTGGTGCACTGTCGGTAACCTTTCGTGATGAAAAAGATCAAGCCATATTAGAACCCGCTCCTGGAGAGGTGCGCCTTTGGGATGCCTTGAATTTGGTTGGCTTATTCGCCCAAGACACATCGGACGATGATGTGCATGCGGCGTTGTTGCTCGCCGCTGCCGTGCAAGATGGAAAAGCGCCGGCCTATTCGCTATCGAGACTAAAAGACACGGCTTGGGAGCGAACCTGGATGGATACCTTCCAGCCTATGCAATTTGGCGAAGCTCTTTGGATCGTGCCTTCCCATGCGCAGCCACCAGACCCGCTTGCGGTTAATGTGCGATTGGACCCCGGCTTAGCGTTTGGCAGTGGCACACACCCTACCACAGCGCAGTGTTTGCAATTCCTCGGCGGTATAGGCTCACTAAACGGCCTGCGTATAGTTGATTTTGGGTGTGGTTCTGGAATATTGGCCGTCGCAGCCGCCTTGTTAGGGGCTGAATCGGTTCAGGCGGTTGATATTGACCCACAGGCAATCGAAGCCACACGCTGTAATGCTGACGCGAATGGCGTGCAGGGCATTATCACGACCGGCTTGCCGTCGTTATTGGGCGAGACCGATACCTGCAATTTGCTGTTGGCCAATATTTTATGTGAACCCTTGTTGCAACTGGCACCGCGATTTGCCGAGTTAGTGCTACCGGGAGGCACTCTGGTTATGTCCGGCGTGCTTGTGGAACAAATCGAATCCATCCGCCTGGGCTACAATAAGTGGTTCAACATTGACCAGATTGAAAGTCAGGATGAGTGGGCGTTGCTAATTGCTAGTAAGCGGTCCTAACAGTGAATGGTTTCAAC
>CALGLE010000053.1 GCA_937930305.1 uncultured Granulosicoccaceae bacterium | reverse complement strand
CATCGAGCCGGATCGAGAAGGGTTAGTGATAGCGGATATTGATTTAGGATTGATCTCGCATTCGAAGACAGCCGCGGATCCAGCCGGACATTACGCACGACCCGATGCTTTGGCTTTGATGCACAACAAGACTCCGCGGCGGCCAGTGATCGATGCCTCCGTGCAGAATGCTTCGCTGAGTCGTTATCCTCAAGAAACATACCCGGCCTTTCAAACCAGTCCAGTATCAGAGCCTGCACAGACGTTAACGTCATATGAAGCGTCGGCGTTCGACGCAACGCCAGCGCCAACATCAGTGCCGTCATCGTTTACCCAAGCATCATCTGTTGCATCGCAAACCTCGCCCAATATTTCAACTGATCATTCATCAACTACTTCTGTTCGACCGGCATCTCAACGTTTTTTGGATAGCATCTCACGAGTGTTTTACGTTCTCGGTGCCTTAGGGATATTGGCGTTGGTGTTGTTAACCGTGGTCGGTGTGTTTTGGCGTTATGGGTTAAACGATCCCATCTTTGGTTTACGCGATATTTCAACGATGATTGCGGCACTGGTAGCAGCTTGTGGCGTGGTGGTGGGGGCTGTCTCGAATGGGCATATCACCGTGAACATCATGCCGAAACTCTTTAACCGCAAGTGGCGTCGATTCAGTGATGTTATCGCTAGAGCCTTAGGTTTCGGGGTGTTAGGTCTTGCCGCATCCGCATTAATAAAGAAAGGTCAGTGTGGATTGCCCTGTGGCAACATCACCAGTAATTTAAGTATTCCGCACGCGCCGTTCTACTACGTGTTGGCAGCCGCGCTGGGTTTTGTTTCCATCTACTTACTCATTCAAAATTTATGTAGGGCTTTTGAATTGGCGAGGGAATGACCCGAATGAGGCGATTGAATAATGGAACTAACCACAATTGCTGCGCTTGGGTTCGGTGTCTTACTGCTGTTGTTGTATGTGAGGGTACCCGTTGGCATTGCCATGATGGTCGTAGGCGCTGGCGGTATCTGGCTAATACGCCCACCGGCTGCATTACCCACACTGGCACGTGAAATTTTCAGTGAAGCCACCAGCTATCCGTTAACCATCATTCCCTTGTTTGTTTTGATGGGAAATTTAGCCGGTGTTGCGGGTTTAAGTCGGGATCTTTACACCGCGGCACATAATTATCTGGGGCACTTTAAAGGTGGCCTAGCATCGGCTGCTGTGGTCGGTTGCGCAGGTTTTGCCGCATTGTCGGGTTCATCATTGGCGTCAGCCATGACGATGGGTCGTGTTTCCTTACCTGAAATGAAACGCTTCGGCTACGACGACGGTTTGGCCACGGGTGCCATTGCTGCAGGCGGCACACTGGGGATTTTAATTCCGCCGTCAGCTGGCTTCGTGGTGTACGCCATCCTAACTGAGGAAAGCATTGGCCGATTGTTTATGGCAGGCGTTCTGCCAGGCTTGATGTTAACGCTATTTTTTATCATTGCAATTTGGATTGTTGTCAAACTCGACCCTAGTAAAGCCCCCACAGTATCAGCCACCATCACAGGAGCCGATAAACTGCGTTCGTTGGGTCGAGCTCTAACCATGATTGGCATCATCGGCATAACCGTTGGTGGTATCTACGCTGGCGTGTTTTCGGCAGTTGAAGCGGCCGGTATCGGTGCCTTATTAACGTTGTTGGTCACCATTAAACGCGGTACCTTAACCTGGGATAACACCAAGCATGTTTTCGAATCAACCTTGCGCGCAACGGGCGCGGTATATTTAATTTTGTTTGGTGCGTTTGTCTTCAAAACGTTTGTGGGCTTTACCTCCATCACCTACGTGCTGTCCGCTTGGGTTGAAAATCAGGGGCTTAGCGGTATGCAAGTCATGGTGGCGTTTCTCATCATGTTCATTATTCTGGGTATGTTCTTGGATGGTTTCGCCATGCTGGTGTTGACCATTCCCGTGGTGCAGCCAATACTGGAACCCTTGGGTGTGGACTTGATTCTGTTTGGTGTATTGACGGTTATTGCACTGGAAATGGGGCTGATTTCGCCGCCTGTTGGTGTTAATGTGTTTATTGTAAAGGGCATCGCACGCGAGGTTCCCATGGCGGTAATTTATCGTGGCATTTGGCCATTTTGGTTTGCGATGCTTGCCGCTCTAATCGTTATTTTGCTGGTGCCCGATATCGCCCTATTGTTGCCGAATACCATGTTCAATCAATAGGTCTGTTATTTTGTCTATCCAATCTGCACCTTAATATTGTGACTATCGATGAAATCGATGGTGGGTAAACAACACGTGAATCTTAATTAACGATGCCGCTTCGCTACTTTTCGGATAAAAAACGCCCGGTTTATATGGGGCCTTACCCCACTGAATCGCTTTCACGAGCGAATGAGCCGGCGAATTTATCCCATGTGCCGGCTATGCAGGTACTCTCGTACGATCAATCGGATGCACCGCGCTCTATTGTTAATGCGATGCGCGAACACCAAGCCATGCTCGATGCCATTCGGGTGGGCTTAATCAACCGCGCCGTAGCTGATGCACCGAGGGAACCGGAAGAGCGCTCGCGCCATTTAAAATCATTTGGGTATTTTGCTGACGCCTCAGATGTGGGTGTTTGCGCATTGCCAGCGACTGCAGTACTGCCTGAATCAAAGGTAAATCCTGACGTGGCCAGTTTGGCCAACGACCTTCGCACCCGTCAAACAAAAACTCTGGCCGCCGGCATTGACATGATCATGGCGGATTTAAAAGAAGCCATGGAAATGCCCGATACGGGCATTGCTGAGCACACACACGCTCTGGTTTTTCTTTATGAAAATCCACGCACCCCCGAGGAAGACGAACTAGGAACCGGCTGGATTCAGAATGCACAGGCGCACAGAGCCGGCATGCTGGCTGCCGAAACAGCGGTTGTGCTAGCTGGCTACTTGCGCTTACTCGGTTACGATTCCAGAGGCCATAGTCAATCCAGTACGGATGTGGATTTAAATAAATTGGCGGTAGCGTCTGGTCTACTGTGCGTAGAAGATGGCGTATTGCAGCACCCTTACATAGGCACTCGATTTGGATTAGCCGCTGTAACCACAACGTTTGAAATGGCACCCGATAAGCCACTGAATGCACGCTCAATGCAACCGAGTTCAGCATTCGGGTTGAAGTGGAAGCTGGGTACGGCGTCAATGAAAAACGCCGCCAATGCCATGCCTTACGCATACCGGCGATTCGTTGATGGCGAGCACCCGTTTGAAAAGCTTAAGCGTGTTGACAAACCCACTACCTTTATTGATGAAGAGCGAGTCGCGCGCGTACCCAAGCGCACGGACATGTTTGCGCGAGCACAGTTCGGTGACATGGGAAAAAACGTGCAAGACGGCGCAACCGGAGGTAAGTATGTTCGCCAAGCACCCACAGCCATGGCACAACGTAGGGCCTTAGGTGCGTTTGTGTTGTTGCAGGATGGTGAAGTTAACGAAGAGAAAACTCAACTCGACGCACAAGAGGCTGCGGAACTTATAAAAGCTACGTGTTACTGGCTGGGCATTGATGCGGTGGGCATCAGCCGATGTCCTGAATGGACTTGGTACAGTCACGATGCACGCGGTGACGAACTGCATCCACCGCACGATCAGGCCATCAGCATGATCATTGATCAAGGCTACGAAACCATGGAAGGATCCTCGGGTGATGATTGGATTGCAGTGGCGCAATCGATGCGCGCGTACTTGCGTTTTTCATTGCTCGGTGGTGTGGTGGCTAAGCAAATTCGTAATTTGGGTTACAGCGCGAAAGCGCATACCGTTATGGATGGCGAAGTGTTGCAACCCCCGTTGCTGCTGCTCTCGGGTATGGGGGAAGTCAGTCGTATTGGGGAAGTGATATTAAATCCGTATCTAGGGCCGCGTTTGAAGTCGGGTGTGGTAACAACGGATCTTCCACTGGCGCACGACAAGCCGATTGATTTTGGTTTACAAACGTTCTGCGGCAGTTGCAATAAGTGCGCTCGCGAATGCCCGTCCGGTGCGATCACGGCTGGGCCTAAGTTGATGTTCAATGGTTACGAAATTTGGAAATCAGACAGTCAAAAATGCGCAACTTATCGAATCACCACACCCGGTGGTGCGATGTGCGGTCGGTGTATGAAAACCTGCCCCTGGAATCTGGAAGGTATATTTAAAGAAGCGCCGTTTCGATGGGCCGCGATGAACATGCCTCACATGGCGCCCGCCTTGGCGAAGCTTGATGATGCGGTGGGTAATGGCTCACTAAATACCGTAAAAAAATGGTGGTGGGATTTAGAGTTGCAACAAGATGGGGGCTATCATCCCACGCAACTGCCGGTGAACCAGCGGTCTCTGCAAAAAGATTTGCATTTGAAGTACGAAGATCAAACCTTAGCGGTATACCCCGCACCTTTAGCCCCTCACCCTTATCCTTACCCCGATCCAATGGATCGTGAAGCCGGTATCGAAGCGTATCAGGCCATGATTACGGCTGAAGAATATTGCGAACGACTCGAACAAGGTGACACCAGTGCGGTTCATGTGTACACCGCCGCGGAAGAAAGCCCGGTCATTCAAGTTGAAATCGTGCGTGCAGAAGCCACAGCCGTTGGCGTAACTAAGTACGACTTGCAACCGGTTGATGGAAAACCACTGCCACCTTGGCGGGCCGGTGCCCATCTTGACATCGTGGTCGCGCCCGAATTTTTACGGCAATATTCCATGAGTGGTAACCCTTCTGATCGCAGCTATTATCAAATTGGTGTGTTGCGTGAAGAAGAGGGGCGTGGCGGCTCGAAGCTGTTGCATCGTATATTCAATGAAGGTCGAAAGATTTTCATTTCAAAGCCCATCAATCATTTTCCGTTGGATCCTAATGCCACGCATTCCGTTTTAATGGGAGGCGGTATTGGGGTGACACCGATGATTGCCATGGCGCATGAGTTGTATGAGCAGGGCCGGCCATTTACATTTCATTATTCGGGTCGCTCCCGATCCAGCATGGGTTATTTGAAAGACATTGACTCTTTCCCGTGGTCTGAATCTGTCGAACTGCATGTAACTGACGAAGGCACCCGATGCGATTTAGCTAAAATCATGGGTGGGTACCAGGACGGTTGGCATGTGTATACCTGCGGTTCTGATCGCTACATGAGCGGTGTCATGGAGGCTGCAACGAGTGCCGGATTTCCCGAAGAATCTCGACACCTTGAGTATTTTTCTGTTCCCGAGCAGCCTGAGTACGAAAATTACGACTTCACACTCAAGCTTGTTAACAGTAACAAGGAGCTGTTAATACCGGCAGATAAGTCTGTAACTGATGTGCTGTTGGAGAATGGGATTGCTGTCGACGTGAAGTGCAGCGACGGTATTTGTGGCGTATGCAAATGTGGCTTGGTTGCAGGGGAGGTAGAGCACCGGGACTTTGTTTTGTCAAAAGCCCAAAGAGAAAAGACGATTATTTTGTGTCAAAGCCGAGCGGCAGAAAAAGACGGTGTAATTGAAATTGATTTGTAAATGGCCGCAGTGTTACGTGGCCAAATAAGTACACAGCACACGGTGATTCAACTTCCCAATTCAATGTGTCACTCAAACGCGGTTGCTGTTGCGATAATCGCTGGGAGACGCCCCGAACTTGTCCTTAAACATTTTGGAAAAGTGCTGGAAGTTTGTAATACCACAGGCACAGGCAATGGTTGAAATCGATTGTTCTGCCAAGCTTGGGTTGGCTAGATCGGTTGCAATAGCCTCTAGTCGACATTGACGTATATAACCTGTAATGGATAAATCGCTGCTCTTAAAAATTCGAGCTAGGTTTCTGGTCGACATGCCCATAGCCGCAGCAACAAAATTTCTATCCAACTGAAAATCAGTTAAATGATCATGGATGATGTTCTTCGCTTGCATCAGCTTTAACTGTTCAGGTTTGGCGATCTCAACGTGAGTGTCGGTGAGTGTGGATAGGCCAGTTGCAACAAGATCAATTAAAGTGCTTTGCATATGCTGTTGCACGACTTGACTTTGATCACCAATGGCTTCGGTGCACTCGCGTATCTGTCGAGACACCATACCGCCTAAGCCTTGCTGACCATCTACCCGTAAACCGGTTAACATCTCGGCATTAGGGATACGGGATATCAACTGCTGATAGGGTAATTGAATAACCAGTTGATCCACATTGTTTTGACAAACAATGTCATAGGGTTCAGAGGTGCTATAAAGCGTAAAATCGTTTGGCAGCAACGCAGCGCAGCGTTCTGACTGGGTCACCTGAGAACTGTTTGACACTTGCAGGCTTAATAAAAAATAGGTTTCTGTGTTCCGCGCGATATCAGCAGGCAAGCGAGAGACGAGTTGCTGACTGCCCTGCACTCGAGATATATTCAAATGCGATAAACGATGCAGTTCGATTTCGCCATTAAATAGTTTGCTATCGGGTGTCTCGCATCGAATGGGCAGATAGGCGTCACAGATAACCTCGCGCCAATAATCGAACCGTTCTGGCGGTTCGACTACTTCCGTCGAATATCGATCTGACATAGAGCCTCCATCCGGCATTGGCGTAAATGCACTTGCAAGTGCAAACAACTCGTGCCACCGAAACGTAGATGTATTGATTCTGGTCGGTATGTCCCGGAATCGCAAGTCATCTGTCCGCAAAAATGAAGCTTATATGGCCGTTTTAGGTCAATTTAGGGTCAGATTCTTAAGATTGCGGGGAAAAACGGAATGTCAGGCACTGGACCCTTAGGAAAAATCGTCAAGGTAGCCGCCGTGCAGGCAGCGCCGGTCTTGCTCGACTTAAACGCAGGTGTTGAGAAGGCGGTGGGCCTGATCGACGAAGCTGGGCGCGCCGGTGTTCAGCTGATCAATTTCCCCGAAACTTGGCTGCCTGGCTATCCGTGGTGGATTTGGCTGAATCCG
>CALGLE010000052.1 GCA_937930305.1 uncultured Granulosicoccaceae bacterium | reverse complement strand
ATCGAATCGTGTTTGCGTTTGATCAGCGCGGTGTTGATGGAAGTGTCAGAAGGCTGGGAGACTGGCCGCAAGTATTTGACTATGTAGTACCGAACGACGAAACAGAAAAACCGAATTTACAGAATAGATGTTGCTTTATCTATATTTTGGATTGGCGGTGGTAGTGGGGCTGGAAAATCCACGGTTGCAGAACGCTTGGGTTCACAGTACGAATGCGAGTTGTAATCAGTGGATGGTTCTGCAAATGAGAATGATGATGTTTAGACTCCCTATGTTAGCCATGTAGGTTTGCGGCACAAACGAATATAAAGAACCGTTTGCCAAGGTTTCTAAACAATTATTCGACGGAAGATCGGTTCTCGTGTAATTTGTATCTATGACTAGAGTTATGGTGATAGGGAACGCAGTTGGAGCAAAATCGACAATGTGTAAAGTGTTGTCCGCTGTGAATGATTTACCCTACCACGCAATTGACCAAATTCAATGGAAGCCTGGTTGGGTTCAAACGTCGGCAAATGAATACAATCAAGCGCATGATTCTTTGATTTTCCAGGATCGTTGGCTACTTGACGGATTCGGTACGTGGGATTCAATTTTGAGACGCATGGACGCGGCAGACACAATAATAATAGTTGATCACCCAATCTGGATTCACTATTGGTGGGCCACAAAACGACAAGTTAAATCCCTATTTATAAAGCTTGAAGATGTACCGTTAGGCTGTTCAATGTGGCCGGCGACGCTGCGGCTTTATAAGATGATGTGGCGGCTTCATACGGTTCAACGACCCGTGCTACTTAAAGAAGCTGAGTCTCGATCAAAACTCAAGCGTTACATTCACATTTCATCTCCAGCTAAACTTAAAATGTTTATGTCTAATCCTGTGTGATTGAACAGCTATTCAAGAACTTGAGCAAGGTCGTATCGAGTTATTCATTTGGAGATGGGAAGTTTGGCGCGCGACACCAATGCAGGAATACATAATCAAAATCTGATGGGTAGTTGTTGGATGATTGTTTCTATGGGGGCGTTTGCGATTGAGGATGCGCTTATTAAGGTGGCGTCAAAGACTCTTCCAATCGGTGAAGTGCTTATCCTTTTCGGACTAGGTGGCGTGGTGATCTATGCCGGTGTTTTATTCTTAACTCGTGAGCCTCTTTTCATCCCTGATGTTTTATCACGCGTGATGCTACTGCGAGTTATTTTCGAAATAACCGGTCGTCTGTTTTATGTGCTTGCCATCGCTTTCATTCCATTATCGACGGCCACGGTCATTCTGCAAGCAACCCCACTGGTTGTGATTGCAGGTGCGGTTCTGGTCTTTGGTGAAAAGGTAGGATGGCGTAGATGGGTAGCCATCATACTGGGGCTTATCGGGGTAATCGTGATAATTCAACCAGGCACTCAAGGGTTCTCTTTGCTGTCATTACTGGCGATAATCGGGATGTTTGGATTTGCAGGTCGAGATCTCGCCAGTCGGGCAGCCCCGGCAACTCTTGGTACGTCACGCCTAGGCTTGTATGGGTTCCTATCGGTTGTTTTTGCCGGTGTGCTTTACTCCCTCTGGGCAAAGACTCCATTGGTCGTTCCTGAACGCGAGGCATCTTTGGCCCTTTTGGGCAGCATAATTTTTGGTGTCTTGGCGTATTCTTATTTAATGAAAGCCATGAGAACCGGCGAAGTGTCAGCTGTAACACCATTTAGATACACCCGGCTACTTTTCGGAGTAGCTTTAGGTTTGCTACTCTTTGATGAAGTGATCACACCGGCAATAGCGATCGGATCGGCTTTAATTGTGCTATCTGGTCTGTTCATTATTTGGCGAGGCAAACAACAAAATGCTACGTAGTTTGGTTTTCATAACTGACTCTTGATACAGCAGCAATTGACAGTATAAAAGTTGGACGAACCACAACTCCAGAGGGCGTAATCGTGAAGCTGCAAATGAGAATTGGCATCGAGCCGAAGACTGGTATTTCCAGCACACATCCCCGAAAGACTTTTTTGACCTAGTTGTTTTGTGGTGAACGATCAAAGCGCATTAAGTTAATCAAACCATCTCGTAGCGCTTCCTCAGAAAACTCCTTAATCGAAAAACCTTTCGGGCCGTATTCAGCCTTCACCAGTAAACGTTGCCACATAAACTGATCTCCCATGTGGGGAATAATAAGTTGAGGGATGTTAAATGATAGAGCACTGTGAGTGGTGCCAGCGCCTCCATGGTGCACGACTCCACGAACTTTTGGGAATAACCAATCAAATGGGATGTCGCTTAGCGGATAAGCATGAGTGGGTAGAGTTGTTGGCAACTCTATTCCGCCCCAACTGGAATTTAAAATGACCGGTACGTTTAGCTCCTCGGTCACTTTCAGAATGATGCTCCCAATCTCCTTCGGACGATCATTAACCATAGAACCAAAGCCGATGTACAGCGGCTTAGGATGATTACTTAAAAATTGCGATAAGTCGGGCGACGGCTGCCAGTGACGCCGTTTATTGCGCTCCTTGAAAGCTGTCACTGTGACTTGATGAGGCCAATAGCTTGGCCTTGGGAAAAGCTTATCGCTGATAGCAAATTCAACCGGTAATTCACTCAGTAAGAATTTTTTAATCTCCTGGCTATCAAGCGCCACCCAGCCCTGCTCCTCTACGATGGTCTTCGCTGTTTTTTTTATAAACTGATTTATCAAAAATGCGTTGGCTATTTTGTAGGTGAATCGATTCCATCGTTTATTTCTCGGCTTACCAAACCCAACCGCAGGTTCGTGATTAACAGCATGCAGCACCGCAGGCACAGGTGAAAGAAGCTCAACCGATCGCTCTTGTCTAAGAGCCGTAACAATGGGATATATACATTTGATGTGGTGAATAATTTTATCGGGTTCAAAATCGTCAACGGCCGCTTTTTGATCCCGAATAAGCGTTTGCTGTAATGGCCTACTCGTTTTCATTAACCGAAGCGATGTTTTTAATCGACTGATTGGGGTGCCGATCTGACCCATGATGCGCTTAACGCCGGGATCATTCATTAGATCCAGAAAAGCAGGCGACATAGGATAAAAAATCGTTGTCACCTCGGATGCCAAACTTTGAAATTGCCCAGGTAAGCAAAAAGCGATTTTGTGCCCCTGCTCTTGCAGCGCTTCACCTGCCGCAAGAAAGGGCTCAATATCGCCACGGGATCCTAATGACATTAATAGAATTTTGGCCACAACCATCCTGCTATTGAGCCTTCGCATGAGGGCACACAATATGCGGATAGTAATGGATCTTGCTGGGTCGGAAAGCAGGCGTAGTGACTTTTAACGGCCGGGGAGGCACGACACGGCATTCTGGCAATGCCGGCGCCTCAAGCACGATGAGCTGAGGCAAACACTAAACAGGGGTTCCTTGAGTACTCCAGGAGCTGGAGTTCGTAAAAATCGAAAGTGGCGTCCCCTAGGGGACTCGAACCCCTGTTGCCGCCGTGAAAGGGCGGAGTCCTAGGCCACTAGACGAAGGGGACGCTGTGATGCCCAATTGGGCGCCTTCGAGCTGCCCATTATAACCAGAATTTATCTTGAGTGGGTGATGTGGGGCTGTTTTTTCCAATCAAGCAACGGACGGATCAAAGTCGTTGCCCACCGGGAATTCTACAGGGATGGCTTTGAGTTGATTTCGACCGTGTCGACGCGCCAATGAAAGCCCTTTGTGGGCTCGCTTAACAAAACGCTCAGGATCATCGTTTCCGTCTAGCTCGGTGATGCCACAACTGGCCGTTAACACACAGCTAACGTTCTCATCTTTCACTGATAGTCCAACAGTTTTTTGCAGCCTATGAGCAACAATCAGCGCATCGTCGATGCCGGTGAAGGGTAGCAAAGCAATGAATTCATCACTCTCGCCTTGAAATAAGCGATCACTACTACGCAACTGACCATTTAAGGCAGCGGCAACAGCATTCCACGCGTCATGGGCAATATTGGCGCCGTGATGTTCAGTGATGGATTCGAAGTAGTCTACCGCGATAACCATCATCGCAAGCGGTTGCTCAGCCCGTCGTGCGGTACGCATTTCGCGCGGTAATTCCAACGCCATCGCTTTGCAGTTGTACAGCCCAGTTTCGTGATTGGTCATCGATTGCATCAAGGCCTCATGATGGGCCAGTGCATTCTCTAAAGGGTATCGTACAGTTTCCATTAGGCGTGCAGCGATTCGCGCTTCACGGGTATCGAAGGAGCTATCACGTAATAAAGAAATTTGGCCCAAGGCTTCACCACCGAGTGCTAAATCAAAACGTAATCGATGCTGTCGCTGATCACCAACGAGAATATCGCCACCTCTTTCACCAGCAATGAATTCCAAACCATTAAACGGCAGAAATGCCTGGCCACCAATCAGAAAGCTTTCAAATAGGTGCACAAGATCGAGCTTCCGATGCAGTAGTGCATGGAATTCGAGTTGCTTCAATTGCACATCGAGTTGCTGGCGTTTTACAGCAGCGAACGAGGTGACTGAAGCGGTAGTTATTGAATTCGCAGCCATAAGGGGGCTACCTATTTTTAAGAGCTATGGGTGGAATGGTGCAAAGGGCGTTCCACGAAGGGCCAGCTGGGTCACAACAACTCATATCGGCCGCACATCGGGCCACGTAAAGCGACTCTGGGTTACAACGGAGCCACAGGAAGTGCACAAAACACCCCAGGAGGATGGGAAAAGACACCCTTGATCGCTAAAAAAGTGCGCTCTTGGGCTTTTATGAAGGGTTCACACCCACGGAATTGAGATACACCACCACCCCCAGAACCACCAATGTGACACCCAGTAAGGACCAGGGCAGCGCACTGGAATTCGGCTGGTTTACCCTATTCCAATCGTCTCGCACTCGATCCGCCTCTCCCAATTGATTAGGCGGTGGCAAAACATCGTAGGCCGCATAGGGTGTGGAAGCGTCCGCTAAATCAATATCCAGCCCCGCGTCCAAGTTACGCTTAGTACCTGAAAATCTTAGCCAATTTCGTTGCGTTTTATCCGCTAAACGTCGTCCAGACACATTCGACATCGAACCTTGATTCAATGCGTCGCGCTCATTCACGTTCTCACGTGCGGTTATAAACCGATCCCAACCCTGTTCGGTGTTCAGATCAAGCAACTCATCAGGGATCAATTCAGGAACTTGAGTAACCGGCTCCCACAGTTCTCCATCACGCGAAACTCGATCAGAATTACGAACACGGCCAAGCAACAAGAAGCGTCCAACTTCATTGGCCGAATAAGGCCCCTGAACTCGCGCGCCTTTCTGCACGTACCATTGTGGGTCATCGGAGACCATCGCTATCGCGCCCCAGCTACTTCTGTGTCCACTCGGCCAGGCGGGCTTTTAATCGCACCAACGCTTGACCGTGAATTTGGCAAACACGTGATTCACTCACGCCAAGAATCTCGCCAATTTCCCGCAAATTCAAATCCTCATCGTAGTACAACGACATCACTAAGCTTTCACGTTCGGGCAAATTCTTTATTGCTTCCGCTAAGGCACCTTTAAAAGAGGTGTATTCAACTTGCTCGCCTGGTGTCGCTTCATCACTTTGCGGCAATGCGATCGTTTCACCCGTGTGTTCATCGGGTTGATCAAAGCTAAAAATGTGGGCGGCAGAGCTTTCAGTCAGAATAGTGTGATAAGCAGACAGTTCAACACCTAATCGATCGGCAACAACACTGTCGTTAGCAACGCGACCGGTTTCTTGTTCAATGGAGCGCAGCGTCTCAGCGGCCTCTCGATTCTTTCGGTGCACTGAACGCGGCGTCCAATCAGAACGGCGAATTTCATCCAACATCGCGCCTCGAACACGAATACCAGCATAGGTTTCAAAGCTTGCACCTTGTGATGGATCGTAGTGGCGACGTGCCTCCAACAATCCGATCATACCGGCTTGAATTAAATCCTCAGCTTGCACACTCGGTGGCAAGCGATTCATCAAGTGAAACGCGATACGTTTTACGAGGTCGCGATTCGCGGCCACCACCCCTTCGGGATCGACCGTATCAACCTCGTTATACATTGCGTGTGCATTCATCTACTTCATTCTCACCGATGGTCGTCGGCGGTCTGTACCAACCGCTCAACGAAAAATTCAATATGACCTGCCGGAGTTACCGGACTGGGCCAACGATCCACACGACGGCTGAGTTTTTGAAAAGCCAACGCGGAGGGACTGCGAGGGAACGCACTCACTACCGAAGATCGTTGGCCCACTGCACTCTTAAGTTGTGGGTCGAACGGAATAGATCCGCAGAAATCCAGCAACACATCCAAATGCCTATCGGTGTGTCGCATGAGCTTTGCGTATAGATCCAAACCATGCTGTGCAGATTCCGTCTGATTAGCTACCACTCGAAATCTTCGACGGCAACCCGATTCACTCAGCACACGAATCGTTGTTAAAGCATCCCGAATAGCGGTCGGTTCATCGCAAACCACCACCAAAACTTCTCGCGCGGCTTGCGCTAAAAACATCGCGCTAGCGGTCAAACCCGACTCGACATCTATGAGCAAGGTATCGGCATCCAACCCAGGGTCACTGAAGAGGGAAACCAGGTGCGCATGCTGAAAATGTGAGAGATGTGTCATTTCCATGACGCCATTTGCGTTCGGGATCACCGAAACACCTTTTGGCCCAGGCATGACAGCCTCGGTTAGCTCACACTTTCCTTGCATTACATCAGCTAAGGTTTTCTTAGGCTGAAGATCCAATAGGCAATCGATATTGCCTAACGCCATATCTCCGTCCATCAATAAAACTTGTTGACCAGCATTACCCAACGCCACTGCCAAATTCACAGCGACGTTGCTGGCACCGATGCCTCCCTTGCCGCCAATGACAGCAATGGTTTGAACCGGACTGTTGGGCACACCGGCACGGCGTAGATGATCGAAATCATCAGTGACACGTTGTGACTGTGCTGCGCTCAAACGTCAAAGGTTCCAAGTGGTTTAACAACCCACGCTGGAAGACCGAAGTCGACCTACGTCGGGAGACAGGCTGTGGCTGCAAGTCTCGAACCACGGAACCGCGGCAGATAGCGTTTCGAGAACCGTGTCAGGGGAAGGAGTGGGGGAAATGGGAAACGCACCTCAGTTTGTAACCATGAGGGCATCTTGAAACTGGGAACCGGCCGATTTGGCATGCGGCAATAGCGCCGAAATCGTTGACTGCATCACATCATAGGATGTGCAATGCGATCACCTGCGCGTCAAGTTTTGCGCGACGCGCAGGATTTTTGTCAGGTACGAATCTATTTCATTAGCATACGTCAGAATTTAAGACACTTCTTCTGGACGTTGGATATTGTACTTACGCATCTTCTCCACCAAAGTGGTGCGACGAATTTTCAACCGGTTGGCAGCATGGGCAACCACCCCAGAGCATTCATCCAAAGCCTGTTCAATGAGGATGATCTCGATATCCGTCAAATGCTGCTTTAAATCGATGCCATCACGCGGTAAGCGAGGTTTGTTGTTCAAAGGCATCTGCGGCATACCCTGAATTAAGGGGGCAGCGGCGACTTCATCCGGTTCTTCGGTGGCTAATGCTCGAGCGCCGTATGGCGCTAGCTTTGAAGGAAGATCCGCCGCATCCACCACACCATAGGGGTGCAGGATGGTTAAACGCTCCATAAGATTCGCCAACTCACGCACGTTGCCGGGCCAATCGTAATTACACAAAGCCATCATCGCCGCAGGCGTTAATCGCACGGAAGACTTCTTTTCATGCTCAAGACGAGTGATGAGTTCGTTCACCAGCAGCGGCAGATCTTCCGCGCGACTGTTCAGTGGCGGCATTTCCACGGGAAACACATTCAACCGGTAAAACAAGTCTTCTCGAAATTTTCCTTCTTCTATGGCCTGCTCAAGATTTCGATGCGTTGCTGCCACAATCCGAACATCACTCTTAATACTCTTGTTGCTGCCAACGCGTTCAAACGAACGCTCCTGAATAACACGCAGCAGTTTGACTTGCATCGACAACGGCATGTCACCGATCTCATCCAAGAATATAGTGCCTCCCTCCGCCATCTCAAAACGCCCTTGGCGAGAGCCCACAGCTCCCGTGAAAGAGCCTTTTTCATGACCAAACAACTCGCTCTCTAACAATTCACTGGGGATGGCACCGCAGTTGATCGGAACAAACGGCTTGCTGCGACGATTGGAGTAATAATGGATATTCCGTGCGACCACCTCTTTACCTGTGCCGGATTCACCCAAAATCAGCACCGTAGCTTCCGTTGGCGCTACCTGGTCAATCATCTTACGAACCCGGACAATCGCTCGGCTGTTGCCCACCAAACTTCGAAATAACTCAGGATTCTGTGTGCTTTCTTTCGGAATCTCTGTATTCGCACTGCCACGAACTTCGGCTCGGTGCAAAATATCGGAAAGCGTGGCGTATCGGATCTCATCCTTTAGACAGCCAATAAAATTGTCTTCAATTTCTTTTTGGCTAATGTCTGCTGGCTGATTGCCCAAAAGTAGTACAAATGGCGGGCACCCTTCGTGTTTCGCCTTTAACCGGGCAACCCAATCCACGATGCCATGAAAGTTGGCTACCAGCACAGCCTGGAACTCGGCTACCTCAGGTAGGGCTTCCACCATTTCGAACGAACTAAAAACTTTCGTATCGAAATCAATGAATTGGAGTTGATGGGCCAACCGCGCCGACTGCTCGGCGTTGGGGTCGACAATGAGGACTTTTTTGACTTCTCGCTTGCTGCTCATAGGTGACGGGCTCCTGTCGCACCGACCTGTTTCTTGACACGTGTCTCAAAAGCATAGACAAGGATTTCGAAAAGACAAAGAATTGACGACTTTCTGTGAACCAAAGGGATACGCAAAACCGTCTGATCGCCGATTCATTGGTGGCAGGTGTTGCCTTTGGAGCGCCTGCGACCTATAACAATAATAAGAATTCCCGAGGGAAGATCGGTGATCTACGCCGGCACCTGACGGGAGCTAAGAGGATTCATCATGGCTCCATCCGAGAGCGACGCGGCGACCCTCGACAACGTAACGGATATTTCCGAAGCACGGAAGTCGAAAAAAGCGGCCAAACCCCCCACCGGCGGTAAGGCGAAGAACAAGTCTGGTACATCGAATCGAAATATC
Source organism: uncultured Granulosicoccaceae bacterium (assembly GCA_937930305.1). GTDB lineage: Bacteria > Pseudomonadota > Gammaproteobacteria > Granulosicoccales > Granulosicoccaceae > Granulosicoccus. The sequence continues at coordinate 7,506 of CALGLE010000052.1, read as the reverse complement.
GATTACGAGAAGGTGGCCAAACTAAAAGCCGAGATCGAGGCGGGCAACTACAAAATAGATGCCGCCAGAATTGCGGACAAGTTCATCGAACGCGAAGGCAAGTAGCGAAGCAAAACGTTAGTAAGAGTTCAGCCACGACACTTGGTGCGTTGCCTACCAAAGCAACGCAGCGGGTGCGTGCGCTGAATAGTTTTATCGTTTGTCATTAACAGAGTCAGTCTGGCTCGACTGGTTTACCGCAAGTGGCCGCTTGTTCCCGCAGCACAGGTTTTGCCGGTTTAATGGGTATCCCCTGATGCACTGGCCCTGCTTGAATACTGGGCTCTCCTTGAACCACTGATTCACGTCCCATGTCTTTTGCCCCATGAGTTTCCAGCGGGTTGTTACCTGGGTCCACCAATTCAGCCACCAACTTCAAGCGTGCTTGACGGCTTCGTACCCGACGCAAGCCCAAAATAAGCTCAGACTTCACGTTGCCTTCTTCAAGCGCTGCGAATAAACGCGGTATGGCTGCAGCCACACGTCGCAAAAAATTCACCTGCCCCTGATTGAGTGGTTCATCCATGGGCTTTAACGGAACCCGCTGATGATCAATGCCGGACTTGGGTTTTGAGCGTCGTTGGCGCACCGAGAACACTGGTTTTATTTATAGTATAAAAGACGTTAGCACAATCCGACGAATCGGGTGCCCTTTTCCATCCCGAAGAACGTAAAAAAGCGAACAACCCCGACTCCCAGGGTTGCCCGCTTTTTGAACTTACAACAAATTACGCAACAGCTTGTTCAATTGCTGGCTGAGCGCGCCCAACCGGAATGCGACGTGGTTTCATCGCCTCTGGAATTTCTCGCACTAGCGACACTTCAAGCAATCCATTGTCTAACTTTGCGGCGTGCACTTCCACATGATCAGCCAAGCTGAACTTACGTTCGAATGATCGCGTGGCGATGCCACGATGTAAGTACTGTGCATCTTTCTTAGTCGATTCTTTTTTACCGCTAATCGTCAAGACACCGTTTTCCACTTGAACATCTATTTCATTTTCACGAAAACCGGCAACCGCAACTGAGATGGTGTATTCGTTTTCTTCAACTCGCTCAATGTCGTATGGGGGGTAACCAGGACCCTGACGGTCGGCGCTTAAAGCTGCATCAAGTAACGAACCAAAGCGATCAAAACCAACGGTTGAAGCATATAAAGGGGTTAAATCAATTTTCATTTCATTCTCCAAAAGAAGCAATAAAGGATGCGGATAAGATTCTCTTCGAGACCTCTTCCCACGCAAACAGTTTGTAGTCAGCTGGCAGAGTTTCAAGGGGGGTTTACAAGATCACCAAGCGATTCACAAAGCGTTTGAATCCATCAGAAAACTGGAATTAAAACCTATTGAAATCGCTTGAATAATCCCCAAGACAGCGAAAAAACAATTCAAACCCTTGGTAATTTGATATTCAGCACAGTTTCAATGTGAGCCGATTCATCTGTCTCTCGTAGTAAGAGATGACGATCAGAGCAACTTCCTAAAATCGCAGAGCAACTCTTTTGAAACAGCCGTTCAGTGAGGCAGACCTCTCTCGCATTATCGAGATGGCTTGGGAGGATCGAACGCCCGGTGTCAGTCGAGGCTACTGCCCCACACAATATAAAATTCGTTGATATCATCGCCACGTTATCTTAATGAAGAACGGCGTTTAGATTGCCCTATCTAGATACTCGATTATCAGTGCTTGCATCTTGCTGCCGGCTCATTGATTATTCGAAGCATGAACCGCTTTGATAGAGTGACGTCCCTACTGCTGCTGCTACAAACTCGCTCGGTGGTTACCGCGAAGTTTCTAGCCGATCACTTTGATGTGACAGAACGAACGGTATACCGGGACATTCGCACACTGGAAAATGCAGGTGTGCCCATCGGCTCAGAAGCCGGGGTTGGCTATTTTTTAGAAAAAGGTTATCGGCTCCCGCCCGTTACGTTCACCTTGGATGAATCGGCTGCCCTATTACTTGGCGAAAAATTACTCTACTCCAGCCTCGATCAAAATTCCTATGCCGACTACCAACAAGCACTGAACAAAGTTCGAGCGGTGCTGGAAACGTCAGACAAAGACTACCTTAACTCTTTAGATGCCGACATTGAAGTCATGCCAACAGGCATTCTTATGTCATCCGCACTGAATTCCCCCGCCGATCAAGAAGCCTTTAAGCAAGTAGAATCGTCGCAAAACAACGATCGTTGGTTACGCGAGTGTCGTACGTCTCTGGTGCGCCGTCAGTGCATTGAAATAGATTATCAAGCTGGCACTAACAGCACCGTTTCAAGTCGTTGTATTGAACCTATCGGTTTGTTTTATTACAGCCTGCATTGGCACCTGATTGCCTGGTGCCGCTTACGCGAAGGTTATCGAGATTTTCGACTGGATAGAATCTTAAAGTTCACACCTGTTAGCGAACAATTTCCGCGTCATTCGCGCAGTACCTTGCAACAGTACCTTGAGCAACAGCACGCCGATATAGAACTTCACGAAGTTGAATTACTGTTTGACCCAGATGTCGCCAGATTTGTGGGGGTGCAAAAGTATCTGTACGGATTTGTGAGCGAAGTGCGCACCGAAGAGGGGATAAAAATGGTTTTCCTAACGGCGACTCCGCAATATATGGCACGCTGGCTACTGCAGTACACCAACGGGGTTCAAATCCTAAGCGGGCAGCCAATTGAGGAAGATTTGATTCGGCTGACTGCCGAACTTGGGCGACATTGGAGCGACAAGTCACCCTCCTGACATAGGGTTGTCAGTGCCTAGTCTCATAGTTGGCTCAACGGTCAATACACCGTATCGCGGATTCAACGATCCGACCCTTTTCAAGCCAACTAGAGATCAAACCATGAACATATCCAAATCCAATGGCGTCACCGTGATTGGCACGGCCCTTACCAGCACTCTTGACACCATCGTCGGTGATGTGGGTGACCTGCCAATGAAGGTGGCCGAAAATGTCTTAAGCTCCGGCCTGCAGCCCGCTGGGCCTATGATGTTTATCTACAACGGTGTCAGCAGCGATCGTCAGGCGGTTTTTGACTTAAATGTGGCGCTACCCGTGGCCCCCGAAAGAGCGGCGACCTATAAAAATCCATCGGATGTCACTAGGTTGGAACCGTTTCATTATGTTGAAACCGTGTTGCATGGTGATATAGCCAAACTAGACAAAGAAGCCTACGAACCGTTGTTTTCAAAAATTCATGGCGCGGGCCTGGTGCCTACGGGTTTTGTACGCGAGATTTATCAGACCTTTATCGATGCCTCACACGAAGATAACGTAACTCACGTGCAAGTTGGCGTGAAGCCTAAGTAGCTGTGACTGAACAGCCCTGCTCTACCGGATACCTTCGGTGGACCAGGGTTGTTCACCAAACAATTTGACGTATTCGTCACGCCTGCCACGATGATCAGTTACCGCATCAAACGTTGTGTCTCTTGCTCGATGAACGTCGACGATTTCGTTCGCGGCTGCCAGAACAGTTTTCGCCAGCCATTGACAACGGCCTTCTTCGGTATAGGATTTAAGGTATTGATCAATTTGATTTGCTGCCGCCACGCCAGATGTCGCATGCATTTCCTCATGCTCCATCAGTTGCTGGTAAATTTTTTCATAGTATGAAACTAAGGCAGGGTCTTGAGGTAGCGACAATGCCTTTGGCATTGTGTAGACGATTTCTACGGACGTGCGAACATTACTCAGCCTGCAACCCCCATTCTGGCGCTGGATATCATAGTCCCAGAAAACTATCCACTGCGCTGAGCCCTCATGCTTCTGATCGCCTCGCGCAACCGTCGAATAATTGAAAATTTGTTTGTGAATATCGTCTTTTGAATTCACTCGGTTTAGATCAAATTCGAAATACTCGTAGTCAGCGTGTATCGCTGGTGATTGCGTTCCATCACTCCAAGGGTAACGCATGAAATAGTATCCACCGGTGTATCCGTAGTGATGCATCCGATCGTATTCACCCAAACGCTCTGTGGTTGCTTGATATACCTCATTAGCCACCGCGCTGATTTTCTTCGATGCATTCTCACAATCCCCTTTCCAGTTGAGGCCAACTAACGCGCCTTCAATATCACGCGCACCAGACTCCATAATTCTGAATCGTTCACGGTGGTAATTAACAACGCGTTTCAGGAAGTGAGTGAAGGCAAATCGAATCTTTTGCTCATCGGGCAGGCGAGTCGCACGGGGTAAATTGGAGCGCTTTGTGAGCGTGATTTTTGCATCGACGACGCGACAATGTTGCTCCGTCGATTGCCACTTGAATTTCCAGTCTAAATTCCACCCAGACTCTTCAAGCTTTACTTTCCCCTCTTTATCTTTTGGGGCGTTACTTTCTAAAATCTGATGTAACGAATGGGTTGTGCGAGCATGCTTGAGATCCACATCGTAGTAGGTAGTTTCTGTATAAATGATGGGGGCTGACTGAGCTTGGCCAAAGCAGGCACTCACTGCCATCACAGAGAGTAATCTAGCGTAAAAAGCACGGCGATAAGATATCGATAAAAATCTCATATTAAGCAGCATATCGGCGCTAGCCAGATAATACGAAATTTTAACTTAAGTTATAGAAAGCTACATCCATTAAAGGCTGCAATTATTAATCAATAACAGCGTTTAGCGCCGCTTATTGTAAGGGCTGCGTCCTTGCAGCCACTGTAATTGACGCTAATTGGTTTTTTAAAACACGTTAATAAACCATGTATTCACTTGGCGTGTTCTGAGCGATGTATCGAGTCGCTTCCAAAATACTCGAACGAATCGCTTTTTCCATTGGAGTGTTGGAGTAAGTATCCAGCCCACCACCCAGACTTCCAGATCCGGTCAAAACGGACAAGGCGCCGCCAAAATCCACATCCGTGGCCACAGTTTCCACACTGGTCGCAGCTAGCAGTTCCGTAGTTTCAGCATCCAGTATTCGTATATCCATCGCCAGAGAAGATTTTTTATAGCCTTTAGAAACCGCCCCTAACACAGACGATGCTTTCTTACCAAACAATGCAGAGCTAACACCCCCACTTGACCCCGAACTACCGGGTGACCAACCCGTGATATAGGCAACCACCAAAATATCTGGCGCTTTTACTGATCCTCGTTTTTTACCTGATTGATCGGTATACCCATCTTCCTGCAAACCAATTTCATCCTTCACAGAATCGATTCTAGCGCGCTCCATGACGCGGTAACGTTTGCTTTGCACCAGAGCCGTTGTGAGCATGGCTTTCAACGCATCAGTGTGTGCCATTTCATCTTCATGTGAAAACGAAAAATCCACACCCCCAATACCCACCGTCGTTTTAGAGGTGCCCACCTTCCATTCAAAGTCGCTTACCGCCACCCTTGCTTTAGGACCATCATAAGCAGGTAACAGCTCCTCCATACCTCCACCGACTTTACTTGTCACAGAACTTTCAGGCTTAACCATAGAGCTTAAGCAGCCCGTCAAACTAACGCTTACACCTAACAGCACACTCGCAATTATTTTTCGCTTCAACATGTTCGTTTCCTCCAACGACATAAATTTTAAAAGACAATGGTTTCGATGCGATGGACCAATCAACAAACTAATAATTTACTCCGACACCACAACAACTAGACCCCTCATTAACTCACATACCACTGAAGATATTTCAAAACGCATACTTAAGTTCAGTATTAAACCCTGGTTTTCATACGAATGTTTAGCGCTGACCAATTGCTTCAGTTACCTCATGCAACGCACACGAGAAACCCCATTTATAAAAACTAAACCTTTGTCTACTTATGAGAATTCATACTGTCGGCAATCACACTCGCCAAACCAAATTTAGGTGTTGAGCCTTATCGAAAAACCCGTTGTGACTAATCACTAGCTCTTCCCTCGCGGCATCCCGGCTGCATCGTTTTTACAAAAAGGCTCAACACGTAAATTAGCTATCAAACAACCTTAATCACAGATACAGTTTGGCTTCGTAAGCAATTTCAAAACGTGCTTATTCAAGAAGCACGATGTGAATATTTACCTACGCAATATTTTATAAAGATGAGTTTCAGACGCCCGACCGGAGGTCGGCGTTTTAGATCCGGATGGACTTCATCAGAGCAGACTCAAACCACACATTGAATTTAAGAAGTGCGGTGAGCTAGGCTCTACCGAGCAATCACCCTATGTAGTTGTTTTTGTTATTTTTTCTCGATTTTCAATCAAATAATACCGTCATTTATACCGTTTGTTCAATTCACTTAAGGACGTTGCCATCGAGGTTGACATTGTGTCGGCTGGCTCGGTACACAGCCAGATGCACACCGAGCCGCCGAAACGTAACATGTGACTAAACCGAACGATGCGCAGTTGAACACCCGGTCCAAGATCAAGCTCAATGCGCCAACGATGTGATTCATTGATCGTTGGCTCATCGTTGGAGTGGGTTAGCTGTAAGCGTCATGGTTACCCTACAATGTCGGGCATATTCCACGGTGCACGCGTGTGTATTTGCTCTGCGAAAGTGATCAGCAATTGATTCAACAGCCAACATAAATAACGGTATGGTTCTCGATTGTTCGTAAGCGGTAGGATTATTCCTGTAAATACCCTAGGATATCGACCATTAGACGTAGTTCCAGATGACCAAATGCAACATGGTGTATATGGATCACATCATAATATATTTGAAGCAAATCAAATTCCGTATCCGAGTTGTGATTTTTTTTGGAAATCAAAGAGAAGTACGTTCTTAAACCAAGTCAACTTACCCCAGGCATGGTTTCCGTTGAACCTTTTGTTAACTGATTCTGTGATGAAAGAAGAACTAAGCAAATTAAAAGTAGGAGACTTCATTAGTTTGTGGGAGGGCTGTGTTGGATTAGTATTATCTTCTTCCGAAGATTACAGAGAGCTAGCTCACTATCCGACAAGTATATGGGCAGATCTTGGAAGCGGCTACTTGGTATTAACGAATACTATTGGATTATCGCAATACCCTTTGGATGATAGCGAGCTAAAATATATCAGCAATCATTTTGATGATTTAAGAAAGATGAAATCTAAAGTTGAATATAATATTTATTTAGAATCACTAGTCAAAAATATTTGAAGGAATGGTGTATTGGAAACCGTAAATGCCGACTATGGTTACAATCGAATGTGAGCGTCAAGGCTAACCTACACCGACCGTTAAAACGACTGCTCAGAATGAACGCTTACCCCGTTTCGGTTTTTGCCCATCCTGAATCGTTTTCCTGGAATGATTGCGAGTATGAATAAGAATAGAGCACCACCAATCGTTGCCACGAAAGATATTTTTATTGTGTAGAATTCGGAAAACCCAAATCCGAAAAAAGCCATCCAGTAAAAATCACTCACAAATCGATGTAGCGGTAGTAAGAATAAAAACCAAATCTTTCGATTGATATCGATTAGTCTTTTATAACAAATGTAGCATTCAAAAAAGACTAAGAAGGCTGCTGAAATCGGAATCCAAAAA
>CALGLE010000051.1 GCA_937930305.1 uncultured Granulosicoccaceae bacterium | reverse complement strand
CCCGGGGCAATTGCTTCGAGTTTCAAAGATGGCGCCGTGAATACTCCTAATGGCTTCACAGTCGGCATCCTTGCTGCCGGGACCATTGGCCAGCTCCCACTGCCCATCAAGCTCCTCGTTCGTTTAAGAGTTTGGGTTTTGGGAAATCTGCCCGTGGGGGGAGGCATTTGCTTGGGGTCTCACTGATGGCTCCGTGAATAGTGCTGAGATCGTGGATTGAATCACAGATTGTTTCACGTGAATCAAAGGAGGGTGATTCTATGGAAATCTCGTTACTGGTTGATTTTTAGAGGATCACGAAGATTTTGTGATTATCTTCCGATGCATGGGTTCGAGAGAAATGTAGATTCAATCACAAGATGTTTCACGTGGATCTTTGGCAAATTAACCTTTTCAAGTGTTGCTGCATGAGAGGTGATACTCAGCAGCAGAGAGGCCTGGCTTTCCATCGATCGTGTCTGGCCCACCTGTAGATCGCTCATACTCCTGATAGGCCGTCACCTCAGAGTTTTTGGTTGTGTACTGGCTCAGCAGCGACAGTCATTGAGGCTTGTGCAGATTTTTTCAGTGTTATCTATGTGTCCGAACACTTATCAATAAACAGTCAGAAGTAAGGGTGGTTGAAGCTGCGCGAGTTGAGTGGGGAGGAAATTGCGGCGTGTTCCATGTGAAGCAAAACAACGGATCGAATCGACTAAGTCATTCGTTATCCATCGACAGCGCGGCAGCTTGAATTCTCGTGAGTTTTCTTCACGGAGCACAACAAATGGAATAGAGCAGCTGGTATGCATTCAAGCGCGTAAATACTTCCAAATATAACGCCATATAACTATTTGATTTTATTGACAATTATCCCATTTTGACTTTGCATTGCTTCGCTGTATTAACCTCAGTTATAAGCCGCAAACTGGCGTATAATTAGAGGGTTATAGAAGCTTGCAGCTGCGAATTATGTCTGACGACAGTACTGACAACGGAAACAACCAAAGTTACGACTCTTCGAACATCAAGGTGCTTAAGGGCCTTGATGCGGTGCGAAAGCGCCCTGGGATGTACATCGGTGACACCGATGATGGGACGGGGCTGCACCACATGGTGTTCGAGGTTGTGGATAACTCGATCGATGAAGCCTTAGCCGGTCACTGTAGTGCGGTTAACGTAATTATTCACCCAGATGAGTCGGTCAGCGTGTCAGATGATGGGCGTGGTATCCCGACAGACATTCACTCGGAAGAGGGTAAGTCGGCGGCGGAGGTCATCATGACGGTGCTGCACGCGGGTGGAAAGTTTGACGATAACTCGTACAAAGTGTCGGGTGGATTGCACGGCGTTGGCGTTTCAGTGGTTAACGCATTGAGTGAATGGCTGAAGCTCACCATTTATCGTGATGGCAAGCATCATGAGCAAGAATACCGGGACAGTAAGCCGGTTTCTGATTTAGCGGTGGTGGGTGATACGGATAAAACCGGTACGGAAATTCATTTCAAACCCAGTTCAAATACGTTTACCAACATTGAATTTGTTTTTGACATTCTGTCGAAACGTTTGCGCGAGCTTTCGTTCTTGAACAGTGGTGTTCGAATTAACTTAGAAGATAAACGCAGCGGTAAGAAAGATACGTTTGAGTATGAAGGCGGCATAAGCGCGTTTGTTGAACACCTCAACAGAACCAAAACTGGGGTGCATCAAACCATTTTGCACACCCTCGGTATGAAAGACGATGTGGCGGTGGAAGTTGCACTGCAGTGGACGGATTCCTATCAAGAAAACATCTACTGTTTTACAAACAATATTCCTCAACGTGATGGTGGTACTCACTTAGCGGGTTTTCGTGCGGCGTTAACTCGCACGTTGAATCAATACATGGAAGCCAATGGTTCCACTGCGAAAGCGAAGGTGTCCACCACCGGTGATGATGCTCGCGAAGGGTTAACGGCGGTGTTGTCGGTGAAAGTGCCTGACCCAAAATTCTCCTCACAAACTAAAGACAAGTTGGTGTCTTCAGAAGTGAAGAGTTGTGTTGAATCGGTGTTGGGTGAATTCATGCACGACTTTCTGCAAGAGAATCCAACTGAAGCTCGTAACATCACAGCCAAAATAGTGGATGCGGCGCGTGCGCGTGAAGCGGCTCGTAAAGCTCGTGAAATGACGCGTCGTAAGGGCGCTTTAGACATTGCAGGTTTACCCGGAAAATTGGCGGACTGCCAAGAAAGAGATCCGGCTAAATCTGAAATCTATTTGGTGGAAGGGGACTCAGCGGGTGGGTCTGCAAAGCAGGGCAGGGATAGGCGTCGTCAAGCCATTTTGCCACTGCGCGGAAAAATCCTGAACGTTGAGAAAGCCCGATTCGACAAGATGCTTCAGTCAGTAGAAGTTGGGACTCTAATTACTGCATTAGGTTGTGGTATTGGTCGCGATGAGTTTGATCCGGACAAACTGCGCTACCACTACATCGTGATTATGACGGATGCCGATGTGGATGGATCTCACATACGAACTCTGTTGCTTACGTTCTTCTATCGTCAAATGCCAGAGCTCATTCGACGTGGTCATATCTACATAGCGCAGCCTCCATTGTACAAAGTGAAGAAAGGCAAGCAAGAACGCTATGTGAAAGACGATGCAGAACTGAATGCTTACTTACTGCAGTTAGCGTTAGAAAACGCACAGCTTGCAGTGAATGAAGGGGCACCAGGTATTTCTGATACGGCTATGGAAGCTTTAGCGCATGAATACATGCGGGTCACTTTATTGTTCAATCGCATGGAACGAAAGCTCAGTCGGGACATTCTGGAAGCGATGATTAACTTCGCACCACTTAAGCCTGCGGAACTCAGTGATGAATCGGCGGTGCGCGCATACGGTGAAAAGCTTCAAAGCATTCTCAATTCGGGGGGCTCACAAGCTCGTCGGTATGAGTTAGAAACGATGGAACAAGAAGGTTTGTACGGGATTAAATTGAACGTTCGAATTCACGGTAATGATCATGCGTACACGCTTGAACCTTCTTTTTTCAAAGCACCCGATTACGCGACGATCTCCAGCTTGGCCGATAAGCTTGACGGCATGATAGGTGAGGGGGCATCCATTGCCCGCGGTGAACGTCAACAACCGGTTGAATCCTTCAAAGATGTGATGGATTGGCTCATTGCTGAATCCAAGCGCGGATTAAACATCCAGCGTTACAAAGGCTTGGGTGAAATGAACCCTTCGCAGTTGTGGGAAACCACCATGGACCCAGAAGCGCGTCGTATGCTGCAAGTCAGTATTGAAGATGCGATGGTGGCGGATGAGGTGTTCGACACCTTAATGGGCGATCAAGTCGAACCGCGACGTGAATTTATCGAACGTAATGCCTTAGAAGTGGCGAACTTAGACGTTTAACGTCATCGACAGGTTTTAATGAAAGATTCAATTACGATTAACCGTCCTGCTTTTGATGCGTTTGATGTTTCAACGGTTGAAGCCACTTTGGATGAGCTGTTGTCTCAGTGCCGTGAAACGGTCAAGGTGGCGGCTAAGGTAGCGTCTCCTAACTGGGAATCAGTTATGGCACCGCTAGATAAGGCTCATAACCAGTTGAGTTTGTTTTGGTCGCCCGTTAGTCATTTAAATTCTGTTCAGAACAGTGCCGAGCTGCGTGATGTCTACAAAGTTTGTTTGCCAAAGCTCAGCGCTTACTACACAGAGTTGGGTCAAAATTCTGAGTTGTATGAAGTAATTAAAAAACTTCGGGCCAGTGATGAATTTGCTAATTTGTCGGCGGCTCAGAAAACGGTCATTGAGAACGAGCTTCGTGACTTTGAACTCGGTGGGGTGTCACTAGCGGACGACAAAAAACAGCGCTTTGCAGAACTCACTCAAGAACTCTCGCGCTTAAAAACAGAATTCAGTGACAACGTATTAGATGCCACCAATGCGTGGGAATTGTTGTTGCCCGATGCATCACGCTTAAAAGGCCTACCAGATAGTGCGATTGCGGCGGCTCGTGAGCGGGCTGAGCGTAAGGATAAAGCAGGGTATTTATTAAATCTGGAATTCCCAACGGTGCATGCCATTCGAACGTTTGCCGATGATCGGGAACTGCGTAAAGAAATCACCATAGCGTTCACAACCCGTGCGTCGGAAAATGGCCCGCAGGCTGGGCAGTTTGATAATAGCCAGCACATGGTCGACATTCTGAAATTTCGAAATGAGAAAGCCGCGTTGTTGGGTTACGACTCTTACGCTGACCTATCCGTGGTGACCAAGATGGTTCAATCACCGGATGAGGTGATGAATTTCCTAAACGACTTAGCCAAAAAAGCGGTTCCACAAGCCAAAGCTGAATTGAAAGAGTTAGAAGAGTTTGCGGCCCACACCTTGGATATCATCGACTTACAGGCTTGGGATGTGGCTTATGCCAGTGATAAATTAAAGAAGGCACAATTTGATTTATCGGATGAGGATTTAAAACCCTACTTTCCAGCCGATAAAGCTATTCCTGGCATGTTTGATGTGGTGGGTCGCTTATTTGGTTTAAGCATCAGCCAAGTTGAGAACGTATCGGTGTATCACGAAGATGTGTCTTGTTATGAAATTCGTGACAGTAACAATGCACTGCGTGGTCAGTTTTATTTGGATAATTTTGCTCGAGAACACAAGCGCGGTGGTGCGTGGATGGATGTTTGCGCAACTCGTCAAAGATTGGGTGATGAGGTGCAGCTGCCCATCGCTTACCTAACATGCAACCTTACACCTCCAGTCGGTGATGATCCAGCGCTACTGACACACATGGAAGTCACTACCTTGTTCCATGAGTTTGGTCATGGCTTGCACCACATGTTGACGCAGATGGAAACCGCGGGTGTATCGGGCATTAATGGAGTGGAATGGGATGCGGTTGAACTGCCCAGTCAGTTTTTAGAAAATTGGTGTTGGGAAAGTGAATCCCTTGCGTTAATCAGTGGTCACTACCAAACCGGTGAGCCATTGCCGGATAACTTGCTGCAAAAGCTGAAAGACGCTCGGAACTTTCAGTCTGCCTCGCAGCTGGTTCGTCAACTCGAATTCTCGATGTTTGATATGCAAGTTCATGCGTCTCCCCCGCCTGAGTCTCCAAAGTCCATCAACGATATTTTGGAAGCGGTGCGCGCTGAAGTAGCGGTTATGCCGTATCCGAAAGAACAACGATTCCAGCATGCTTTTAGCCACATCTTTGCAGGCGGCTATGCGGCCGGTTACTTCAGTTATAAATGGGCAGAAGTGTTGTCAGCGGATGCATACGCTCGTTTTGAAGAAGACGGTGTGTTCGATGAAGCCGCGGGTAAAGATTTTTTAAATGAAGTCTTATCTGTAGGAGGGTCGCGCCCTGCAATTGAATCATTTGTTGCCTTTAGAGGTCGTAAGCCAACAGTTGATGCCTTACTCAAGCAGTCGGGTTTGGCTGCGTGAAATATGGCGACCTGCGGGACTTCATTGACCAACTTGAATCGATGGGCGAGCTTAAGCGAATCACCGCAGAAGTTGACCCGCATTTAGAGATAACTGAAATTTGTGATCGCACGTTACGGGCGAAAGGCCCTGCGTTGTTGTTCGAAAACCCCAAAGGTTCAGACATCCCACTGCTGGGGAATCTGTTTGGAACCCCTGAACGTGTGGCCTATGGCATGGGTGAGTCCGACACTGAAGCGCTACGCGAAGTGGGTAAGCTTCTGGCATTTCTAAAAGAGCCTGATCCGCCTAAAGGAATTAAGGATGCTTGGCAGTCACTGCCCATCTTTAAGAAAGTGCTCGATATGGCACCTAAAACCGTGCGTAACGCAGAATGCCAAAAGAATACTTGGGACAAGGTAGACCTATCTCGTTTGCCGGTGCAAACCTGTTGGCCGGGAGATGCAGGACCATTAATTACTTGGGGCCTGGTCATTACTAAGGGCCCAAATAAAAAGCGGCAGAACATGGGCATTTATCGCCAACAAGTGATCGGCCCAAACCGGGTCATCATGCGATGGTTAAGTCATCGTGGCGGTGCGCTGGACTTCAAAGAGTGGCAGGAAGAGAAACCCGGTGAACCGTTTCCCATTGCGGTTGTGTTGGGTGCAGATCCTGCCACCATACTCGGTGCCGTCACACCCGTTCCAGACACACTCAGTGAGCATGCGTTTGCCGGGTTGCTGCGGGGCGAGCGAACTACATTAACCAACGCGACTTTGTCTGATTTACAAGTGCCCGCTTCTGCTGAGTATGTTTTGGAAGGTTGGTTAAACCCCAATGATGAAGCGCCAGAAGGACCGTTTGGGGATCACACCGGTTACTACAATGAAGTGGACAACTTCCCGGTTTTCACCATTGAAAAGGTCACTCATCGAGATAATCCGATTTATCATTCTACTTATACCGGCCGACCCCCGGACGAGCCTGCCATTTTAGGTGTGGCCTTAAATGAAGTGTTTGTACCCATTCTGCAGAAACAATTTCCAGAGATAACCGACTTTTATCTACCGCCTGAAGGCTGTTCCTACCGCATGGCGATCGTGAGTATGAAGAAACAATATCCAGGTCATGCCAAGCGCGTGATGATGGGTGTGTGGTCTTTCTTACGACAATTCATGTACACCAAGTTTGTGATTGTGGTGGATGATGATGTGAATACGCGTTCTTGGGACGATGTGATTTGGGCAATCACCACACGCGTTGATCCAAGCCGCGACACGACCTTGATCGATAACACGCCCATCGACTACTTAGATTTTGCTTCTCCTGTTTCCGGTTTAGGCTCTAAGATGGGTATTGATGCCACCAATAAGTTACCAGGCGAAACCGATCGGGAATGGGGTGAGCCCATTGTTATGGATGAGGAAATAAAAGCTCGCGTTGACGAGCTTTGGCCTTCGTTGGGCCTCTGATCTGCGTTCAGTTTCGCGATAGCGAAGCGTCGTTAATGCAGAAGCGAATGTTTTGTAGCTAGCTATTTTTTATCAAGCGTCCACATTTATTTATCAATCAAAGCCTTCAAAGCATCAATCTGCCCATTGTCTCCTGCAGGTACCGCCACGATAATTTTCCCAGTAAAACCTGCTGTCTCAGCGGCAACAACTGCGCGTTCACTGTTAACAATCAATGGCTTTTTCTTCCACTCAGTAGAAGTTAGTTCTTCTGTCGGTACATGCGTTGTTTGTTGAATCAACGCATCCATGGATTCAATGCTGGTTAAAGACAAGATATCCGCTTGGCTTAACGCATCAATGAGAGTGTGCTTGGTATGTTGAACTGGAATTCGTTCATAGCAAGCCACTTCAGTAACATTCCAATTGAGTCGTTTTAATTCATTTGCCAAATAAGCTCTACCACCCACACCAGTAATGACTACAGCGGACTTGGCGTTGCCATGAACCAGTTGAGCGACGAGTGCTTCGCTGTTGAACGGGGTGTCGGGTTCTGCTGCAAGTTGTCGTCCTGACGTTTCCAGAGCACGAGCGGTAGATGAGCCCATGGCAAAAACAGGCCCGGTTGGATTTAGTTTAAAAGGGCAATGGGTGACGGCGTTGCGGCTGGTGAAAATCCATGCGGTATGAGGGTCGGGTAATTTAGATTCCGAAAGTTTCGGGTCTACGTCCCTGGGTTCTATGCGCAACAACGGCAAACTAATGGTATTCAGTCCCAGTGCAGCACATTGTGAAATGAAATGTTCTTGTTGATGTTTAGGTCGGGTAACGAGAACGGTGTGCATTAGGTAACAGGTTGCGGCTCGGCCAAAAATTGCTCGGTGTCTTTAAGAATTTTCAGAGCACCTTGGCTAATCAACGCATCGGCGGCTTGTGTACCCAGTGCATCCGCATTGTTGCGATGCCCGCTCACCGTTTCTTCTAAGGTGGTTTGTCCATCGATGGCTATGACACGAGCAATTAAGGTGAGCTCGTCGCCATTCAATGTTGCGTAGGCGGCAATCGGTGCGGAGCAACCCCCGTTCAGTCGCCGAGTGACGGCACGCTCGGCGGTGACTCTATCGGCGGCATCTGTGTTGTGCAAGGGAGCCAAAAGTTTTTGCAGTTCTACGTCATCGCTGCGCACTTCAATTCCCACGATGCCTTGGCCGGCAGCCGGCAAACTTAATTGCATGGGTAGCTGAGCGGCGATTCGCTCTGCTAAACCCAACCTTTTTAAACCCGCACTGGCAAGAATGATGGCGTCGTATTCATCCGCGTCTAGTTTGCTCAATCGGGTGCCAACATTGCCGCGCAGGTTTTTAATACGGCAATCGGGGCGGGCTGCCATGAGCTGGGCTCGGCGCCGCACACTGCAGGTGCCTATAACAGCGCCGGCGGGTAAGTCGTTCAAATCATGGTAGTGGTTTGACACCAGCGCATCGGTGGGGTCTTCACGTTCCATATAGGTACATAGGGTTAAGCCAGGTGGCAATTCGGCGGCGACGTCTTTCATGGAATGCACGGCCAAGTCGGCACGCTTTTCCATCATGGCGCTTTCCAGTTCTTTAACAAAAAGCTGTTTACCACCAATTTTGTAGAGCGGTTGGTCCAGCCGTTGATCGCCTTCTGTGGTCATGGGGACCAATTGCACATCGATGTGTTCGTGTGCGGCTTGCAGCTGTTGCTGCACGGTTTCGGCTTGCCACAATGCCAGCGGACTTTTGCGCGTGGCGATACGCACTGGTGAACTCATTCCAAAGCACCGTTTAGAGGAGTTAACAGTATACTGAGTTTTCCTTTCTCGACCGATTGCTCCCGAAAATCCATGACTAGGTCACACTCGGACCCCACAAAACCGGCTGCTACATCTGCCACATCGCCTGCAAGCGCCCCTGTCAAACTATGGGGAGGCCGATTTGAGGGTAATACCGATGCGTTTGTGGAGGCGTTCACCGCTTCGGTCACATTCGATCAGCGCATGTATCGGCAGGATATCCGAGGCTCGGTGGCACACGCCACGATGTTAATGCGCGTGGGTGTGTTAACGAAAGAGGATCACGCCTTAATTCTTGAAGGTTTGGAAAACATCGAACAAACCATTGCGGCGGGAAAGTTTGAGTGGTCGGTTTCCCGTGAAGATGTGCACATGAACATCGAGGCGGCTTTAATTGAACGCATTGGGGATGCTGGCAAGCGTTTACACACGGGGCGTTCGCGAAACGATCAAGTCGCTACGGATATTCGCTTATACGTTCGAGATGCCTGTGATGAAATTGCAGCCGTGCAAAAACGCTTGCTGCGAGGCTTGGTTGAATTAGCTTCAAAGCACACCGACACCATCATGCCGGGCTTTACCCATCTGCAATCGGCGCAGCCGGTTACGTTCGGTCATCACGTCATGGCATGGTTTGAAATGCTGCTTCGTGACCTAGAACGTTTGCAAGAGGTACGTAACCGAGTCAATCGAATGCCTTTGGGGGCAGCAGCCTTGGCCGGTACCAGTTATCCGATCGATCGACAAATTACGATGGAATTGTTGGGCTTTGATGCGATTGCTGAAAATTCGTTAGATGCGGTGAGCGATCGTGATTTTGCGATCGACTTTACCGCCGCGGCCGCTATTTGCGCCATGCATCTGTCTCGAATCGCTGAAGAGATGGTGTTGTGGATGTCAGCACAGTTTCAGTTTGTGGATTTGCCCGATGCGTTTTGCACCGGTTCTTCCATCATGCCGCAAAAGAAAAACCCCGATGTCGCCGAACTGGTGCGTGGCAAAACCGGTCGTGCCAACGGTAATTTAATGGCTTTACTCACCTTAATGAAAGGCCAACCACTCACCTACAACAAAGATAATCAGGAAGATAAAGAACCCTTATTCGATTCCATTGACACCTGGATGTACAGTGTTCGTGCGTTTGCGGACATGTTACCGGCCATGGAAGTGAACAAAGCGTCCATGCGCGAGGCGGCCATCAAAGGTTTTTCAACGGCCACCGATTTAGCAGACTGGTTGGTAAAGCAAGGCATGCCGTTTCGAGATGCGCACGAGGTGGTGGGCAAAGCCGTGAAACATGGGGTGGACAATCAAATCGACTTAGGCGACATGTCGTTAGAAACCTTGCAAGGGTTTAGCGACAAAATTGATGAGTCGGTTTTTGAGGTGTTGACCTTAGAAGGATCTGTGAACAGTCGCGATCATTTGGGTGGCACGGCTCCGAAGCAAGTGCAACAGGCCGTGGCGAAAGCACCCGCACGGGTGGACGCTATTTACCCCACTGTGTCCTAAACCATTCACCCATGGCCGTAATCTCTTCGGGTATCACGCTGTGGGGCATCGGCCAGGTTGAAAACTCCACGTTAAAGCCAGCGCCCATCAAAGCGTCTTTGGATTCTTCGGCGTATTGCAAACGAATCACATCATCGTGGGTTCCGTGTGCGAAGAAAATGGGCAGCGTGGTGCGATCATCATCGGCGTCTGGTCGGTTTTTCATATCCACAAATACCTGATCCACCAACGGTAAGTAGGTGGATAAGGCCAAGATGCCTGCAGTACGGTGTTGACTGGTTAAGCCGGCATACAATGCCACCGCGCCGCCTTGAGAGAAGCCCGCCAATACAATGTTGCCGGCAGGTATGCCACGACCAATTTCCTGTTCAATCAGCTGATTAACCGCGGCCGCGGACGCTTGAGTTCCGGCAACATCTTGTTCGCGTTCGTCAAAATTTAATGATGTGATGTCATACCAGCCACGCATGGCCATGCCGTTATTGATGGTGATGGGTCGAACCGGTGCGTGTGGGAAAATGAATCGTACGCCTAGGTCGCTGGGTACGCCCAATTCTGGGACGACGGGCACAAAATCATCGCCGCTGGCTCCTAAACCGTGCAGCCAAATGACGCTGTGACTAACCGGGGAGGCGGTTTCGATTTCAATGCACTCGAGCTGATCGGTTGCCATGGGGCCATTTCAATAGTTTTTTGGATGAGGCGAGTATACTGCGCTCATGCGACTAAACACGAAAAACTCGGTCCTATTCACGCTCCTATGGCTTGCCGCAGCGCTGCTTATCGGCTGTGGCAATAAGGGAGAGCTGTACCTAGATTCGAATGAATCCATCCTCGAATCCATACTCACCATCGACGATGCGCTGAACGAGCTTGAAGAGATGGAAGAGGAAGAAGAATCGTCATGAGTGGCATAGAACGCGTCAACGGTGAATTGCTCGTTGACGGATTAGCTTTATCGGATATTGCTAAAACCCATGGCACACCGCTGTATGTTTACAGCCGTGACCTATTGGAATCTAACTGGAAAGCGTTCGATCGTGCGTTTGATGCGGTGCCGCATCGAGTTTGCTACGCGGTGAAAGCGAACTCGAATTTAGCGGTGTTGAGTGTGTTAGCCAAGTTAGGATCCAGCTTCGATATTGTTTCAGGGGGTGAACTTAAGCGCGTGTTGGCCGCTGGTGCGCCCGCGAATCGCGTGGTTTTCTCTGGTGTTGGCAAAACAACCAGTGAAATGGTTGAAGCGTTAAACGCTAACATTTTATGTTTCAACATTGAATCGGTGGCAGAAGCCACTCGTTTAGCGCAAGTGGCGAAGGCACAGGGCAAAGTGGCGCCGGTGTCTTTTCGCATTAACCCAGATGTGGATGCGCAAACTCATCCCTATATTTCAACTGGCTTAAAGGAAAACAAATTCGGCATCTCCATGGAAGAAGCCCGCGAGGCTTACCGACAGGCGCAAGATCATCCGAACTTATCCGTATGCGGTATTGATTGCCATATCGGCTCGCAATTAACCTCGGTTGAGCCTTATGAAGCCGCCTTTGAGCGCATGTTGGCTATGGTGGATCAGCTTAGTGAGGACGGTATTACGTTAAGCCACATTGATTTTGGTGGCGGCCAGGGCATTCAATACGATGATGAAACGCCCTTAGATATTGTCGAATTTGCAAACGCTGCCATCGCGGCGGTTGGTTCACGCCCATTAGAAATTTGGATGGAACCGGGTCGTGCCATTGCCGGTCCTGCAGGGGTGTTGGTCACTCGAGTGGAATACTTAAAAGAAAATTCGGAAAAAGCGTTTGCAGTGATCGATGGCGCTATGAACGATTTGATTCGGCCTGCGCTGTACAGCGCTTGGCAGCCCATTGTGCCGGTGATAGAGCAAGATCGGACCGCTCGAGTCTATGACGTGGTGGGGCCTGTATGCGAATCGGCGGACTTCTTAGGCAAAGACAGAGAATTGGCTATTGAAGCCGGTGATTATCTTGCGGTGCTCGCATCGGGCGCTTACGCGTTTGTGATGAGTTCAAACTACAACACGCGAGGACGGGCGGCTGAAATTTTAGTCAGTGACGCTCAGGCGCATGTGGTTCGTCAACGGGAATCGGTTGAATCGTTGTTTGCGCTTGAGAGCACCGTGTGAATGGATATTCCGTTTACCAAAATGCACGGCTTGGGCAACGATTTTATGGTGATCGATAATCGTTCTGAGTCTTATGACTTGGATGCAACCACCATTCGGCGCTGGTCAAACCGATTTACAGGGATCGGCTTTGATCAACTGTTGATGGTGCAGGAGCCTTCTGTGGAAGGCGCTTTGTTTGATTACCGAATTTTCAACGCAGACGGTGCGGAAGTGGAGCACTGCGGTAACGGAGCCCGATGTTTTGCCCGCTACGTAACCGATCGAGGCATGACGGATGCGACATTAATACCCGTGAATACCAGTGGGGGTCTCATAACCTTACAACTGTTGGATAACGGGGAAGTCACGGTCGCTATGGGTGTGCCAAATTTCACACCCGTGAACATTCCACTGAACGCCGATGCAGAATCTCTTCAATACCACTTAACGTTATCTGAGCTGTGCGCTACAACAGTTATTCCTGCTAATGAAGAGTCTCAGTCTTCCGCTGCTAACGATTTAATGACGCAAAGTAATGAAGATTTAGGCTCGGTGTACTTTGGTTCTGTCTCTATTGGGAACCCTCATGCGGTCATCCTGGTGGATGATGTTGACACCGCAGCGGTGGAAACCTTAGGCCCTTTAATTGAAACGCATGCGGCTTTTCCATCGGGTGTGAATGTTGGTTTTTTGCAAATATTGACAGACAACGAAGTTCGTCTACGCGTCTTTGAACGTGGCGTGGGAGAGACCCAAGCGTGCGGAACTGGCGCTTGTGCGGCGGTTGCCGTGGGGGTTCGTCAAGGTTTATTGCAACGTCGGGTAGCAGTAAAACTGCGTGGTGGCAAGCTGACAATAGTGTGGCCAGAAAACAACAAAACCATTGAAATGACTGGCCCATGTTCTACAGTCTTTGAGGGCCAAACAAGAATGTAAGACATGCATCCGGAACAACAAGAATCACCAAAGACATTAGATCCATCAGCGGTTCGTCAGTTTTTAACGATGAATCCTGATTTCTTTGTTCAGCACTCTGACGTATTACCGCGGCTACATATCCCTCATGAAACTGGCGGTGCTATTTCACTAATTGAAAAGCAAGTGAGTGTGTTGCGCGGTAAGTGCCACCGTTTGGAAAGCAGTTTGCGCGATCTAATCAACGTGGCCCGGGAAAACGAGCGTTTGCACATGCGCTTACACCGACTGATTCAAGACATCATCTCAGCTGACTCTTTAGAGCGCTTGGTGACAATCAGTCAGGAAAGCTTAATCGAGAATTTCAAGGCCGACGATGTGCGGTTGTTTTTAACCTCCCCCGAAGAATCCACCGGCAGTGGCGACAAAGCGTTCACGCGGCAATTGTGTAACAACCATTTCACTATGTCCTCTAAAGATCCTTTGTTTGACATGTTCAGTAAAAACTTTTCTGAAGGGGAGACTTTTTGTGGCCCATTGAGCGATGAGCAGCGTGCGCTGCTGTGCACTGGTTGTGAAACCGAACTCGCATCGGCGGCGGTTATTCCATTGCAATACAACGGATCGCAAGGTGTATTGGTGATGGGTAGTTCCGACCCAACCCGATTCGCTACCGGCAAGGGTGTGATGTTTCTGAACCAACTCGGTGAAGTGTTGAGCCGGCGTGTGCAATCTTTCAGTATCGCCGAGCAGAATGCACCGGTACAAGAACCTCATAACAACGCCATGGAAGCTGAGGAATTGGCTAATGTCTAGTTTTGAGGTTGCGATTGAGTCGTATTTGGATGAGCTTCGCGTTGCGCGTCGCAGCTCTCCTCATACGGTCAGTAATTACGCCAGAGACTTGCGCGCGGTTGCTAAGTCTGCAGTCAGTCGGAAGATAGAGGACTGGGATCAAATAGAACCTGCGGATGTGCGTTCGATTATTGCTGAGCAACATCGTGAAGGCATATCCGGGCGCAGCCTGGCTCGCCGGTTATCCGCGCTACGCGGTTTGTACAACTATTTGATCAAATTGGGTCGGGCGAAAACCAATCCTGCCTCAGATATTTTGGCACCAAAAGATAAAAAAGCGTTACCTGCAACCTTAAACCCGGATGAGGTGAGTCGCTTGTTAAAACAAAAATTAAGTGATCCGATGGTGTGCCGTGATTTGGCTATGTTCGAATTGATGTATTCATCGGGTTTGCGATTGGCCGAGTTAGTCAATCTTGACTTAGCGGATCTTGACCTAAGCGTGGAGCAGGTTCGTGTAACGGGTAAAGGCGGTAAAACTCGCGATTTACCTGTGGGAAAACCGGCCATTGAAGCCATTAACAAGTGGCTAGGTTATCGACGCAGCTTACCGGGCTCTGCCGATAAGGCCGTATTCTTAAGTTCTAGAGGAAAGCGGATTGCACCTCGAACTGTGCAGATGCGCTTGAAAAAACTGGCTGAATCGCAAGGCTTAAAGCGAGATTGTTACCCACATATGCTGCGCCATTCCTTCGCTAGCCATATGTTAGAGAGCAGTGGGGACTTGCGGGCGGTACAAGAGCTACTCGGTCACGCCGACATCAGCACAACACAAATTTATACGCATTTGGATTTTCAACACCTAGCGCGTGTTTATGATGAATCTCATCCTCGGGCGCGATCGAATCCGCAAGCTCCTGAGAAAGGCTGACACTTAGGCGATTGCAGGATAAGTCTGTGTGGGTCTAACCGTTCCGGGCCTAGCCTTCGTTCAAAACGTAATGGCTGAACAAGCCATTCGATTGTAAGCACTGCCCTAACTTCACTACTTTTCGCTTTTCGAGCTGGCGCGCGGTTAAGCGGTCACCGGTGTTGAACCGATATCCAGGCAATAAGATGGTTTGGGTTACTTTCCCGCTGATGCGGCAAGCAATGATCAGTGCTTCGTCAGTCACGCCTTCTTCGGCATTCTCTCGCGTCAATTCCACGGGAATGACGCCGTTTGATATAAATTCAACACCCATGGCAATCGCGCCATCTTCATCGGCGTGAACCCATCGAACCATGCCCAGTGTGGTTGAATCATTTTCCTCGTACAGGGCAACAAGTTCCCCGACTTGTGTGGATCCAATGTCTGGCTCAAGTGAGCTAAAGGCCGCTCCTTGTGTTGAGTGGTTCGTGCGTGTCCACACGACAAGCGCATCGCTATCGGCTTCTTGCTGCTTGGATGCATCAACAGAACGCAGTAATTGATTACTGATTTGCTGGTGCCCAAAAGCCAATTGGACTTTGTTATAACTGATGCATCGGGCGTTTTTTCGGCTTCGATTGCCGGCTAATTCGTGACTAAGACGCGTCAAGGTTTGGCGTTCTAAAGTGTCTGCCCCTAAGGTGACCGACAG
The DNA here is from genome assembly GCA_937930305.1 of uncultured Granulosicoccaceae bacterium. GTDB lineage: Bacteria > Pseudomonadota > Gammaproteobacteria > Granulosicoccales > Granulosicoccaceae > Granulosicoccus. Next base: position 12,509 of record CALGLE010000051.1, on the reverse strand, counting down.
GGTGGTACGTGTGCGAGCCAGTCGGTTTTGTACCGATTCCATTAAGGTCGCAAAACTGATCCAGCGCACATCAGGGTGAGATAAGTCACCCAAATAACTGGCCGCGGTTATTGGGGCTTGATCACCACTTAGGTTCACCACGTAGTCGGTATGTCGCCAGGCATTCTCAGATACACCGGTGTTCAGCTGAATGTCGTCGTGGTGCTCGGCTAAAAAAGCCAGTGTTAAGTCCAGTTGTCGGGCGCGAATTTGGCGTAAATCAAAGGTGGCCAGAATTAATATGCCTGCATAGGCGTTCACTAATTCGTCCACCAAACTTAAGCGGGTGTCGAAAGCAGATTGTTTGTCATTAAGTAGCCCCTGGGTTTCAGCCAGAGCGTAAATTTGATTGGCATCTCGTAAGCAATGCCGGGGTACTCGTCGATATTGCTGCACTGCGGCCACGGCCTGGCGATATAACGCCGTTAAGGCGTGAGAGGCGTCGGCAATTTCTGGCTGTTGGCAATCGGACAACAAAATTTTCCAGGTATTCACCTCTTCTCTCAGCAATTCATCCAAAAGTACCGAAGCGTGCCGAAACGGGGCCGCCATGGGTAATGGCTGGGGCGTGACCGAATCCGTGAGTGAATGCGTCAAATCATTGAGGGTCGGTCTGAATTCATTCAAAATAACTCGGCGCCCAATGGAGTCATTCGTTAACCGGTTGCTGTGACGCAGGCCGCGCAGCAGCTCAGCGGCATGCTCGGGCTCACGGGCGGGCGACAGCCCTTCAAGCCAAGTGCGAACTGAGTCGCGATCTTGAGGGAAGCTGCCTGAATCTGGGGCGGTTTGTGGAGGTAGGGCTAAGCGCATGTTTGGTGGATTGAGCCTGACGGGCATGAGGCTATCACAGACACCTCACACCGGGCTCGAAGGTGAGTCGGTACACTTAAACCCTGAGCGGGCGATTGTTCAATTATTAGGCCTGAGCCCAGTGCTGGGTTAATAGGAGATTTTAGTGGATCAATATCGTGGCACCACCATTTGTTCAGTACGAGTGGGCAATACCGTGGTGATGGGCGGAGATGGTCAAGTCAGCCTTGGTAATGTGGTGATGAAGGGCAATGCGCGCAAGGTCCGTCGTTTATATCGAGATCAAGTCATTGCCGGTTTTGCCGGTGGCACCGCCGATGCGTTCACCTTGTTTGAGCGGTTCGAGTCCAAACTGGAGGCCCACAATGGTCAGCTCACTCGAGCGGCTGTGGAATTGGCCAAAGACTGGCGTACCGATCGGATGTTGCGACGCTTAGAGGCGCTGCTTGCTGTCGCTGATAAAGAGTGCTCTTTATTAATTACCGGTAACGGCGATGTGATTGAACCTGAACACGGACTGATTGCTATGGGTTCAGGCGGTGACTACGCCAAAGCCGCTGCGATGGCCATGCTGGACCACACTGAACTGGATGCCGAATCAATCGTGCGCTACAGCTTGGAAACTGCAGCCAGCATCTGCATCTATACCAATAACAATTTATCGATAGAAACGTTAAGTAGCGATTAACCATGTCACACATGACCCCAAGAGAAATCGTTCAAGAGCTGGATAAGCACATCATTGGGCAAAACGCAGCAAAGCGTGCTGTGGCCATTGCCTTGCGAAATCGTTGGCGCCGCCAGCAATTGAACGAAGATCTGCGCAATGAAGTTACGCCAAAAAATATCTTAATGATTGGCCCCACCGGCGTTGGTAAAACAGAAATTGCTCGCCGTCTGGCTCGGTTAGCCAACGCCCCATTTATAAAAGTTGAGGCCACCAAGTTCACTGAGGTCGGCTACGTCGGCCGCGATGTTGAATCCATCATTCGTGATTTGGCTGATGTGTCTTTAAAAGAAACACGAGAATACGAAAAGCAGCGGGTTAAAAACCGGGCCGAGGATGCGGCCGAAGACCGCGTGTTGGATGTGCTCATTCCTCAACCGTCCAGTGGTTTTAATGTTGTGGAAACAGAAGAAAGTGCCACGCGCCAGAAATTTCGTAAGAAGTTACGTGAAGGGGACTTGGACGACACGGAAATTGATATAGAAATTTCGGCCCAACCGATGGGTGTGGAATTGATGACACCTCCGGGAATGGAAGAGATGTCGCAACAGTTACAGGGCTTGTTTCAGAACTTGGGACAAGATCGAACCCAAAACAAAAAAATGCGCGTAGCGGATGCCATGAAATTATTGGTTGATGAAGAAGCCTCTAAGCTGGTTAACGAGGATGAATTAAAAACCAATGCGTTGAATAACGTGGAACAAAACGGCATCGTTTTCATTGATGAGATTGATAAAGTGGCTCGTGGCACGGAACGTGGGCAAGGTGGTGAAGTGTCTCGCGAGGGGGTGCAGCGTGATCTACTGCCACTGGTGGAAGGTTGTACGGTGTCCACTAAGTTTGGCATGGTTAAGACGGATCACATTCTGTTTATAGCCTGTGGCGCGTTTCATGTGTCTAAACCCTCCGACCTTATTCCTGAATTACAGGGCCGAATGCCAATTCGGGTTGAACTGCAAGCGCTTAATGCGAAAGACTTTGTCCGGATACTAAAAGAGCCTGATGCGTCTCTTACGGTTCAATCCACCGCGTTGTTGGGCACAGAAAATGTGGATTTATCCTACACCGATGATGGTTTAGAGCGCATTGCAGAAGTGGCGTTTCAAGTGAATGAAACGACAGAAAATATTGGGGCTCGGCGTTTACACACGGTGATGGAGCGACTGTTGGAGACCGCATCCTTTGAAGCGGCAGACAACAGTGGCGGGGTTATCAAGGTTGATGCGGCCTATGTGAACAATAACCTGGGCGATCTCGTACAAGATGTTGACCTAAGCCGGTATATCCTCTGATGCCAAGACCAACGACCATAAAATTACACCAAAAAAGCCGCGTAGTGGAATTGCATTTTGACGATGGATTTGAATGCAATTTACCGTGTGAGTACCTTCGAGTGTTATCACCTTCAGCGGAAGTGCAGGGTCATGGCCCTGGTCAAGAGGTGCTGCAAGTGCATAAGGAAGAGGTTGGCATTACTGAAATCGCGCCAGCTGGAAACTACGCCATAAAAATTCATTTTGATGATGGCCACAACAGCGGCATATTCACCTGGGAATATTTACACGGCTTAGGCAAAAATTATGATGAAAATTGGCAAGCTTATCTAAAGCAACTGGAGGCCGCCGGTGTTGACCGACGTGCCGACACGCATCGGGATTGATGCACGCGACTAAGCTGCAAAAATAGTAATCGGCGAACTCACTATGACAGACGACAACACCACACACTTCGGATACCAAACGGTCGATTCAGAAAAAAAAGCCGGCATGGTTGCGGGTGTATTTGATTCCGTTGCCGCCAAATACGATGTGATGAACGATGTCATGTCTTTTGGGGTTCACCGTATTTGGAAACAACTCACCATTGATCAAAGTGGCGTGCGGCCAGGGCAACACGTGCTCGATTTGGCTGGTGGAACGGGTGACTTGGCGATCAAGTTATCGAAACGAGTTGGCCCCAGTGGTTCTGTGGTTTTGTCCGATATTAATGCGTCGATGTTGTCGGTTGGAAGGGATCGTTTAACCGACAAAGGCATTGTTGGCAATGTGACCTATTCACAAGCTAATGCAGAGAGTTTACCGTTCGCTGATAACTCATTTCATTGTGTGACCATGGCATTCGGTTTACGCAATGTCACCGACAAAGACAAAGCGCTGGCATCTATATTTCGGGTGTTAAAACCTGGTGGGCGTTTGTTGGTGCTGGAGTTCTCCAAGCCCCTATTGCCTATTATCAGTAAGGCCTACGATGCGTATTCCTTTAGTGCACTGCCGGCGATGGGCAAGTTAATCGCAGGGGATGCGGAAAGTTATCGGTATTTAGCCGAATCCATTCGTATGCATCCTGACCAAGAAACGCTTAAGTCGATGATGGAAGCGGTGGGGTTTGAAAACGCCAGCTATCAAAATTTCACCGGTGGCATTGTGGCTTTACACAAAGGTTTTAAGCTTTAAATCATGGCTTTCCCTGCACCGCTGTTGTTGCCCATACTCTTGCCGGCTGAGCGCTTGATCAATGCAGCCTTGTCTGTGGATGACTTAAGTAAGCAACGCTTGGGTGAACTAAACGATAAGGTCGTTGTAATTAACGAGACCTCCTTCGATGCCAAGGTGGGCATTGCCATTGTGTCGAATTCTGTGCAGCTGTTAAATGAATTTGATGGTGAAGCAGATGTCACCTTGTCTGGTAACTACTCGTCTTTGCTGGCATTACTTAAGTCCTCCGATGCTCTTTATGGTTCCAGCATTCGTATCGAAGGTGAATTGGGTGTGGCGGAAACCTTGCGCAGCATCATGGGCCAATTGGATATTGACGCAGAAAGCCTTTTAGCTCCTATAACCGGTGGTTCGGTGGCGCATCAAGCAGGTCGATTTTTTGAGTCAACCGCAGCTTGGTTTTCTCGCACGGGCGAAAACGTTCGATTGAATACCAAGGACTACTTACAAGAAGAGAGTAACGTGTTGGTTCCTCCCACATTAGCTAAGGAATTTGGGGAGGGGGTTACCGAAATTCGTGAGGCGGTAGATCGTGCGGAAGCACGTTTACGTCGCCTGGAACAAAATGCTGCGAAGACTCGCTCGTCGAGCAATCCTCAATGATCAGTAGCTTTTTACGAATGATGCGCATCGAGCGCGTCTTCGTTAAATACGGTTTAGACGAATTATTTCTTCGTGGCACCAAAGCTGACGCCCTGCGCTATCTGTTCTTTTTGTCTCCTACGCGCTGGATGAACAAAGAGTTACGCAATCGAGCGCGAGGCGAACGGCTGCGCCTTGCGCTAGAAGAGCTTGGGCCGGTGTTTGTAAAGCTTGGCCAAGTGCTCTCTACTCGTCGGGACTTGTTACCCGATGATATTTATCAGCAGCTTGCCATTTTGCAGGACAACGTTAAGCCTTTCGATGGTGAGCAGGCTCGTGCGGTAATAGAGGCCGCTTTAGGAGACACCACCGACAATGTATTTAAACACTTTGATGTCGAGCCTATGGCCTCGGCTTCCATTGCCCAGGTGCATGCCGCTACTTTGAAAAGCGGTGAGGCGGTCGTTGTGAAAGTGCTTCGCCCTGGCATTGCTGAGTTGATTGATCGTGATGTTGGGCTGATGTACACCATGGCAGGTTTTGCCGAGAAAATATTGCTTGATGGGAAGCGACTTAGGCCAAAAGAAGTTGTTAGTGAATACGACAAAACCATCCACGATGAATTGGATTTGGTGCTTGAAGGGACTAACGCATCCGTTTTGAAAAACAACTTTAAGGAATTTGACACCCTATACATTCCCACGGTGCATTGGGAATACACACGATCCAATGTCATCACGCTCGAACGTATTTACGGCATTCCGATTCGAGATGTGGAAGCCATGCACGCCATTAACATGAACATGAAAAAGTTGGCTGAGCATGCGGTAGAGATTTTTTACACGCAAGTATTTCACCACAACTTTTTTCATGCGGACATGCATCCAGGCAATATTTTTGTGTCCAGTGAAAACCCAGATCACCCACAATTTATTGCAGTAGATTTTGGCATTATTGGCTCTTTGACGGAAGAGGATCAACGCTACATTGGTGAAAATATGCTGGCGTTTTTTAACCGTGATTATCGCCGGGTTGCTCAGTTACACGTTGATTCTGGTTGGGTGCCTAGAGACACGCGCGTGAGTGAATTCGAATCGGCCATTCGAGCGGTGTGTGAACCCATTTTTGATAAGCCCTTGGCCGAGATCTCATTTGGACAAGTGCTGATGCAACTATTCCAAACCGCGCGGCGCTTTGAAATGGAAGTACAACCGCAGCTGGTGCTGTTGCAGAAAACCTTGTTGAACATTGAAGGCCTGGGCAGGCAACTTTATCCCGAGTTAGATTTGTGGGCTACGGGCAAGCCATTCTTAACGGATTGGATGCTGAAAAGAAACGATCCTAAGTTGATGGGTAAACGCCTCATTGCCTCGGTTCCGGAGGCGCTGAAACTGTTACCCGAACTACCTAGCCTGGTGAACGGCTTCTTGGCTGAACAGGGGGAGGTGGGGCAGCGCCGACGTGCGCAAACTCAGATGGAGACAGTGAAGAGCCAGAAATCGACGCGCCAGGCTATCGTCGGTGGCAGTGTCACTGTGGCGTCAGCGGCTCTAAGCGCCGGTTATATGGCCGCTGCAGGTTCCACCGCAGTGCCGGTTTTAGGGCTTTTGGGCTTGGTTGTGGGCGGATTTTTCTTGCTGTCTGGGTTGTGGCAATGAGTTTGCATATTTAGGCCATCTTTGACTTAAGTATCGGCCTTGCACTATGCAACAACTAATGTCCGCCCCTCTCTGGGATGAAGGTTTATCGCTGTTTTTACTGGGCGAATACGAAAAACGCCAAGCTCCTCTCTCCATGGATGATCTGCGGGCATTCGCCAACGAAAATGCCGTGCGCATTGGCGATATTCTGGAAACTTTATTTCTGATGAGCATCTACGGCGAATGGAAATACACCGACACCGATGGTGTTGAGCAGGAACTCGACGAAGATGCACTTAACGAGCTCTACGCTAAAGGGCGATTAACCGACAACGACTTGGCTGTTTTCTCAGGCATTTGGCAGCCCGTATAAGTCATTGGTTTACTGATGTTTCTAGGGTCAAGATACTGGCATAATAATCAGTAAGTGGTACCATGAGGCATGGATGTCTCAGATCTCATCAATCCGCTCAACGAGTCTCAGCGCGAGGCGGTCACTTCAGGTTTAAACCCGGTGCTTGTGCAAGCTGGTGCCGGCAGTGGCAAAACTCGTGTGCTCACCCACCGAATCGCTTGGTTAAATCGGGTCGAGAACGTCTCCCCGTATTCCATTTTGGCAGTTACTTTCACCAATAAAGCCGCGCGCGAGATGCGCCAGCGCGTGGAAGATATTTTAGGCCAGTCATTAGGCCCCATGTGGATAGGCACCTTCCACGGCATTGCACACCGATTCCTACGCTCGCATTGGAAAGAAGCCAAGCTGCCTCAAGCATTTCAAATTTTAGATAGTGATGACCAATTGCGATTGGTTAAACGAACCATTCGCTCCCTAGAAATGGATGAAGCGCAGTATCCACCACGTCAAGTGCAGTGGTTTATTAACGGCCATAAAGATGAAGGTCGGCGGCCAGAGCACATAGATGATCAAGGTGACATGATCACGCAGCACTACGTTCGTGTTTACACCGCTTATCAAGCGGCCTGTGAACGCGCCGGAGCCATTGATTTTGCCGAGTTGTTGCTGCGCGCTTTGGAAACGCTGCGTGATACCCCAGAACTGTTGCAACACTATCGTAAACGTTTGCGGTTTTTACTAATCGACGAATTTCAAGACACTAACACCATTCAATACGCGTGGATTCGATTACTCGCTGGCGAAACAGGAACCGTGTTTGCAGTGGGTGATGATGATCAATCCATTTACGCTTGGCGCGGTGCGCGAATTGAAAACATATTAAATTTTAATAAAGATTTTCCTAGTGCGCAGATGATTCGCTTGGAGCAAAATTATCGCTCTACCGGCAATATATTAAACGCTGCCAATGCGTTAATCGAAAAGAATGAAGGCCGGTTAGGTAAAAACCTTTGGACAGCCGATTCCGATGGCGATTTAATTACCCTATACAACGCGTATAACGAAACCGATGAAGCTCGCTTCATTGTAGAAACCATTACCGACTACACCGCAGATGGTGGTGAGCGACGAGATTGTGCTGTGCTGTATCGTTCCAATGCGCAATCACGAGCGATAGAAGAATACCTAGTTGCCATGGGTGTTAACTATCGAGTCTATGGCGGGTTACGCTTTTTCGAACGCGCAGAGATTAAAGATGCGCTTGCCTACTTACGGCTCATCACTCACACCAACGACGACGTATCATTTGAACGCATCGTGAATCAACCGCCTCGGGGTATTGGGGACAAAACGGTGGCCTTGATTCGGGAAGAGGCCAGAGGCCGAAACCTACCCTTGTTTCAGGCAGCCCATGAATTGGTTAGCGCTAAACGGTTATCCGGTCGAGCGAATACAGCGGTGAGTAAGTTCTTGACGCTCATCAGTCAGTTGCAAGAGGATTTGGCAGAGCTTGCGTTGCCCCAAAAAGTGGATTTACTTATCGAGTCCAGTGGTTTACTTGATCACTTCAAAAAGGATAAAAGCGAACGGGGTGAAGCAAGAATTGAAAACTTAGAAGAGCTCAGCACCGCGTCTCGGGCCTTTATTTTTGCGAATGAAGAAGATCCAGACATTGATGCGGTAGATAACTTTCTCGCCCATGCAGCGCTGGAGGCGGGTGAGGGGCAGTCTGATGGGGATGATAATGCGGTGCAGTTGATGACGCTGCACTCAGCCAAAGGTTTGGAATTTCCGGTTGTTTTTATCGCTGGCATGGAGCAGGGTTTATTTCCTCATCAACGCAGTGTAGAGGATCCGGTAAAGCTCGAGGAAGAGCGTCGCTTGTGTTATGTCGGTATCACCCGTGCTGAGAAAAAACTGTATTTATCCATGGCTGAACAGCGGCGTATGCATGGCCGTGATCAATACAACCCACCCTCTAAATTTATAACTGAATTACCAGCGAATTTATTAGAAGAAATTCGCCCTCGTATGAACGTCAGTGTGCCGGTGTATGAATCCACCCGATTTCAACCGGTTGAGCAAGAATTACAATACGGTGGAATTAAAATTGGGCAAATGGTGCAGCACGGAACCTATGGGTCCGGCATGGTGGTGAGCTTTGAAGGTGGGGGTAAAAACGCGCGGGTACACGTGAATTTTGAAGATGAAGGCAGTAAGTGCCTCATCATGGCTTACGCAAACTTAACCCCTCTGGGATAACGCTGTTATCTCAGAGGGATTAGTTCGTAACGATTCTACTTAAACCAGGTACAACAATTACTTTGTTGGGTTTATTCGTTAATCAGTAGCTCAACACGACGGTTGTTTGCACGTCCTTCAGCCGTATCATTGGTGTCGATAGGCAAACGCTCACCAAAAGCTTGTGAGTTCAATCGGTTTGTATCGATCCCACGCCCGTCTAAGAAATTGACCACTGACACCGCGCGGCGTTGTGATAAATTTTCATTGTAAGCTTCAGGCCCTTGGCTATCGGTATGTGCAGAAACCGTTATGCTAGTGGAATCGCATTCTCTTAAGGTATCTGCCAAGCCACTTAATACGCTGATGGATTCATTGGTTAGCTTGTCTGAGTCTGAATGAAAATTTACGCCATCCAGAACACCGGTCAGCTCTAAGCATCGATTGGTTTCAGGTAACGCAGCTTCCACTACGGGCTCAACCACCGGTGTTGCAACGATGGGTGGTACAACCGGTTCTACAGGAGCCGCCACCGTTTCGATTGGCTTGCGTTCATCTTGTTGACCGAAGCGGTAAATCAAACCCAACTGGCCATAGTTAATGTCTTCTTCGTAGGAGATGAACTCTGCCCGCAGGCCAAGGCCTTTTTGAGTCATGTATTCAGCACCAAAGCCTACGAGTAAATGCACACCGTTATCTTTTTGATACGGAACACCGTTTGTTTTATTCTGTAGGTATCCCGCACCGAAACGGCCGTAAGCACTTAGCCCACGTCGCTTGTATCGGTGTCTATTCTTACCCATATAAAGTAGGGCACTGGCTGAATATTCTTTGTAGTCAATAGAACCTTCAGGTGAAAAGCCCGCGCTACCAAGATTCACAGCTTGTAAGTCAATAGCAACCTGCCGAGACAGATCCATGCCGACATTTAACAAACCGGCATTCTGTACTCGATCATTCACGTCGTAAGTTGAGGACTCACTGGCATCGGGATTAAGATGGCTTAAACCCATACCAATACCGACATAGATGTGATCTTCGATGCGATCGGTAGGGTCGTATGCTGCCTTAGCCGATGTATTGGCCGAGGGCTGCAAGGTAGTACAACCAGTCATCAATACGCTAACAGCGAATGCTGTAGCAATCTTACGGGTCGTGATTGGAAGTCGCTTTGAAATGGGCGACAGTGTTAAGGGGTTAGTCATGGGGTGTTACCTGACCTGAGTCAGTCGATAGAGCTGTTTATGCATCAACCTGGCCAGCCGCCGCGTCTTAGAGTCTCAAGTGTTCAGCAAAGCTAGTCATTTGGGCAATTCGATTAAAAATAACTTGAAGGCTTGCCTTCAACCTTTCTGGGGTTTGGCGCGTAAAAGGCCTATTATGTTTGTTAAACCTCTGCATGAACCCCGGCCAATCCTAGCCCAAGAGCCATTCTTACAGTCCATCGAGGATGTGTTCACCCGGATCGATGCGATTGACCCCCTCCGTTACGATAAGACCCGTAATTATTTGGATGGGGCCGTCACCTGGCTTAGCCCGTACATCACTCATGGGGTGATTAACACCCAGACAGTGGCCTCCCGGGTGATGAGAAATAATGCGCCAAAATCCTGCTATCGCTTGTTGTATGAACTGGCTTGGCGGGAGTATTTCCACCGAATTTGGCAAACTCATGCCAGCGCCGTTTTTTCGGATATGTATCACCCGCAAGTTGGGGTAGAAAGCCAGGCGATGCCATTGGCCATTGTGGAGGCGTGTACCGGCGTGCAGGTGCTTGACGATGGATTACGCACCGTTCAACAGACTGGTTGGATGCACAACCACATGCGTATGTGGGTGGCTGGCGCGACGTGCAATCTAGCTCACACCGATTGGAAAACGCCAGCTCGATGGCTTTACTATCATCTATTGGATGGGGATTTGGCCAGTAATACCTTGAGCTGGCAGTGGATTGCTGGCACCTTTAGTCATAAGCAATATATCGCCAATCAAGACAATTTGAATAAATACAGCCGTTCGAAGCAAACGGGCACTTGGCTAGACACCGATTACGAAACCCTTGCAAGGCTGCCCACTCCTGATGTGTTGAAGCCTCGATTGAACGATGATGTGTTGCTCCAGGTGGTTCCTGGTGAGAGTGTGCCCGCTGCAGCAGATAACCCAAGCGAGCAAATCGCTTTGCGTTCATTGTGGAATTTAAACCCGTTTTGGTTAAATGAAAACAAAGGTGTCAAACACGTTTTGTTCATCGAGCAAGCGCAGGTAGATGCCTGGCCCATGGCTAAACATCGTTGGGCTTTTATTCAACATTGGGTGGAACAGCTGGATATTGATGTGTGGTTAGGCTCTGTGGAAGAACTGAATTTACTCGCGAGAGCAGGTACCACATTCATTCGGGAGGAGTACCCCGCTTGTAATCACTGGCCCGGGCAAGTGATGCTGCGTGAATTTCATTTTGAGGAGCCGAGCACATCGTATCGAAGCTTTTCGCAATTTTGGAAGCAAGTAAAGTGAGTCGGAAAACAAGATCTTCATCGGGCAGTTGCAAACGTGCACAAACCGATATTCGGCTGCAAAATAAAATATGCCCAAGTTGCCAGCGACCGTTTAACAATCGACGAAAATGGGAGGCTCGAGGCTTGTGGGCTTCCATTGTTTATTGTTCTGAGCGTTGTCGCCGAACACCTCTTTCATGAGTGAACGCTGGCTTTGGTGGGCAAAACGAGATTTACGGCTTCACGATAATGCCGCGCTTCGTCACATTGTGGACAGCGACTACGAATGTTTGGTCTTGTTCGCGTTTGAACCTTCGATGGGTGCAGCGGCTGAAACTTCAGAGTTTCACGCACTTGCGCAAAGAGATGCGCTCATCACTTTACAATCGGATCTAGAACAACGTGGATGCAGTTTACTGATCGCCGAAGCCGAAGTGGTTGACCTATTAAACACCCTTTTTCAGGCCGCCCCATTTACCGGCATCGTTAGTCATGAAGAAACGGGTTCGGATATTTCGTTTTCACGTGATAAAGCGGTGGCTCGTTGGGCCAGGCAGCACGATGTGCAATGGCTTGAGTTCCCGCAAAACGGTGTGGTTCGCTGCTTGCCAAACCGTGATGAGCGGCAACACATTATTTGGCAGCGAATATGGGACACACCCATACAAAGAGCCCCACGAAAAATTATTCCTTGGTCTACTGAATTGCCAACGGAAATGTTGAGTACATCGGCTAAGACATCGATTCCCTCTGATCACGCATTAACGCAATGGTCAATGCCGAATACAAGTACGTTAACGATAAACAAACAGCTAGATCCCATTGTGGGTCGGCAATGTGTGAATGAGCCTCAAGCCAGAGCGGATTTAGCAAATTTTCTGAATGAACGCGGTGTGGGCTATTCGGGTGGAATTTCTTCCCCGAACAAAGCGTTTACTCATGGCAGCCGTTTGTCAGCGCATTTGGCGTGGGGGACTTTGTGTATAAGGTCTGCGTTTCACGAAACCATGGATCGCATGGGGCACTTAAAAGAGGATAAAACCGCCGAAGCCATTCAGTGGAAGAAAAGCTTAAGAGGGTTTCAGGCTCGTCTGCATTGGCATGATCACTTTATCCAACGCC
>CALGLE010000050.1 GCA_937930305.1 uncultured Granulosicoccaceae bacterium | reverse complement strand
AGCAATGTGTGGATTCAGCACCATATTGATATCAAACCCAGCGTCAACGAGCGCTTTATAAACTGGAAAGTTACGATAAGAAATCGCACAAGAAATTGCACTACCGTAGAAGACACTTTCGTCGAATACCCCATCTAGTGGCCAATCGGTTTGTAATATCGCATCAAAAAATTCTTCTTTACCGACAGCAGTTGATGCGCATACACTCGAGGATATATATTTTTGATCCTTCGTTGGTTTTGTGGGATCACCTCCGGAGTTAAGCAGCTCACGGAACACTTTAATATCTGAACTACTAATCGCTTGCAGCATTCTTTTTTCTGCGCTCAATTCAACTCCCGAGGACGTTTGCGCAGAAGAAGAAGAAAATACTATTAGTAAAATAAATGCTATTTTTCTTCTAATAACCATAGGATCAAAGTTCCTGCGTGCAATTTTCGATATACAAGTGATTAAGTTCATTTTGAACTGCGACTATTCCATGAGCTTCCATTGAAATAGCAGCATTAGGATCCCCGATAGTATAATGTGTTCCCGGAGCTGGCCAATTTATATCTGCTTGCATATTAGATACTGGATCACCACTCATATTTATCACGTCAATAAGGTCTTCATGCCCCAATATACTTGTGTCGAAAATGTGCAAAGCGTGGGTACCAACCGCTGCAGAATTAAACACAATTGCAGGATTTTGAGTATGCAGTGCAGCAATTGAAGCAAGCCCACCTCCCAACGAATGACCTGTAAAAATTAATGAAGCACCTGGTTGGTCTATTGATATGTAGCTGTCAACTGCAAAAGCCAAATCCACTGCCTGTCCATACTGAAATGGCGTCCCTACATTATAATAATTCTGAGCATTAGTAATCCAATCCTGCACACTAGTCAATCCAGTACCTTCAAAACTGAGCACGTATTCATTAGTTGTTTCGCTGTAGAGAAGTACAGCATGAAATCCACCAATCTCAAACATATCTTCAGATAGACCTAGAGTCTGTGGATCGACTTCAACCCAACCTTCATCTGGGCATCCAGTTTCGTAAGCACATTCAGACAATCCCGCATAAGTTATAGCTTCACCAAGCTGTTCACAAGTCATACCGCTTGGCAGCGGGCAAGTTCCAGGCGGTCTTGGCTCTAATGGTTGTTGCAACCAATCAATTATATCTCCCAACCCAACACGCTCACTCCGCATCGGCACCGGATCACTCCGAGCAAGCTCCAAAGATACATCCCTAATCAATCCCTCCAACTGCTCGCAATGACTTTGTCCTGGTTCGACGGAAGAAATCGTTTGCAATGTTATTTCTGATTGCATAGACCCAAGCCAATCACCACAGACTGTTTCAGCGCTACTTAGTCGATCGGTGTCACCCGAATCAGAAACACTTTTCTGCGAAAGTGCATCTAACAAAGTATCCGGTAGCTGAATTTTCCCCGCCCCGAATCGATTAACACTTAAAGACAAACCAACCTGATGCATTTCATGGAATAGGTTATGCCGTTTCGCGCTGCGTTCCATCGATGTCGGCGCTTTGTTTTCGTCTTTGGAAAACTGGCTTTCAGCCTGATTTGACGTTTGAGCAGTAGACACCAAAGCTTCCCATTCGCAATCGTTACAGGCTTGAACTTCAACGATTAGATCATCAGACCCCTTTGGATTACTAACGCCTGCTGGCTTGTTTACAGGAATGTAGCGATAGGCCTTTTCCGATGTCGCTTGCCTTACTACGGTGCCAAACGTGGGTGGTGACTCACCCGCGCCTGGCCTTATCTCAACATCATAATCAACACGCAGCCCCTGCTTTGAATTCTCACTTTCCCACGTGACAGCACGCCCATGCCCATCAAAACTCCAGCGGCTAATCCAGGGTTGTTTGTTTGGAGCAGAATCAGCAGGGGCCTCTGCAAACGCTGTTTCATTTTTCACTTCACATCCGTGGGGCGTTTGTTGCTGGGGCCGTTGTCTTAACGCTTGTGTCATATGAGAAGGAAACGCTTCATCGTCGTATTGATATTCCCAATTAATTCCATCAGCATGCCGAACACTTACCAAATTTAATGTTTGATCATAAGCATATCGAATACCTGTGCCATCGGGCAATTCAATACATTCCAAATGCCCTGGCTGCGAACCACTGACAAGGTTTGAATAGCGAGACAAGCCTCGTCGGCCTTGGGTATAAAAATACTGGAGCACAGCGCCTTGATTGTCTGTAACAGTATGCAGCTGTTTGTTCTTATAACTCAACGTAAGCCCCGATCCATCGGGTAACGTTAAAGAGACGGGGTAACTTCCCGAAAATTCCCAAACGCGGCCATCGGGCAAGACCCAACGCACCCCCTTGCCAACAATCAATTTGCCGTCGTTCGCATCATCCGTGCTGTAGGTAATGCCATCGTCGGCAACGGAATCAAACAATAAGCTTCGGCCATCGCTCTGGATTAAGGTGTACTTTCCTAAAGATCCATACAAGCGGAGGCTATAAGTATCCCGCCACCCTTTGCCCAAGCCTAAGTTTTGTAATACCAATGCAGTGTTGTAGTGACGTGAATACACTAACGGGGACGCAAAGGCGGCGTAATCATCACCACGTTGGTATTTGTTACCGCTCAATACATCAATGGGGTTACCCACATGACGCCGACTATCTGTCGGTGGTGAGGTTGAGCCAGGATCGGTTGAGGAAGAATCGCAAGCCGCAGCGCCAGGTTCTAAAAGGCATTCCGCTTGTGCAATGGCCGGTTTTGTTGGTAACAGCAGTAAAAATAAGAGGCTTAATACGAACAACGCGGTGCTGGTCATCCCGACCAGCACCTTACGCTGCCCAACCAACAGGGACTTCGTGCAATGCAATAGGCTCCTTGCCATGCTGCCCTCCTTAGCAGAACTCAGTCCCTTTTACTCATCCTATCGTGCAGTTCAGAAGCCAGCCCTGCAAAGCCGTTAACTGTGCTGCGTGAGAGAACGCAGGAACACAATAAGCACGAAAAGCACGCTTGTCTAAGGCAAAAGAATCGAATTTCAAACTCAGTCACACAGAATCAGAAATACGCCTGCTCAGGCTGATGCCAACGTAGGAATAGATCCCACACGTCCCAGTGGCAGTATCAGAAATTTCTGACTAAGCAACTTCAATTCAGCGGATCAATTTGTTACTGTGCCTGGAAAGCAGTTAGAACAGCCCGTTGTCCATGCGCATACTTAGGAGAATCTATGCAACCCCTTGCCTGCGAAGTCATCGTCAACAAGCCCTTACAAGCTGTGTGGGACTATTCCAACAACCCAGACAATTTGTCGTTGTGGCTGAATGATTTTGTTCGCTATGAACAGGTAACCGGCGATCAAAGCGCACCAAAAATCGGCGACACCGCCCGACATACCTACACTCAAAATGGTAAAGAATTCACCATGCTTGAGGAAATAACGGAATACAATCCGCCCAACAGCGTGAAGCTGTTTATGACATCCGATTGGTTTGATATGACCATTGTGAACACCTTTGAATCCGTGTCTGCTGATCAAACGAAATTATTCGCAGGCGCCGATTTTGTGCGCTTGGGCTGGTTCATGAAAATCATGATGCTGTTCAGCTCAAAGAAGAAAATGCAGGCCGATCATGAACGGCAAATACACAAACTCAAAGAGCTTATCGAGGCAGAACAGTAAGCTTTGGCGATAAGTTAATCGCTATGAAAATCATCTAGAACTAAAGTTTATTCATCGCAAAAGCCAGCCCAATAAATAGCACCAGCAGCAAAATTGGGATAGAAAACACCAGTAGCAACAACGGCGAGTGCAGCATTTTCTTAGAGAAATGGGTGCGAAAAATGAATCGTGTTAAGGCCAATACCGCCAGCGCAGCGCCTGTAGCCATCACAGTAAAGACGAAAACATCGTCGTTATCGGCAGCATTTCCCGCCTCCCCGTCGCCCATGGTCATCATACTGATGGAGCCATAATTCCAAAGTGAGAAAATGCCGGTGAGCACCAACAAAATTTCATAGCTCCATACGATGGAGGTTTTCGGTTTTTCAGCCGACTTACCAGGCACCGCTTCGTTCACTTCATTTGCCATATCCCACGTTCATCCTCTTTAAAGAGATTCTGCATCCAACAACTTGCAATAATTGCTGTAACGCCAAGCCGCGATTTCCCCTGACTCCACACAGCTTTGCACATGACAACCGGGCTCGACACGATGCGAGCAATCGGAAAACCGACAAGATTCGGCCGCCTCCCGAATTTCTCGATATCCGGTGCGCACATCCACCGGCTCCAAATGCGCCACTGAGTATTGCCGCACGCCGGGTGAATCAATCAATGCACCGACACCGTCTGTGTGCTCGAACTCATACCAACAGGTGACCGTGGTGGTGTGTGAACCTTGACCGGTGGCAGCGGATATGGCGCCGGTGCGCACTTCTAGATCTGGCAGCAATGCACCAATGATCGATGACTTACCCACACCGGATGCCCCCACAAATGTCACCGCACGCTGCACCAATTCTCGTTGCAAAGCCTCGATGCCCTGTTCTGATTTCGCATTCACCAACACCGAGGCGTAGCCCATTCGGCGATATACAGCCAAAATACTTTCAGCTTCTTCGCGTTCTAAATCACTCAGTAAATCCGCTTTATTTATCACCACCAACGCATCAATGCCGGCGCGATGAGCGGCCAAGCAAAACTGATCAATCAATAAGGTATCGATACCTGGCGGGGCCGCTGACACAATCGCTAAGTGCGTAAGGTTCGCGGCAAGCGCTTTCATGCCACGCCGGCCATCGTTTCGCTCCAATACGCTGGCGCGCTTTTCGAGCTTCATTATGCGGCAGCTGCCCAGATTTGCATCGCGCTCAAGCTCAACCAAATCACCGGCCACTAACAAGGGCAGCTTCTTCAGTGGCACCGCCTGCTCTACCCTAATGGCTTCACCCGATGGCGGGTTTGCAGTCGCTGTGGCATCTTGCAGTGGCGTTACTGCCAAGGTTGCACCAAAATTTGCGACCACACGGGCGGATTGTAGAGTGATATTCACGGCAGCTCACGTAAGGATGTGCTTGAATACTAACCCTAAACAGATCAAAAACTTCTT
Organism: uncultured Granulosicoccaceae bacterium; assembly: GCA_937930305.1. Lineage (GTDB taxonomy): Bacteria > Pseudomonadota > Gammaproteobacteria > Granulosicoccales > Granulosicoccaceae > Granulosicoccus. The sequence continues at coordinate 38,119 of CALGLE010000050.1, read as the reverse complement.
ATGCCTGTAAACAGTAGCCATTTAATTTGGGTTGACCTTGAAATGACGGGGCTCGAACCCGACACCGACACGGTCATTGAAATTGCCACCATCGTCACCGACGCTCAATTGAACATACTGGCCGAGGGGCCCGTTATAGCAATTCATCAAAGCGACGAACGGCTTGCCGGCATGGATGACTGGAACACCACGCACCACACCGCTTCAGGATTGGTGGATCGTGTCAGAGCCAGCGACTACACCCTAGAGCGAGCCGCGCAAGAGAGCATCGATTTTTTAGTCGACTGGGTGCCGCCGGGCAAATCCCCAATGTGTGGCAACAGCATCTGCCAAGATCGACGCTTTATGGTGCGCCACATGCCAACACTGGAAGCCTTTTTCCACTATCGCAACATCGATGTCAGCAGCATTAAAGAGCTCACCCGGCGTTGGGATGCAGCGGTGATGAAGGGGTTCAGTAAAAACAGCACGCACTTGGCGTTGGATGACATTCGCGAATCGATTGCCGAACTGGTGTACTACCGGGAACACGTGTTCAAAATTTAAACATGCTGTCAACCGCATTCATGGCGTGCAATCAGTAAACAAAACCTGTGGGGTCGGTGTCGATGTACACATAGCACACGCCCCCGGTGGCACCATTAATTGCCAGCAAATCGCCAATGATGTCCTCTTCCACTCCCAAGGCTTCGCAGCTGGTATTTGGGGAGAAGATGTTGGGGGATTCGCAACCGGCTTCGGTGCTGTTGTCAAAACAGAATTCAACCGTACCAAGCAGGTTTAAATCACTCACCAGCGGATTGACGATGGCTTCATTGACGATGGGTGCGACAATGGCTTCAGCCACATCGCCTGGAGTACAGCCAGACACGCCAACGGCCAACACAGTGGCTGCTGAGAGCTGCAAGAATTTGCCTATCGATGACATAAGTGACCCCAAAATCCTGTTGAGTAAACGCAAGTTAGTTAAGTCACCCTAGCATATAGAACGGTGAACCAACACACACGCCTCACAATCAGCCTCTGTGTGCTAATTCACTCTTATTTAAAACTATCCTTACCAAGCCAATGACTACAGGCTGTCAATCGCTGCATTCAGAGTGGCACTGGGTCGCATGGCAGCCGCCGTTTTAGCCTTGTCCACCCAATAGTAACCACCAATGTCCACCGCAACCCCTTGCACCGCATTGAGTTCATTAACAATGATCTCTTCGTTGTCACTGAGCTTTTGTGCAAACGCTGCGAACAAGTTTGCCAGTTCGGCATCGTGCGTTTGTTCAGCTAACGCTTGGGCCCAGTACAACGCAAGATAATAATGACTGCCACGGTTATCCAATTGATTCACTTTACGAGACGGCGACTTACCGTTTAACAGTAAGGTTTCTGTGGCTTTATCTAAACACTCACCCAGCAGCTTAGCGCGCGCGTTGTTGTCCACTTCAGCTAAGTGCTCTAACGAGACAGCCAGGGCCAAAAATTCGCCTAATGAATCCCAACGTAAATGGTTCTCTGCCACCAACTGCTGCACGTGTTTTGGTGCCGAGCCGCCAGCCCCTGTTTCAAATAAACCGCCACCTTGCATCAATGGCACGATGGAGAGCATCTTCGCGCTGGTGCCCAATTCTAGGATCGGGAACAGATCGGTTAAGTAATCGCGCAACACATTGCCGGTTACTGAAATCGTATTGTCGCCGGCTTTACAACGCACCAAGGTTTCACGTGTGGCTGCCGCAGGGCTTAAGATTTTAATGTCCAGTCCATCGGTGTTGTGATCATTTAAGTACGTATTAACTTTGGCAATAATCTGCGCATCATGCGCACGTGATGCATCCAACCAAAAGATTGCAGGCCAATTGGTGGCACGCGCACGAGTCACGGCCAACTTCACCCAATCACGAATGGGCGCATCTTTTACGGTGCACATGCGCCACACATCCCCGGCACTTACGGTGTGCTCCATCAGCACATCCCCTGCACCGTTAGTTACTTTAACAACGCCACTGTCAGCGATTTCAAAGGTCTTGTCGTGAGAGCCATACTCTTCCGCTTTTTGCGCCATCAAACCCACATTGGGCACCGTACCCATAGTGGTCGGGTCAAACGCACCGTGCTGTTTACAAAATTCAATCGTCTCGTGATAGATCGATGCGTAGCTGCTGTCTGGAATAACCGCTTTCACATCGTTCAAAGACCCATCCGGGCTCCACATCTGACCAGAGGAACGCACCATCGCAGGCATGGATGCATCAATGATCACATCACTAGGCACGTGCAGATTGGTAATACCTTTATCTGAATTCACCATCGCAATGCTTGGCCCTTCGGCAAAACACTTTTCAATGGTTTTATTGATGTCGTTTTGCTGGTCTTGCGGTAACGATTCAATCGCGGCGATGACATTGCCAAAACCGTTGTTAGGATTTGCACCCGCAGCGTCTAACGCCGCGCCATGCTCTGCAAATAGTTCTTTAAAGAATACTCTCACCGCATGCCCAAACAAAATGGGGTCAGAAACTTTCATCATGGTGGCTTTTAAATGCAAAGAGAACAACACATCGTTGGCTTTGGCGTCCGCTACTTGTTCGGCCAAAAACGCTTGCATGGCAGCGGTATCCATAAAGGTCGCATCCACCACTTCGCCCGCTAACACCGGTACGCCGTCTTTAAGAACCGTGGCATTGCCATTGGATGCGTGCAGGGTAATGGTTAAGGCGTCATCCTTTGGCGAGGTAATGGATTTTTCATTAGAGAAAAAATCACTGCCAGTCATCGTCGCCACATGCGATTTTGAATCTTTGCTCCACCCACCCATAGAGTGTGGGTTTTGGCGCGCGTAGTTTTTTACCGCCGGCGGTGCACGACGATCTGAATTGCCTTCTCGTAACACCGGATTAACCGCGCTGCCTTTAACTGAATCATATAAAGCGCGTGCCTCTTTCTCTGCATCGGTTGCGGGCTCATCGGGGTAATCAGGAATGGCGTAACCATCTTTTTGCAGCTCTTCAATCACCGCTTTTAACTGCGGCACCGACGCACTGATGTTGGGCAGCTTGATGATGTTGGCATCAGGAGTTTTCGCTAACTCACCCAACTCAGCCAATGCGTTTGGCTCTTGCTGATGCGCAGGCAATTGGTTTTGGAACACTGCCAACACACGAGCGGCCAATGAGATGTCGCGCGTTTCAACGCTCACACCCGCCACACGAGTGAAAGCCTCAACGATGGGCAATAACGAATAGGTTGCCAGAGCGGGGGCTTCGTCGGTAAGGGTGTAGATTATTTTTGCTGCGGTCATCGGCTGTTTTTTCAATTGTCAGTCAAGTTGTTTAAGGGAATGCGTTCAGTCTATGACCATACCGTCATAGCCAGGTTCGATTCCGGCGGGCAGTTCATCGCACAACGTGCGGTAGTCCAAATCGCAATACATATTGGTGAGCACCGCACGTTCGGGCGCGATCTCAGCAATGAATGCCAAAGTGTCGTCCAAGTGCAGATGACTCGGGTGCGGCTTACGGCGCAGGGCATCCACCACAAGCACGCGCACATCGGCTAACACCGAGGCACTGTGATCGTTCAGTAAACGTTTCATATCGGGTACATAGGCGATGTCATTCACCCGAAACCCCAAAGCGTTGATATCACCGTGTTCCACTTCAAACGGTTGCAAGCGAATCTCACCACCTGGCCCATTTACCGTGATCGGCGCAGCGGGTTGAATGCGTTTTTCTACACAAAACGCAGGGTAACTCGATCCTTCGGCCTGCTCAAAACAATACCGAAAACCACCCTTCACGGTATCGGCGGTGTTTTCGTCCATGTAAACGTCGATCGGTCGACGTAGCGTCAGCGCCATTTGTCGAAGATCATCCAAGCCAAAAATGTGATCTGCGTGAGGATGCGTTAATAAAACCGCCTCTAAAGACTGCACGTTAGCGGACAACAATTGCTCACGGCAATCGGGTCCGGTGTCGATCAAAACCGATGTTTTGTTGCCCGGCTTATCCGCTTGCTCAATCAGCGCGGAGCATCGTCTGCGGCGGTTTCGCGGCTCGGATGAGTCGCAGACACCCCAATCATTGGTAACCCGAGGCACACCGCCCGAAGAACCGGTGCCAAGCAAGGTTAAGCGCAGAGTGTGGGAATCGGGCATAGCCCGCTATTCTAACAATGGAACGCCCAGGGTGGCGAAAAATGCCAGCATAAGTTATTGTCGTCGGTTGAGCCAAAAATTGGCCCATACCAAACGGAGTACATTCAAATGCTGGCACAACAGCAAATTGACGACTTTGAACGGAATGGCTACCTGGTTGTAGACGAACTGATCTCCATTGATCAGGTGCTGGAACCACTGAAAGCCGAGTACACCGACCGGCTGCGCACCTTGTGCCGGCGATGGTCGCACGAAAAACGCATGCCCTTGGCAGCCGCCAGCGGTGATTTTAGTCAAATGATCATGGCGGCCGTTGACGCCGGTATTGACTATTTTCAACCGCTCGACATCTCATTGCCGCCGGGTGCCATCCAAGCACACACCCCATTTCACGCAGGCCCTGCCGTTTTCGACTTACTGACGCATGCGCCCTTGTTGGACGCGGTTGAGAGTTTGATTGGCCCCGAACTCACCTCCAACCCCATCCAGCATGTGCGAGTAAAACCGCCACTCAAATCCCTCATGGGCGCTGAAGTCAGGCCCCACATTGTGGCCACCGATTGGCACCAAGATCGCGGCGTCACATTGGAAGAAGCAGACGATTCTCGCATGGTAACCGTATGGGTAGCGGTTACCGAGGCCACCGAACACAACGGATGCTTACAAGTCATTCCCGGTAGCCATAAAAATCCGATGTTGCCGCATTGCCCAGCGTCTGGTCAGTTGCACATTCCAACCAGCGAATTTAACGATAGCGATGCCGTTGCGTTACCGGTTCCCGCAGGTGGCGCTGTGTTGTTTCATCCGCACACCATTCATGGTTCTTTGAGCAACCACTCGGAAGCCATTCGCTGGAGCTTCGATCTTCGTTATAACGTCACCGGCGACTCAACCGGCAGGGAGTTCTTCCCCTCGTTCATCGCCCGTAGCCGATCGGCACCCGAAACTGAAATGCGCTCAGCCCACACCTGGCGACAAATGTGGGAAGACGCTCGTGCAACGCTGGCCGATGATACGCCGGTGAAAATTCATCGCTGGGAAGGTGAAGCTGAGGTGTGTGCTTAACGCGCCGTTTGTGCACAGCTAATGCACGGCTGGCGAAAACACCCCCGCGGGGGTGTTTTCGCAACAAAAATTTCCATTCGCACATATGTAGATATTGATCCCAAGCTGCTTTGATTACATTTCATCCCGAGCACAAATCTAGTAATCACAGACATCTTAACTATTGCAAAGTGCTACTTTAGTTTCAGGTCTTCCGGCCAAACAAAGTAATCACCGAACCTTGCTGATATACATTCAACCCACTGATTTCGAAGTGCTTGGTTCGCTGCTCATTCTAGAGCTGGTGCTAGTAGGTGTCGGATACGTAAAGTAACGTCTGGATGGTCAGAGCCCATAAAGAGATTCGAAGTGAAAATATACCAAATTGATGCATTCACAACTCGTGTTTTCGCAGGCAATCCCGCGGCTGTTGTACCTTTAGATCACTGGATTGATGACAGTGACATGCAAGCCATTGCCGCTGAAAATAACCTGGCTGAAACTGCGTTTATCGTCCCAAATGATGAATGCTGGGAAATACGGTGGTTCACCCCGACTGCCGAAGTAGCGTTGTGTGGACACGCCACTCTTGCAGCAGCTCATGTGTTGGTTAAACATCAAGGCTGCTTAACCAACCCCATGGTGTTTAACACTCGTCAATCAGGAGAACTGTGTGTAGAGCGGCTTGAGGATGGTTCTTTGTCCATGTCCTTTCCTGCTATCCCCATAGTGGAATGTGATTCCAAAAACGCCGTCGGCGAAGCGCTTGGCGCTATGCCTGAAACAGTTTTGTTTGGGCGCTACTCTCCCGACCAGATTGACTATGTCGCTGTATTCGATTCTGAAGACAGTATTGCTGCTTTAAAGCCTGATTTTTCGAAATTCAGTAACTTGGACAGCCGCGGTGTGATTGTTACCGCACCGGGTGCTTCATATGATTTTGTGTCCAGATATTTTGCGCCAAATTTCGGCATAGACGAAGATCCGGTAACAGGATCTGCGCATTGCTTGTTAACTCCCTATTGGTCACAAAGACTAGACAAAAAAAGCCTGCGTGCGCGTCAGATATCCCGCCGAGGTGGGGATCTAGCATGTACGTTGGACAATAACGATCGCGTGCTATTAGCAGGCCATGCTGTCGACTATTTAGTCGGCGAAATCAATTTTTAAAGTCATCCACAGGCCTAGCTGCAAAACACCGCCGCGGGGGTGTTTTTTGAATTAACTCAAGGACAACTCGGATAATTCGCGCTGAGCTTTATCGGCTCGCCATCCTCACGAACATCGGCCGCATTCCACAAGGCAACATCTCGCTCAAATTGCAGTTGCCTAGACAGATCCCACTTTATTTCTTTATAGGCGTAGTCATCCCAATTTTGATAGCTTGTGAATGGGTAAATGCGAGTGCGGTGTTTAACCTCGTCAAAATAAATGAGGTTTATATCGTCTTGTCGATAAATGGATCCCGTCTTTAAACCTATGCCATCGCCCGTGTATTGATCCACCTCATGCAACAGCGACCAAAATTCCGCTAAGTGCGTGGAGAAGTAACCATTATCGTATTTCGCTTCGATGTCAGAGACGGCTGTGCCGGTTTCTAGTAGTTTAGTCGCAGTGTCTGCATCGGCCGCCGTTCGAAACTCCATCGGCGTATAGCGAACAATTTTCACGTTCGTGAATTTCGGATCGCCCGCCTTTATCCGCTTCTTATATTCATCCAGAATTTGATCATGCGTGGGGCCGACGTGGTAATGATGTGAATAGCTGCTTGTTTCCGATTCAAACAGCATATATTCAGCGATGGCCAAATCAATCTGGCCACCACCGTCTTTCAGATAGTCCCGTTCTTGTTTTTTTAACGCCACTCTTTCCAAATCATCCTCATCCGGCTTTAAATTATTATCTTCAGCACCGAACTTTCGAATGGCTTGGCGTAAAACACCGTCACGAATCCTTGCATCGGAGGTAGGTGAGCAAACATCTTTCGACAACATGCGTTGTTTGGTATAGCCCAAAAACAGAATCTGCGGAATCGGCTTGCCATTGACAGTGACTTCACCAATTTCTGCGTGTGACGTTGAGGCAACGGCAGTTAGCAGCAACAGGGAGCTCGTTAGTACAGTTTGAATATTCATCATGAACCGTTCAGTTAAGTACGAAAAAATCGAGCGCATTAAACAATCGGTTCTGTGATTCAACATCCATTTGAACCTCAATCCAATCCAGAAACAGCTCCGTTGACCAATCCCGACGATTCGGAGCCCCGTGCTCTTTTTTCCAAGCGTTAAAATGAGGCTCTGGCGCTTCTTTCACAGCCAATGCCATCAGATCTAACATGTCGTGCGATTTTTTTGTATGACTTCCTATAGACCAAAGCCGTTCGGCCTCAGCTCGGTGTTCAGCGGAAAAATCGACTCCCGTGATCAGGGCATTTTCATGTTTATGTAGCAGCAAATTGATGGCATATAAGGCCAAGTCCCCATCGGATTCGGGCGTAATGTCATAGTTTTCTAAGATGGCTAATCCGGCATCGATCGCCTGTTCTGCAGACGCGACATCACCCCGATTACGTGCTGCTTGAAATTCACCAAAATGTGCTTCCAATTGCAGCAAGTGTTTCTCGGGGGAATCCCCCAACTCCTCTACTCTGGCCTGCAACAACGCTAAAATTTCTTGTCCTACCGACCCTTCAATTTGTTCAGCCACATACAAGGCATTACAAATGGGGTACTGCCGATCAAACTGCTTTTCAACCGCAGCCTCTGTTATAGCGCGACTGGACACCACCAAAGGATTAGAGACCGGCAACAACAATTTTACCGTCCCAGCATGCTGCCCATGCACCGCCTCCATTAACGGCGTCCAACCCCATATATCAACCATATCCGGATCAGCCCCGTTATCCAGTAGCTTCTGCACTAATGCCTCATTTCCCAGCGATGCCATTTTGGCGAGAATCGTTAAACTACTGAAGGGAAACCGCAACCGCGTGTTCCCATCCACACCGTTGTCAATTAACATCTCCAACACCGCATCGTTCTCTAATAAAAACGCCACCATTGCAGGAGAATTTTTATTGCTAGCGCCTGTGGCATTCACATCCACACCCGCTTCTAGTAATTGACGCACCGCTTCATTGTCGGATTGTTGAATGGCGACCTTTAACGGCGTTTCACCAAAAACCTCTCCACTAAAAACAGACTCATTTAACGAACCATCATCGCTGTCAATGACAGCCTTCAACGCCTCATGGTTTTTATCGAAAATAGCGTTAACCGTGTGAAAAGCAGAATTTTTCACTTGATAAGGATGCAGATACACCCCTGCTAAAAATGAATTCTGCGTATTCACCACAAACTGGTGCGTACGCAATAATTCTTTCAATCGGTCAAAGTCTTTGTGCTCGATACTTTGCAAAACACGATTCTCAAACGCGTACCGATCCATACCCTTAGGTGGGTTTAAAATGCCATACACAACAAATTCTTCACGTTCCTCACGAACCTCTTGCAACACCTGCACAGTCTCGTCCAATGTTTGCTCATAGCCAGAGTCAGAATCCGCCAATACCAATACCGGAAATATAACCCCCATTAACATCAGCCAAAAAGCCAACCATTCTTTTCGAAAATAAATTCGGTATTTCATCGGAACACACGCATCATTGGAAACAAGAGATCACTGACCTACCCACTACAACGCACACAAAACCCTGCCTGGTCCAGAGAACCCCAAAGCCCCACCCCACATGCGAAAGAGGTTCAAGTAACCAACAAAACCCATAAAGCCATCCCGATCATCATCAAATTCTCAACCAACGAAACAAACCCCAAAGGAACTCGGCTGTCCCCCAAACAGGCGCATTTAATGTCGCGTTTTTCGATGTACACCGCTTTAATCACACTAACTGCGCCAATGCCGGCGGCGACCAACATGATCGGTGCGGCTAATTTGGTCAGAATGCCCATCAACATCAGCAACCCAGCGCCGGTTTCTATGAATGGATAAACGTAGCCGTAGCGCAACCATTTTTGAGCCAGTAGATCGTAGTTTAAAAACATGGTGGCGAACTTGTCTAAGTCTTGCAGTTTTTGCAAACCCAACAACACCATGGAGATGGAGATAAACCATCCGATAAGTTGCCACGAGAAAAAGGATCCGTTTACCAACCATGACACGCCAAGCGCAAGAGCTGCGGCAACAGAAAATAAAGCAATCACTGGCGTGTAGGACACGTCACTGTCGCTGGGTGTGGCTTCCCCCAATTTGGCACTGATGTCATCAAAGCCGCCGATTCGTTCTTCGCCGATAAAGATTTGTGGCGTTGTTTTTACATCGTGTTCCGCTTTGAACGCATCCACCTCATCACGGGTGGTCAGATGCCGATCATCGACGGTGTAGCCATGCCGTTCTAACAAATCTTTTGCTTTTAAACCAAAGGGGCAGCGATGATCTGGCATCACCATTCTGTACAGCGTTGCTTGTTGTTCTGACATGTTTCTCTACTCAATTCAAACGGGATCGCTCCGCAAAGGCGACCGACAAGGTTGTGCTGTCAGCAAATTCAAGTTCACTGCCCAGGGGCACTCCTCGGGCAATTTGCAATACTGGTATGTCGTACTTGTTCGCTAAATCAATGATGTAGCGAGAGGTGACTTGGCCTTCTAATGTGGGGTTAATAGCTAGGGTAAGCTCTTCAATCGAGCCGCTCGACAATTGAGTTTCTAACAAATCCAAGCCGAGGTCTTTGGGGCCCACACCATCTAAAGGTGATAAGTGACCTAACAATAAGAAAAAGCGCCCACTAAAGTCGGCGGCTTTATCAATGGCAAGAACATCTGCCGGGTTTTCCACCACGCACACGTGCGCAGAATTTCGCGCCTCATCGGAACACCACTGACACAGTTCACTTTCAGTGAACACACGACATTGCGTGCAGGGGTTTACCGTGTCCATGGCTTCAATCAGCAATTCACCTAAACGCTTTGCACCGTTTCTATCTCGTTGCAACAAATGCAGCGCCATACGCTGTGCAGATTTTGGCCCCACGCCGGGTAAGCAGCGAAAGCCTTCAATCAATTCATCCAGTAGCGCACTGCTCATGGCTTTAGCCTTTTATTAGAACGGTAACTTCATACCGCCCGGCAAATTCATGCCGGCGGTCAGCCCACCCATTTTCTCTTTAGTTGTGGCGGCCACTTTGTGTGAAGCATCATTAATGGCCGCGGCCACCAAATCTTCCAACATATCTTTATCATCACCCACTAAAGAATCATCAATTTCCACTCGACGACATTCATGTGATCCGGTCATCGTGACCTTAACTAAGCCACCACCAGACTGCCCTTGAATTTCCATGGCAGCAATTTCGGCTTGCGCTTTTTGCATGTCTTCTTGCATCTGCTGCGCTTGTTTCATTAAGTTGCCCATGGCACCTTTCATGAGTTTTCTCCATTATCTAGGCTAAGAGGTGTGGGCGGTTTAATGGGTCGCACACTGTTTTGTGTTACTTCACCATCCACGCGGCTTAACAACTCAGCCAACAGTGGATCATTTTGAATCGATTGTTCTGCATCTTCTTGCGCTTGCCTTGCCGCTTTCTCTACCAAACTCGCTGGTGTCACCAGCGGCTCTACCGTCGTGTCAATCGTCACCTTCACGGTATCACCACAATAGGCGCTTAGGCATTTTGCCAGCTGCGTAATTTCCGAGGGTTTCGATAAATGTTGGGCCGGTTTCGGTAAACGCAACAACAAAACGCCATTTTGCCAAGAATCCAACGCGGTATTCATGGCCAGCTGTAACGCCAAGCCATCGAGCTTCGACCGACGAACAATAGCCGGCCAATGCTCATGAGTGAATGGCAATGCCGGTTGATCTACCTGAACCACTTCATCCCGCCCCGGTGTTGGGCCCGGTGCCGGTGCAGGCTCAAGCTCAGGTTCAACAGGAGGGGGTACAGGCGCTTTTGTTACCGCATCAGCCCCGTTGGCGCGGGCGTTAACTTTTTTTTTAGGTGCTCTACCTAAAGCTGCGTTTAACTGCTCCATGTGATCCATGGAAGACGCAGCCGGTGCCGGAGAGGTCTGCGGTGCGTCCGACGTTGGAGCAGCTGGAATGCTATCGCTTTCTACCGCGGGGGCTTCAGTCACCACAGCGGGCTCTTTTCGCACTGATTTTGAAGCCGGTTTCGCTGGACTTTTCGCAGTAGCACTGGCGGTGTTGGATTCGGTATTTCTGCTATCGGTATTGCTACTAAAGGTTCCACCGCTTTGTGGTGCAAACGCCAACATGCGAAGCATGGCCATATCAAACGCTTCACGAGGATCGGGTGCGAAAGGCATGTCGCGTCTTGCGTGCATGCCGATTTGATACCACAGTTGTAAATCTTCTGAAGACACCTTATCAGCCAACGCTTGCAATTGATCGCGCTCGGTGACTTCGGGTTCTACGCTGCCGGGCACCGATTGCAACATGGCGATGCGATGAGTCAGGCTGAGTAATTCGCCTAACAATTCATGGAAATCTGGGGCGTATTGCGCCAGCTCATTAATTCGTGCGAACAACTGATCAATGTCGTTGTCAGCCAGCGCGTTTAATACATCCAACAATCGCGCAACCGATACTCGCCCTAACATCGACTCTACTTCACCGGTTTTCACAGCGCCCTCGCCGTAAGCTGCCGCCTGCTCCACCAAACTTAACGAATCTCGCACACTGCCATCGGCGGCTCGAGCGATTAAATCCAAAGCACCGCGTTCGTGCGTGATGGATTCTTCATTCAAAATGGTTTCTAAATAATCGGCTAAGTGCGAAGGCACCATGCGCTTTAAGTTAAACTGCAAGCAGCGTGATAACACCGTGACCGGCACTTTTTGTGGATCGGTGGTGGCCAATAAAAACTTCACATGCGCAGGCGGTTCTTCTAACGTTTTTAGCAACGCATTGAAGCTGTGGTTGGAGAACATATGCACTTCATCGATCAAGTACACCTTGTAACGCCCAGAGGTGGGTGCGTAAGGGACGTTCTCCAACAATTCGCGCGTCTCATCCACCTTCGTGCGTGAAGCGGCATCGACTTCAATCAAATCGAAAAATCGACCGGCTTCAATGTCTTGGCAGGTGGAACATTCACCGCAGGGTGTGGATGTGACGCCATCAGCGCGCTCACAATTCAAACATTTGGCGAAAATTCTTGCGATGGTGGTTTTGCCCACCCCGCGCATGCCGGTGAACAAATAGGCATGATGCAGCCGATCGGTGTCCAACGCGTTCACCAGCGCTTTCAGGACATGCTCTTGACCGATCATGTCGCGGAATTGCTGCGGTCGCCACTTTCGCGCGAGAACTTGGTAGCTCATCGATCAGATCGACTAAGTAAAATGAGGGAAGGCGCTCCACACCAGCGAAGCCCCGGCACCCGAATCCACTGCTGCCGCTGCTCCCTTCCGGGCCTGACGGGGTTAACAGTTTCTCGTCGCGAGAATGCCGATGCGAAGCACCATTGAATATATATTGTGGCGGTATCAGCCATTTGACGCAACCGATTCTGTTGGCAAAGGCATTTGCCGCAAAACGACAGCCCAATAACCCATATCCATGACAAACAAAAACCTACTGATTGTTGAAGACGAATCTGCCATCGCCGAGATGTTGGTGGAAAGCCTAACCCAAGCAGGCTACTCACCAGTCCATACCGGCACGGCTGGCGAGGCTCGTACCGCCCTGGCCACCCAACGCTTCGAGCTGGCCCTGATTGATTGGATGTTGCCAGGCAGCAGTGGGCTGGAGCTGGTGCGAAACATCCGAGCCGATGAGAACTTGCGCGACATCGCGGTGATCATGATTACCGCTCGAACCTCAGAACACGACATCACCACAGGCCTTGACGCCGGCGCTGATGATTACATCACCAAACCGTTCTCACCGCGGGAATTACAAAGTCGCATTCGGGCCCTACTGCGGCGTACGTTAAATTATGCATCCGATCAACCGCTGACCAATGGAGCGCTGTCTTTGCACCCGCAAACCCATCGCGTCAGCGTCAATGATCAGACGATTGAATTAAATCACACCGAATTTAAGCTGCTGCGTCATTTTATGATTAACCCAGATCGGGTGTATAGCCGTGCTCAATTATTGGACAGCGTGTGGGGAACCGACACTTACATTGAAGAGCGCACCGTGGATGTGCAGATATTGAGACTTCGAAAAGCGTTGCGTTCGGCAAATCTGGACGATGTGATAGAAACAGTGCGCGGTGCAGGTTACCGGTTGCTCAAAGCCTGAATCTAATCCTCGTCGTACAACCCGCGGCCATTTATCTTAGTTATCATGCGTGGCATCGTGGGTCTGTACTTCTCTTAAATGCCTGTTTCTTGGCGCAAAGAAGTCTGGTGGTTGATTCTGGGTGCCGTGACCATCACGGCAGCCGGATGGCTTCTGGGTTTTCCACTACAAGCCTTGCTTGTGGCCGCCATCGGATACATCGCTTGGATGCTCATTCGGGTCAAGCAAATTGTGAAGTGGCTTAGCGCCGGTGGCTCACAACGATCAGCGCCACCCACTCTGGGCATGATGGACGATATCGTGCGGCTGGTTCACCGCGAAAAGTCCTACAGCCGAAAACAAAAAAATCGTTATAAACGCTCGTTGCTGCAGTTTAATAACTTGGCTTCTGAACTGCCCGATGCCACCGTGGTGATTGATGCGAACAATGTCATACGCTGGGCCAATGTGGCGGCACGCACGTTGTTAAACGTGCACAGCGATCGCGATCGAGGCCAGCGCATCAGTAACTTAATTCGCGATCCTGATTTCCATGCATTCCTGCAATTGGAAGACCCAGGCAGCGAAATTGAAATGGTGGCGCCGTCGAACTCCACTCTCATGTTAGCTTGCCGGCGTATTCCTTCAGGTCGCGGAATGAGTGTGTTAGTGGCACGCGATGTCACGCAGCGCACGCGACTTAGAGAAATGCGCAAAGACTTTGTGGATGATGTTAGCCATGAACTTCGTACGCCATTAACGGTGATTCGCGGCTACACCGAAATGTTGTTGGAAAACCCGAGCATTGATGAATCCTCGCGTAACGCGATTGAAAAAGTGGAAGAGCAAAGTAATCGCATGATGCACATTGTGCAAAAGCTACTGAGTTTGTCTCGTTTGGAAGGCAACCCCTTGGGTGAAAACGAAGGCGATGTGGTGGCCGTTGCCGATTTAGTGAATTCATTGGTAACCGATTTACGCAACACCTCCAGTATCCAACATGAATGGGTGTTGGAATTGGATGAAACACTGGCGTTACGTGGTAACTACGAAGAGCTTTACAGCGTGGTACAAAACTTATTGCAAAATGCCGTGAAGTATTCTGGCCAGGGGGCACTCATCAAAGTGACTTGGACACAGGAAGATGTGCTGGACAGTACCGCCGCGATGAATCAAGGCGCGACCACCGATGAATTTGCCGGCGCTTGCTTAATGGTGAGCGATAACGGCATTGGTATTGAGCATCGTCACTTACCGCGCTTAAGTGAACGTTTTTATCGAGTCGATCGAGCGCGAGCTCGGGAAAGTGGTGGCACTGGTCTAGGATTAGCCATTGTGAAACATATCGCACAACGCCACGGTGGCCAGCTGCTCATTGACAGCATTCCCGGTGAAGGCTCTGAATTTGCGGTTCATTTTCCTGCGAAACGTGTCGAATATTTGGCCGATCAAGCCTCAAATTTTTAAGAATTTAACCCTTTTTTCGCCCTCGTAACATGGGTGTCATATTCCGGGTCGATACTGCCGAAATAGAAGATCACAAAAAACTTCGATTATATATTTTAAAGGACACATCGATCATGGTAAAGCACCTCCTCCTACCTGCATCCCTGCTGGCTTTGAGCGTATCGTCAGTTGCCCAAGCCAGGGACTACATCAACGTCGTTGGTAGCTCAACGGTTTATCCGTTCGCTACTGTGGTGGCTGAGAAATTCGGTAAATCAACCGCATTCAACACCCCTAAAATTGAATCGACCGGCTCCGGTGGGGGTCTGAAGCTGTTTTGTGCGGGCATCGGCGTCGATACTCCCGATATCACTAATTCATCGCGTCGCATTAAAGCCAGCGAGTTTGAGCAATGCCAAGAGAACGGCGTCTCAGACGTCATAGAAGTGCTGATCGGATTCGATGGCATTGCGTTTGCCAACTCGGTCGATGCGGATCAGTTTGAACTGGAACTGAAAGATATTTTCTTAGCGCTGGCTGAGCAAGTTCCTAACCCCGACGGCAGTGATTCGTTGGTGGAAAACCCCTATACCCTGTGGTCTGAAATTAATCCCGATTTGCCTGCGGTTAAAATTGAAGTGTTAGGCCCACCGCCCACCTCGGGGACACGAGATGCGTTTGCAGAACTGGCGATGGAAGGCGGTTGTCAAGCGTTTGACTTCATCAAGAAAATGAAATCAGACGATAAAAACCAATTTAAAGCGGTTTGCCACACTATGCGCGAAGACGGTGCTTATGTTGAGGCGGGTGAGAACGACAACTTAATTGTGCAAAAACTGCAAGCCAACTCCGATGCGTTGGGGATATTTGGCTTTAGCTTTCTTGAGCAAAACGATGACATCGTACAAAGTTCATTGATCGGTGGTTTTGAGGCAGAATTCGATGCGATCGCTGAAGGTGACTACCCGATCTCTCGACCTCTATACTTCTATGTTAAGAAGCAACACGTGGGAACGGTACCCGGCATTGAAGAATACTTAGCTGAATTCACCAAAGAAGGCACGTGGGGTGAGGACGGTTACTTAGCCGATAAGGGTATGATTCCTCTGAACGAAGAATTACGAGAAGAAACTGGTGCTGCCATAGCAGCGCTTGAAACGCTCGAAGGTATCGAAGAAGAGTAACCTCTGCATGGAATCGTTGTCAGTAACCCATTTAACCATCGTCATACTGTTACTGACGTTCCTGTATTTCTTGTTTGGTCGCCACCGAGCGTACTCGGTGGCGAAAACCAACGGCGGACTCAAGGGCATGCATTCCCTGCCCTCCCACTACGGCACACTCGTGGCGCTTTGGTGTGCGATCCCCGCGTTGCTCATCATGGTGTTGTGGAAGTTATTCGAACCGGCCGTGGTGGATTCTCTGCTGGCCAGCAGCATTCCCGATGCGATTCACGCACAAGGTGAAAAATCGGTATCCCTGTATCGCAATGAAATAAACAACGCGGTGGATTCAGGAAAAATCGATTCGCTTCTCGATCCCGTTAAACAAGCCACCGCCACCCGCTTAGATGGCTTACAAAAGAACGCCACCTTAGGTCTTTTTGTTTTAGTGTTGTGCACCGCCATTGTGCTTGGCGTGTTAGCCCTGAAACGCATCACTCCCAAGTTAACTGCACGACACCGCGTTGAGGCGGTGATCAAAGGCTTTTTATTATTGTGTGCCTCGATCGCTATCCTAACCACCTTAGGCATCGTGTTGTCGGTGCTGTTTGAATCCATCCGCTTCTTTGGTCAAGTGAACATTTTCGACTTTGTTACCGGTGTGAAGTGGAGCCCGCAAACCGCGATTCGTACCGATCAAGTGGGCTCTACTGGATCGTTTGGTGCTGTGCCTCTGTTCACCGGTACTTTACTGATTTCATTGATCGCGATGATCGTCGCCGTACCCTTTGGTTTGATGTCGGCCATTTATTTAGCCGAGTACGCAAGCCCCAGAATGCGCGCCATCGTCAAACCTTTATTGGAAATGCTGGCGGGCATTCCCACCGTGGTGTACGGCGTATTCGCCGCCTTAACTGTGGCACCCATTATTAAAGACATCGGACAATCTGTTGGCTTAAGTGTGGCATCGGAAAGCGCACTGGCAGCAGGTCTTGTGATGGGCATCATGATCATCCCATTCGTCTCATCCTTATCGGATGATGTGATAACAGCGGTGCCACAATCCATGCGCGATGGCTCGTTTGGTTTAGGGGCAACGCATTCAGAAACCATTCGCAAAGTCGTGATTCCCGCTGCATTGCCAGGCATTGTGGGTGGTGTGTTATTAGCCGCTTCGCGCGCCATTGGTGAAACCATGATTGTGGTGATGGCTGCAGGACTTGCGGCCAACCTCACCGCCAACCCCTTAGAAGCCGTGACTACAGTGACGGTGCAAATTGTCACCCTACTCACCGGTGACCAAGAGTTTGACAGCGCCAAAACCCTAGCCGCTTTTGCCTTAGGATTAATGTTGTTTGTGGCCACACTGATATTGAACGTCATAGCCTTAATTGTGGTGCGTCGTTACCGGGAGCAATACGAATGAGTGACGAGACCACCCAGCGCGTACGCGCAACGCTTAAAAAACGCTATTTAAAAGAGAAGTTGTTTCGTGGCTTTGGCATCACCGCCATTGCGGCCAGCTTAGGATTTTTAGTGATTCTTTTGGGCAGCATCATATACAAAGGGATGCCCGCGTTTCAGGCCACTTATTTGAAAGTGGACATCACGCTCAATGAAGACACCTTAGGTGTGGGTGGCACAGTCAGTGATGCCGAGATGCAAGGAGCAAATTTCTCAGGCGCGATAAAGTCTGCGATGCGAGATCGATTTCCGGATGTCAAAAAGCGCAAAGCCAAGAAAAACTTATACGCCTTAGTAAGCTCGGGTGCTGAGTACGCCTTAGCCGAATACATGATTAACAATCGCGAGCAATTTGGCCAAACCGTATCGCTGTGGTTGTTGGCCGACGATGAAGCCGATGCGCTCATTAAACGGAACAAAGACTTAAGTAAGCCCATTCGACGCGGTGAATTTAAAAACGATTCATCCGCCTTAGTCACTCGACTCAACAAAGATCAACTCGGTTGGTTGCAATCGTTTAAAGACGCAGGCGATACCGATGTTCGCATCAGCTCCACCTTCTTTACGAACGGCAATTCACGCGAACCCGAGCAAGCCGGTATTCGAGCGGCCTTAGTGGGTTCGGCCTATACCTTGTTAATTACCTTTGCCCTTTCCTTTCCGATCGCGGTGGCGGCCGCCATTTACTTAGAAGAATTTGCGCCGCAAAACCGCTGGACGGATCTGGTGGAAGTGAACATCAACAATCTGGCCGCCGTGCCTTCCATTGTGTTCGGCTTACTGGGCTTGGCGGTGTTCATCAATTATCTGCAATTGCCTCGCTCTGCCCCAGTGGTTGGGGGCGTGGTATTGAGTTTGATGACACTGCCCACCATCATTATCTCTAGCCGAGCGGCTTTAAAAGCGGTGCCACCCTCCATTCGAGAGGCTGCACGTGGTTTAGGCGCATCCCCTGTGCAGGTGGTCACGCACCATGTCTTGCCTCTGGCTATGCCTGGAATCCTCACCGGAACGATTATTGGGCTAGCTCAAGCGCTAGGGGAAACCGCACCGTTGTTGATGATTGGCATGGTTGCGTTTATTGTGGACATACCCGGCAGTGTGACTGATCCGTCCACGGTGTTGCCGGTGCAAGTGTTTTTATGGGCTGATGCGCCCGAACGTGCATTTACCGAACGCACCTCGGCGGCCATCATGGTGTTGTTGGCCTTTTTGATTGTCATGAATTTAGCCGCTGTTCTATTGCGTAAGAAGTTTGAACGTCGTTGGTAAGCGTTGCATTTGTAACGCGTCGCTTAGCCGCAGTTGTTTCTCAAGTGTTACCCCGTTTTTTACTTGAGCTTTTTCTCGAGTCATTTAAGTAGGAATGTAATTCACGTGTCAGATGCCGCCAAAGAAGCTTTTGATGCCCTAACCGAAACGGTTGGGCGCGTTACCGTTGACGACCCCAAGATGCAAGCTGAAAACGTGGACGTGTTCTACGCGGAAAAGCAAGCCATCTATGACGTTACCTTAGATGTTGCCAAGAATGAAGTGGTGGCCATGATCGGCCCATCCGGTTGCGGTAAGTCAACGTTTTTACGTTGCTTAAACCGCATGAACGACACCATTCCCAGTTGCAAAGTCAGCGGTAACATCACCTTAGAAGGTGAAAGCCTGTACAGCAGCGCAATGGATCCTGTTATGTTGCGAGCTCGGGTGGGCATGGTGTTTCAAAAGCCCAATCCCTTTGCAAAAAGCATTTACGACAACGTCGCCTATGGGCCAAAGATTCACGGCCTGGCGAACAATCGCGCCGAACTGGATGACATTGTCGAATCCAGTTTGCATCGCGCGGGCTTGTTTGATGAAGTGAAAGATCGTTTGAACGCACCAGGCACCAGTCTTTCTGGGGGGCAGCAGCAACGCTTGTGCATCGCCAGAACCATTGCAGTCAGTCCCGAGGTGATATTAATGGATGAGCCGTGTTCTGCGCTCGATCCCATCGCCACAGCGCGCATTGAAGAATTAATTGATGAACTGCGAGAGAACTACGCGATTGCGATCGTGACGCACTCTATGCAACAGGCGGCTCGTGTATCACAACGCACCGCCTATTTTCATTTAGGCAAGTTGGTTGAAGTGGGCGAGACCAAAACCATTTTCACCAACCCGTCACACGAACTGACGGAAAATTACATCACCGGTCGTTTTGGGTAAATTTCTATGGACAAGCTGCATCTCGATCAACACATCTCACAGCAGTTCAATCAAGAACTGGAAGACATCCGTAATCGCGTCTTGGCGATGGGTGGGTTGGTGGAACAACAAGTCACCAACGGGTTAACCGCGCTGTTAGAAAACGATGGCGATTTAGCGGAACAAGTCTCGCGCTCTGATTACGAAGTGAACGCGATGGAAGTAGAGATTGACGAGGAGTGCATTCAGGTGTTGGCCCGCCGTGCCCCCACAGCCAGCGATTTGCGTTTAATCGTCGCTGTCATTAAAGCCATTACCGACCTAGAGCGCATCGGGGATGAGGCCGAGAAGTTAGGTCGCTTTGCGGCTGAGCTCTCCAGCAGTAATCGCACCTTAGAATACCGAAAAGAACTGCGTCACTTAGGTGGCTTAGTGCGTTCGATGTTGCACGATTCACTCGATGCGTTTGCGCGCTTGGATGCCGATGCAGCTCTCACCATCGCACAACGCGATGAGGATGTGAACGCTGAATATGAAAACCTCACCCGCCTACTCACCACGCATTTGGTGGAAGACCCAAGACGGGTAACCGAAATTTTAAAAATCACTTGGTGCGCTCGGGCATTAGAGCGCATTGGCGATCACTCAGTGAACATCTGCGAATACGTGGTGTATTTGGTTAAAGGCCGAGACATTCGCCATACCAACATTGCCAGTGATCATTCAAGCACTGACAACAACGACGAAACCAGTTAAGTCAACTGAGCACGCCACTCGCCACGAACGAGCTTTATCTTAGTCCTTCGGTGGATGTAACCCAATCGAATCAATTGGGGGCTGCCGCTTTTCACATTGTGCACGGTTCCCCAGAACTCGGACACCAACGCAAAATCAACCCTGCTGATCATGGCGCTTTGCTCGCGGCCTACATCATCTTAAACACCGACACGGTGGGTTTGTTTATCTATGATGAAGACGATGGCAGCCATGTGCACCATCAATTTATCAGCTCACGAGTTGAACGCTGCTTACGCGCTCACGCATCTGTTCTTGCCACACCGTTTATGCGAGCAGCGTGCTCGGACTGGGATTTATTTTCCGCAAGCCCTGCCTTACCTGAGGTGCTGTTGGCCTCCACTCTCGTCCATCTCACCACCAGTCAGCGTTTGTATCGAAAGATTCGTGCGATACGAAAATCAAACACCCCGGTATACGCCATGCAATCACACCTATCCAATGATGTGATCATCGCTAAGGTGCCAGACAATAAAAACAATGACGACAACCGCGCTGAAATCGCGGCATCCAAAGGGTTTAAGGGGTGGCTTAGCCATGCCAGCGATGAGCAAATTGCAAACGTCATTGATAAATGTACACTGCAAGACAGACCCAAACGGCTAGTGGCAAACTTTAATAGCCCCGAGAAGATAACCCCTGCATCGCTTAAAGTGCTGGATGAGTACGAGCCATTTCGTGCAGAAGTGGTCGAACATTTAAGCAAGCTGTATGAAGTTCGCCTATCGGTGGCTAAGCAAGCCGTGGCTACAACTGCTGCAGAGTGTGTGATTGATCGGGCATTGATTCAGCACAGAACACCGGCACAGACGGCTGCGGACTTAAACTGGCTCACTTAAGTGACGAGCGTTTCAAACCCGTTAATCTTTCGACAGGCCGTGACCGGTGAAGTAAACTGACAAGACATTACCCTATGTCGCTCCCGGAGGCAGCTGTGCAGGCCAACAAAAACCCAACACCGCATCGCGTGCAAACACAAGCCCTACTCGGCGGCGCACTCCTGCTTTGCAGCGCATTGACAATTTTGGATGTGCGTGCAGACGCGCACGACGAAACCCTCCCCATCTCTGACGCCCACCTGCACTACAGCCATGATTCAGTCGAGCTCACACCCCCTGCGCGTGTTATTGAAATTATGCGCGAAGCGAATTTGAAACTGGCGCTGGTATCCAGCTCCGATGACCGGGGCACGCAATTGTTGGTGGATCTTGCGCCCGATCTGATTGTGCCGGGTTTGCGCCCTTACACTCAACGCGGTGAGCTCAATAGTTGGTTTCGAAATCAAGACAATCTGAATTACGTGGAAGACTTACTCACCCGATATCGTTACGCCACCATCGGCGAATTTCATTTATACGGATCTGATGCAGAACTCGAAATCCCTCGCCGCATTGTTGAACTGGCGGTAGAACATAACCTCATTCTTCATGCACATTCTGACGCCGACGCGGTTGAACGACTGCTAGCGCAAGACAGCCAAGTTAAAGTGCTTTGGGCACACGCCGGTTTTGATGAACCCGAATTTGTCTCAGACATGCTGTCAAAGCACGATCGTTTATGGGTGGACTTGGCGTTTCGTGGTGAAGTGGGCAGTGGCGGGCAACTCTCATCTGAATGGCGTGCTCTGTTTGATGAGCACCCCACTCGCATCATGCTGGGCACAGACACCTACACGCCCGAGCGCATGTACTACATACCCGACCACGCAGCCGCTGCTCGCGTATGGCTTGATACCCTACCGGCTGAGTTGGCCGAAAACATCGCATGGAAAAACGCGCACGACTTGATCATGCCGGTGTGGTTAGAAAATAAAGCCTTACAAAAAACAGCACCTGCGAAGCAAGACGCAATCTCAACCCTGACTTGCACTGATACGGGCAACAACATCATCGCCATGGGGGATCAACCTAAAGTATTGTTACAACCCATCGGCCCCATAACCGTGGGTGAAGCGTTTTCCGTCAAGCTTACCGTTTGTGGCGATGAGTTGGACACAGCCGAAGTCGTACTCGATGCATCCATGCCGGCACACGGCCACGGTATGAACTACACGCCCGCACATCATGTGATTACCAGAAGCGCTGATGCCATTAGCGTGCAAGTCGATGGCCTTCGACTGCACATGCCCGGTGAGTGGCAATGGTTGGTGACGGTGCGCAAACAAGGCGCACGCACACAGCTTCGCGATGAGTTTCAGGTGAATTAATTGGGGTTTGCCATGCGCATCCAACAGCAAACTTTAAAGCGGGTTTTACCGCTGGTTTTTGCCGTGTGTTTGGTATCCACACCCGGCGTTGCCGAGGAGTTGAACTTCAGCGACAGCGAACTGAGCTTGCTAAAAACGTTTGCTACGTGGCCACCATCTGTTCCCGCTGACCCCGGTAATGAATATTCAGGCGAAGCATGGGCTGAGGAACTTGGCGCTGTGTTGTTTAACGATACAGCGCTCTCTGGCAATCAATCCATCTCATGTGCGACGTGCCATCAAAGTGAGCACGGTTTAGCCGAGACCACAGCGGTGTCTGTCGCTGGCGCTCAGCCGCACGTTCGAAACACGCAAGGTTTACTTAACGTCGGCTACCAACGGTGGTTTGGTTGGGATGGCGGTGCTGATAGTCTTTGGGCCGCCAGTTTGAGGCCGATGTTGTCGGAAGTGGAAATGGCCTCCAACATCGAAGACTTAGCAAACACCTTACGCCGTTCCAACACCCTTAATCAATCCCTGAGTGAAGCTGGTATCGATATAAAACACTTAAACGATGAAGCTTTGGTGGTAGCGGTTGGAAAGTTCATTGGGGCCTACCTTCGCACACTGACATCCCATGAAACCCGGTTTGATCAGTTCGTTGCCGATTTAATCAACGGCGAAAACAATCCCGCGGCTGAGCAGTTTATGTCCATATCCGCACAACGTGGTATGAAACTGTTCTTTGGTGAAGGCAACTGTTTTGTGTGTCATTTCGGGCCCAACTTTTCCAATGGTGAATTCCACGACATTGGTCGGCCGTTCTTCACCGCTGTGGGGCAAGTTGACCCCGGCAGGTTGGCTGGCATAAAGCGGCTTAAAAAAGACCCATACAATCTTGACGGCTACTTCAACGGCACAAAAGAGCCATCCGATATTCTAAAAACCACATCAGTGAAAACAGGACAAATAACATTCGGACAATGGCGCACACCCTCACTACGAAATCTGTTATCCACAGCGCCTTACATGCACGATGGCAGCTTAGCGACGTTACGGGAGGTGGTGGACTACTACGCTGACATTGATCCATCCAGACTGCACAGCAAAGGCGAGGCGATTCTTAAACCAAACAATTGGACGAGCAGCGAACGAAACGATTTAGTTGAGTTTTTGAAAGCGCTAAGTGAATAAGTGCAAAAACGACTTGCTGAACGCTGACAACTGCATGTCAGCATTCAGCAATTTAGCAATTTAGCAATTTAGCAAATCCAAGTTACAGTGCAGGCAATTCCGCAATCGTATCGGCAACGCTAGGATACTGGATAGAGAGTTCAAACGATTCGTCATCCGCTGCAGCGCTGGTTTGCAAGCGAGCCAAGGCCATGTCGGGTGACTTAACCCAGTGGTAGATGGCCTGCGGTAATTTGCCATCAGTTGCTTTCAAAGCATCGGCACTGAAATCCGATTCACCCAGCATGGCATCCAAAGAATTAGCCAATGGCGCCATGGCAACGGCTGCACCCGCTAAGGTGGCGTCGATTTGAACGATTCGCGCACTGAGTAAATGATAAGTGACCGATGTAATGGTGCCGCCTTCAAACTCAGTCGATAATCCGGTGAAATCACAGCGCTCGTAGAAGTCTGCGCGACGCGAGTTGCGCGGTGCCACTTTCTTGCCTTCACAGGTGGGAGACACGCCATAGCGTGCTTCAGCAATGCTTAAGGCCTCATCGCGACGATGCGTTAGCGCAACACCATCAAACGTTGGCAAGCCCTTATATTCTTCCGAAGCTTCAACCACTAATTCATTTTTCATAGAGCTAACACCTTTGACATCCCCACTCACCTTTTTACTTGTCGTATTCACGGCAACTGCTTCATTCGTAGAAGCCGGTAGGTCCGTTACGCAACCTGCGAGAACCACAGCTGCCGCTGATACTCCCATCAAACGAGCCACGCGACGCGCTTGACTGCGCAACCCAGCGACCCCAAGTAACAATAACACTAGAATGTGATCCGCAGAACCTAAGCCAAAATTTGACTTACCTTCTTCCGGCGGCGTTTTGACAAATCGCGTTGGAGATGTAAACAACGAACGTCCGTTTGTAGAATTTGGCACTATTTGACTCACCCAAGTTTCGTATCGTTCCACGTTGGAATATACCCCGTATGCATCGGGAAGCGCACAACCATCACCAAAACTCGTGATGCCCACTTGAATAATTTGCTCCCCTTCTACAATCATTAACGGACCGCCACTGTCACCTTGACACGCGTCAACGCCCCCAGCTTGAAAACCTGCACACATATGCGCATTGCTTAAACCACTGTTGTATACATTGTTGCACGTGGCGAAATCGGTAACGGGCACTTGAGCTTCCTGTAACACACTAGCAAACGCGGTGGGCGTGGTTTGCGTGACACCCCAACCGACGATGGATGCCAGCTCACCGGTGAGTTTGCGTGAATCCCCATTGAACAACTGCACCGGCGGGATGTTGTGAGGGATTTGCGTGCGCAATAAGGCAATATCGTTCTCTGCGAAGGGGTCGTCATCGTCGTAGTACGGATTGATGAAAATTTGCGCCACAGGTATTTCTGCCGGGCTTTCGTTGTTCAAATCAACAAAATTTCCCGCCACCAAAACATCACTGGCTGTAAGCTCACCCACAGCGGAGAACATGCAATGCGCCGCGGTCAATATGTAGTTTGCCGATATGGCCGTGCCACCACAAAATTGACGCTCAAACAAGGTGTTGGTGCTAGAGGGTTTTAGCAGAGCCACTGAGGATGGAAAATTCCCAAGCGGCGATACCACCCCACCGATTATGGCGGTGACATCGTCAAAATCGGACGGATCATAATTAGCCCCATCATCCGCTGAACCCAGACTGGGGAAAACCGACAACGCACAGGCCGCTACACTGGCCAAAACAGATTTCGAATATTTCATGATTGGTTTTATCGGATTAAATCCTACAATCTCCAGATTGCCACACCCGAGGCCAGACCTGGGCGGCACAATTCCGCACTTTCGGGTACATAACGCGTAATAGCGCACACCCGACAACGGCGCTGCATCAGCTCGACCTGACCAGAATGTAGACCAGTCCACGCTCAATGGAACTCCTCGTTTAAGCTGATCGGTAGGGATGGGAGTTGAATTTTCCTGACGCGTATAATCACTGGCTCAGATTCCAGCCGCCCATCCCGAAAATCGGGTTATTTGTATGTCACTGACAGAAACCGTATTTTTGGTAACTACCGCCTTAGGCGTTGGCGCTTATTTGTGGTTCCGCTGGTCAGACAACGTTGCGTTGAAAAAGCGCCTGTGGACACCCTTCATTCTCGCATTCGGTGGGTGTTTAGCGCTCTATTTCACCCTGCATCACACAACGCCTAGCTCAATCGCTGGCTTAAGCTTGGGCGAACTGTTGGGGTCAGGGATCATGCTGGTAGCAATAATCATTAGCCAAACCACACGCTTCTGCCGCCAATGCGCCACCATGGAAGTGCGTAAGCGCAATTGGTTTAAAGACGGCGATGCGTGTCGGTTTTGTGGGCATGATTTGCGGGAGTGAAAGGTGGGAGAATATGATTACTGAAAACAATTATTCTCTTAGGCTTTCCGGATGATGAACAATGATCTCCTTACGCGAAACGGATAACACACCCTTTCGTTGCAGGTTCTCAAGGGACTGCGTCACCCACTGCCTGGTTGCACCCACAATGGCTGCGATCTGCTCATTCGTCATGGTACGAGTTATCACTAATCCGTTGGTACCTTCCCGACTGTGGTTGTAGGCCAAGATCAGTAGGAGCTGCTGCAAGCGACCAGAAACCGAGCGTGTACCCAACATTTGTATCAGGGCCGAATACGTTTTACCTTTGGCCACTAAACCTTCTATGAGCGTGATGGCAATATCAGGCACCTCAGACACGAGTTTCCGTAGCGAGGCCCCTGAGACAAACAATAAACCGGTGTTGTCTTCCAACACATCTGCGGACCATACATGCCGCCCACCACCGAATACTTCCGGGCCACCGACAAAATGACCTGGGGTCCAATACGCCAATGTGATTTCTCGGCCCGTGGGCCCAGCGTAGTAAGTTCGAACCCGACCCGATTCTATAATCCAAATACCCACATGCTTGTCACCTTGATTGAACACACGCTCGCCTTTATCCAGTTTTGATCGTGCACCCTGGGCAGTCAAAGACTCACGGTCCTGTGCATTTAATCCATCAAGGAAAGCCGAACCGGCGTGTAGGTCCAGCAAGTATTCTGATAAAAATATGGCAGACGTTTCACCACTCATTTTGAATTCTGCCTGGGCTGTGCCGACAAATAATGAGCGACTGACACAATGTCTGAGTCTGATAACTCCGCTAGCTGTTTCAGCTTTTGACCATCGGCTTCAACGGTTCGAGCACCGTCACGAAAATCACGCATCTGCTTTGCCAGATAACTGGCGTGTTGCGCATGCAGTCTCGGCATTTCACCCGATTGTGAATCGACATGGCACACCGCACACCCAACACTTATGAACCGTTGTTCCCCCACTGCATCACTTTGCGCCGCCGGTTCAGGATTCGCCTGAGACGAAAACCATTGGGCCACTAGCGAGATGTCATTGTCTTCCAGTTCGGTGACAACAGCGGCCATTTGACCTCCATCATTGCTCCGAGCACCCGACAAGAAGTCACGAATTTGGGCCTCCAGATAGGCTTGAGGTTGACCGGCCAGTTTTGGAAATTTATCGCGCGACGAATCACCGAACAGGCCATGACATAAAGCACACTTCTCGTATGGCTCGATCCCCTCTTCTAGCATCCCGGCCCCAACGGACAAAGGCAAGAACACCAACGTTAAAACGATGGGCCTTAGCAAAAAGCGGCTCATCTAATTAATCTTGCCAAGCTCGGCATTAACCGACACCACCTCGCCATCGGCGAACATAAGTTCAAGTATCACCGTGTCGTGCGCAGCAATATCTACGGTGGGCTTAATTAGCATCACATGAATCCGGCCCGGCATCATGGCAATCGACTTGCCCGCAGGCACTTCGAGCGCCTTGACGGACTGCATACTAGCGACGCCATCGATAATCTTACTTTCGTGAACATGCGCCATGGTAAATGCTGCGGCTCGAACGCCGACTAAGGTGCGTGCTCGTTCGCTCTTATTGCTGATGATCATGTAGGCGGCATACACCTTACCAACCGGTGGCAGCGGCGGAATGTAGGCATCACGAATGAAGAGATCACCGGCATCAGCTAACGAAGAATAAAAAGCTAACAGCCCGGCAAGCAATATTTTCATTGTATGGACTTCCGTCGAAACTTAATTTGTTGGCGAGCAAGAAATTCTGCTGTTTTACCGGGATCAAATGGCGGCTGAAGCTTTGCGCGTAACATGCCGTCCGGACCAACTACGGATACTGAAGAACTGTGCTGCACTTCGTAGTAACCATTGTCATCAGCTGGCATAAAACGATAAAAGCTATCGGTTGCCTTAATCAGCACATCAATTTGTTCTTGTTCGCCGGTGACGCCCAGAAAATCGGGATGAAAGAATTTGGCATAGTCGCTGACAACATCGCGATCACGCCCTGGATCTACCGATATGTAAACCACCTTTGGCACACTGTCTGGGTGCACACGAACGGCTGTTTCCGCAACAGCCGCTTCTAAATTCCCCAAAGTAAACGGACAAACATCCGGACACGAGTTGAAACCAAACATTAACAGTGTCCATTGGTTTTTTAAATCATGATCGGTGAAAGTTGTGCCCTCTTTATCAGACAACGTAAAAGATGGAATCAGTTCAGGCTTGTCTAATTCGACACCCTGCACCTGGGCATTCAGGGGGCTAGTGAGAAGGTAGAAAGTGATCGCAACTACAGACCGGACCACCTGTTTTGTAATAGATTTCATTGGTTCTGTTGCTCAAACGCCCGCAGGCTTTCGGTTCGAATGATGTCCAAACAATTCTTTCGAGCCTTCACGTAGTCAGGCTCAACAATCATGTCGATATTCCGAGGTCGAGGCAGCTCAATAGAGAGATCTTCAACAATGCGCCCAGGTGCTGCACTCATCACCAACACTCGATCAGCTAGAAACACCGCTTCGTCTACATCGTGAGTCACGAATACAACGGTCGTTCCCGATTCTTTCCAGATATCCAGCAAGTTCTCTTGCATGGTGAGCCGTGTTTGAGCATCCAGTGCACCAAAGGGCTCATCCATCAGCAGCACGGTTGGGTAGTTAGCCAAGGCTCGAGCGATACCGACGCGTTGTTGCATACCGCCGGAGAGCTCCGCTGGGTAGCGATTTCTAAACTTGGTTAGCCCAACCATACTTAAAAAGGTATTGGCGATAGAACTGGCTTCACGTTTACTGATCCCCGCCATTCGAGGCCCAAACGCAATGTTCTCGAAAACGGTCTTCCACGGCAGCAATGAGTACTGCTGAAAAACCATGCCTCGATCAGGGCCCGGTTTTTCAACGATTTTTTCATCCACGCGCACCATGCCAGTGGTGGGTTTCACATAGCCTGCGATCGCATTTAACAGCGTCGACTTGCCACAGCCGGAAGGCCCAAGAATGCAGACAAATTCGCCCGAATTGATCATCAAATCCGTGTTGTCGACGGCGCGGTGCTCGTCCTCACCTTTCCCAAATACGATGGATACATCGGATACGTTTATGGCCCCCTTGCTGAGTGAGTTGTTCGGCTCGGAATGGCTACCACCGTATTTAACTGAATCAAGCATGTGTCACCTCCAGCAGGGGTTGGTACTTATGGGTTTTGATCCAGGCGAGGTAAAACACAGCGAAAATTAGCAATGCAAATCCACCGAGCGATAAACCCAGCCCCAAGGATTCAAGCGCTAGTGACGTCGATACGCCCAAGCCCAACATCGCTAGACCCACGACCCAGCTGGGTGTTGCGCAACACACGACCCAACTCATGGTGACATTCGTCATAGCAACCAGCAATGTCCCGCCACTTAGTGCGGCAAAGGCACCGCCACTTTGCACAACCTTGTTATCGGTACCAGCAATGGCGCAGCTATCGCTTTTTACCAATTGCAAACACAGCGCGAGCAATATCCCCATGATCATCAACACAAACATTCGGTAAGGGACGACATTCAAGCTCCACTCAGATATGCCCATGCCATAGTCGTAATTCATATAACCAATTTCGATCAACCATTCTTCGGCGATGATGGGCCAAACATCCATCCAACTCGGGGTGGATTGGATTATGGTAATTACGCTACTGGGCCAGTTGTAGAACGTTGTGTAGTTAGGTATCGCTTGGAATCGGACCATCAAGGCAACGAGCATCAAAACCTGAAACAGCACCGTAAACACAGCACCGAACAAAAACAGTTGTTTCCAGTGGGTTTGGATGGTGCTACCTATCATGTTAAGTGTTGGTTTCATGCTAGCGAGTCTTTGATTGCCACTTCAGCATGGGGCTTGTAATCAGCTTTATCGCAGCGGTAGATGCGGTTCCAAGAAACCCGATAACCAACATCCCCACGACGATATCCTGATAATTAATCATGCTGTAAGCATCCCAAGTGAAATAGCCAATGCCATATTGACCTGAAATAATTTCACCGGCCAACAATGAAAACCAACTCACCCCCATACCAATCGCTAAGCCGGCTGAAATGGATGGTAAGGCCGCAGGAAACACGACGTGTAAAAAGATATTCGCACGCGATGCGCCTAGAGATTGCGCGGCTCTGACCAACACTTCTGGGGTTTGCTTTACGCCGTGCAGCGTATTGAGAATAATTGGAAAAAGAGCGCCCAAAAATGTAATGTAAATGATGGAGCTTTCTTCTGTCGGCCACATCAAGATGGCTAAAGGAATCCAGGCAACGGCGGGTATCGGGCGAATCACCTCGATGTACGGCATGATAAAAGCTCTAGCGATCGCCGATCGGCCCATGATCACACCAACGGTAATACCGATGAAAGCGGCTATCGAATAGCTTATTAATATTCGCCGCATAGATACACCGATGTGTGTGTAGAACACATCGGTTTGCAGATGACCTAGAAAAGCTAAGAAAACTTTCAACGGCGAAGGCACATTCTCGAAATTGATATAAATGTTTAAGTTGGATACCGAGGCAAAGTGCCAAAGCATCACACCCAAAGACAACGAAAAGAGCGCGATTCCTACAGTTCGTAAATTCTGCGCATTAAAGACTTTAGACAACGCCACGGTGACCCCAGACAAGTCGGCACCGTCAAACACATCGACTCCGTTGGAAGTTACTGGTTTTTGATCGGCCATCGAAGATGGCTCAGCTTTGTCCACGGCATGCTCAGCTATTTCCTTCGCTGAATCCGTGACTGTTTTTTCAGTGACTTCCATCATTGGCGTATCAATTTTTGTTAAATGATAAAAAGAGGCACTGGACAGCGGGAGGAGGAATCCGCCATCCAGTGCAGTTACCAACTCAATGAGTCAGTGTGCTACCCGAACTAACCATCGGTTTGAAAGACTGCGATCGCTTCATCAAAGGTCAGCATGGAACCGTTATTCGTCGACGCAAAGACTTCTGCTTCACCCTTGCGCATGAAGGTGGCGAAGGTTTCCCCGGCTTTCACCCAAAAGGCTGTTTTACCAAAGAGCTTCAATCCCGTTTCCGCATCGTAAACATACGTTGAATTTAGCTTGGCCCCAGTACTGCGCATCTCGGCCATCGCCGTAAGGAAGGCGGTTTCGTCTGCGTAGTTAGAAACACCGTCACGTGCATGCCAGATCTCTAACGGTAGATCTTTGTTGGCGAGCTCGGGGTCAACCATCATTGCCTGTTCAGCGGCGTAATCAATACCTAGCTCGGAATAAGCGGTCTTTATGAAGTCTTCAGTAATCCACTCATCAAAATCCAATGGCGGTATCGCTTTTTCAGCGACCAATACCCCATGATTAAATTTCAATGCGTCGGTCCAGTCTGGTTTGATGGTTGGATCAAGTGTTAAGTGACCACCTTTGGAGAAATACAAATACAACACTTCCTTTTCAACACCGGTCCAACCTTCAAGCTGTGACACCGCTTCCATCGGATCATTACGTACCCATTCCCCAGCTTCGTGAACTGCCTTGATAAACGCTTCAACGACTTCCGGGTATTCACTGGCAAAATCTTCGCGAACGACAACACCGTGTAGATAGGGGACGCCGGTTTCAGAGCCGTCGAAAATTTTACGCCCCGTGCCACGAAACTCCATGATCTCAGACCATGGGCAAAAGTCTGAATGTGCATCGATTTTACCGGCCGCAATGTTCGCAGCCCCTACCGCTGGACTTTGATTTTTCAGAGTGTACTCAGACGATGGAATTTTGTTGTCTTGCATGGCTTTCAACAACATGCCCCATGCCGCGGAACCCACAGGCGTTGAGACCTCTTTACCCTTGAGTTGATCGATCGAGAAAATATCGCTTGCAACCGGAACTACGATCGCGTTGCCAGAGCCTTTCATATTGTAGCCGGTACCGGCTACATACAGTGTGCGTAAGCTGTCGGTTTCTTGAAACTTCGCACCATTAACAATTAACGGGTAATCACCCATTACGCCAAAGTTTAATTTATTCGCCATCATTTGGTTTGTGATAGGACCACCGGAACTGTAATCAGCCCAACTAACTGAATACTCAGCGTCTGCGTACTTACCTTCTTTCGGTAAGTATTTTTCCAGCAAACCCAATTCCTTTACGATAATGCCTGCGGTGTAGGTGTCAGTACACATCGACTGGTGACCTATCGCTATGTCTATCTTTGCTGCCATAGCAACGCTCGACGCCGCAATGAGCCCCGCCGCTGTAAGGGTGACTGATAGGTTTTTCAAACTCATACTCATGCTCATGCTCCGTTAGATTTCGATAAGTTGATATTTCAAAAATACAGATATTAACGACAGTTCTGGATAGCTATTTTCGGTCACGCTTTTACTGTTTAAATCAAACTACTCTTAACTTTCGATTTTGCATTGTGTTAATTTTGCATCAGGGTGATGCATAAATTGGTAAGTTCAGGTTTGCACCCGTAAGAAATGAAGATTTAAAATAGAAATATCAATCACTAACGTTAACTGTTCAAACGATTCATGACGGACTGGTTTGCAAA
Organism: uncultured Granulosicoccaceae bacterium; assembly: GCA_937930305.1. Taxonomy (GTDB): domain Bacteria; phylum Pseudomonadota; class Gammaproteobacteria; order Granulosicoccales; family Granulosicoccaceae; genus Granulosicoccus. The sequence goes on along the minus strand of CALGLE010000050.1, from coordinate 5,263 downwards.
CCTAACCAAGCCACGCGTTAATCAACAAACGCCTTTTCAATAACAAATGATGATGGCTTTGAATTGATGCCTTCGGAAAACTCTGCGGCGGTGAGCATGTCCATGATGTCGGTGTTAAAACCCAAAGATCCGCAAATCATGCACCGATCGGTTTCCACATCTAAAGGCGGTATGGCCAAGTCTTTGTACACTTGACCGGTACGCAGGTTGTCGGTTATCCGACCGGTATATGGTGAGTCTTCTTGTGTCGTAGTTGGGTAGTACGCGATCCTTCCATCCACCATCTCCCCCAGCACTTCGTGTTTTGGTAGCTCTGTTACAAGCTTTCTGCCGTACTCAAGCTCCGAGGCTTGCCGGCATGTGTGCATAACAATAACCTGCTCATACTTTTCATAGGTTTCTGGGTCCCGCAGCAAAGAGGCAAACGGGGCAATGCCGGTACCCGTAGCGAAAAGCCATAAACGCTTACCTGGCAGCAACGCATCAAGCACCAAGGTGCCCACAGGTTTTGGTCGCACTATGATCTGCTGCCCTGGCTGTATGTGTTGCAGCCTTGAAGTCAATGGCCCATCCGGCACTTTGATGGAATAGAACTCAAGTTCCTCATCCCAAGAAGGCGATGCAATGGAATAGGCACGCAGCAAGGGTCTTCGTACGCCCGTCGTGGGGTCCGGCTCCCCCATCAAACCCAGCATTAAAAATTCGCCCGATCGAAAACGCAAAGAATCCGGACGCTCTACACTGAATGAAAATAGATTCTCATTCCAATGCGTAACCGCTAAAACCGTAGCGGCATCCGGTAATGATTGAACGGGTGAAGAACTTATGTCCGGCACACTTTCTGTGATCGTATTGTTAGTCACTTGGGTTCCCATTTAAGCTGCAACTTCTGCGGGTTTATCGGAGAAAAGCGTTTCAATTTTCCGCTCTTTACCATCGAATTCGTCTGCATCGGGCAGCGGTTCTTTCGTTGAATAGAGAATCGGCCAAACCTGCGTATAGCGCGCGTTAAGCTCCACCCAAGGTTCCATGCCCTCTTCGGTATCCGGGCGAATGGCATCGGCCGGACATTCAGGCACACACACACCGCAGTCAATGCATTCCGCCGGGTTGATCACCAGCATGTTTTCGCCTTCGTGAAAACAGTCAACCGGGCACGAATCCACACAATCGGTGTATTTACAAGCGATACAGTTATCGGTCACCACAAAAGTCATCGTTTTCTTAACCAAATTGCTTCAATAGGCCAACTGTGCCCAGTGCACATTCGGGTGTCTGTCAATAAGTTGCTATTTTTGGGAAACGGTGAGGTGCATGCTGCTCTGCAACAAGTCACCGGATCCTTGCCATGATCGAATCCATCGCTGTTAGCCCAGACGCCCGTGCTTTACTCATTGGGAACTCACTAGGTGCAAAGGCAGCCGTTACTGCTGTTGCGCTGCGCAAGGCCGCTCGAGACGCTGTGAGTTTGCGTGAGCGCTTAGACAAGGGCGACATCGAGGTCGCTGCCGATATCACGATTACCGGTGTTGAACAGGTTGGCTCCACCGGTATTAACGTGAAATTCTCCGATGGTCATCACCGCGCTATCTATCCGGTTTCCTATTTAACAGAGCTAATGGTCACCGTTGACAAGTAGTTGACAGATATCTGAAAGCTTGCAGTTCAAGCTAAACCCCTAACACACTTGCAGGCTATTGACGATGAGCGATGAAATCCTCGACGGTATTACTCAGATTGATTGTGACGTATTGGTCATCGGTGGCGGTACGGCTGGGCCCATGGCAGCACTCAAGGCGAAAAAGAAAAACCCTAAAGCCAATGTCGTCTTGCTGGATAAAGCGAACGTTAAGCGTTCGGGCGCCATTTCTATGGGCATGGACGGGCTAAATAATTCGGTGATTCCCGGTTATGCCACGCCCGAGCAGTATACGAAAGAGATCACCATCGCTAACGATGGCATTTGCGACCAAGCCGCTGTGTACCGATACGCGGAAGAGTGTTACCCAATCATTCAGGAGTTGGACAGCTTTGGCATTCGATTCCAAAAAGACAACAACGGCGAGTACGACGTAAAAAAAGTACACCACATCGGTACTTATGTGTTGCCAATGCCCAATGGGGATACCGTAAAAAAAGCACTGTATCGACAATTACGTAAAGCAAGAATCAACATCATTAATCGGTATATGGCGACACGTCTATTAACCACGGATGCACGTGTGGCTGGCGCGATCTGCGTTAACACACGCAGCGCAGAATTTTTAGTGGTGCGTGCCAAGTCAGTGATTATGTCCATGGGGGCGGCCGGCCGGCTTGGCTTACCCAGCTCTGGTTACTTGTACGGCACCTATGAAAACGCATCAAACAGCGGTGAAGGTTATGCCATGTCGTACCACGCCGGTGCCGCACTGGCCAACTTGGAATGCTACCAAATTAACCCGTTAATTAAAGACTACAACGGCCCAGCTTGCGCTTATGTGGCTGGCCCTTTAGGCGGCTATACCGCAAATGCTGGCGGTGAACGATTTATCGAATGCGATTACTGGTCGGGACAAATGATGCAGGAGTTTCACGATGAACTGCAATCGGGTAATGGCCCGGTGTATCTAAAGCTCAATCATTTGGCAGAAGAGACCGTCAGCGAAATCGAACGCGTTTTGCATATCGTTGAACGACCAACCCGAGGGCACTTTCATGCCGGTCGAGGCACGGACTATCGCAAAGACATGATCGAAATGCATATTTCAGAAATCGGTTTTTGCTCAGGTCATTCTGCATCGGGTGTGTACGTTGATGAAAACGCTCGGACCACGATACCGGGACTCTATGCCGCTGGCGATATGGCCAATGTGCCACACAACTACATGCTAGGCGCTTTTACGAACGGGGCGATTGCAGGCGAGGATGCATTGGACTTCTCAGCCGATGTGGATTTTGCCGAAATCGACAACGATGCTGTTGAAGCTGAACGAGTTCGAGTGCTTGCCGCGACCAAGCGCGATGACGGTATACCGCCGAATCAAATCGAATACAAAACCCGCCGATTCGTAAACGATTACCTGCAACCGCCTAAGGTGACCGCCAAGATGCAACTGGCACAGCAGCGCTTTGCAGAGATACGCGACGATATGGAAAATCAAATGTACGTGCGCGACTCACACGAATTGATGCGATCGCTTGAGGCCTCAAGCATTCTTGATTGTGCTGATATGGCGGTATCTGCCTCCCTTTACCGTACTGAAAGCCGTTGGGGTCTGTATCACAATCGCGTTGAATTTGAACGCGATGATGAAAACTGGTTTTGCCACACCTTACTCACGAAAGGTGAGGATGGGAAACCCACCAGCCGTAAAGAGCCGGTTAAGCCGTACATCGTAGAAATCGCAGACGATGAAAAAGATGCCTACAACAAACAACGCGTCAAAGCGACTGCGACTGCGACAGCCGAGTAATCGGGCTGCAACGTGAACACAAGTAAACACGTCGATAACTTTGTTTTTAAATTTTCACTAGACACACCGGAGCGCATTTCATGCCTTTAGCCCATGCCGCGAGTACCGTACCTGTAGTGGTCAACGACGACCTTTGTATCGCCGATAAAGGTTGCACAGTTTGTGTCGAAGTTTGCCCGCTGGACGTCCTACGAATTACCGACATGTTGGATGGTCGAAAAACAGCGCATATGAAATACGACGAATGTTGGTATTGCATGCCTTGTGAGGCGGACTGCCCGACAGGCGCTGTAACCGTCAATATCCCCTACCTTCTAAAGTGAGCCGATCATGAGTCAATTGTTCGAAGAGTTTGACGAGATATCGACACTGGCTGAGGGCCTGGATGATGCCGAGGCCGGTAGTCGAATCATGGCGGTAATCGAATTGGCAAACAGTGCTGATCCCGAGGCCATTCCACATTTGGCAAAAGCGATAGTCGATGCTGATGAAGGCGTTCGAAAGCAAGCGGCCTTAGCTCTTACCGCGTTTGATGGCTCAGCGACCGCTGCCGCGTTGGTGGTAGCACTTAGTGATGAATCACAAGCTGTACGAGAAGCGGCAGCGCTGAGCTTAACAGAGCTTAAAGACCCGGAGGCTGGAGATGCGCTGCTACCGATACTCTCGGACGGTGACGAATTTACGCTGTTCTCTTGTCTTGCCGGTATTACGGAACTGCGCCGACCGGAAGCCATGGCTCCCGCGATTGCAGCCCTGGAACATGAATCGCCGAAGGTGCGCTGTCAGGCGGTGAGCGTTATTGGATGGTTGCAAGACAGCACAGCTATTCCAGCTCTGCGCAGCGCATCGACTGATGAACATCCCTCGGTTCGTCGCACAGCACTGGCGGCATTAGGTTTTAACAAGTCCGATCACTCAGAAAAAATACTTGTATCCGGACTGGGTGATAGCGACTGGCAAGTTCGCGAAGCGGCCGCAGAGACGTTGACTAAATCTGGTAGTAAGACCTGCATACCCGATTTAATCAATGCACTTGATGATGACTATTGGCAGGTTCGACTCAAAGCAGTTAGAACTCTTGGACGCCTTGGCGCGACTGAAAGTGCACTCGATATCGGCCCGCTAATGGCTATAGATGTGCCCAACTTACGCAAGGAATGTGCTGCGGCGTTAGGTGAACTCTGCGTGCTTGAATCGCGTGAGTTCCTAGAACCGTTTAAAGACGATGGCGATCCAGACGTGCGTAAAAATGTTCGATGGGCGCTGGGTAGGATGGAACAGCTATCGGCATAGCGGTGGTACCGCGATGCCCTGATTGCTTTGCAATCAGTCGAACGAGTTCGAACCCCTCTTTTGAGATTAAGCAGTGCTTATTTTTACGCTTGAGTTCTTTGCGAGGTTTGGGGAGGGATAGGCTCGGCTTTGCCTCGGGGCTTCGCCCCATCGCGGTGAACCGCGATGCCCTGATTGCTTTGCAATCAGTCGAACGGTTCGAATCCCTCTCTTGCCTGACTTCAATGTCCTTATTGAAGTTATTACTTGGTTGGGATTTTCGCCTTCTTGGAATTGGCGGAGAGAGAGGGATTCGAACCCTCGATACGAGTTACCCCGTATACCAACTTTCCAGGCTGGCGCCTTCGACCACTCGGCCACCTCTCCGCTGTATAGATAGTGTAGCGAAAATATTCGTGATTCGTTGGAACCATGTTCGCGGCTGGCGGATGGGAACAACGGTAAGATATGTTCTGCACTGAGATTTAACGAAACATCTCGCAGAGACTCTATTACGCTTCAGATGATCGCGAGTT
>CALGLE010000049.1 GCA_937930305.1 uncultured Granulosicoccaceae bacterium | reverse complement strand
GTACCGCACACAAGAATCGCACGATCGAAATCACCGGCCATAACTTGGCACGCCACCCGGTCGGCAAGATTTGCATAAAACGCATCAGGACCCGTAGAAGTGTGCGAGATTTCCGACACCTGGTACTGTTTTGAAAGGTGGTCTGACAAGGCTCGAGCCAAGCCCTCCCCTGCGCTGTCGCCTGCGATGGCAATTTTCATTATCGCTTTCCTGTTAATTCACAACGCAACTTGGGTCTGCCCATCAAACAAATGCACATGCTGCAGATCCGGTTGTAAATGAATCGCTTCACCGGGCGACCAAGTGATACGCTCACGAGAAATTGAACACACATCTTGGCCAGCAAGTTTTGAGTACACATGCGTTTCTGGTCCGGTGGGTTCAACCACTCTAACAACGCCCGGCTCGATGGTAAGCGATGAGTTACTTTCGGCAGAAGGTTCTTTGTTGGCCGTTAAGTGCTCAGGCCTGATGCCATAAAATATTTTCTGACCCACTTCAACCTTCGCATCCGACGGCAGAGGTAAACACAGTGACTCGTGATTGGCAGATTTTACACCTGCTTTTTCAGCGACATCGCATTCGATAATATTCATGCCCGGCGAGCCAATAAACTGCGCGACAAACAGACTGTTAGGGTTATCGTAAATTTCCATTGGCGAGCCGCTTTGAATGATTCGTCCATCTTGCATAATGACCACTTCATCCGCCATGGTCATGGCTTCAATCTGATCATGTGTCACATAAACGGTGGTGGTTTTCAATCGCTGATGCAAATCCTTAATCTCGGTGCGCATCTGCACCCGAAGCTTGGCATCCAAGTTAGATAACGGCTCATCGAACAAGAACACGTCAGGGTCGCGGACAATGGCTCGACCCATCGCCACACGCTGGCGTTGCCCACCGGAAAGCTCTTTTGGCAACCGATCTAAATAATCGTCTAACCCTAATATCGAAGATGCCCAAGCGACTTTTTCATCTTGGATCTTTTTGTCAATATTTTTAAGACGCATGGAAAAAGCCATGTTTTTTCGAACTGTCATGTGCGCATAAAGCGCATAGTTTTGAAAAACCATGGCGATGTTGCGATCTTTAGAATGTACATCGTTGACACGAACATCGTCAAAGAACACATCCCCGGATGTGATTTTTTCCAGGCCGGCAATCATTCTCAGCAGAGTGGACTTCCCACAACCTGAGGGGCCAAGCAGAACCACAAATTTCCCGTCAGCTATTTCAAGATCAAGGCTATGCAACACCTTTAGCAGACCGTACTGCTTTTCCAGCTTGGATATTTTTACTGAGGCCATGATGCTCTGGAGTAATAAGTGGTACGAATAATATCGAACGCGCTAAACCGAACCAGGCTCTGCCCAAACCGTTGGGCAGAGCCTTCGCCGTAGTGCTTAGCCTAGTTCAGCTTCATCAACAACAGCATCAACCAGTTTTGCAACTTGATCCATGCACTTCTTCGCATTGCCATCGTAATCCTGACCGGTCAGCAACTTACCCAACTCGGTAGGAATTTCGTTATTGGCAACTCCTGCCCAAATCGGTAAATCAGGCTCTGACGCCATGGCGTTATCGATTGTCCACTTAACCGTGTCTAGGTGACGTGTGGTGCCCGCACCTCTGAGTTCTTTTCGTTCGATAATACGTGGGTCTTCGTAAGAGGAATTACGCATGGGAGCAAAGCCACCGGCCAAAGTGCAGCGAGTCATGATGTCTTTCGAACATGCCCACTGTAGGAACAGCCATGAGGCTTCGATATTTTTGGAATATCGGGACAACGCAATACTGGAGCCGCCTTGGTGACCCCAGTTAGGAATTTCACCAAAACCGACATTGTCACGAGATCTGAGTGATGCTGGCCCTTGCAGTGGCTTGGCCACTTCCCATAAGCCTTTCACTTCTGAGTCATCCGCGTTCCATCCAGGGAATAATTCTGCCCAGCTTTGCATCATGGCCACTTGACCGGATGCCCCCATCTGCCACTGACCGTCCCAAGTGGAAGTTACCGAAGACGCTGGCGCGCTGTTGAGTAGATTCATATACCACTCAAGCCCTTCAACACCTTCAGCATCATTACCCGAGAAGTTCTTATCTGCACCAAAGATAGAACCACCATGGCCCCATACCGCTTGAGTCCAATCACACTCTAAGGAGTAGTGACCTGACTTGGCTTGTAAGCCGGTGCCGTAAATATTGTTTTCTTTCTCAGCTTCCGTAATGAACTCAGCCACTTTAGTGAATGCTTCATAGTCGGTAGGCACTTCCAAACCGTGCTTTTCAAAAATATCAGCTCGATACAGCATGGTGAAAATTGGAATGTCAAACGGCAAACCAATCCACTTACCGTTGTACTCGCAGATGCCTTCCACTAAGGGCTTGGAGAAGTCTTCAAAATCAAAATTCGGCATCGCCAAATCTGGGTTAGCGTCATAGTACTCAAGCGGATCAATCGTGTCAGGTGAGAACGTCGACGTCCACGCCTGATCGAGATAGTAAATATCATAGGTACCCAACTGACCCTGCACGTCCTGAGTAGCCTTAGCCAGCACTTGCTCTAGTGGGACAATCTCGATCTCTACATTGATGCCGGTAAGAGCGGTGAATTCACTTTTCAATTCATTGAGAACGTTGGTCGGCGGTGTCGCTTCTGAGGTATAACGAATCGTGGCACCCGCATACGGTTTTCCTGCCTCGCGTAAAAAATTCGCAACCTCTTCTGGCGTGGTATTTTCTTGAGCGTGCGCAACGTTTCCAAAGAAGGATCGGGAAGTACCCAACATGCCTGCGGAATAGGCAGATATACCCACCCCCGCAACACCCATTTTCTTTAAAAAGTCGCGCTTAGAGATTCGCCCGGAGGTAAATGCATTAGCACTATCAATAATGAAACTTTGCTTTTGATGTCTTTTAAATTTCACGTCTCTATCCTCAAGTTGATGTTGTTGATGCTACAAAGGCATCAGTCTTTTATGGCACCCATTGTCAAGCCCCTCACCAAATGGTTTTGTACAAGGAGAATGAAAATAAACCCCGGGATTATTGCTGCGGTTCCCAGTGCCGAGATATAACCCCACTCTGATCCAGTGGAAGTCACGAACGTCGTAATTTTCACAGGAATGGTTCTAATGGTATTTGTTAAAAACAAAGACAATATAAACTCAGTCCATGAGAAAATGAAACAAAGAACAGCCGTTGCTGCGATGCCGCCTCTTATCATGGGAAGCACCACCATGTAAAAACATTGGAATCGGGTTGCACCATCAATCATGGCCGCCTGATCAATCTCAACCGGCACATCGTCAAAAAATGATTTAAGTAGAAGCAACGCGATGGGAATATTGATCAGCGTATGCGCGATGATGATTCCAAAATGTGTATCCCTTAAACCCAGATCGTGAAAGATAAAAACCAGTGGAATGATGATGGCGATGGGAGGCAAAAAACGTTGTGATAGCACCCAGTTTAAATACCCTTGCGCGCCCCAAAATCTCATACGCGACAGTGCGTAGGCTGCCAGCAACGCAATGGCGGTTGCCAAGAAAGTTGAGGCGACAGCAATGATAACCGACGACAAAATAGATCCTCGACCGTCATAGGCCCCTTTTCCACTGGTCCCCATAGACGCACTTTGTCCACCGACCATGCTGGCTTTTTCACCACCCAACACGGTTACGTGGTAATTCTCCAACGTCGGCTTGAAATCAAACACAACGACGCGGTCTTTATTAAACACCGCTGAAATAGGCTTTATTGAGGTCAAGCCAAACCAGGCAATGGGGAACACGAACACCGCTACCACGATCAAGGAGACCAAGTAACGCAATGTCGGCTTAAAGAATGAGGATGGCATTAGAATCGAATCTTAAATATTTTTATAAAAACCGTTGAAACCACTAACACAAGAATTAACGTGGCTAAAGCGACAGTTGACGCATAGGAAAAATTGGCACTCTTAAAGTAAACCGTGCCCGCATAAGCGGTAAGGGTTTCCGTGGCGGTACCGGGGCCACTGTCAGTCATCACTTTCACGTAATCAAATATTCGAAATAAGTCGATCCCTCGAACCAATACGGCCAAGGCGATAATTTTCGACATCATGGGCAAGGTTAAAAAGAAAAACGATTGGATCGATGAGGCCCCATCAATGGACGCCGCCTCAAACGGTTCTCTGGGTAAGGCCCTTAAGCCCGCCAACATGATCAGCACCATAAATGGCGTCCACTGCCAAACATCAGCCACAATCACCCCCCATAGCGCGGTGGATCCCGTGCCAAGGATGGGCTTATCGGGCGAGAGAAGATTTAATGCATAAAGCGAATTACTGATAACGCCAAACGAGCTGTCGTACATCAATAAAAACATCATGCCCGTCACCGCAGGCGGAACCACCAGCGGCAGCGTCATCAACGCTCGAAAAACACCAAAGCCCTTTCGATCAGAGTCCAACAACAAGGCGATCAACATGCCCAGGACCAACTGGATGCTTAAAGCGATGACCGCGTAGGTGAACGTCACTTGCACCGCGTCCCAAACGCGATCATCACCGATGAGTTTGTTCCAATTAAATGAGGGCAGAAACTTTTCCGTACGAGTAGCTGGGTTTCGCTTGTAGAACGACAGCCATAAGGAATAAAGCACCGGGTACAGACCAAACACAATTAACAGAGACGTAACCGGGAATAGCCAAGGCAAGGGGTGTTCAGAAGTCAGCCAACGGGGTAACCCCCCGCTTTTGGCTTGCGCAGCCATACCTAGCTAACTCCCGCTATTCGAAAATTTTTATTCATTATTATTCAATGACTTACAGACCTTGCCCGTACTTAAGCTACAAAACTCAGTAGCCTAGAATTACAAATGTCACTCAACCATGACATAAGTCACTACACATTACACGTCTATCCCAGTGATTTGCAAGATTCTTCTTCATCCGGCGATGATAGGCGCTCTTTGTAGTGCGTGTTTTTGGGTAAGCCCGTTTGTTATAGCGAGGATTCGAAGCGCTGCATTTGTGCACTGAGGTGCGCAATCGATCTGCCTGACAGGGATCTATGTGGCTATAGGCACAAGTTTGAAAGTAGCGGAGTGCATTCTGAGTGAATCGAGTTTTCCGGACCAGAGCTCCCGCGCCCTGATCCGGAAAATTTTTATCGGCTACTGCACTGCAACCGATCCCAACACTGACCAACCTCCCTGCAGTTTGCTATCCACCCATTGCCCATCAACAACCGAAAGATCGTTTGAAAACAAAATGTAGGTGTTACGGGCATCCAACTGCCAAGCAGTCGATTTATCCGTATCGGCCCCGGGTTGAACAATCCGCACAGCAAGTTGGTAATTACCCCGTGTTACTGCATTCACAGGTATGACCGTCGAAAAGTTAAATAATGCACCCGGCAAGATCGATGTCAAATCACTTGACGCCTTTTGCATTGCCACCGGATTGTCATTCGCATCCAGCAAAGCAAACTGAACATCCCAGTTAAAGTACATCGGAGCCACACCAATGTTTGTGCCGATTAACTCCACCGACAACTGGCCTGCCTGGCTAACGGTTTCAGCGAACCTCGCTACATCAATCTGATAGTTGTAACCCATCATTTTGTGCAGCCGCATGTACTCCTGATAACCACTTTGCCCTTCAGTTACCCGATAGGAACCAGCTTTCATCGTGGAATAATGGCCCGATTGCAGAATGGCTTGACCAGTCGACCCATCAAACAATTCGGCGCGTTCAACACTTGCCTCACCATTACCTCTAGGCGGCACCTCGCCTCCTATCGGCCCCATCGTCCACTGACTGCCACTGGTTAACGCTTCATCAAACTGCTCACTGTGCCCGTCGTTCACCACGAAGAAGTCGTTGTGATACCCAAGACCGTTCGCTGATTGCGTGGGTTCTCGCCAAGGGTAACGCGCCATAATCTTCGCATTGGAAAAGCTAGATTGATAAGCATTTAAAATGGCGTTCTTCGTGGCATCCGTTAAATCATAAGCGTTGCCGTTAAAATCAGAACCCCAAGTGTGCCACTCTCCCCAATACCCGATAACACCCATTTGCACCGCGTAGATTCGTGGGTCATTATCGTACTCCGACGCTAATGCCTGAATGGCTGCTTCAGCCTGTGCAATGTATTGCGCATCATTGAAGTCGGTGATGTAGCGTCCATTCGAACCTTGTAATCGCGCCACGCCCGCATCACTGTACATCCAGGAAGGGCAGTCAGACTCGGCTTTGTCGCCATGCCAGTCACAATAGAGCCGCAAGATAAGGTGACGGTTTCGGCTCCCTGCGTTGTCGATGATTTGCTCAACGGCATCACGATTAAAACCTCCGTCCACAGGTTCAAACACTTTCCAAGGAATGTACTGAAAACCCACGGATGATTCCGGATGGTCGTTGTCACCGTCCCACCCCGAGTTCCACCCTTTTAATGGGTTCTTATAGGGCCCTTCATTTTTTGTATAGGTATGATCCACGATGGAAACCGCGCCATTATTCATCACTGGTGCATCAGCCACATCGGGCGTGTTATCCGCTACCGGTGTTGCATCGGTGTCGGTGTCCGTATTAACAACCGGCACAGCTTCCGGTTCAGTAGGACTTGGTGTAACCGGCTCAGGCTCAGGAGAAGATGCAGGCTCAGGATCTTGAGCCGGTGTTAACGCAGCTAATTGATCTGACGAGGATGGAGTTACGTTCAGATTATCGAGGTAATAGGTTTCATCCTGCCACGACAGATAAGTACGCACCACCAACTGAAGCGTATCGCCAACAATGGCTTCCGAGGTAAACGCCGTTGCACTTTGCTTTCCTCGCGTTTCGTAGATGAGCTCTTCCGCTCCACCGTCCACTCTCTGATACAACTGCCAGTAGTCCTGATTGGATTCTAGATTGCCTTCTGATCGCAGATCCAGACTCACCGCGACCGGAGTTGCCGCAATATCCATCACACCGGTCGTAAACACCCCTTCGGAACCGGCATCGTTAATCGCTAATTCACCGTTCTTCACACCGAAGCTACCACCGTCTCGTATAGCAGACCAGGATCGCTCGGCTGTTGACAAGCTCGCTACCGAATCGTTTAGCGAAAACGATTCAGACCATGGAATCGGCTCAAAGCCCTGGGCCGCATCCTGCTCGTTTTCTTGTGACGGAACCTCTATAGGTTCTGGTGCTTCATTATCATCGGTGTTACCGGTGGCAGAACCCAACAAATAATTCCTAGCGAAATCGTCAACGGTTTGTGTTGCTGTGTCGTCAACCAGATACAGCAGCTCTACCGTATCGCTGAAATCCAAACGTTCTTCCGGGTTCAAATAGTTAAAAGCCGCCTCCCACTCGTTGGAATACGAACTTTGTCTAGCCGTTTCAACAAAGAACGGAGAATTGTTTCTTAAACCCGCCGACCCGTTTCCACCGCCATTGCCGTTAGGAATGGCAATGTAGTCAGCTTCACGTTTAATCAGTTGAATGTTGCTCGTTTCAGTCTGGGCTTCATTAAACGAATCCCCCGTGCTGTGTTGAACCACATGAACCTTTTTTATATTAAGTGATGGTGACTGATCGATAATAACTCTCAGCACTTTCGCTGTAAAATCCGAGGGCCCCCCTTCAGCTATCCATACATCACCGCCGTTAGCAAGCACACTCCCCCAACTCTGAGCAGACGTTTGGATAGAAGCATCCAGCTCGTTATAACCATCCAGCCATTGACTTCCCCACACCGCACGAGCCACTGCTTCACTTTCCGGTTGGTAGGCATTGCGCGAACGATCGCTGCAGGTCCCGTTAACGACGAGTAAGTTCTGCAAATCAAATCGCTCCACTACAGCCTTACCCGCAGCTAGGGCATGCCCGTCGTCGCGATCAGGGCAGTTGTCGTAATGCAAAACCACTAAGTCATCCGAACTGATTCGACCCACATCAGCGCCCACAACCGGAATCGGATCACTCGGCTGTGTGATCGGTGGATTCGTTGTAGTAGGCACCGGTGTGTTGGCATCGATATTCTCAGTCGAACACATCCAGCGATCACCACTGACCGGATCACAGTCCTCTCTTGCTTGCCCCGGACAAGACGCCGCAAACAACTGAGTAGCCACCGTATAACTAGCCCCAGGTTCAGTCACAATCACACAACTGCTGTCGGCCCCCGGTGTTACATCGATGATCTCTGCTATGGGTTGCACAGCCTCTACCGGCTCTGATGGTTGTACATCACTTGCGTATACCGCTTGTAAGTTCCAACGAGGCCCTTTTACCAAACATCCACTCGAACCGATGTCCACTCGACCGGGACAGCCAGCTTCATCAGCGGCATCATTCGCAGGACCATGACCACATTGAATGTCGTTGTAAGGGATACGTCCTTCTACAGGGCCCGTGCCAAGCTTATCTCGTATGTCATTGCATATCGTAACGACGTTTTTGGGCCCTTCCGGGGTGTCCGCACTTTTACTGCTGAGGTTATGATCGAAGTTACTGTCGCAGTAACAGGCGCCGTCAACCGCATAGCTGTCTTTCCAGTTAGGTTGTGGATTCCAATCAGCAGATGCAAACGTACCGATGGTTAACAACGGCCATACCAGAACACTTCTGTGTACTTTATATTTATAGCGATTCATTATTTAACACTCCCACGATCGCGTTTTTTCTTCTATCAATTTGGCTTTTTATTTTTCGCTTTACCATCTTTACTTCCTTACCTCTTCAAAAAAAGGGCAATAGAAATAGCATTCCCTTAAGTCTCATGTATTGCCAAACGACCTAATCCAAATACCAAACCGTCATAGTGACGAGCTTGTAGTTAATTCAAGATGAAATCGCTAAACCAGTCATTAAGTTAAGGGCACTGCTTGGAAGAAAGTGGGTTATCGACAGTGAACGTGGTTGATGAATGACAATCACTGTTTGGTAATTACTTATATTTTTTATTTGACGAGGTAATCGATGCGCGTACATTCAAACCTGAGAGATGCAGACTACTGAATAACCTTTCAAACCAAATTTTTTTAAACCAGTTAATGAGACGCAAAGGCATTACTCAACTGTATAAAAAATAGTTACGGTCATGAAATTTAATTAGCTCTATACTCAGTAATGTATACAGCATTATATTTCTGCAATTTACGCTGGAGGATAGCGTTGTCGATGGCTTTGAAAATGCAACTTGTTGACATCGATTGCGGGGTTTTATTAACGGCTCTGCTCGATGTTAGATCGCACGTTAATTGGCCTTTCGCTGTTGTCCGTTAAACCCGCCGTTGTATTTAGTCGAAAGGTTAGTTGTGTTTGAAAAAACAGTAGTCGGTTAGCGTAACGAATGATTGCACTTGCTTATAAGTGCATTTAGCTTAAATGTATCCCTGACTATGCCGCTCTTTGAATTACCTGATTTTTATCAAACCTTGCCCTAAGTGCTCGATTTGATTGTGGAGATTGAAATGGACGACTGCTTGTTGGCCCAATATAAATTGACCTGTCGTCAAATATTGGAGTTTTTGCGCACCGAACTTGCCTTGGACGCCTGCGTTGTGTACCACACCGGTACCGAACACAGTTCAACGGAATTCCTCGTCGGCAATTTGCCCGGCGTAGCTGAAGGTGCGCCGCATACTTCCCTGGATAAGATCGTGAAGCTGGTGCATACCGGGCGTTGCAATAACATCGTTACCAACATTGAACAGAGTCTTTACCCAGAGCACGAGGTATTTCTTAGTCTTGACCCAAAAGCAATTATCGCCATTCCATTGACGCACAACGACCTTTCTGCACAAAGTGTGCTTTGCGGTATTTCGTTTGAACACAGTCCCGTTAAATTATTAAACCAGCGTTCGTTAATCGAATTTTGCGCCGGTCAAATTGATAGTGCAAAGGTCAATTTAGTACAAAAACTGGAGAACTTCCAAACGATCGAATCTTTAACGGAACAGGCCTACCAAGATTCCATGACAGGGTTATTCAATCGCAACGGCTGGGAAGCGGCAATGGCCGTGGAAATTGCATCAGGCTTCAGCGAAGGTTTGTACGTCAGTGTGTTTGTTGTTGATGTTGACAACCTCAAAGCGCTTAACGACACACAGGGTCATGCAGCCGGTGATGAAGTCATTCAACAAGTCGCGTTCGTACTAAAAGAAAGGTTTAAACCCAATCGCGTCGAACCACATGCGCACAATCAGTCATTCGTTGCACGCACCGGAGGTGACGAATTCATCGGCCTTTTGTTCGATTGCGATGACGAAGCCGCTCAAACGGTGAGTACGGGCATTTCAGATGAACTGCTAGCGCTGGGTGTGTCTGTATCAATAGGCTTCGCGTCATGTCGAAGTTCCCGCAAGCTACCGGAAGCGGTGATCAATGCCGACGAGGCCATGTACTTGCAAAAGTCACGAAACGATTCAGATCGAACCAATTCTGCGACGAATTTAAAATTGATTGGTTAAGTGAATCAAACTGATTTTTTACTCACGCTACCCGCTTCAAAACGTTTAGATGCACTTGGTTTATTTCGACTCATGTGTGGGAGCCAATCACTGACAATCTCAGACAACTGACTCGGCGTAAACGGTTTACTGAGGTAATCATCAGCGCCCGATTTTTCACAGAGCTCCCGATCGCCTTCCATCGCATTCGCTGTTAACGCAATAATGGGTAACCGATTCGCATCGGCTATACCATTATCCTTCTCGTGTGCTCTGATCTGCTCCATCGCCGTGTAACCATTTGTGATGGGCATATGCATATCCATTAGAACCAGGTCAAACCAAGCGGTTTCCAGTTGTTCTAATGCCTCTTGTCCATTTTCCGCACAAGCAACATTATCGTACCCAATAGTCTCCAGCATCCCAATAGCCACCGCCATATTGACGGGATTGTCCTCTGCTATCAAAATTGAAATTTCCGGTTTAGCCACAGACGAATTTTCAACGTACTTATCCGAATTCGAAGTAACGTAATCAGATTCTTGCTTGGCCGTTAACCTTCTGTACAACTCAGACTGACGAACAGGCTTCCGTATTGCGCACTCAATTCCAAATTGCTCGTATTGACCATCCAATTCGAAATCATCTACCGAACTAAACAGCATTAATCGCATGTCACTTGAACTAGGTTCGGCTTTTATGCGCTTTGCAAGCTCAATTCCATCCATTCCAGGCATGTGGTAATCGAGTATCACATGGGTATAAGGCGCATTTTGGGAGCTAGCTTCGGCTATATATTCTAACGCCTCGGCTCCAGAATTCACACAGTCATGCTTAATATTCCAAGCATTTAAGTGATGATCCAGAATTTCGATATTCGTTTTATTATCGTCAACCGCCAACACGTTCATATGGTGTAGGCTAATGCGAGCCGGAGCGCTAGGTGAGCCACTTTCCACTAATGGAATTTCAAGTAACACATCAAACGTAAAAGTTGACCCTTCGCCAAACTGACTTTTAGCGCTAATCGATCCGTTCATTTTTTCAATGATGTGTTGCGAGATGCTTAACCCCAGCCCAGTACCACCATATTTGCGAGTTGTTGAGCCATCCGCCTGAGTAAATGATTCAAAAACCCGGGAAAGGTCCGACTCTTTAAGTCCAATGCCAGTGTCTTTAACTTCGAACCCAAGCCGAATTTTTTTATCCTCGTCTGATAGCAGCGCGCAAGAAACAAGTATTTCTCCTGTTTCAGTAAACTTGAGCGCATTACTTAACAGGTTCGACAACACTTGCCTTAATCGAGTCAAATCGCCCACAACATAATGAGGAATGTTGTCAGGTATATAACAGATTAACTCAATATTTTTTTGTGCGGCGGTAGCGGCAAATAAATCTACCGTGTCCTCCACCATTGTGCGTAAGTTGAACTCAGCGTTATCTAATACCAGCCGGCCTGCTTCGATTTTTGAAAAATCCAAAATATCATTAATAATGGCCAGCAGCGTTTCGCCAGATTGTTTGACTGTTTTTGCAAAACGAATCTGTTGATCCGTTAATGGAGAATTAAGTAATAGTTCATTCATCCCCAAAACACCATTCATCGGTGTTCTTATTTCATGACTCATCGTGGCAAGAAATTCACTTTTTGCTTGGCTCGCCTGCTGCGCCTGTTCTGCAAGATCTTCAGCGGTCTTTAAAGCCACTGTAAGCTCGTCAGTGCGCAATTTCACCGTATCTTCAAGCTGCGCCTGATGATTCCTCAGTTGTGTGTTGGAGTGTTTTAAACGCGCCAACATTAACTGAAAGCTTTCACTCAGCTCCCCAATTTCATCGTTCGATGATTTTCTGATTTGAACATCAAAATTCCCCTTAGAAATTTCTAACGAAGCTGCAGAAAGATGATCTATGGGTTTTGTGATTTTTCTCGAAAACAGCGTACTTATCAGTCCAGTGAATAAAATCAGGAACAGAGCTGTGGGCACAATGGTTTGGAAAAACGTACGAGTATCCGCCCTGGAAGTGTCCGCACTCAGCCCAACAGCAACATAACCACTAATGGTATCAGAAGGCAGATCCTGAGTAGATTCAATTGCCGCTGCAAGTTTTGGTGAAGACGACTCATGCTCGTCATGCTCGTCATGCTCGTCATGATCATCGTGCTCTGTTCCATCAAGATGTGCCATGTGCAAAAATATGGGGCGACCGATCTCTACAATTTTCTCACCACTGTCCAATTTTCTAACGTCACCAACGATATTACTTTGCTTACTTATGACCTCGCCCATGAACTTATCATGCATGACGGAAGCGTTATCGACACTTTCAGTTTCCTCGTGTTTTCCACCGTGCGTTCCCGAGTGTGCATGCCCCTCTGTATGTGTATCTTCATGCAATTTATGATGATGGTAAAGCACACTTCCGCCCGCATCATAGAAGACTATATGCGTGATTTGGTCGTCCTTATCCAAAGACTCGGCAACGTGCTTGATGGTATTAACATCTTTTAAAAGAAGACTCTTTTCCAACGATTCAGAAATAACGTTAAGCACGGTATCGCCATGCTTAACTAAATTTATGCGCGCACGGTTATGGAAGTGATTGGTTATAAGAGCAATCAATAAAATAACGGTGAAAACGACTAAGGAAATTGTTGTCAGATTGAACTTAACCTTCAAGCTACGAAAGCTTGATGTCGTTTTTTCAACCGCTTTCGCTGTGCGAGCGTTACCACTCATGTAGATCTAACCTCTTCAACAAGGATGTACTTCTATCCAGCGATCAAGATCCTCGAGAATCGACGAATAAAAATAGCAAACTCTGGCTGCAAGGAGCATTCCAACTGGAGGTACTAATCCGCCCTTCGGGGAATGCCGACAACGAATTCAAAGACGCATTCTAAAAAACGAGGCCTACGTTTGGGTGTGGCTGCCCGACTCTACCGAGTCAGTTCCAGCTCCGACACAACATCTGTGGTGAAGGCCGAATACATTGCCATGACACTGGCCGCCGAAGTGGGCTTGGATGTTGCCCCGTGCATTTACTGCAAGTAGCTGAAAAGGATGTCCTGCTGGTGGAACGAATTGATTCGGAATTGTACGCTAAGAGCAACAGTTCTCTCTATTTTTCAATCAACCACAAAAAGATTTGACTGCCTCCAGACGGGAGATAACTTTACTAACACGATCACTATCGAGTAAATCAAGTTCGTACTGCTCCTCCCTAACAAGAACGGATCTACCAACACCGCCATTTTCATGTTTTTCACTTTTCGGAAACCATGATTTACTTACACCATTAATGTCATTACGAAACACGATATAGTTTTCACCTGTTTCGTAATTCATACCGACAACATCTATGCCCCAAGTAAAGTTGTCACCGAAATGTTCCTTTATAAGAATAGCGTGACAATTCAGTCTAATCGAAAGTCTCGCCTCGCTCGGGCTTAAGAACTTCGCAATGTCCGCCTCAATACGCTGCAATGACTTATCTTCTTTTAAGTGCTCAACGTTGCGGTAGCTACCAAAAAGCAACCAAGCCAGCACAATACATAAAATGGACAAAATCAAAATTATAAATTTCATCAGATGCTCGGAGAGTTAGTAACAATGGAGACTACTTCGAGTGCGCTGTTTTATACAATCAGTTGATCGTTCCGCGCTTGGTCAGCGCGGTTTTCGGTTAATTGGGTAGAGCCTGATTTAATGGTGCCCGGGGCCGGACTTGAACCGGCACGGTATTTCTACCGAGGGATTTTAAGTCCCTTGCGTCTACCAATTTCGCCACCCGGGCATTTGAGGGGTGGGCTTACTGCTTAGAGTGGAGGCTGAGCCCGGAGTCGAACCGAGGTAAACGGATTTGCAATCCGGTGCATAGCCACTCTGCCACTCAGCCTTTACTACAACTATGTCGCTGCTAAAACAAAAAAACCCCGTATCGGGGTTTTAGGATTGGAGCGGGAAACCAGGTTCGAACTGGCGACCTCAACCTTGGCAAGGTTGCGCTCTACCAACTGAGCTATTCCCGCACCGATCTAGAACAAGAATTATGGGGTCATTATGCGAAAGTGTCAAGCTAATCAGCAAATTATGCGCTTTAGAACAGTGCTTATTCCGACGGGAAAAAGGCGGCTCGTAGGTAGTCAAACATTGACCAAATCGTGAGGATGGCGGCCACGTACAAAGCCACCATGCCAATCTGATAGGTTGGCAACCCGACGAGGTCGTTCAGATACAACAACAGCGCCAAGGCCACCATTTGCAGCGTGGTTTTCACCTTACCTAACCAGCCTACCGCTACCTTGCCTCGCTGCCCCATTTCAGCCATCCATTCGCGTAAGGCGCTGATGGTGATTTCACGACCGATAATGATAATCGCGGGGACGGTTAACCACGGGCTTTGATCAAACTCAACCAACAGGATGAGCACCGTAGCCACCATGAGTTTGTCGGCTACGGGGTCTAAAAATGCCCCAAACCGACTTTCCTGATTCCACAGCCTGGCTAAATACCCGTCCAACCAATCGGTTAGGGCCGCGATGATAAAGATGATTGAGGCCGCAGGCCGTGCCCAGGGGTATGGCAGATAAAAGACCACAACGATGATGGGCAGCATCACGATTCGCATCAACGTGAGCAGTGTGGGTAAATTCATGGACATTATGACGAGCCGGGCGTAAGGCCTTGCGTGGGGTGTAACTCATCATAGACCTTATTGGCCAAGGCTTCACTGAATCCTGGCACCGCTGCAATATCTTCCACCCCAGCTTTTTGCAGCCGATGTAAGCCACCAAAGTGCGTCAGCAGTTGCTTTCGTCGCTTTGGGCCCAACCCTTTGATCTCTTCCAAAACACTCTTTTGACGTTTTTTTGCACGCTTACCTCTGTGACCTGTAATGGCAAAGCGATGTGCCTCATCACGAATTTGCTGCACTAACAACAAGGCTGCAGAATCTCCACGCATCTGCACATCACGTTGTTGACCGCAAAGCAGCAACGTCTCATCCCCAGGGCGACGATCTGGCCCCTTCGACACACCCACCACTTCAATGGTTTTTATTTGCAATTCATTCATCACCTCAAGTGCCATGGACACCTGCCCTTTGCCCCCGTCGATGAATAAAATATCGGGCAAGTCCCCGCCCTCTTTTAATAACCGTGAGTATCGACGCATCAACGCCTGGCGCATCGCCGCATAATCATCACCGGGTGTGATGTCTCTTATATTGAACCGACGATACTCTGAAGTGTTAGGGCCTTCCGCATTGAACACCACGCAAGAGGCCACGGTTTCCTCCCCCATGGTGTGCGAAATGTCAAAACACTCCATGCGGCTCGGGGCATCGTCGAGTTGCACCAACTCCCTCACCGCTTCCAATCGCGCTGCCATGCCTGAACGCGATGCCAGACGCGCCTGCAACGACACATCCGCGTTGGTAACGGCAAGCGATTGCATCTTGGCGCGTTCACCCCGCACGCGATGCACGATGGACACACTGCGACCCAAGCGTTCACCAAACACAGCGGCCAATAAGTCGGCGTCCTCCACCGGCTCACTGATGATGATTTCTTTCGGCAGTTCGTGATCTAAATAAAATTGCGTTAAAAACGCATTTAATATCTCTGCGCTGGTGCTGTCACCGGGGGACGCGGGATAGAACGCTTTATTCCCTAAGTTCATCCCGTTACGAATGTAGAACACTTGCACACAGCATTGACCACCACCCACAGCGGCCGCCACGTAATCCACATCCCCGCCGTCTTGCAACGCATTACCCATATCACTGACCGCTTTTAAGCTACCGATTTGATCTCGATATTTTGCCGCCCGTTCAAAGTCCAACGCCTCACTGGCCGACTCCATGCGCTGCACTAAATCATCCACCACCACCTGACTTTTGCCTTCCAACACTTTGACCGTCATGTCCACATCGTGTCGATAATCATCAGCGTTAACTTTACCCACGCAAGGGGCTGTGCAACGTTTAATTTGATGTTGTAAGCAAGGTCTGGAACGATTTTTAAAATAGCTGTCTTCGCACTGGCGCACTTTAAACAGCTTTTGCACTAAGCCCATGGAACGCTTAACTGCTCCCGCACTGGGAAAGGGCCCAATGTATTTGCCTTTTCGTCGACGGGCACCGCGTTGATACGCTAAGCGTGGGAATTCATCTTCGGTGGAGATAAATATAAAGGGGTAACTTTTATCATCTCGAAGCACCACGTTGTAACGTGGTCGATGCTCTTTAATTAAGTTACATTCCAGCAGTAACGCTTCTGCGTTGTTGCGGGTCACGGTGGTTTGCACCAACGCAATTTGCGACACTAAGGCACGCGTTTTTGGGCCGTCAACATTTTTTTGAAAGTAGCTGGATAAACGGTTTTTTAAGTTACTGGCTTTACCCACATACAGAATGTCACCCTTAGCGCTCATCATTCGATAAACGCCGGGTCGCTCAGTCACCGTTTTTAAAAACGCCGCCGAGTCAAAATCTGAGGCTGTATCAGTCCCCTCGTGTGATGCCATGCCTTAACGCAAGCCTTACCAATTCTGCTGTGGTGGAAACTTCCAGTTTTTGAAATGCCCGTGTGCGATGCGTGCTAACCGTTTTTTCACTAATGAAAAACTGTTCCGCAATGCGCCGGTTGCGTTTCCCATCAATCAGTTCATCCACAATTTCACGTTCGCGCGGTGTGAGCTGATCAAATGGATTATCGGGGCGACCATTCAACAAATCAAATGCAAAGTGCTTGGCCACATCGGCCGACATATGTTGTTCGCCATTCACGACCGTCTGTATCGCTTCCACAACTTCATCCGCATCGCACCCTTTGGTAATGTAGCCTCGAACACCCGCGGTTAGCAGTTCGCGCACATCATCGTTTTCCAGCTTACCTGCCAAAACAATAATGGGCGTGCTGGGGTTATGCGCCAGGATTTGCCGCGAGGCTTCAGCCCCATTCATACCGGGCAAAGCTAAGTCCATTAGCACCGCACCATAGGCATGTTTCGAAGCTAACTCAACGGCTTCTTCACCAGTACCCGCCTCGGTTATGGAACTAATGATGGCGTGAGTGGACAGCAAACTGCGCATGCCAGAGAGCACGAGCTGGTGGTCATCCACAATGAGAAGATCAATGGTTAAGTCAATAGATGGTTCGTTTTGCATCACACAGCTGTCCAATGTTTTGGCGTGTTGCAGCACGTCCCCAGTCTTTAAATTATCAGGCCAATCGTTAGTAACGGATCAGCGCCGACCCCCAAGTAAAACCCCCACCGAACGCTTCCATTAGGAGCGTATCGCCGGTCTTGATGTCACCACGACGCACCGCCGTGTCGAGCGCCAAGGGTATAGACGCAGCCGACGTGTTGCCGTGCTCACCCACCGTTAGCACCACCTTGTCCATCGACATGCCCAGCTTTTTCGCTGTGGCCGCAATGATGCGTTGGTTGGCCTGATGAGGTACCAGCCAGTTTACATCGGACTTAGCAAGATTGTTAGCCTCTAGTGCCTCGTCCACCACTTCCCCCATCTTCCTTACGGCCATTTTAAAGACCTCGCTGCCCTCCATTTCAACGTATGCGCGGCCTTCCTGCACAGCAGCGTAGTTATTCGACACCCCGCTGGGCACATGCAAAAGTGAGGCGTAATCGCCATTTGCGTGCAGGTGCGTGGACAAAATCCCCGGCGTATCCCCCGCCTCCAACACCACCGCCCCCGCGCCATCACCAAATAACACGCAGGTGTTGCGATCGGTCCAGTCCAGTATTCGGGAGAAGGTTTCCGCGCCCACCACCAGGGCTTTTTTCGAAGCACCGGTGGCAATGAACTTCTCAGCGACCGCCAAGGCATACACAAAGCCTGTGCAAACCGCCTGCACATCAAACGCTGGTCCACCCTGACAACCTAAGCGGCTTTGCAACAAACACGCGGTGCTGGGAAAAACTTGGTCAGCTGTGGTCGTTGCCAACACAATAAGATCAATATCAGCTGCTTTGATACCAGCGGCTTCAATGGCTCGGCGAGCCGCATGCTCAGCAAGATCAATCGTAAATTCATCATCAGCCACAATATGGCGTTGCTTGATGCCTGTGCGACCTTGAATCCACTCATCAGAGGTGTCAACGATCTTCGCGATGTCATCGTTAGTTAGAATTTTTTCAGGCAGGTAGCTGCCGGTGCCAATGATGGATGCGTAGCTGAGCATAAGGGATGCGTCTCAGCCGGCGTTTAGGTAACGGGAACCGCGCCGTGCATGCGAGTACGGATCATGTTGGGTACATCCAGGGCAATCTCTAACAACGCGATGTCAATGGCATTAGCAAACGCCACTTTGTCAGCGCTACCGTGACTTTTTATCACCACGCCTCGTAACCCTAACAAGCTGGCACCGTTATAACGTCGTGGGTCTATTCGATCACCAAACGATTTTAAGATAGGTCGGGCAAACACCCCCACCAACTTATTCCACACCGAGGCGTTAAATTCTTGCTTTAAATAATGTGACACCATACGCGCCACACCTTCGCTGCTTTTTAACGATACGTTGCCCACAAACCCATCGCAGACAACCACATCCACGCGATCGGTGTAGATGTCAGTGCCTTCAACAAAGCCGGTGTAATTAAGATTGCTCTCGGCAAGCAGTTGAGCTGCATCCCGCACTTGCTCATTGCCTTTCATATCTTCTGAACCGATGTTCAACAAACCTACTCGCGGCGCGGCAGTGCCATCCACAGCCTGCGCCAAGATAGAACCCATGGTGGCAAACTGATACAAGTGCTCTGCTGTGCAATCGATGTTGGCACCTAAATCGAGCATATGGGTGTGGCCATCAATGGCCGGAATGGTGGTGCTTATAGCTGGGCGATCAATGCCAGGTACCGTTTTCAGTACAAATTTACTGATAGCCATCAAGGCCCCAGTGTTTCCTGCACTCACGCACGCTGACGCCCGCCCCTCTTTCACCAAGTTAATGGCAAGCCGCATGGAAGACTGCTTCTTGTTACGCAGAGCAACCGCCGCAGAATCTTCCATCGTGACAACTTCGGTCGCGGGCACAATGGTGGTTCGCCCTTCCGGCGCTGGCTTACGTTGCAAGTCCGCTTCAATGCGAGCCTCATCACCCACCAGCATGAGGTGCACATCTTTGCGACGCGCCAACAAGCGACGCACCGCATCCATGATGACGGGCAAGCCACCGTCGCCGCTCATCACATCGATGGCGACGGTAGGGTTTTCAGAGTTGGATGGACTTGCTGACATGCCGCCGGCCGCCATCGAACTATCGTACGCCATTGGCGACGAGATACTTACTCGTCGTCGTCCTCATCAATTTCTTCTACCTGCTGCACAACCTGCTTGCCACGGTAGAAGCCATCGGCTGTTACGTGGTGACGGCGATGCAATTCACCGGTGGTAGGATCCGTTGCCAGTGTGGGATTCTTCAAACTGTCATGCGAACGACGCATGCCACGACGTGATGGCGTTTTACGGCTTTTTTGGACGGCCATGTTAGAGCTCTCTTAGTATTTCAAATCTTTCAGTACGCCGAACGGATTCGACTTATCAGCAGCAGTGGCCTCTTGCACATCACCAAAACTTTGCTCACCCGGTTGGCACGACTCATGGTCTTCGTGCTTTGGGATGTCAGGAAGTTGAAGCAAAGCATCGTCTTCCAGCAAGTCAACAAGGTGCAGTTGTCCATTGTCATCAAGTACTACAGGATCAAGCGCATCCGGCAATGCGTCGGCTTCGGCCTGCGACGCCACACAAACCAACTCGAAGTCGGCCTGAATAGGCATTACAAACGATTCCACACATCGCTGGCACTGCAGAGTTGCATCGAACGACAATGAGCCTCGAATCACCGTGTGATCCTTTCTCTCATTGACACCAAATGTCGCCACCACAGACCCATCCGTACTGAACAGCTGCTCAGCTAATCGGGGAAACTGGGAGATCGGCAGTTCGGCTTCGAAGCGACATGCTTCACGCGCCAAAACATCCGGGTTGAATCGGCTCGGAGCACGCTTGACCATAACCGTCGAATGATAATGGATATGTTAGTGAGAATCAAGGTGTTACCCCTGATTCAACACAGCCGTTCCGCAAGATAGGTGCTGGTTAAAATTTAATCTATTCAGGTACTTATCACAACAACCGACAGATTTTCTGCGCCATCACATCCACCGACGAGTCAGCACGAATTATTAAAGCAATTCGAGAATGACACAATGCACGAATGACCGCCAACACCAAAACCCTCATCCTGGCCTCAACCTCCACCTACCGAGCAGACCTGCTGCGTCGTCTGAATGTGCCCTTCGAGACCGCATCCCCCCAGGTGACCGAGGAACATATTACTGGCGAACTCCCAGCAAACAGGGCAGCTCGATTAGCCAAAGCCAAAGCCTCAGCACTCGCCACCCAATTTCCCAATGCCATTCTTATCGGCTCAGACCAAGTCGCCGCCTGCGAACACCAGATTTTTGACAAACCAGGAACCGCGACCAATGCCCTGAGTACACTCATGGCGCTGCGTGGCAAAACCGTGGATTTTCATACCGCCGTATGCATCGTCGTCACCGATGAAAATGCATCCGCAAAAACTAAATACACTTGTTTAATGGAACACACCGATCTGACCCAAGTCGACCTACGCAGTGATTTAACTGAACCTGAAATTCAAAGATACATCGAAGTTGATCAACCACTGGATTGCGCCGGCGCATTTAAAGTTGAAACACTTGGCATCAGTTTGTTTAACACCGTAAGAACTAAAGATCCAACCGCACTAATTGGATTACCGTTAATTGCAGTTGCAAAAGGATTGCGTGAAAGTGGTTTTCAAATTCCTTAGTTTTTTTCTTATCCATTGGTTTAGCTAGTACAAATAAACTAACGCATCAATCAACATTACATTTAGTCATTTATCTAATTAAAAACAAAAACACTGCAACCTAAGAATAGGTTTAGCTAAAAACCAATCCTAATTCCTAGTCGTGATCCCTTCGACTTTCAACAACCGACTGATACCATCCCCATCATTGATGCAATCTCAATTATGTCTGTAGTTAATTCACTCCAAAGCTGTGCAAAGTTACGTCTCTACGAAACGGTACAAGCCAGAATTATGGAGTAGTAAAACCGATTAAATAAGTGACACTTAGCAAGGAGATTTACATGGCTCGATACCTATTTTATAAAAGCGTGATAGCAATTTCATTTGCAGCCACACTGGCCGCATGTGATTCTGGTTCGAAGGAAACTATCGAGGAAATAGTTGAAGTAGTAACTAATCCAGAGGAACCCGGAGGAGAGGTGGAACCTGTTGAACCCGTAGATCCAGGTGAACCCACAGAACCCACAGAACCCACAGAACCAGTAGATCCTGTTGACCCAGCAACGCCAGTACTAGGTGAAATACCTTCACCTCCACCAGGTATTGACCTAGCCGTCACGCCAATTTTTGTTCAAACAACGTGCGATGCAGCACCTGCAAAAGAAGACACAGCCCCCGGTGGTAGCGCATCAACCGCCAGTGCTTTTATATTGGAAACTTTAGTCGGTGGACGTCTTAATTCCGATTCCATTTCTAATGCTAAGCATTATTGGTCGATAAATTTAGAGCCTGGTATTTACCATCTGCTATTGGAGAATGAGTCCGCTGATGGTTCAAGAGCCTCCTTGGGTTTAGAAATAAACGAGGTCGATTCGAACGGGGACGAAATATCAAGATATATTGGGGCATCTACCGCTGACCGCAGAATGAGGTCGTACGAGACATTTACAATAGAAGAGGCACGAACGGTGATCTTTAGTATTGATCCCTACTACGGTCAAGAAGACTACGTCATGGGGATCTTCCGCAATGGCTTTCCCGTTGCATCACCATACTTTTCAAATTGCCCAGAAATAATCACACTGTCTCCAGACACCACAACGGCGTTTCGATTGCTTGCTGATAACGCGGATGTCAGCCCTGAAATATGGTTAGCCGCTTCAGTCGGAGTTGCAGATTACGTCTTTTCTCTAACAGCCAATGCAGTAGACCCCGACGACGCTAGATACATAGACTTTGAAATTGTGTCTTACGATCGCTTTGGCGGTGAAACTCGTGGTGAGAGGCTAATCGCTGTATTCGAAAATCCTGCCACCATGTATGAAGGCACCGCAGAATATCAATCACCAGACCCTCAAGACGTTGTTTGGTTTCGAGTGGTAGACGCCGCCTGGGATTACGATATGACAGTGACGATGTCTCAGTTGTAGTTGTAGAGGAAGATTTATTTCGTAAGTATTCTGTAAGACTGAACCAGCGGTTGCTTATAGCTTCCGCTGGTTTTTTTATGAGTGTTAATCAGGGGCCGATTCTGCAAAATTTGGAACACCCCCGCGGGGGTGTTTTTTACACCCAAAAACGTTACTCTTTAGGCGACATTTTATTGACTTTCTGGCGCAGAAAAGTTAAGATAAACCCCTGAAATCAATAAGGAAACCGCATGGACGCCACCCCTGATTTTGATGCCATCTCCAACGATGAACTCGTTGACTCACTCACCAGCCTAAGCGCCAGAATCAACGCCGCTACCTTCGAGCAATTAATGCTCATTGCTGAATTTGATAAGCGCCGAGTGTGGGGCATCGAAGGCAGTCGCAGCTGCGCACATTGGTTGAATTGGCGTTGCGGTTTGTCGTTAAATGCCGCCCGTGAAAAACTGCGAGTGGCTCATGCGCTGCAAGAATTGCCCAAAACACGAAAGGCGTTTGCAACAGGTCAACTCAGCTATTCAAAAGCTCGCGCCATCACTCGTGTTGCCAACACCGACAATGAATCCTGCCTTTTATCTTATGCCCGTTATGGCAGCGCCCAACATTTGGATCGAACCGTGCGGCTGTATCGCCGGCAATTTGTAAACCCCGATCCGATTTACTCCCCAGATCCGATAGACCCCAACACACCCGCTGTTCAACACCACTTAGACAGTCGCGAACTCAGTACCTATTGGGACGACCAAGGGTGCTTGGTTATCCGAGCACGATTACCCGCAGAGCAAGGCGCAGTTTTCCTCAAAGCATTAGAGTGTGCCGTTGACGATATGGGCCGCGAAGAAACTGAAAACACCCCCGCGGGGGTGTCCGCCACACATCGTCGTGCCGATGCACTGGAACGTATTGCTGAAAGCTCACTGCAAAACAGTAAAACTTCAGCGAATACGGGCGATCGTTATCAAGTGGTGGTTCATGTTGGACATGATGTTTTGGCTGAAACCTCTCCATCCCAACCTGCAGGTAAACCCGATTGTTATATTGAAAATCAAGTGGGTTTACCTGTAGAAACAGCGCGACGAATCAGTTGTTGCAGCAAACTCGTCACGGCTGTCACCAAAGGCTCAGAACCGTTGAGTATTGGTCGCAGCTCTCGCGCGATTCCCACGGCTATTCAACGTGCATTGGCCATACGAGATGGGCATTGCCAATTCCCAGGCTGTGGTTGCGATAAGCATTTGGATGCGCACCACATTGTGCATTGGTCAAATGGCGGTGATACGGCGCTAGATAACTTGGTGCTGCTATGTCATCACCATCACACCTGCTTACATGAAGGGGGTTATCGAATGGAACGTCACGCTGAAACGGGTCAGTTATCGTTTTATCAACCCGATGGATCTTGGATTGATCCTAGTACGGACTGGCGTGAGTCGGACGGTGCGTTGCCACAAAGCGTGGGGCTGGGCTGGCAGTGGAATGGGGACGTAATGGATTATGGGATTGCGGTGGATGCGATTCATTATCGGACTTCGAAGTTGCCGCCTCCTCCATAGAGAAGAGACGGCCACATCCATCGTAACGAGCTACTCCTCGACTAACGAAATTGTGCCAACACCGGGTTTATTGAAGCTGTTAAAGACTCGCATCCAATACTTTGATGGCTCAGTAACAACGATTTCACCCTCAGCGGTAAACATAGAATTAATCTCGTTAAGGCCAATGACTCCTCGGTCCCGACTATCTTGCGCGTACTGGTCATAGGTTCGCACACCACCCTGGATGTTCGAACTGCCACCATCGGGGTAGTTCATTGTGAAAGTAACATCGTATCTTCCAACTGCGAGATCCATTTCGTACCACACAATGCCTTCGCCTGCTTCGCCAGTGGGGAGGAAATCAAAAGATTTGGTATCCCCGGCAGCAATTGTTTCCAAGGTCGGGCATTCTTTAAACCAAGGTGATGGAACAGGAGCACCATTTGCAAACACGCCTAGTCGGTATTCCTCAGCGCGGAACCCAGGATTGATCTCTAAGTTAATGGTGGCACCGCGAACTGTTTGGAATCTAAAGTAGCTTCTTGAGCGCCACTCAATATCATTACGGCCACCTAGCCTGACAGCATCTTCTCCATCCACACTGGCAATGGCATTAAGCCCGATATTGCTTGCGAAACGGCTCGAGGTGTTAGATTCCAGAACAAGCCCATAGTCACCAGCGGGTAAATCAATTGTCCAATAGTTTGCTTGATTTGTTGCTGAAGCTGGATCTACTAATCCTTCAAATACCTCTCCTAACTGCATGCTTCCGGGAGACGCCTCTACGTTACTGAAGGCAACATCTGATATGGGTAGCGATCCGCACTCAGCAGGGTTCACAATTAACGGTAAATCCGAGCCGGACGACAAAGTTGGAGCATTTGGATCCGGTTCAGGATCCGGTTCAGGATTCGGATTCGGATTCGGATTCGGATTCGGATTCGGGTTCGGGTTCGGGTTCGGGTTTTCCGGATCATCTCCGCTTGAGCAACCTGCAACAGACAATGCAATTGCGACAATCAAAGTCGTCGCAAAACCTCTGTATCTAGCGAACATTTTTCTTTCCTTGTATGAATGAGTAAATAGTGACAACAACCGGCTTACAAACAAAGCAAACAACCGCCGATTTCACACGATTGTCGAATAATTCGCCACACAGTTTCGGGCACTTTTACTGGGAAGGGAAGTGATATTTTCACAACTAACGAAAGTCTAAGTTAGCGCTTTATAGGAAAGGATAGGCAAGCCTTGACGACTTAAGTACGCTCCTTAACCACACATTCGACTAATCGTACGGTTCAAATCACTTGGGCACATATGTCGATGACGAATCTAGGAATAGCGCCTGTTTAACCCATGTTCCCGCGAGGAAGAACCCGATAACTTAAATTAAACTGACTGCCCTCTTCTGGCTTCCAACCTAAACCAATGTTTCCGTAGGTTGCCAAAGAGGCTTCTTCTCGTCGTAGAAAAATCGATTTACTTCCACCGATAGATAAGTAGCAACCATTGGTGCTGGTGTCACGCAACACAAAGCGTCCGCGTACTTGTTCGATGACCGCATGGTGCCTGGATGTGCTTTCGTGATTGATAATGAAATCGTTATCCATTTCTCGGCCCATCGATAAACGCGTGACTTTGTCGTGAATGAACAGTTTTTTAGCACCCACGGCCAGTTCTAACACCTGATCGGTCAAGCTCTCTTGAGTAATGCTGGTTCTTGATCGAATTTGAGTGGCGTCGTCCATTTCGGACCAATTTACCCGATAGATTTGAATCGGGTCTTCAATGCCTTTGAACGCCACTTTATCTAAGTATTCAATGCCCGATCGTAACGGTACGGGTAATTGACCGAAGGATTCGTAGGTGGTGTAAATTTCACCGGCGTTGGCAAACGAGGCCACCCGTGCGGCAAGATTGACTGCGTTACCGTAGATGTCTCCGCTGTCAGGAATAACATCACCCACATGAAAACCGACACGCAGTGATAGCGGCGTGGATTCGTGCATGCGTTGAATTTCGCACGACGCGGTACAGGCTTCTGCTACGGAATTAAAACTGGCAAGAGCGGCGTCACCGACGGTACGAAGCAGCGTCCCATCATGCTTCTCTATTGCTTCTCGCATTAATTCAAGGCTGTCGGCAATCAACTTATGCGCCTGCACATCCCCTTCTTCTTGATACAGTCGAGTGCTATTCGCTAGATCAGCAAAAAGAATGGTCAGTTGCGTCATGGTTTATTGCACCGCATGCAATCGCACGCCTACCAATTGCTCGGTAACGCTTTCACCAGGCGAATTCGATGATTCTCAACCGATACGTAGCCACCTATTCGTAGATCTTTTAATATTTTACTGACCATCTCTCGACTCGAACCTACACGCTTGGCCAATTCCTGGTGGGTCATTCTTGGTAGTAGTTTGGTGCCATCGGCTTGCTCCACCGATTCACCGTCGAGTATCCGAGCTATACGCCCATAAACATCCAATAAAGCTAAGCTACTCACGTCTTCGGTCATCACCCGAATTCTGCCAATCAATGACTTAATCACATCCATGGAAGCTGACTTGTCATCAACTAAAGCGCGCAGCAGAACGTCTTTTGGAATCACCAAACATTCGCTCTGATCGGTTGTCATGACATTGGCGGTTCTCGACTTACCATCCAGCACACCTAGCTCACCAAAACAATCGCCAACATTCAAAGACTGATGAATAAATTCTTCCCCATCTTCATCTTCAGTGAATACCACAGCCGAACCTGAAATCAATACGTAACAGGCGTGGCTTTCCTCACCCGTGGTAATGATGTGCGTGTTCTTGCGAAACTTCCTTAAAGTGGCCGCTCGCTCGATCTGCTCAAGTGCCTTGTCTGGAAACGATGAGAAAAAATTTACATTGGCCAATCGACTACACACTTCACTCACGGCGAACTCCAGCTAAGTAATAAAAGGCTTATAGACATGTTGGAGCACTTGCAGAAACTGCAGAGGTAGGGATATCACCCGGAGGCGCTCCGTCCAAGATCCAACTCAGAATACGACTGTACTGGTTGTTAGACAGTACTAAATTTCCACCGTGATAGCTCGATATTTGCGAACCATTTAGATCCAGTGGATTGGTGGCGCCATTGGCTGGCTTTCGCAGAAACAAGCTGTCTAAGGGGGAATCAAAATTTACACGCGCTAACACGCTGCGATATAAAAACTCATGCCCATTCAGATTATCGTCCCGGCAGGCTTCGTAGTGAATCGGAATACCTGCGATACCGTTACCGGTGGGTGCCCCAGAAGTGGGGTCACCTTGGTGGCAACCGCCTGCGCAATTACCTGCAACCAGCGAGGCAATGCCAGTGGCTCCAAAAAAAGTAACTTCTGTATTCACATCGCTGGGGGAAGTGGCAGAAATTACCTGTACCGTTTGACTACTGGATACCATTTCACCGTTACGACCCAAAGCAGATAATTGCACGTTGTATTCGCCTGGGCCTGGTACCGTCACAATCGATTCGCCCTCTTTGTCTCCCGAGGTGATACTGACACCTGTGGCAGGAGTTACTCGCCAAGTCGCCGTACTCAGATCAGTAAATGCGCTACTTCTGGCACTGACACTGAAGTCCACCTGCTGTTGACCACTGGGTGCGATGACTCGAGGTGCCGCAGCTATTACAGCAACCGCTTGGCCGGGGCTGGCAACAGACAAGTCATCTTCAACGCGGTCAGGTACGCCAGCGGCTCGCGCCAGTTCTGCTACGTTTTTATCGCCATCCCACATTTGCGAGTAATTCAAAAGTCCCAAGGGCATCAAACCGCGATCGAATACCAAATGATCAATGCGTGAGCCATAATTTCCAAAGGTGGTTACATTACCAAAGGCAATTGACGGGTTTTCGTTGGTGCCTCTAAGGGCATGACAAACGCTGCAATGTGGGCCAACAATTTCATTAAAACTATCCGAGCCGCCACTGGCCCACCCAGCGGGAACAAAATTTGGATTGTATTGATTGGCTTCGTTAGCAGGATCCCCACCGTAGCGCCCTTCCACTAATTCAATGGCGAAGTCTGCATTCCACTCACCACCACGGGTGAAGTTAGCTTTTCTGTGCCGGTAAGTGTCTAGTACCGCCGCATTAATAAGCTGCACTTGCTTTTCATTATCTTCACGACGAAAGCCTACGGCATCAGCGAATTGCAAGGTATCAAACTCAATGGTTTGCATTTGCGCCATCACATCCCCTGGCATGCCTCCGGTAATTGTTGGGGCCAGTTTTTTAACCCCTTGCGCATCCTCATACACTAAAGTGCGTCCTCGACCGCCATGGCACACAATGCACGGCGTGGGCATCGCTTTGAGACCTCGGCTGTCTAGATCCACAAAATGTTGCTGCATACCACTGGCCAGCACAGCGCGGATTCCATCACCGGCAAAGTTATAGAATTTCGTGAAATTTTTATTGCCGCCGTACGGAAAAGGACTGAATTCAATCGCGTTCACGCCAAAATTCCAGCGTCGATCATCTCGCACTAACGCTTCAAAATTTAATGGCCCGTACGGTATGCCATCAATGGCGTCAACTTGAAAATTCTCCACATAGACGGCAACCGTTTGAGTAGCGGGGATCCATCGAAGAAACATATTACGTCCGTACCCAAGGTCTTTGGTATCTCGAAATTTGGCATGCGCCGATACGCACTCCGGTAACTCGCAAGGTGCAACAGAGCCATCCGGGTTTAGGAAGCCGTTGGCAATTCGCCATTTTTCAAAGGTATCTCGCGTGCCATCCGGGTCGATGGTGTTGTAATAAGCTTCGGGGAAATCTTCGACATTGTTTACGCCACCAATTTCCCCGCCAAATTTTGGGATACCCGGTTCAGGATTAAGAAAAGCAGCGAAACCGTCGGGGTCATCCGCTGCGGGAAATTGGATCGGATCCGCAGTATTGCCCACTTCATCGCTGCCTCGGCACCCGATCAAAGCCAGTGTGCCCAGAAGAATTAACCCAAGTCGCATATGTTTCATTATTACTAGTTCCTTGAGCTTCAATTAAAAATTCAAACTGACGGTGAATTCAAACAAGTTCCGATCGTATGCAATATCACCATCGGCTGTGGTCGTTACATAGCGATAGAGAAGATTCGCTTGCACGGTACGAGAGAAGTTATAACCAGCACCCAGTTCCCCAATGATTGAAACGGCATTGATTAAATAGGCAAAGCGATTATTGGCAGCCCCTCCAAACGCAAAGTCGGGTTCGATGGCTTCTGAGTTATTCACAATATTCACCGTCGGAGAGGCTGTGGAGACCTCATTACCAAATACCGCTCGAATGCCAGTGCGTAGAACTGAGCGCGCGGTAGGGGAAAAGTTTGCGGTGGCAAAAAGCGTCGTTTTCTGCGTATCGAAAACATCGGTTTCGGCTTGGCGTGAGGCGACTTGCCCCCCGAACGTTGTATCGAAAAAATTGGTAGGCTGAAAATTGACTGATGCAGACAAATCAATTTGAAAACCATCGCGGATAAAGGATTCGGCATCAATGTAGGTAGCTCCAAGACCAAAGCGATAGAACGGCGCACCGCCTGCTGTCTTGTTTTCGCGAAACGAATTTAGGCTCACCCGATAGCGTGATTCCCCCAAAGCTTCAAAGTCTGCGTTGTGCTCATAACTGCCTAAGGCGTTAACCGACCAACCGGACGCACGACGATCATTAGAGACCGACGCAAAGTTGAGTAAATTCGCCGTCACCCGACCTCGAAACGCAGAACTGGCTTCAATATCCCGAGTGAATTCGGCTTTGGGTGAATTGGAATCACCGATAAATTGTAAATCCACGCCGGTGATGCTGGCAGCGAAACTGGCACCCGGCGCTAGTGTAGATATTAATCCACAAAACGCGATAACACGGGTCAATTGGGTTTTTGATTCCACGGATAGGTTCGCCCTTTATTGTTACTTTGAATTGTTGATTTTGAAGCCATTGACTCGACGTACCGCGCTCAGCAGCAACACACCTAACAGTACAAACCAAGAAGCGCTTCCGCCACCACCGGATGACGGGTTAATAGCAACGACTGGCGGCTGCCCACCAACACCATCATTGGGAATGAACTCTGTGGGATCGATGGCCGAACCAATGTTAAGGATTAACGTCACCACACCATCACGACGTTGATCCACATCGTTAACGCCGTTATCTGTTACCAGCAGCCGCACACAACCGACACCAGCGGTTAAGCCATCCTGATAGTTTGGGCTTTGGGCAATCGGGCACCCGTTCGAGCCTGCGGGTGCACTACTGACAGAATCACCACCTTCGATCGAGAAACCTTCCCAAGTACCTTCTTTGGGCCGGTACAGCCGAATGCGCGGGTTCAGCGGTAAGTTACCTGGCAACCTCATAACCACAGAGCTTTGCTCCGCGTCTAGGCCGTGGATTTCAATGCTGATGTTCTCGGTTGAACTGCGCAAATTGTTCACAGCAACGGGTTCTGCTTCTGAATGCCGCAAAGCAGCGGCCTGTAAAAAGTCACTGTCATTCAATACAAAGGACCCCGTCGTGTAACCCGTTAGCGCAGAAGAAACTGCGGCAATGTCGCCAATGGCCAGTGAATTTTCAGTTTCTAAAATTAAGGTGTTATTCGGTGAAGAAGGATTCGCCAGCATGCGGCTTGCATTGCTGTCGTCTGAATCAAAGCTCTTGGGGTAACCGTCTTGATCTGCATCAGTGAAGCCTTCCCCTTCTGCACCATTAAGAATGACCAATCGTGAGCGTCCGCGGGCTGTGAATTCATCATTTGATACAACCACCACCACATCACGGGCTGCGGGATCTAAGTTTTGGGGCGAGAATTCTAACGTTGCCCCACCATCTAAAATGGTGGCCACTTCCAATACTAGAGGGTGTGTTTTTTCCCAGTTGTAGGTTAAGCCAGTGAGACCCGATCGCGTTCTAACTGACACTGATGCCACATCACCTCTGCGAGCAAGAAGACCACCGGCACGCGGGTTATCCGCGGGGCCCTGCTGTGCAACAAATTCTAACGAGTAATCCAGCACCCCATCTGCATTCATATCTGACTCGCAAGCGTCACCGATACCATCTGCGTCCGTATCAAATTGATTTACGTTGGAATAGAACACGCAGTTATCAAGCTCGTCCGCCACTGAATCACTATCGGCATCCGAGATTTCAACCAACGGGGGTTCTTCTCGTCCAATTAAATACAGAACAGCGGCGTTCAATTCGGTTGCTGAAAAGCGTTGTCCGAACGCTGGCATTGCACCACGACCGTTGATGACGCTTTCTACCAATTGAGACAGATCGCCATTTACTGCATCTATTCGATCCTCCCAGGCATCATCATCACCAAACAAGGGAGCACCGAAGTCGCCATTCAAGTGACAAGCGAGACACTCGCCTTCGACCAGTGCAGCGCCACTACCCGAGACCAGTAACTCTCCTTGTCCAAACGGGTCGGGATCACATTCATCCCCTTGCCCATCGTCATCCGAATCCAGTTGCCCACTATTGGGGAATTGGGAACAGTTGTCAGTTCCATCAAATACCCCATCACCATCTGTATCAGAAGGAGTTATGCGCACGGTGGCCGTGTTTGATTCTAACCCTCTTGAATCTATCGCCCGGTAACTGAATGAATCCGTTGTTGTGAACGATGACGGCGGGTTGTAAGTAACTTCAGAGCCATCACTGGAAACCGAGCCGCCTTGTGTTGTTCCACTTCCACTTAATTCAATTTTTAAGGGATCTCCGTCCGGGTCGAAATCATTATCTAGAACAGATAATTCTTGATCATTCGAATCGAATGTAAAAACATAATTATCATCACTGGCCGATGGCGCGTTGTTTTCCGACTGCACTGAAACGTTAAATGAGTAGCGTTCTCCGGAATCAAATCCATCGGTTGGAACGACAGAAATTGTCGCGCTTCCTTCGTTAACGGCGGTTAAGCGCAGTTTTGTTTGAGACAGGTCACCATCGGGCTCCACTTCAACCTTCACAACATCGGTGTCACTGCTATCGACCGACGATAAGGTAATAAAATCACTTTGTGCATCACTGACTTCCAATGAAACCACAACGGATTCGTCTGGTAACAAAGCAACCGTGCCACCCGGGCTATGTCCAGTGATGACTGGTGCGCTGTTGGGTGGCACATCATCCGCGACCGTTACTTCGATAGACGCAGAGACGAATTGTCCCGCTGCATCTGTCACGGTTATCAATACAGTCGAAGTTCCTACCTGGGATGCACTAATGTTGACAGAGCCGTTCGAATTGACCGTTGCGGTTGCGACCGATGTGTTGCTACTAGACACGCTCGTTTCGTGCGTTTCAGGGTCATCGTCATCGATATTCAACGCAACAGTGGAAGATTCACCTGACTCAAGTGTGATTGCACGACTGGGGTTAACCGATTGCAGCGACGGTGTTTCATTGCAATCTCGGTTGGCAGGTGAACCGAGGGACGGGATTACTGGTAAGCCAATCCCTGGCTCTGTCGGTATGCTTATACCCGGAATCGTCGGTATGCTTACACCCGGAATCGTCGGTATATCCACTCCAGGAATCGTCGGCACCCCAGGAATCGTCGGCAGCCCAGAGGGGTTATTACGCACACTCACGCAAACGTCAGCTGAATCCGTTAAGCCGTCGGAGTCGGTAACGGTCATGGTTAAAGTGGTTGAACCGGGAAATTTTGGAGAGAGTAGGTAGGTACCCGTGGAAGCTTCAACGGATACCTCCACAATCGAATTATTAAAATCGGACGCACTGAACGACAATGCCCCGGAAGAGTTGTTAACTGCACTGACGAAAATGGTCTCGTCCTCGTTGCCATCTAAGTTGATTCGAGCACCGTCGACAAGGCCTTGAAGAACGGGGCCGTTGTTGGGCGCGGTAACAGTCAAGTCCACTGTAACGGTATCGATTTCTCCACCAGAGTCGGTAACACGTAGCGTCAATGTTGCGCTGCCCGCCCTATCACCGGTCACAGTAAACGTTCGATTCGCTGGCGCATTCGTCAGACTTGAGGGAGAAATAGACGCTAATGAAGAATTCGTGGATGTCCACGAATAGTCAATGTTGGACGGATCGTCATCACTGACGGCTACTGAAATGTTCTTCGTTTCACCAACCGCTAAGGTTAAATCGGCGCCAGAGGTCGGTTGGGTAATTTTGGGAGGCTCGTTGGGGGCCGGCTCGCGAGTGATGTCAAAAAAATCACAATACATATAAGCGGTATCACCCCGTCGTTGTCCGGCGCAGTACTGGATCGAAATAGAATCCAAACCAGAACTAAATTCGATATTGGCCCCAGTGTCATCGAGAAATGCCCCGGCTCCACCAGAATTCGCGTATCGCCACCGCCATGAAAAATCATCGTGGCCGGGGTCAGTCCCAGAAGGCAAACCACCCACAATATTCCCGTTGCTTAATTGCGTATCCCCTGGCCTAACTGGCACAGACCGCGTGCTGAATGGTACCTTTCGATCACTGATCTTTAGCCCTGTCGAAAGCCTATCTTTCTCATGGCAACTGTCACAACTGGGTGTGTCCGTCCAACGTTCAGATGCTGAGCGCCAATTGCTCGTATTCGCTGATGCAACCGACGTAATAAGAATTAATGCAAATGTTAAGAGAGTAAGCTGCGCAAGCTTTTGCGCGTCGATACAAATGCGCCGCCTCACCTTTGGTTCTAATTCTTCCATGCTAATACCTCGTTAAAGTTGATTTTCATCCAACACTAGCGCTGGAATTACATCAACGTTAAAATTGGAACACAGCCAAGCCAGAAGAGCACTGGGCTAATGGATCAAAGTTGTATTTCTTAATCGTTTTAATAGTCATTCAATTAAACCAAGGTCTAGGATTGAACCCAAAACACAAGCTAAACATCTGTTCATTAATTACGTTGCTTTTTTTCTCTGGTCTAACTGGCTGTGCGACAGAAAACCGTGACGCGATTGAAGCAGAGTACGAGGCTGCTGAACGTGCCCATATTGAAGAGCTAACGTCATCCGAACGACAAAGAAAATTGGATTTGTTTGGCACGGAAAGCCACCAAAGTGAATTACCGACAACCGAATCTGCCGATGAAGCTGCCAATGAAACTTCGGACTTGGACACCGTCGAACCCTCAGAGGTTGATTGGGTTTTTGGAAATTTTCCCGACCCAGTTACTGGTGAACTAACGTGTTCCATTATTTCGCCTACTCAAATCGTGTTAAACGGGAAACTGAGCACAAACGTCAATCTTGTATTGACAAATAACCTTGTGTATTTCAGAACTGATGCAGCCATTGACATCTCACACCCTGAAGCCGGCGTGCGAATCGACGCTGGTCTGCCATTGAAATTTAACCAAACCGTGAAAGAGGTCTCTGCGGTTTTTGACCAATCCTATGGTGAAGTATTCACGTTGATTCAAGACGGTTCTTTTCTTGAGGTTCGGTACGCTAATTCACCGCATAAAGGTGAAGAGGATCTTCACACGGTAGGTTTTGATTTAGAACTGTTGACTCCCTTAACAGAAAAATTCAACGACTGTTAACTCCTTGGTTCGTGTCGGGCAATCGCCGGTTAATTTAAATTGATCACCTCGCCATCGACATGGATGTCTCCGCTTGCGGCTAATTTCATTTCACCTTGTCGGGCATCAATTTCAACAGCATCGGCCGACAACCTAAAAGTACCTGGCATATCTAACGCGCTCATTGAAGTATGCAGCTGCACAATGGGGCCATCATCGGATTGCTTGACATCCATCAGGGGAGCGCCTTTATCATCGTTAATTCGCAGCGTTTCGTCGGGTTGCAGTGATAGTTCTGCACCGGTTTTATGTGCCAGTACGGGCTTTCGATCTACAGAATCTAAGACACCATTAATGATGGGTTCTGGGTAATTGGAGGGCCGTTGAATCGTTACACGGTCGCCTGCTCTTATCACCAGTGATTGCAACGCGCTTAACCAACTTTCAAATGAGGTGCCGTCTGCGTGATTTCCTTTAATCAATACACGTCCTGGTGTTACGGGGTGTACGTCTACTATGACTTCAGCGACCAGCAATTCACCTGATGATAAGGCTAACGAATCCATAGAGGATTCATCTCGAGATTTTCCAATCTTGTCAAATACGTTCTCTGCGTTCATCACAACTCTCCTTCTGGAGTTTTAGACTTTTTCTTCATCGCCTGTGCCAGCTGTTTTTTAATGGTGACAGGGGTTTCGTAACCAACCGTGTATCCGTTAATGGTTGCCTCAAGTGGAATATGGTTGTGTATTCCAGGTAGAAAAGGACGCGGCAATTCAATCGATTGGGTATATACGATCGAGAACATGAGTTCGTTGGGGTATATCTCTATCGAAGTGGTTAGTGGTGGTTCAGTGGAACCTTTTTGCTCACACCGGATGTCAATTTTAGGTGGCTGTTTTGGCAGATTGAAATTAAATTTCGCGTGATCTGGGTGCATACCAGAAATCGCAATTGGCCAATCATGCAGATCTTTTGAAAAAATTTGATCATGAGGGGCTTCTTGAAAAAAACGCCAATGGGGTCCACCACCGTCAAGGTATTCTTTTAGATGCTCACGATAGCCAGGTGCCAATATTTTTCGTCGAACTTCTGGTAGTGATTCGTCATCAGGCCCCTCAAACCAAGGTTCAGCCTCAGGTGCGAAAAACAATCGACGCGGGTAGTTATTCACGGGCACCCAATCAAAGTGTGCAGGTAGGGGTTGTAGAAACCACTTTTTCGGATCCCCCGTTACAAGACGATCGTTAGTGAGTAAATCATCGGGATCTTCTTGAGTTGGAAGTGCCATACCATCTATGGGTTCTTGCTCGACTAAATATCCTCTGCCCCAGGGGTTACGAGGGTAAAGGCCGGGATGGTCTACTTCAGAAAATACCAGCGACCGTTCCTCAGTATCTTCTTCGTTGTAGCCGACTCTAAAATCGGCCCCCCCGTAGGCATTAGAAACTGACAAGGGCACAGTATCAATTTGCGGTGGTAAGCTTATTTGGGGTCTCGAATTTGAGAATTCGATAAATCGCTCTCCAAAGACTCTTATCGACTTAACTCGATTACCAATATTCGCACTAACATCAAACGATTGAACTAGACGGCCATTGGGAGAAAAAGCATCTCCACATATTCCAACGTCAGTGTGTTTTTTCCAAGGAAAGTAATCTGAATGCGGTGGGAGTCTTGGGGTTAACTCCTCATCACGAAAATCGTTTTTCAATTCAACAGGAGGACCCGGTTCAATTGACCCAGTGATTGGATTAATTACCCAGGTGGCTTTAACAAACACAGTTCCCCGCTGTTTTTTCTCACCCAAGTCACCATCAATTCGAAAATCGATGTGCATATTGTCTATTTTCTGGGCCATTGTCACTCGCGGTTGATATTTTTTCGTTGTTAATCAATAAACGGAATAATATTAAGAGGGTCATCCAGGCCAGGGTAACTGGCTTCGGTACCTGTATCTCGGTCGTGAACAAGCTGTGCGCCCCCATTAGTAACTTTGATATTCCCGGGGGTAACGGTAATTTTCAAAGGCACGGGGCCACCGCCAACGGGAGAATATTTAAGTGTTGGGTTGCCCTCCCATAAAGAAAAACCAAATCCCGCTAAAGCACTCAGAGCACGCTTGAAAAATGATTTTGGCGTGAGACCCATTTTTCCCATTAAACCCTTCAGAAAATTTTTCATCCAACCGCCGGTAGGGTCTGAAGAGGGAAAAAGCTTATTCATCAATAAACTTATCGCCAAACTCACAGCGATCCGTGCAACTCCCATTTGAAAATCGGCTACGGTCAGTCCCGTTTTTAATGTATTTAGAACGTTAAAAATTGGGAAACAGAAAACGGTGTCAATAGGATTCCCACAGGTTTGCATGGGTAAAGCACGTGTAATATCGCTGCAACCCACTTTTTTTCCATCGAATTTCACCGTTGAGGAACTAAACATAATTTTTCGTTTTGAAAATGGCCACATCAATGGATAGTAAAAATTCACAATACCCGGCACAAAAAGATCTGGGATGAGAATGCCCTGATCATGACCATCTTGAACAATAGGCATTTGTTTGTGCTTAACAGTCGTAGTGAATTTGTTGGCACCCATCAAATACCCAACGGTTGCCAACTGCGGAAATACCATCTCCATATGGGGTACGAATCCTGGTACTGGCATGGCGGTAGGCCAATAAGTATGAGGCGCGACCCCAACGGTTAGATCGTAAGCAATATTCACATTGGGTTGCATGAAACTACTCATTGAGCTAATCCTCTATTGGGAGTTGTCCAGCGATCTACCGTTCGCACACGAGACGAACGATGCTCAGTTGCTCGATAGCGATAATCTATTGCACCGCGGTACAAAATCGATAGCTTCTTTAAGTCTGGCATCAAAAACAATGCACTTGGAAATAAGTCAAGTGTGCGCTCGTGTTCTCCAATTTTCACATCCAATTGCACTTGAAAAGACGGAAGCTTAAAAGACCAGGATGGGCTATTTGTCATGCCTTTGAGTTCAACTTCTGCACCCTCAACGGGTATCGGAATAATCCAATCCGGGTGGGCTCTGTGTAACAACAACGAGGAACCAATCCTAATCAGTTCGTGAATTTCATCGTCTGGAATACCTTTCACTTTGGCTTGCTGGCGAAACCTCTCAAGTACCATTCCAGAACTTAAGGCACAGGTCGCCCAGCACCTTGGTAGCGGAATATCATCGGGTGATTGAATGAGTTCTCCGGGGTCTTCTATATTGGGTAACCGATGATCGTATTGATATCTCGGAAAACCTTCGGGTGAAACTAAATATTTTCCCAATTCTTCAATTTGCAGATGACAATTGAACCCACTTCCCTCAGGATTCACCGGATCTGTGACATCAACAAATGATTCTTCATCTACTTCAACTTCTACCGAGCCTCCAAATGCATTAGCCCACGTCAAATCCAATTCTTTAAATGGTTCTGGTGGCGTTATTTCGAAGCTGCCATTGGTTTGCTGCCAATACCGATTTCCAAACACTTTCAATGCCCTGTGTTCAGTCCCAATTTGTAGTGTGACATCCATTTCCGACACCCCAGATTCGTTTGGCGCAACGGCCCGACCGAATACCATCACTTCCAGAACTGGATCAATGCG
This sequence comes from uncultured Granulosicoccaceae bacterium, assembly GCA_937930305.1. Taxonomy (GTDB): domain Bacteria; phylum Pseudomonadota; class Gammaproteobacteria; order Granulosicoccales; family Granulosicoccaceae; genus Granulosicoccus. Next base: position 70,463 of record CALGLE010000049.1, on the reverse strand, counting down.
AGGAACATCATCTTTTGGGAGTACACCAAACCGTGTTTCAACATCCTTGTCATAGACTGGTAAAGGATCATTCGAATCGAGTGTCAGAGTGCCATCTTCACTAACCTGAAATGTGGCTTTGGCAACGCCGTACATTCTGCGTATGTCCGAATCAGGCTTCTCGGCTATCATGATGTTCACGGGTACAGCTGTATTGTTAAGAAGTTCCATTGCTTTAGTTAATCTTCACTTCAGAACCCGTAATTTCTACGCCGTTGCCACCATCGGCCTTTAGCATATCGGAATCAATATTGACGTTTTTCCCTTTAATTGTGATGGTTCCATCTTTGGCAAGTGTTATCGACGAATCACCAGAGGTCAGAACAATCTTAGTTTTAGCCGTAATCTCAATTTGCTTATTTTCAGAACCTATTGAAATATTCTCAGCAGCTGCCAGATTCATATTTTTTTGGGAAGTGGCATCCATGTTATTGGTAGAAAGCAAAAACATATCTTTTCCAGTAACAATATTAAAATCCTTTTCGGCATACATAACGGCACCACCTTTCACGACTTGATAGTCGGAATTACCTTCCACAACGCGTACTTTATGATCCTTTTTAATTGTCTCTGTATGCTTACCATCAACCGTTAACGTCTTATCATTTTTTATCGTTTCACTTCGATCATGCCCAATACTCACCGAATGATCATTCTCAACATTCTCGGTCATATTTTTTTCCGCATGAAAGTAAAGTTCTTCTTTACCTTTTTTATCTTCCATGCGAATTTCGTTAAAATTCTTTGTACCGCCACCTTTTGTTGACCGGCTTTTGAATCCACTTTGTGTGGCTTTCGCAGGCAATTTGTAAGGGGTTTCGTTCTCACCGTTATATACGCGTCCAGTCACGATTGGCTGATCGGGATCGCCATTAATAAATTCGACCAAAACTTCATTATTAATTCGGGGCAAATGTAATGAACCATAACCTGAACCCGCCCATGCTTGGGATACGCGAACCCAACACGAACTCGTTTCATCGCAGGGGCTTCTAAAATCCCAGTGAAAAAACAGCTTCACTCGCCCGTGCTTGTCGGTGTAGATCTCTTCGCCCTCTTTACCCACTACTGTGGCGGTTTGCACCCCTTGCATAACGGGTTTAGGCGTTTTCAACATGGGACGAAATTGAACGTTCGAGGGTAAGCAATTCACGGTACAGTGAAAGGGCACGGCTTCGTTGGCGTCGCCTGCTTTATTACTGCCTAAGGAGAATTCAAAGGTATATTTGACGATCAAATATTCTCGGTTTTGATCTTCTCGGTTGTATCCCGTTAAATTGAATAAAATTCCTGCACCAATACCATGAACCACCCCTTCGCCTAATACGCGTTCGTGTTGAGCTCGATAGGCTTCAGCCCGAGCTTTCACAATTCTTTCGGCGTAAGGCAATGACTTTTTTCCTTTATCATCATAGGGATAATCGGAAGAACAGTCATACGCTATGTGTAGCGGTGAACCGTTGTGTAAGGCCGAACCGGTTTCACTGGGACTTATCGTGTGCTCCACCATCAATGCATTGGTTTTAGCCCCAATCGGATCAAGAAAGCCGTAGTCATTAAGCATGACCGTATCGGTTACCACTTGTGCATCGATTTTCCATTCACTGAAATGATCCTCGTCCCTTATCTGATTATCTGACTCGGGATAAAACGGCACGTCTGTGTAGCCCGAAACGTAGTCGTGATGGCCAACTTTGTCACACAGAACCATCGTGTGTTTACCATCTTCATGCTCGAAGTAATAATAAATACCTTCCTTCTCAAGCAATCGGTTAACAAAATCGTAGTCGGTCTCCTGATATTGAGTGCAGAAGTTCCATTCCGAATAATTAGACGATTTAATGCGCAATTCATAATTGCTAAAACCCAATGAATCAAACTTCTGACAAATGATGTCGGGTATGGTTAGGTTCTGATAGATTTGACTGTCTCGGGTTTGCGTCAAAAACCAAAGCCAAGGACGTAACACCACTTCTACAACGGAGTACTCATCGCGATAACCTAAGTGCCTGAAGTGTGTCAACACGCCGTTGAAGTATCGCACCTCCATGTCAGGCCGCTGCATCCCAACTGTTACCGGCATACCCAACAGGTCATTGAAATCCAGCTCTTCCTCTTCCGACGTGTTGAGCAGCTCAAGCGTGTACTCAAACATTCCACTCAGCTCTTCCGTACCCTTAATTGAACTGAATTGAACGTAGTCTGCCTCGAAAGGTAACTTGACTTGAACCGATTTGTTTTTCTGCGTATGCCCTGCCATATCCGATTCCTCGTTGCCTAGCGCAAGATCTGTATCTCAAGCCAGCGAATTTCACATGGCCTTAGGTTAGCGATTGCCTCCATCTCGCCCACTAACCTATTCCACAGCCCTGATGTGAATAATTCACCTCCCATTAACTGAATTCATACTCAAATTCACTGTCTTGCACCGATACGTTAATGCTACTTACCTCCTCGCCTTTACTGAACTGGCGCTGTAGCAGCTCCTGGCTGATTTCGGGCAGCATGGTGTTAGTCAATATCGAGTCAATCATTCGGCCACCGCTGTCTAGTTCATTGCAGCGCTGCGCGATCAGCTCAATCACGTCATCGCTGTATTGGAAATCGATCTCATGATTGCTGTGGATGCGTTTTTGAATGCGGGCCAGCTGTAATTTTGAGATGGCACCGATCATTTCATTCGACAGTGGGTAGTACGGTATGACGACCAATCGACCCAGTAAGGCAGGTGGGAACACTTGTAATAAAGGCTCGCGCAATCCCTTTGCAATTCCTTCAGGTGATGGCATGAGCTCCGGATCCTTGCACATATTGACTATCAAATCGGTGCCCGCATTAGTGGTTAACAGAATGAGCGTGTTCTTAAAATCGATCTGACGTCCTTCGCCATCTTCCATCCAGCCTTTGTCGAACACCTGAAAAAATATCTCGTGCACATCCGGGTGGGCTTTTTCTACCTCATCCAACAGCACCACGCTATAAGGTCTGCGACGTACCGCTTCGGTTAACACACCGCCTTCACCGTAACCTACGTAACCAGGAGGGGCACCTTTTAGGGTAGATACGGTATGAGCTTCCTGGAATTCACTCATATTAATCGTGATAACGTTTTGCTCCCCGCCATAGAGCACATCGGCCAACGCTAACGCAGTTTCTGTTTTACCTACCCCGGAAGATCCCGCTAGCATGAACACACCAATGGGTTTACTGGGGTTATCCAAACTGGCACGAGAGGTTTGTATACGACGCGAGATCATCTCTAACGCATGGCGTTGCCCAATGATTCGCTTTTCCAATAAATCAGGCAAATTAAGCACGGTTTCTATTTCATTCTTAACCATGCGACCCACCGGCACGCCTGTCCAATCCTGTACAACGGAGGCGACAGCCTGTTCATCGACAGTGGGTAAGATAAGCGGGTCATCGCCTTGCAGTTCATCCAGATTATTCTGTAACGTTTTGGCTTGCTCCAGCAATGAAGTTCTTTGTTCGTCCGATAATTCGGAAATCGTTGCCGATGCGGTATCCGTGTCTCCACCGGTATCGTCAACTGCCATACCTGCTTTGCGCAATTTCGATCGAATATCCAGTAATTCTTCAACCAGCTTTTTTTCATTCTCCCACCGAGTTTCAATGGTTTTCTCTTCACCGCGCGCCAATTGCAGTTCAGCGTTGCATTGCTGCAAGCGTTTCTCCACGTCCACACCAATTTTTTGCTCTTTTTGAATAATTCCCAGTTCAGTTTCCAATGCCGCTATTCGCTTTCGACAATCATCTAAGCTGGCTGGAACTGCGTGCTGACTAATGGCGACACGCGCGGAGGCTGTATCCAACAAACTGACCGATTTATCGGGCAGCTGACGCGCCGGAATGTAACGATGCGATAAAGACACAGAAGCTTCTAGCGCTTCATCAAATATTTGTACTTGGTGGTGCTTCTCCATCGTGGCAGCCACGCCGCGCATCATCAATATGGCTTTAGCTTCGGATGGCTCATCAATTTTAACCACTTGAAAGCGTCGGGTTAACGCCGGATCTTTTTCGATGTGTTTTTTGTATTCCGCCCAAGTGGTTGCCGCCACTGTGCGCAGTTCACCTCGTGCTAAAGCCGGTTTGAGAAGATTCGCAGCATCCCCGGTTCCGGCAGCACCGCCTGCACCAATCAAGGTATGGGCTTCATCGATGAACAACACAATTGGTTTTTCAGACGATTGCACCTCTTCAATAACTTGGCGAAGTCGGTTCTCAAATTCACCTTTCATACTGGCACCCGCTTGCAATAGGCCAATATCCAATGACAGTAAATCGATGTCTTGCAGTGCAGGCGGCACGTCTCCCCGTGCGATACGTTGTGCAAAACCTTCCACAACGGCTGTCTTACCGACACCCGCTTCACCGGTTAATATTGGATTGTTTTGTCGACGACGCATTAAGATGTCCACCATCTGGCGAATTTCTTCGTCACGACCAACGATCGGGTCCATCTCACCACTGCGTGCAGATTCCGTTAAGTTGGTGGTGTATTGAGCCAAGGCTTCTTGCTTACCCATGGCAGCAGGCGCAATGGCTCCGCTGGTTTCACCCGGGGCGGCGCCGCCACCAATTCGGTAACCGTCTTTAGCGCCCAATCTGGCTTCTGGCGATGCACCCACGATGTCATCAAAGTCATCGATCAGTTGTTCCAATTTAATTTGATTAAAAGATTTGGACACTGCAAACAGTTTGTTTTTTAAACTGCTAGTTTTCAGAATGCCAATTAACAGATGCCCCGTGCGAACCGAACTGTCACCAAACAAGAGTGTGGAATACACCCAACCTCGTTCTACTGCGTTGGAAATATCTTCACTGAAGTCTGAAATGGATGTGGAACCTGCGCGTAATTGATCAAGGCTGTTGGTTATATCTCTGGATACAGAAGATAAGTCTGCATCAAAATGACGCAGAATATGATGCACATCCGAGTCTTGCAAATTAACAATTTGGTCCAGCCAATGCACGAGCTCCACATACGCATTACCCCGTAATTTACAGAGTTTTGTGGCACTCTCTATGGACTTGTACCCAAGCTCATTAAGCTTTCCAAATAGGTTAGCGCGGCTTATTTCCGTCATGTTCTGAATTCTCCCTTTTTCGCTACCGCTTGGTTAAGCAGCAACGGTAAGCATTTTATGATTGAGTCGAATACCATCTTGTTGAGATACGGTTCGACTCGAACTTTGCAGCCACGAGTCAAAACCCAATGTTGTTTTTCGATCCAGCCGAAGTCCTGAAATTTTGTGATCTTCAACCAGCAGCTCTAAGTCCCAGTCGTATTCATCACCCGTGTAGAGTCGAACCAATTCGTGCAGATCTTTGGATCGTTGAGAACCGGGTTGAAAGGAGCGAAAGTCGGCGGGTTGCAATGGGCCCAGCTGCAAGGTAAATCCTTGGCCAATATTCCAAACTCGTCGCCCTAGCCAACTGGTTTTACCCAGTTGTGAACCTTCGCGCTGTGATCCCAATGACAAGGTCGCATCCTCTGGCAAATCTAACCACCGCCCCCGAAATTCCTCAATGCGAGCGGGAAGATCAAAATAATCCCGGATAAGGCTTATCAAGCCATCAGGGGATTTCGTCTTAGACCCGAACCAACCGGTGTGCCTTAGTCGAAATTTTTCAGGAATATTCAGCGCGTGAGTTTCTGGAATTCCAAAGCCGCTAAGCGCTCCTAGAAACAGTGAAAATTCGTTGTTCTCAGGGCGATCATGGTTAATGCTGGGGTCAAACTGTGTGCTGGCTCGATAGAAAAGCGACAACAGCCGATGATTAAATACATCGATAAATTCGGCAAACGTATCGTCGTGCTGGTGCGCTGAACGTTGCACGGCGTATTCCGTGTAATGCAGCGGTAAGCCGCCGTTACTGCCAAAGAGTCCTTGGAAGTTGCAAAACAATCGATACTCGTGCGCTTTTGTACCACTGCACGCTTCTAACCTATCTAAGGACACCCCGGAGAACGACAGTCGAACTTTTTGGGATAAGCGTAAGTATTCATCTTTTAAATGCGTGGCTTCACCCAAGCCGGGTTTATTCGGATACTGCGATACAACTTTTCGAACCGCGGACACAAAATCGTGTTGCGCGATGTCCTCAGCTAAGGTATCGATGCTCGGATTCATACCGCACCTCGATCGCCAAGCCTGACTGACCAGCGTTCCAGCTCTCGGCGTTGCACCGTTTCTAATACCGTTTCAGAAAACGAATTGATGCTGGCGTATCGAGCAAAAAATCGTTCCATGACTGAGCCAAACAAATAGACACCCAACCCTTCAAAGGCAGATTCATCACACTGCAAACGAATTTGCATACCATGAGCAATCTCAATGTGACTGCCACGAACTCGCTTTCGAGTGACAGGCAGTGTCGTTAAAGCAACCACACCTTCCAACTGCCGACGATGCGTACTGTTGTTGGTATCTAAATTCACTTCCAACATTCGTCGAAGTAAGGCTGCCGCGTGCTGCCCATCTTCTGAATCGGATATGGACAGAAAATTTACGCTTAAGGCACTAACCAAACGCCAGGCATCACGAAAATGAGCTCGAGAGGGCTTTGGACGCGTGGGACCAATCAGCGCACGAATACTCTCTAACGGCGCCCCCACATCCAATTCAAAATCAGAATCTCCTCGACCCACGGGCAATTGCAATGAGAGGTCTCGATTGGTGCACAGGGCTTTAATGGACAATTGGCGAAGGTCCGAACGATACGGGGCTTGATCACCATCAACAATCGACAAGAATATTTCACTGCCCACATAGCTTGATCGGGTGCCGACTTGTTTCTGCCGAGACGATAATTTTCTGGGTTCCCGCCTCACGGTAAAAAACGCATTCGCGTGCTGGCGGCTTTCATTAACGCTAAAGTAGGAATGAAATTTCTGCTCATCAGAGCCTCGGCTGCCATGCCCTTCAACCTGTTGTACCGAATACACCTCAAAATCCATCGGCCTAGCCCGATCAGTGACGAGGTGGTATTCATGTTCTGAGTGATCCAGATGAACTCTGTCTAAGGTTTTTTCAAACAGATTAATGGCTGGCACACAATGCAATCTTAAGTTCGCCGTTGTTAAAGATTCTATAAATTCAATATCCGAATTATCGAATTCAAACACCAGTGAACATCGATTGCCTTCTGCTTGTTTAACAAAGGGCAGTAAACCATTCACATTCGCAAACAGAAAACGCTCTGGGCACGCAAAGTACTCTTGAATTAATCGGTAACCTTGAAAGCCGTTTAATGCAACTGGTAGCAGGGCTTCATCATCTGAAAACCCTTGAGTTTCTAAAGAGCAGGTTTTCGATGGGTGTAATAGCTCTTTGCGGCCATCCAACACCGAGATGCGAGTCGTGTGACGAAATAACTGCTCGTACAAACGAAATCCGGTTTCATCGGTGCCAGCGCAGAAAAACGATATGGCTTCAATAGGTAACTCCGAAAATTCCATACCATCCGTTGCCTCAAGTTCAACTAAGAGAGCGGAATTTGCCTTATTAGGGCTACGCACACCGGCCGCCTTTAGCGCAGCATTGGAATTTAGCGCCCTAACCTCAGCGATGCGTATCGGCCACAATTCCACCGTGTGTGACGTTCGAAATTCAACTTGGGTTCGATCATCCGGCGCGCGTTGCCCGTAAAGCCTCGCCCCGCGTTCAATGGGAAAACCTTCCGATAACGAGCCTTCATCCAAAGAAGGTTTAAACTCCGTCACACAGATGGATGGAATGGGCGCTACCGCATTCGGATACACCATTTCCAATAAATTTCTGGCCAATTGCCCATGGCTGTCTTCAATTTTTAATTGCACACGAGCTGCGAGAAAGGCAAAACCTTCTAGCAGCCTTTCCACATAGGGATCGGTGCATTCCATCGTCTCAATACCCAGACGACCGGCAATTTTTGGAAATTCTGAAGCAAACTCATTTCCCATCTCTCGAGCGTGATTGAGTTCGTTTTTGTAGTATTCGAGCAGTTGCGGATTCACGGTCTTAGTGCTCCGACACTTTCACAGCGCCCAACTCAAGATCGAGTTCGGTGCGTAAAAATAACGCTTCAGGCATAGGGTTGCCCCAAAGAGTACCTTCAATCTGAAATATCAATGACCGACGCGATGCGCTATCGTCGTGCACGATTTTTACTTTCACCGTATCTTTTAATATTCTGGGTTCGAATACTTGAACGCAGTGTTTAATTTCTTGTTGAATTCGGGTTAAGTCTGAGGAGCTGAAAATGTTTCCTGATAATGCGGGAAGCCCATAGTTGATGACGCTGTCTCGCACCACAGGATTCAGCTCATCTCGAAACCCACATTCATAATTGGTGGTATTGAATAAAAATTCTAGGTCGCGCAGTACCGCATCGCGAAGGTCGCGCATATTGATGCTACGCCGCTCGCGAGTTTCCTCTTTTCGCTTGGGCTCTTCATCGGTCAACCGATCCAGTAGCGAGGGAAGCAACCGATCACGTGGCGTTTGATCCAACACCTTAGGCCTCGTCAGCTCGTGGGCTAAATTGAATTTTTCGACAATCGAGAAGAGAATATTCGTCCTTGTCGGTACAGAACATTCGTTGCCCAACGCCACTGTAAAAATTCTCGCCATGAGCCTGCCACGCCGTTCGACGTGATAGCTTTGAGGCGGAATCATCCTGATCGCTTAATGGGTAACGCGCAGGGATGAAACCATGGGTTTCCCCTTCATTTTTCCATTTGAATGCAACTGGCGCCCAAACAAGATCTCTTAAATCAACCGGCTGTGCGACTTCGATGCTCTCAATATTCATCATGGGCACCCAATAGTATTTACCGTTGATGATGGCCTCAATCATTGGTCCGATACGCATGTCCCCATCAGTCATCCAGTCAAACGCTTGATCATCGATCGTACCCGGCGTAGACGGGGCGGCGTCACTGACTTTCAGCGCTAATTCGAAAGCCGATTCACCCTGGCCGCTGGCGGCCAGTGACAATACTTGCAATTGATCAGCGACCCAGGCCGCCGGTTCGCCGAATATTAACGGTTGCTTCTCTCCTGCAAAAACGGCCTCACGAAACACTTCACACTGAATAACCTCGGCATAGGCTTGAGCCATCAGTTTCGCTTCACTGTCCAAATCTGAAGACACCGACATTTGTGTCAATGCCCGATTCCAATCACCACCTACACACAACAGCTGAAATAAGAATATTCTCAGCGAACTGTTTGAAGGGTCATCACGCACTTGGTTTTGCAACGCACTCAGTGCCTTGTCTAAGTCCCCACTCTGTACCAGTTGTTCTGCGTTCATGGTCATTAAGGAATCGACGCTCTTGTGAAATTTCAGGGTTAGAAAAGTGTGCCCCTAACTCTGAACAATGCGTTCAGAGCCAGGGGCATAATGGAGAGACACTTGTCGTTGGTGGTTAAATTAAACCAGCGGCTTATTTGCAGCGATGTCCCAACCTGCTGTCTTGTCCGCATCAAAGCTACCGTCAGACTTTTGTGGCTTATAAACGTATTCAACCGAGCCAAAGTTCAAGGTAATGGACTCTTGCAGGCGTTCGTCATGCTCTGAACCACCGTGGCTTACGGAAGAAACAATTAAGTCCTTCATGATGATGGTGCTGTAGACCTTTTGCCCATCACCTGCTTTGCGTAAGGATAAAGTGGCTTCGGGAATGTGCTTACCCGACATGCAATGCTGCATTAAGCTTGCGGAAGCCGCGTCGACGTACTTTACAAACGAGATGTCTTGCACATTGACTTTACCTGCGCCACTGCCGCCACCCATGTGCGTTGTTCCACCTTGTGTCAAACCCCAAGACCAGCCCACTACATCAATTTCATTGCCGTGTGCATCGTCTTGTGACTCACCGTCGATACCTTCGATTTTCAAAAACATGTCAACAGCCATTTTAATTCTCCTAGTGCACGTGATTCGTGCGAAATTTGTTAAGTAAAGTTACTCGCAGCGTTTGTTGCTGCTGAAATAAAGATTACGCCGTTCCCGCATCCCGCTCTGTTGAATCAGGTACGTAATTTTCGTGAAAATTCACCCTTTTGCTGAAGGCAGTTTGGACACCAATCGAAGGGATACCGACAATCCCTCTAGTTGGTAGTGAGGTCGCAGGAAAAACTTCGACGAGTAGTAACCTGGGTTACCTGGCACCTCTTCCACCACAACTTCCGCATTGGCCAGTGGCTTTTTCGCTTTTGTGACTTCACCTGAGGACTCAGGGTCACCGTCAACGTATTGCATGATCCAATCTTGCAAGTAGCGCTGCATTTCGTCACGCTCTTTAAAAGAGCCCACTTTGTCGCGAACCATGCATTTCAAGTAGTGCGCGAAACGGCAAGTGGCGAACAAATACGGTAATCGTGCCGCCAGGTTTGCATTAGCAGTTGCGTCCGGATCATCGTACTCAGCCGGTCGCTGCAATGATTGCGCGCCAATGAACGCCGCGGAATCCGTATTTTTTCGGTGCAACAACGGCATAAAACCATTCTTGGCAAGCTCTGCTTCACGACGATCGCCTATTGAAATTTCGGTTGGGCATTGCATGTCCACACCGCCATCATCACTGGGGAAAGTGTGCACAGGCAGCCCGTCAACCGTTCCGCCCGATTCCACACCCCTTATGCGTGAACACCAGCCATACTCTTTAAATGAGCGGTTGATATTCACAGCCATGGCATAGGCTGAATTTGCCCATACATAACTTTTTGAACCTGCGCTGTTGTCTTCTTCAAAATCAAACGCCTCCACCGGATCGGTTTTAGCGCCATAGGGAACACGCGCCAAAAAGCGTGGCAGAGCCAATCCTAAGTAGCGAGAATCTTCCGAATCCCGCAGAGAATTCCACGCCGCGTATTCGGGCGTACTCAATATTTTGGTTAAGTCTCGAGGATTGGACAGCTCTTCCCAGGATTCCATTTGCATGACAGATGGATCAGCGCCTGTGATAAACGGCGCATGTGAAGCCGCCGCAATTTGCTTCATGCCATTGAGAATTTCAACATCGGGCGCGCTGTGATCAAAATGATAATCGCCCACAATGCAGCCGTAAGGCTCGCCACCAAGCTGATCGTATTCCGCACCATAGATTTTTTTGAACAAGGGGCTTTGATCCCATGCAACACCTTTGAACTTCTTTAAGGTTTTACCCACTTCTTTCTTTTCGATGTTCATGACACGGATTTTCAGTTGCTCATCAGTTTCGGTGTTATTCACCAAATGATGTAAGCCTCTCCATGCACCTTCAAGCTTAGTGAATTCCTCACCATGGATAATTAGGTTGGTCTGTTCCGTTAGCTTCTTGTCAATTTCAGCAATGATGGAATCAATGGTCGACAACACATCGTCTGAGATGACTTGAGTATCTTGTAAGGCCTGTTGAGCCAACGTGGCTACGGCCTCCTCTACAGCACTGCGTGCCTCCGGGGACCGGGGACGGAACTCCTGATCCAGCATCGATTGAAAATCATCTTGCGTCAGCGTTTCGGATGCTTCTGCCGCTTCCGCTACTGTTTCTTCAGCCATTACTCTTCTCCCTTCTCTTCAGACTCTTCTGCTTTTGGTGATGCCGCCAGAGACTTTAAAAGCTCAGGATCATCAAGCACTTTTTGTAAAAGCTCCTCGGCACCCGCTTTTCCATCCATATAGGTTTTTAAATTGGCCAGCTCCGTACGCGCATCCAGCAGTTTGCTTAATGAATCCACTTTGGATGCAACGGCAGCTGGAGAAAAGTCATCCATACTTTCAAAAGACAGTTCAACGCTAAGATCACCTTCACCGGTTAAGGCATTGGGCACACTCATCTTCACTTTGGGTTTGGTGGACTTCAGATAATCATCAAAATTATCTACATCAATTTCGCTGAATTTCCTATCATCTACCGAGCCTTTTGCATCACCGGCATTTCCAGACAAATCCGCCATAACGCCCATCACAAACGGAAGCTGAATCTTTTTTTCCGCTCCATACTGCTCAACGTCATACTCAATCTGCACACGTGGTGCGCGATTTCGAGCGATGTTTTTTTGACTACTGGACATTTAATCTCTCCATTTTCTTAATTCATATAAGGTGTTTGTGGTGTTACCGCGTCAAACTTCTCAATCAACTCGGCTCAGCTTCAGCTTCCACTGAACCTTGCTCCGCAGTGACTTTCGAAAATTCGCTTAATAATTCTGTAAAGGATCGTGGGACCAATCGCCGCATTTCCGCAATAAGCAATGGAATGGGGCTAGCAGGTTCTCGCACGCGAAAATAATTCTCTATTTCGCTGAGTTCTTTCATCACATCTTCACGCGAGGAAAGGCTTGAATCCGTCGGTGTATCAGCGTTGAGTTCCGGGTTGTGATGGCCGCCACCGGAAACATGGCGCTGAAAACTATCAGCTAACAAATATTTCAACGGCTCGCCGTGCAAAACTTCTAAACATCCACCTAAGTTGCCGTCATTACCGGGCGCTAAATCCGTCAGTACCTCAAAGAAGTTCTTGGGCACTAAATCGCGAGCCCGTGCAGCAAAGATGGCAACCGGGCTTGCCGGCTCATAGGCTTGGTAGTACGCGATGATGCGATTTAATGAGGAAATGGTATCCGTTCTAGACGTGAATGAACTCACTGCCGCGGCTTGCTCAGCCGAACTGACTGAATTTTGAGTTGGCTGCTCTGCCGCAAGCGCATCCGTGGTGTGAGCTTCCATCTCCGGTGCGCTGGATTGAAGTAATTGCTCACTGGCGTACTCTTCAAATCTTGCTAAAGCCCCACTTACGCATTGGCTCAGGGGGCTCACCATGTCTTTAGCCGTTGACACGTTCTGAGTTTCCAACGCATCCACTAGCGACTGAGCACCTTCCACACAAGACGCCAATGCCTGTTGAATTTTCGTGACTTCATCCGTGCCAAGCTCAGACAAGGCCCCTTTCAACAACCCTTCTTGGCAGTGCGCCGATTCATCCGAATCCGCACGCACAACCCCTGCTGTGATATCCATATCGCGAACTGAATAGGTACCAATACCACGAACAGAAATCAGCGGAGCGCGCCGTAGCGCGTCAATGAACGCAGGATCTTCCGATACTTCACGAATCAAATTGACTCGTTCGTACCAAGGATCGTCCGGATCGTCCGTGTCTTCAAACGGATGCAGTTCATTCCAATGCTGACCCAGTAAGTCGTTTATCTGTGTCAGTGATTCATTAAGGCCTGCAAACCCATGCGTATTAACACGCGCCTTCGTGAAGTAAATGAGCGTGGGCAAATGTAACGGGAACTGTGTTTTTAAATCCGTAGCGAGCCTGGCAACCTCTTTCCAATTGGGAGGTTGAGCTGCGATTACCGATTCACCCATCGCGCGCTCAGGCGTGCCCAGCGCTTCCACAGCCAGCGCTTGAAACTCCGGTGTACTTGCTATTTCTTGTAACGTATTCCGATCCACTGACAACTTCCAAGATTGTTGACATCGCTAAAGTTCTACATTAAATCCCCAATTCTCTTAAAGTTAACCTTAAGAGTAGGAACCACTGGCTTGTTACCGACGACAACGTCTATAACCCATACAGCGATGCGATTTAATTCCGTGCATGTTGCCTTGTTACTGCTGATAAAACAAAACAACTGAACGAATGTATTGCACTAAAATCAAAACCCTTAGACTAAAGTTAAGTTAATTCACTTTGAAACTAGAATTTCGTATCATGTGCTGTACACATTGTTGGTGAAGCTGAATTTGTCTCCAGGTAATAACTCACACGCCCTGGGTTGGTTATTCACTCTGGGTATGTGTTATTCATCCCGCATGATTGCAAAGATGATTACCTACGCTTGCTCGACAAGCGTTAATTAAAATGTGAGGTGGAACGGAGTTGTAATGCAAGTCGCACTGCGAATAAAGAGCTTTTGCGGTAACCCAGCATCGGACGCAAACAGCCGAGTATTTTCTGCGTTCCCTATTGTGATAGGGCGTTCGGCTAATTGCGACTATCGCTTGGAGGACCCGAGCCGCTATATCTCGGCAAACCACGCCATCGTCACGTTGGAAGGTCAGACAGTAAGAATAAGAGATTGCAGCTCGAATGGCGTGTTCATCGATAACGCGAATAGCCCGATTGGAAGAGACCAAACAATCTCCATCAACCATGGATGCCTAATATCCATTGGTGACTACACCCTTGAACTGGCATTGCAAGATGAATCGACCAAGCCGATGCGTCAAAATTCACCCAGCGGGCCCGCAATGTCCAGTGATCCTTTCGATGTATTTGAAAACAGCGACAGTGCATTTGAGGTACAAAAGCCGATTTCGCCCGCCATTGAAAATTCACCGGCATTTACCGGGCAAAATCCCGATCCGTTTGCAGGAGAAGATTGGCATAAAGGGATAGGCGAATCCACGAATGAACCCCCACCGACGCCTTCTGCACCTTCTCCGGCATATAGGCCTCCAGTTAAACCGATATCTCAATCGAGGCCTGAAACCAGTGCCTCACAAGAAACTGTAGCCATTGATCTTCCACACAGTTCCGGTAAGCCAGACCCATGGGATGACATAAAAACACCCCAACCCCCAGTGGGTGGGCAACCAAAACCCGATCGCCATCGTCAAGAAATCCCAAGGCCCTATGTAAATGATGCACCACCAAAAAGACACCGGCCGCTGCCGCCGCAACAGGCTGCGTCTAAGGGCCATAATTCTTATCCAAAAGAACAGCAAAGCGTTAACCAATTTCTAAAAGGTGCTGGGTTAACAGACAGTCAGGCACATGCTGAACATCGAAACTTGGATATGTTTTCCACCGGTCGATTGCTTTCGCAATTAACCGATGGGTTAATGCAGTTACTAAAGTCACGGACTGAAATTAAAAGAGCGATTAAAAGTGACCTAACCACATTAGATCGATCAGACAATAATCCGCTTAAATTTTCGTATAGTGCAAATGATGCTTTAACTAAACTTTTGTTTAACAGCGGTGACCCAGGTTACTTAACCACCGAACACGCTGTAGATCAGGCAATAAGTGATTTAAACCTTCATCAAGTGGCCATGTTAGAAGGCATGAAAGCCGCTGTTGCCACATTGGTTCGAGAGTTTGATCCACAGATACTAGAAGAAAAACTAGAGAGCGAGTCTCCGATATCCGCTAGCATCCCGCTAAGGAAAGAAGCTAAGCTGTGGGAAAGTTATGAAGAACGGTACGCTGTTCTTCGTGATGAAGCCGTAAGCGACTTCGACGAATTGTTTAGCAGGGAATTTAGAAAAGCCTATGAACGGAAGATCAAAGAGTTGGGCAGGACACCCGATTTCTAACACGATTAAACCTTTAATCGTCACTGTCACTGTTTGCCTATCTTTTCTGCTAAGCGGATGCGGCCTACTTTCGTCACTCACCGGCAAGCCACCGCCTCCACCCGAAATTAACATCCCTGTACCGTTGTCTGAGCAACCGTACTCTGTCGCCATAAAGTTAACGGCACAACCCAACACCAACGTCGATAAAAGCGGTAACGCGCTTCCTATCCGCGTATTGGTGTTTCTTAACACACCGGATGTGAACATTACCCAAAAAGAATTTCAGGATGTATTTAAATCTAGTGATGCGGCCGTTGAACCGTTATCGACCCTAACACTGCAACCCGGAGAGGAACGTTCGATCGTTATCGATAGCACCAGAGATCACTCAGTATTGGCGGTTGCTGCCGCTTATCGAGACCCGTTTCAAGTGGTTTGGATCGACGAGCTAACCATCAACACCGAAGCCAGTAACTTTATTGATGTGGAGCTGCGTGATGTTGGCGTCAAGCTGGGGTTGAAAGGGTCGAGTTAGTCCGTCGAGTTAATAGACAACCGAGGAGAGTTAGAGAGTGTACGAGAAGAACCGAGTTGTGTGGTCCGAAGGCATGTTCCTCGGCCCACAGCATTTCCAACAACAAGATCGATTCATATTATCGACCTTGTCGAAGTTAAATGCGTGTTCGGACCCGTTCCCGTATGGATTTTCTGAGCTCACTATCGATACAACAGCACTGGCGGAAGGTAAATTTGCGCTGTCCAGTGCTTCGGGAATTTTCCCAGATGGTACCCCTTTTAGCATTCCGTCAGAAGGTGAACTGCCCGCCCCTATCGAAATCAAATCCAGTACAAGAGACAGCGTCATATCGCTTGCGATTCCGTTTAACCGGCAGTCGAATAAAGACATTTCAGAATCCACCTCGGATGAGTCGTTCTCCAGATACCTTCTTAAGAATCACACCGTATCCGATCGACACAGTGTGGATTCACATGAAGACGAAACGGTTTTCACCGCCTCGCTTTGGTCGCGCCTCATCATAGAATCAGACAACGATTCGGCCTATCACACCATTCCGATTGCCAAGATTCGAGAACGCCGTGATGACGGCGTATTAGAACTTGATAACCATTTTCACTGTTGCGCACTCTCTTTAAATGCCTCCAGTGAACTGCAATCCATTTGCAAAGATCTCTACGCCTTGCTAGTTCAACGTGGCACTGATTTAGCTCAAAAAATAGGTAGCCCAAATGCCAGCGACAGTAGCCAATTAGCACACTTAATGTTGTTGCTGCTCATCAATCGAGCAAGGCCTTTACTGAAACACTTCGTAGATGTAAATGACTCGCACCCCGAACAAATCTTTCGGGAATTGGTTAAGTTAACTGGGGAACTATCCACCATTACCAAGCCAGATCGAACCTCATCCGATCAACACGTATACTTTCACCGAGAACAGTTTAATAGCTTTAATCCCTTACTTAAAGAATTGCGCGACAGTCTGAGTTGGATTCCAGACTCAACGACGGAATCGTTTCCGGTTGAACACGTCACCGCTGGCATTTACACAGCCACCATTCCAGACCCAGTTATTTTTACCAACAGCCGATTTATATTGGCGGTGAAATCCAGCGCCACGCCCGATGAACTCATTCGTAGATTCCCCCAGCAGACAACCATTGCATCAAAAACCCAATTAAGGGATTTAGTGGCAGCGCAAAGTAACGGTGTGGAATTAATGACACTGGCTAACGTGCCGTCCAGCATCCCAGCCTACGAGCGATACGTCTATTTTGAACTGCGCCGAGACAACGAACTGTGGCAACAAATTTCGGTGACATCCATTATCGCTATGCACATCGCCGGATCAACACCCGATCTTGAGATGGTTATTTGGACCGTTCAATCATGACGCACGATCCGTTCTCCATAGGTGATGACGATAGAACGGTTTTACGACCCAAAACCGCGCCGCGCGCCAATGAAAGGGTTTACGATAATGCTCAGGCTACAACAGACTTTAACCCGACTGCGATTGATGCGATTCCGTTGTTGGGCGGCATTAATCCATTGGAAAAAGCAGCCTCTCGACTGATTACTACCGTCATGGTGCTGCGCAAAGCCTCCGCTATTCCCGATACGGAATATTTACGACAACAACTGATACAAGAAGTTGATCAATTCAAGCATCGGGCCCGTGAAATTCTGCCCGATTCCACGCAAGCGGTGCAAGCCAGCTATGTAATGTGCAGTTTTGTTGATGAGGCAGCCATGAATACCCCATGGGGCACTCAAGCCAATTGGTCTCAGCATAATCTGCTGGCAACCTTTCACAACGAAGTCGGTGGAGGTGAGCGATTCTTCTCGCTGTTAAAAAGTTTGGCGGAGAATCCGAAAAAAAATAAACAACTACTTGAATTTATGTATTTGTTGTTGACCTTGGGTTACGAAGGCGCTTATCGAATTACCAGTGATGGCCAACAAACACTCATTAAAGTGCGTAATTGGCTTTACAACATTCTTAACTCAAACAGAGAACCAGCACCTGTTGCGCTTTCGGCTCAATGGCAAGGTTCGAATATCAAAGAACGCAGGATGCCCCGAGCCACCCCACTTTGGGTTGCGTTAGCGGCAGCTTTGGCGATCTCTTCAGCCACCTACTTGTACTACCGAATGACGTTGGTCAAATCTTCGGATCAACTCACCACCCGTTTATGGTCACTGGATGTAAACCCACTGACTGTGCGAGCCGTGGTTCCACCAGCCAGGCCACAGATTAAAATACAAGACGATGTTCGATTGTCAGACAGCGCCGCGGACCAAATCACACTAACCAAATTACTCGCGGATGAAATTTCATTGGGGGTTGTTGAAGTTGATGAGACCTTTGATCGCGGGATAATCAGGCTCACCGGTGATGATCTATTTCAATCGGGGAAAACCAAATTGGGCGCATCCTACGCTTCCGTAGTTGGGCAAATCGGTGCTGCTGTTAATCAGATAAAGGGCGATGTGGTTGTCACCGGACACACCGATAACATACCCATTCGATCCGCGAAGTTTCCATCAAATACCGAGCTGTCCAAAGCGCGCGCGAATGCGGTGGGCGACTTATTACAATTAAGTCTTAACGATCCGGCTCGCATGATCACCGAAGGACGCGGCAGCTTAGAGGCGATCGCATCCAACGATACCGCCGCCGGGCGTGCAAGAAACCGCCGCGTTGAAATTACGGTTTTCTATTAAGCCATGAAATTTCTTATTAAGTTATTCACAAATCGCGCGGTACTGTCACTGATTGGCGTGCTGCTCATTGCGATATTCATTTGGATTGCAGGCCCGTATTTATCCATTGGATCGCAAGCACCACTGGAGTCGGTATCACGCCGCCTATTGTTCATCGGTGGATTAATCCTAGCTTGGGCTATGACGGTCTTTCTACGCACCGTGCGCGCGAAAAAGAAAGAAGCCGCTCTTTTACAATCCCTAGCCAAAGACGAAGAGGGTTCCGCATCCGATGAAGAATTGGCCGAGTTGCAGGACAAGATGCAATCGGCTGTGGACGTACTCAAACGCGGAAATTTTAAAGGTGGTGAGAGTCGATACATTTACGAATTGCCTTGGTACGTCATTATCGGCCCACCAGGTGCTGGAAAAACCACTCTGCTAAGTAACTCAGAGCTCGATTTTCCGCTGGAAGAATCGCACGGTCGTTATTCAGTTAAAGGGGTGGGTGGAACACGAAACTGCGATTGGTGGTTCACCGATAAAGCAGTAATTTTGGATACAGCCGGTCGATACACCACACAAGACAGTGATCGCGACTCAGACAGTAAAGTATGGGGTGGGTTTTTAAATATACTCAAGGAAAAAAGAAAACGTCGCCCCATCAATGGCGTATTGGTGGCGCTGAGCATTCAAGATCTTCTCGAATCCGATGAAGACACTATGACGAATCTGGCGCGAACGCTAAGATCCCGCATCGATGAATTGTACGCCAACTTAGGCATCTCCCCTCCGGTGTACTTGATGTTCACCAAAAGTGATTTGCTGCCTGGTTTTACCGAATTTTTCTCCGACCTAAACGCCAAAGAGCGGCGCCAGGTTTGGGGCTATACCTTCCCCGTTGATGAGCAGCTGGATTTGGGGACAGGCTTATCTCAAGCGATTGAAGAACTTGAACACACGGTGCATCAACAAACCATCTCAAAACTGCAACGAGAACTCAGTGCACCCAATCGAGAAGGCATATACAAACTCCCACTGCATTTTTCTAATTTGACGACAAAATCTCAATTTTTTATCCAGCAACTGATGAAAAAAAATCGCTTGTTGGAAGACATCCAATTTCGCGGCGTCTACTTCACCAGTGCAACACAGTCGGGTTCCGTTTTAGATAAAGTCATCGATACCTTATCCGCCTCAGTTCAGTCCCATAGCGCGCCACAAACCGCCGATGCTGGTAGCGGCAAAAGCTTTTTTATTAATGCTTTACTTAATGATGTTGTGTTCCCTGAATCCGGCTTAGCCGGTAGCAGCGCCAAGGCCGAGAAACGATTCAAGCTTCTTCAAATTGGGGGTCTCTGTGCCATTGCCGGCACCTTGGTCTTCGCGTTAAGTGCTTGGACGGCAGGCTTTATTGGTAACAAAAAGCTATTGGGAGAAACCGAAGACCAAGTGCAAGAATTGGATAAATCCTTGTTCGATTTATCCTCGGACAGCTTGGATATTGTTGCCGCTGCAAACATTCTGGACCAAGCCGAATCGGTTCCCGGTTCATTTAAGCCAAACCGAGACGGTGAGAACCCGTCATTGTTGGTAAAAACTACCGGGCTATATCAAGCGCCCAGTGTTCTGAGTGTTTCTACAGAAAAGTATCAAGAATTGCTGATTGATGTGCTGCTGCCCAGACTCATTGTGCGGCTTGAGAATCAGATTCACTCAGAACAGAATAACCCCGAATTTCTTTTTGAAGCGCTAAAAACGTATCAAATGATTCATACCCGGGAACGCTACGACAGTGATTCCATTATTGGCTGGTTCAATTTTGACATTGATCGAAATCTGCCTGAATCAACTACCACTGATGTTCGAACGTCCTTACGAAAACACATCACCCAATTATTTACCGAACGCCCAAGACGAAACCCCAGAACCATGGATGCCGCCTTAGTGTCGCGTTATCAAGAAATTGCCGCGCAGCTCAGCTTAGAAGATCGTGCCTACAATCGAATCAAAAATCGAAATATCGAATCACTAAACCGATTTGTTCGACTCTCTGCCAAGACGAGCCCAGACATCAACCGCGTCATGGAGCGTCAAGACGGCGTATCGTTTGATCGCAGTGTGCCCGAGCTGTTTTCAAAAAATGGATACAACCGAATTTTCCTACCAGAGCTTCCGTCTGTTTCTGAAAGCCTTTACGAAGACAACTGGGTGCTCGGCCCATTTAGCACAGGCTCTGGAAGTACCGTATCGGCTGAGTCATTAACAGGCCGCGTAAAAGAGCGCTACTTCAAAGACTATATTGCAGTTTGGTCCACGCTACTGACGAACATCCAAGTGCTCCCAGTGGACGATTTAACCCAAGCCACCGATTTAGTGTCACTACTCAGCGATATTGATTCGCCATTGAAATTGCTACTGTTAGCGGCAGCGAGTGACACCAAACTCACCGACCCAGAGCAAGAGGCGGAAACCGGAGACGAGGGTAAAACCACACGAGAAGATGAACTGGGAAGCCTATTGGCCACCAATTCTAATCAAGCGCAAGCAGGCGATGAAATCGATCCGGTCACCCAAGCCTTCACACCGCTGCATGAATTGGTTAATAGCGAAAACGGAGCCCCGTCGCGATTGGATCAATTGCTGCGACAAATGGAAGACTTAAACATTCAATTGTTACCGATGGCCCAAGGCGGCTCAGCAGCCACGGATGCCAGACTGAGCACGGATCTAGCCATATCGTTACAACAATTATCGGGCAAGGCTGATCGACTGCCCTCACCGATCGCCGAAGTGTTAACTGGCCTTACGGGGGACATATCCGATGTATCCAGCGGCGGGTTTTGCCAACAATTAAACGCAGCTTGGCAAACCGAGGTGGTGCCCTATTACAAACGCGCCATTCGAGGTCGTTACCCAGTTAGCCGAAAAGGCACCAGTGACATTGCGTTATCTGACTTTGGTGCGTTCTTTGGTAAAGGCGGTGTGATCGATCGTTATGTGGATACGTATTTAAGCACGGTGGTTTCAAAAACGCCTCGGCAATGGACATGGACAGGCAATGCCGACAACGTTTGCTTAACCGACAACAGCTTGAAGCAATTTGCCTTTGCCGATGACATAAAAAACACCTTCTTTGGCACATCAGAACAACTTCCCTCATTTCGCTTTGACATCATTCCAAACGAATTGGGCATGTCGCAAGACATTGAAACCTTGTTCTTATCCATCGGAGGGGGTAACACAGAATATTTCCATGGCCCGGTTACCGGCACCACGTCTTTTACTTGGCCCTCGCCCACGAACAACACCTTAGTTAACTTGCGTGTGCAACCCGTTATCAGCGGCACCATTGCCAGTTTAGAAAATTCTGGCCCTTGGGCCATTTTACGCCTGCTTGATCAAGGCAACAAACGGCCAACATCCAATGGTATGCAAGTGGATTATTCATTCGGTGGTAGACAAGTCACCTTAGCGTTCTCCACCAGCAGTTTTAACCCACTCAATTCAGTAGCTGTGCGGAATTTTCGTGCACCGGATAATTTATAATGCGCCTGGGTTACTACGGAAAAGTACCGGAAAGAGGCGATTTCCTTCGCTTTAACTTACCCCAATCCCTGATCAACGTTTGGGATGATTGGTTGCAACTGGCGCTCATCAACGGCGAGCAACAACACGGCAATCTATGGTCCGACCTCTATCACTCAGCACCGCCACATCGTTTTACCTGTGCGAAAGACGTGATGGGCCCAGAACCCTGGTTTGGCGTGTTCGTATCGTCAAACGATAAAGTGGGCCGGCGCTTTCCGTTTTGCATTTTGGGTACGGTCTCCACGCCATTCACCCCTGTCCAGGGCCTATTGAAATTTCAACCACTACTGCAACACTTAGAAAGGCTCGCTGGTGATTTATCGCGTGGTATCACGAGTGTGGATTCATTGAATGCAACACTGGAGGAATTGTCTGGCGCCTGGTACGAACAAGACGCGGTAGCCCCTTCCAATCAGTGCAGTGATTCCGATAGTTTCGTTGTGCGTTCAATTTCGGGCAAAGGGGGTGATTTCAAAGACTTTACAACCGCCATACTCGATTCATACATGCAGCAGCACTACCAACAAGTGTGCGTCTTTCAAAGCTGCGCACTCACCTCATCCTCACAGCACGATTCGAATGCCTTAGATACAACCGCCTTGTTTGTATCGTCTGGCCTGCCTGACCCCAATGAGGGAATGGCGCTATTCACCGATCAATTTGACCCCAAGACCATAAACCTCACCCAACTGGCGGTTGCAGAGGTCGCAAAGGTCGCAGCGGTTGAACCGGTGATTAATGACGCAGATGCGTGGGATGCACTGCAATCGATTGAACCTGAAAAAAAACCAGAATCTGAATCTGAACCTGAACCTGCGGAAGCAGAACGCGCCGAATCATCCTCAGAGCATGAGGCTGATCCGTTAAAAGCATCCGAAATCCCATATTCGGAAAGCCCGTCAAAGGCTCAAGACCCAACGACAGGCATTGTCGGATTTTCTGGTAAACCTAGCCTGGCAGATACGAAATCTTTAGAGACTGACGACTATCCAGCCACCGTTCGTCTTACGCCAGGGATGGTTGAATCAACGATAGCGGCAGCGAAAGCGCAGACACCTATCGAAGTTAACGCCAGCGAAGCCGAGTCCGAGTCTGAATCATCGCCTGCGAAATCCCCATTGGTTGAAACGCTAGACATTGCCGAAGAAGATTTATCCTCCATGCCTTGGGAGGAAGACTAGATGAGTTGGACCAGTCTTGCCTATACAGAAACCGGATTGGTGAGAACACTGAATGAAGATTCGGTGTTGTCGCTGGACAATGAACAGTTGTGGGTGGTTGCCGACGGTATGGGTGGGCACAACAGTGGCGATTTTGCCAGTCAATTGGTGGTAGAGCATTTTCGATCGTTTACTCACCCGTCGAAGCAAGGTCATGCTCTGCGACGTATTGATGAGCTACTTCAAACGTGCAACAGCGAACTCAGACAAAAAGCGGCCAACGATGAGGTACCCGTCATCGGTTGCACGGTCGCTGTGTTATTGATTCACAAACAAAAAGTCATGTGCTCTTGGAGTGGCGACAGTCGAATTTATCGAATTCGTGACAACACTATTAAACAACTCACCAGGGACCACAACTATCAATCTTTCTTATTAGATGCTGCCCAAACAGGGTTAAACGCCGAAGTCAACACCAATGAGATACCGAATGGCGAGGCGTTAACAGCGGCTATCGGTGGCGAATCATCGGCATTCATCGAGCACTGTGTTTATACGTTAAAAGAAGACGATCAATTTATTGTTTGCACCGACGGCTTGTACAAAGAACTCAAAGACTCGGAATTACTCGAAATACCGGTTCAATTAAATGACATAACAAGCATCATTGATGAATTGCTCAGACGGTATCGTGACAGAGGTGCACGGGACAACGTCGGTGTTATTTACGTAACAAAAGCTGAAAACAACGCGGGGGCGACATGATCAATCGCTTTTTCTTTTCACTCCTACTTTCGCTATTGGGCGGCTCCACAGCCATAAGCTCAGAGCTCGATCCGTTGTCCAAGCTGAGCAGTTACTACAACGATTTACACGTTTGTAGCGCCGCAACCGTTGAATCTGTGAATCGCTCTGGTGGCGGCCTAACAGTAAAACTGAATGTTGAGTCGAAAACGGCATCTGCCATACAACAATTGGATCAAGAGAATCAAAACAATTGGATGGCTCTTCATTGCCCACCCGAATTCCCCTACTTTCGCAAAGCCGAATCCATTGTGGACGTCAGGATTCAAGCGCAATCCGAGAACAATCCTTTAGCCACCCTATCTTGCGCACAGTTTTATGGCAATAAGCACATTCAGACCAAAGGAAAACTAGCCAATAAACTCAATCAGCTTAAGTACCGTTTATCAAAGCTGACGAATTAATTCGATATCAACTCATCACACAAATTTGATACACAGAAAACGTAATGACATACATGAACATCTTTACCCTGAAAGTTCGCACCAAGCCCCTTTTGCGTGGGGTGTTGTTGTTGTCTCTAATCGGATTAGTCGGCTGCGGTGTTCCAGGGGTTACCCGAGAGCAGCCCACTATCGCACACATACATATCGGTCATGCCATTACCGGGTGGCCTGCCACACCCAGTGAACAAGGCCTCTTGGTGGTGGCTGAATTGGCTAGTATAAAAGCTCAAACCAGCTCTGAATTACTGCTCAAATCAGCCCGCTCTGGCAATCTTGCTGAAGCAAAAAAACATTTGAATGCGGTCGCTCAGGCTGTTGATCCACAGTTCTTTACCGAAGGAGAATCCAATCTTTATGGCTTGCGTCGCGGCACGGCAGAAGCCATGACGCATTTAACCTTAGCAAGCGAAGTATCGGATGCGTCTGCGAATGTGCAGCGTACGGTGGCAAAAACTACCGTTAGAGCTGCGGAAATTTTAGACCGTACCGATGAACTGACAGCCTACATTGACGCCGGGTTACGTTCGGATGATATAGAGACCTTAGAAATCATCGCAGAAGAAATCGCGCTGGTTATGAAAGACATTGCTGGGGACACCAACAATCGTCAAAACTATGGCCTGTTCGAATTACGGGAAGATATCGAGGCGATGGTGGCCCGTGAAGATCCGGCCTACAAAACCGTGGACGAATTTTATCTGTTCAGTTTAGTGAAGCTTCCCGATGGCCAATGGGGTTTTGCCGGGCGACGGGGTCGTGGTGCTGCTGGTGCAGGGTATTGAGGACGGTTTGGTGAAAAACACGCAATTGAAAAACTTAGTATTGTTAGCCACCATTAGCTTTCTGCCTGTCACACCGGTTGCCGCTCAATCGGTTGACGATTGTGTGGCTGCTATTGGTGACAACGCCATTAGTATGTGCAAAAGCTTACTCGACAACGGCAGTCGCAATCGAGGTATTTATTTAAAACTCGGTACTGTGTATCGGAGTCAAGCACGCTTTGACGACGCACTGAAGATTACAAATGCCGGACTAGAGATATACCCACGGGACGCGAATTTATCCGATCTTAAATCATCTCTACTGGATGCCAATGAAGAAGAGCGGCGCAATCAGGAAGCCGCACAAAAAAACCTTGCCATGGTTAATCTTGGCCAACTCAAACTCAAATGTCGCAGTAAAGATACCCCAGATGCCTTAACCGCCTGCCGAGATTATCTCGCACAGTCCGGTAACCAAGATCCAGTGATTTTAGAACGAATGCAGAAACTAGATAAACTGTTCGCTTCTGTACCTGCGCCTGCACCCACGCCTACTCCTGAGCCGACACCGACACCGCAACCCACACCCCTCCCACAGGGTCCGTCGGAGGAAGAGCTAGCACGGGAAGCTGAAGTAGAGCGTCGTCGCTTAGACGAAATTCAACAGGCATCTGTGCGAGAGAAACAAAAACGAGAATTAATTCGACGAACACAAAGCCTACTCACCAGCATTGGATTGAATGCCGGAGTAGCGGACGGCATTGCGGGTAGAAAAACCCGTATCGCATTAGCCACATTCTTTGAAACAATCGGAATAACCCCAGGCACATCCATCGATCAACGTACCGTTGAGCTGTTAGAAAATGCGGTCCGTAAACGCAATGATGCCCAAGATTTATACTTAGCCAGTCAAAGATCTTCTGAACGCAAAGCCTTTGAAACCGCGCTGAATGAACTTCAATCAGCACAAGCCTTAAGCCCTTTTCTAGCGGTGGACCCAGGCTATGAGAGCAAGCTTGTGCAGCAGATCAATGCCTTGAAGAACACCGAAGTGCAAGAACAAGAACCGGTCGTAGTGGTGGAGAACTCACAACCCGAGCCGTTGCCGGCTCCGGCTCCGGCTCCACCACCCGCACCTGCGCCCGCACCTGCGCCTGCGCCTGCGCCTGAAAGTGATCAACAAGCCGAGTTGTTAGCGAATATTCAGAACTTGAACCGGCTAATTAATGTGGAGCGCCAAAGTCTTGATCAAACAATGAATTCGGTACGAAGGAACGCTTACTTGTTTTTCCGGTAAGCCATTACTGAGTTAAGTGTTCTCGAATCCGTAAAAAATTCTGCTCTTCCGGATCCAACAGTAAAGCAACCTGCACCGTGTTCACGGCCGCTTCAAAATTCTGATCATTGATCTGATTGATGGCATCGTTTTTCAGCGTTTCCATCATCGACTTCCAATCGGTGTGTTGCGTGAGTTCGGTATAGGACGACTCATCCAGTAATCGAGCATGGTCTAACACGGACGCACCAATTGGGCGGGCAATACTGCCTTGTTTAATCATGGACAACACAGACGCGGAAGTGGAAGTCGTACCCTGATTAATTTTGTTAGTAATCTGAGCGGTTCGGTTATCTTGCTGAGGTAAACGTTGCAGCACTTGTTGTACACCGCTACGAATTTCTGGGAATCGCGTTAAATTCCAATCACTCACCGTGGTATCTAAAAACTCATAGGTACTTGATAGTCCGGATGCGATGGATGGATTCTGTAACGAAGCCTGATCAAGCTGACCGTACAAACCTGCTCTTTCCGACAACAGATTCAGCATGGTGACCACTTGCTCGCTGGGTAAGGGAATATCGTGGGCTGCGCTGGGTGCTGGCAGTGAATTGAGATAAGCCTGATCGATAAGAACTTCACCGGGGCCCGAATACAGTTGCTGAAAACCAAAATAACCAGCACCGGCCAGACCTGCTACCAACGTAACAGGCACCATCCAACGCAATCCACTTTTTCTTTTCTTGGACGTTTTTTTCGAAACGCGAGATTTGCTGTCTTCGAAGTGATAAGGGCTAGATTGACTTTCAGTTTGACTTGCACGAGTTCCCGTATCAAATTTGCCCAGGTCATCAATACCCAAGTCATCAGCGTTCGCGTACGGTTTATCCGTTGGCCGAAACCCAGACGTGTCGTACTGCTCATTCTCATCTATTGCAACAGGATCGGATGAACGCGCAAAATCGAAATCAGGATCATCGACGAATTGATTGGTCGCTCTTTCATCGTAGGCACTGGTTATCGGTTGGCCAACTTGTCCAGTCTGGCCACTTCGCTGCGCACTTCCCTGCATTGGGTCCGCAGTTCGCAATCGAGTGCGATCATCCAGCTCGGTAAAACCCATACTCGACGACGCAGCATCAATGTTCGCACTGGGCATCTCAGTTCGACCATCAAAGTTTTCCCGCCAACTGCGTAAATCTCGCGGTCGATGGTCTGGATCTAACGATAAGCCGTTCATCACCGCGGCTAAAAACGGAGTGTCAAATTGGCCAAGATTCATCGTGGTTAAATCGGCCAAGGTATCGGGGCGCGAGCGCATCAAGCACGCTGAGCGACTTAAGGATTCTTCCGGGCGGCTGCCTGTGATTCCCTCGTACATGGTTGCAGCTAATGCATAGATGTCCGTCCAGGGCCCTTGTTCGCCATAATTCGCACTGTATTGTTCTAGTGGGGTATAACCTTGGCTGACCAAAGTGGTCATCTCTCCCGTACTTTGCTGAATGGTTTCGCGTGCGGAGCCAAAATCTAACAACACGGGGGACTGGTCTTCTCGAATATAAATATTGGCAGGCTTAATATCGCGATGGATAAAACCCATGCGATGGATTTCATCCAGGCCACTAAATATGGGAAAGAAAACCGATTCAAAGAAACGTTGATCACGCGGTTCATTACGCTTGAACAGCGCCGCTAAGTTTTCGCCACGCTCGTACTCCATGACCATGTAGGCGGTGTTGTTCAATTCGAAAAACGAACTCACCCGGACAATATTGGAATGACTAAATTTTGCAAGCGTGCGTGCTTCGTTCAAGAAGTTTTTTAAGCCCCAACTAAAATCTTCACCGTGTGCACCGGTGATGGGCTTGACGGTGAAGTCTTGGTGTCGGTACGCAAACGACACTGGTAAATATTCTTTTATCGCAACGGTTTTGTCGAGATTGTTGTCACGCGCCAGGTAAGTGATACCAAACCCACCCTGTCCGAGTGTTTTTTCGATGGTGTACCACATGATGTCGTAGCCAGGCGCTAAGGCCCTAGCCGACATCAACGCTGTTCGATCATCCATTTCCACCATCCGTCTAGCCACATCTGTTTGCAAGAATACGATTACAACGTACTAAATTTTGATGGGATTAACGGGGGTGACTTCTTGGAAATTTTGTGAATAATGCACCCCTTTTCCCAACCAGTGAGTATATGAGGATTCGTACCTAGCTCAAACGAATAATTCGCCTAAGTCCGTCGAATAGGACTATCTCTTGGTATAGGCACGATTTAATTTGTAAGTTAACAATCGCCGGGGCCGAAGCAGGTTAAGTACTGGGTAACCACCCCAAATTCAACCCCGCATGCAACAAGGTACACGCCATGATGCCAGCGATGACATCATCAACCATGATGCCGAAACCACCGGCCACTCGCTTGTCGATTAAACCAATGGGCCAAGGTTTTAAAACATCAAACAATCGGAATAAAGCAAACGCCACCAACAGCAAAAGCCAGGTACGTGGCACGGCAAACATCGCAATAAAATAACCTACCCATTCATCCCACACGATGCTGCCGTGATCGTGAACTTGCAAATCGTTGGTGCAATGGTTACAAAAATAGATGCCCATCAAAAAGGCAATCATGATGATGGGCGCGAAGACCAAAGGATCAGACGGCAACAGCCACACCAAAGGAACAGCCGCCACGGTACCAAACGTGCCGGGGGCTACCGGTGCTAAGCCAGAGCCTGCCCCTAATGCTAAAAAATTCGCCGGATGTTTTAAGAACACATCCCTAGGATGTTTCTGCTCCGTAGCGATATCGGATGTGTTTTTTGAAGTCAGGACCGGCCACCTGCTTTCATCTCAGTTTCTCGTAACACCAAGGCCACTTTATCAATGACCCCGTTAACGTACTTATGGCCTTGATCAGCGCCAAAGCGTTTGGTGAGTTCAACCGCTTCATTAATAACAACACGGGCAGGCGTATCCAAACATTCTTTCAGCTCCACACAAGCCAATCGTAAAACCGATCGTTCGATGGGATCTAAATCCGTCACAGGGCGATCCAATGCGGGCTCGAGAATGGCATCCACATCATCGACCGATAAGGCTACACCGCGAAACAATCGTTGGAAATGGACCAAATCCACATTGTTCAGATTCTGATGTTCTTTAAACTGCCCCAGAACGTCCCCTACATCCACGTCACCGCAGTCCCATTGATACAGCGCTTGCAAGGCACGCTGCCGTGCGTAGCGACGCGCTTGATTGCGTGAGACTTTCTTCTTGGGTGAGTTGCTCGCCTTATTAGCACTTACCGCTTCCTCGGAGGCCTCGGAGCCCACAGGCACATCGGCAACATCGTCACCGTGACGCCATTGTTTGATGGCATCCCGCAACGACTGCGCATCGGGCAGTTCGGCTTTGTCGAGTTCGACCTTCGGCTCAGCGTCATTATCAGCTGTGTCTCTTTTAATCGGTTGCGGCATGTTTTTCATGATTGACCCCTGACCCAACTACCCACGACGCCACGTCGTTTTGCCGTCGTTATCTTCTAACACAATGCCAGCTTCTACCAATTTGTCACGAATTTCATCACTGCGTGCGAAATCTTTCGCCGCACGCGCTGCAATCCGCTCATCGATAAGCGCCTGAATCGCGGCCTCATCCAACCCATCATCTCCCATCGCGCGTTGAAGCACCGAGACGGGGTCTTCCTCCAATAAGCCCAAGCGATTACCCAGCTGCTTCAAAGTGGCCGCCAATTGCGCCGCTTGCTCACTGCCCTCGTCCGCTTTGTTCAATCCATTAGCCAAGTCGTGCAACACCGCCACCGCCTCGGATGTATTCAAATCATCGTTTAATGCCGCGTCGAATGTCTCTACCGCGCTTGCTTGCAGCTCGGTAGGTGGCGCGAACACACCCCCTCGTTCGGTAAAGGTTTTTAACGCGGTGTACAAACGCCGTAACGCTGAGCGAGCAGAATCTAATTGCTCAGTGGAGTAATTCAGCGGGCTTCGGTAATGACTGCCCAAAATAAACAAACGCACTTCTTCGCCCGAATAGGCTTTTAATACATCGCGTATGGTGAAAAAATTCCCCAAACTTTTTGACATTTTCTCATCATCAATGCGCACAAAGCCGTTATGCATCCAATAGCGGGCGAACGATTTACCCGTGGCCGCCTCACTTTGTGCAATTTCGTTTTCATGATGTGGGAACTGCAGGTCCATGCCGCCACCATGAATATCGAATTCGTCGCCCAGCAATTCACTGGACATCGCAGAACACTCGATATGCCACCCAGGCCGACCCTTACCCCAAGGGGAATCCCAACTGGGTTCGTTGTCTTTGGCCGCTTTCCACAACACAAAATCCAATGGATCTTGCTTGAATTCATCCACCGCCACCCGCTCGCCTGCGCGAAGCTCTTCCAACCGACGTCCGGACAACTTGCCGTAGCCATCAAACGATGAGACAGAGTAGTACACATCGCCATTGTCCGCGGCGTACGCATGATCAGAGGCAATCAATTTTTCGATCATGGCCACCATCGGCACAATGGTTTCGGTGGCACGCGGTTCATGCGTGGGTTTAAGAATGCCCAGGCTGAGTGCGTCCGCATCCATTTCGCGAATAAAACGATCGGTGACATCTTGCACCGACTCCTGATTTTCAACTGCACGAGCGATGATTTTGTCGTCTACGTCGGTAATGTTGCGAACGTAATTCACCTCATAGCCTGCGGCCTGCAGATGACGAAACAGCACATCAAATACCACCAACACCCGTGCGTGACCCACATGGCAAAAGTCGTACACCGTCATTCCGCAAACATACATCCCGACTTTGCCGGGAACCAGGGGTTCGAAGATTTCTTTCTGACGACTGAGAGTGTTATAGATGTGCAACATTTGCTCGATTTAGATGAACTATTGTGGGTTTTTTCCGCAACAAAGAGCGTAGCAGGTTACCCGATGGTTAACGCAGTGAGGGTATGGCATAAAAGCCGCTAGACTCCGTCATCTTTGATCTTATGACTTCGGACTCAACATCATGAGAGTGACGCAGCTTCTGACTGTGCTGTGCTTAACACTTTGCGGCTCTGCCTTTGCGCAGGAGCTGCCACGTGTGTCAGTGGAAACCAATGTCGGGCGCATCGTGCTGGAGCTCGATCAACCCAGAGCCCCCACCTCAGTGAAAAATTTCCTGAATTACGTGGACAGCGGCTTTTATAACGAAACCCTGTTTCATCGCGTTATCGACGGATTCATGATTCAAGGCGGTGGGTTCAACCCAAAATTCATGCGCAAACAAACCAATGCGCCCATTCGCAACGAAGCCAACAACGGCCTGAAAAACTTAGCGTATACGATAGCGATGGCCCGCACCAACGCCCCGCATTCGGCCACATCGCAATTTTTCATTAACACGGTAGACAACCCGAATCTTGATCACACCGCACCCACAGGCCGTGGTTGGGGTTACACCGTATTTGGCCGGGTTATCGAAGGGTATGAGATTGTGGATCAAATTGGCTCGGTTGCTACTGGGGCGGCGGGTCCTTTCCCGCGAGATGTGCCACGAGAGGCCATCATCATTCAATCGGCCACCCTGATCGCTGACGATCCAGCCGTGGAAGGCTTGGCTGGAAACACTCAGGAAAGTGCATCAATTACCAACTCTGAACCAACTTCAGCGGCCGCTGCAAACGCTAAACCCGCCGTCGCTACACAGCAATAGCGAACAAACCGCTACACTTCGCCCGTCTTCTTTTTTGAAAACGGGCGAACCCCATGAATGTTGTAATTAAGACCTCCCTCGGCGACATCACCTTAGAGCTGGACGCAACAGCGGCTCCCGAGACGTGCGCCAATTTTAAGCGTTACGCTGACAAAGGCCACTACGACCAGACCATCTTTCACCGAGTCATTCCAGGCTTCATGATCCAAGGCGGCGGATTCTCAGCCGATATGGAACAAAAAGATACTGACCCGACCATCCAGAACGAAGCCAACAATGGGCTAAGCAATGACCTGGGCACGATCGCTATGGCGCGCACACCCGACCCTCATTCAGCCAGCTCACAGTTTTTCATTAACCTATCGAAAAACGACTTCCTAAACTTCCAGAACGAATCCCAACAAGGCTGGGGTTATTGTGTTTTTGGCAAGACCACCGATGGCATGGACACCGTTGAGGCCATTGCCAAAGTAACCACTGGCCAGCACGGCCACCACGGCGATGTGCCCGTCGAAGCCGTCATTATCGAATCCGTCACCGTCAGTTAAACCGACGACGTTCGACGTGTTTCAACCACACGACACCTTCCTGATTGCCGACTGCCACCTCGATGGCAGTCGGCCAGGCGTGAATGAACTCGCGATCGAATTTATTAACGCCATTGAAGGTGCCGGTGCACTGTGGGTGTTGGGGGATTTTGTTGAATACTGGCTGGGCGATGATGCCGGCAATCCAGCCCTTGATGCGGTGTTCGATGCCCTCGCAGCTCGACAAGCTGCAGGCACGAACGTGCACTTCATGCACGGTAACCGAGATTTTTTATTAGGCCAGGCATTCGCCCAGCGCTTAGGTGCTCAGGTGCACGCTGATGATGAGATTCAAATTCCACTATCAGATGAAACGGTTGTGTTGATGCACGGCGATACGGTGTGTACAGACGATGTGGAATATCAAAAATTGCGTCAGCTGCTGCGATCAACCCAGTGGCAACAACCGTTTTTGGCGCAAAGTATTGCAGAGCGTATTGAAACCGCCAAGAGCTTACGTGAGAAAAGTCGGGATGCCACAGCAGGAAAATCACAAAGCATCATGGATGTTAATGATGCGGCCGTGCTGGAAACGTTTGAACGCACG
The DNA here is from genome assembly GCA_937930305.1 of uncultured Granulosicoccaceae bacterium. GTDB lineage: Bacteria > Pseudomonadota > Gammaproteobacteria > Granulosicoccales > Granulosicoccaceae > Granulosicoccus. The sequence goes on along the minus strand of CALGLE010000049.1, from coordinate 36,979 downwards.
GGAGTGAAAACGCTGATTCATGGTCACACACATCGCCCCGATGAGCACACCCACATTGTTGACGATACCGCTTGCCGACGCATCGTGTTAGGTGATTGGCATGATGATCACGCCATGGTGGTGCACAGTAGCCCGCAAGGCCTGCAACTGAAACGTTTTCCGTTTGCGACTGACGTCTAGTTAAGCGTCTGTTTTAAGCCGCGCGACTGTGCTCACTCAGCACGGCATCGTATTCGGCTCGCAACCCACGCAGTTTCTCGGTATGCCCACACGCACCACAAGCACTGGCTGCGATTTGAATAATGCCGGCGTCTTGTTTGAATCGCGCAATGGCACGATCGATACTCTCACTCAATTTGTCGCGTTCATTCAAGACAGCATAGTGCTCCATCAATGTGATGTAGCATTCCTGTCGAGCAGGCAGCTTTTGCACAGCACGCTCCAAAAGTTCTGTACCCAACGCAGGTTGTGAAGAGACTGCGAACGCACAAGCCAAACGGTAAGTAAAAATAGGTTGGCGAGTGGTGTCTTCTAGAAACGTTGTGATGAATTGATCAGTGGGCTCGATAAGGTTGGCGTCGATTAACGCTTCAATTAAATCGTAACTGGAGTGTACTTCTCCCACGACACCGGCTTGAAAGTTCGCCATCCGGTCCTTTAGTTCTTCTACCTGCCCTGTTGTGGCCAAGAGCTTTGCGTGTAGCGCGATTGTTTCAGCTGCACGGTCTTCAGGCTTTATTTCATTTAATACACCCAATGCTTGCTCGGCATGTCCTGAATCCGAAAACGCAACCGCGGTTTCAAACAGTATGCGTGCATCATCGGGGTACAATGATCGCAGTTTCTTCGCTGCGTTTAATCGTATTGAGTCATCCTTATACTCGTTATTGATTTTCATACGAAAACAACTGTTGGATGCATTAGCGGCTTTGTGTATCACACAAGCTCGTTCAGGCTGCGGCTGAATATGGCCTGGCGATTGAATCAGCACCCCACCGATGTTCATGGTGTGATGATCAAACGCTTGAGTGAAAATCTGTGCGTGTTCAGGGAACACCCCATATAACGAAAAGTGCGCCAGGATTTCTCGAAAATTTAGGTCCATGGCAAATTCGGAACGTCCTGGTTGCCAATGCGTATCTTCAACAATATAGATTCCGCCTTCTCGCAGCGCGGGAAACAAATGCTTAAAGCACACCATCTGATCATGAGTCGCGTGAGAGGCATCATCAATGATCAAATCAAAGTGTTGATGCTTTTCCAGAATTTTTTGCACACCGGCCTCATCGGATAAATCAGCTCGGATGAATTCAAAGTCCTCATCTTCAAACTGAGAAAAATCGCTGATGTCCACACCGATGAATTTTGCGTTAGGAAAAAATTCATTCCACATGCGTACGGATGAAATGGCGGAACCGGTGCGACCGGCCACATCTTGCGCATCCAAGCCCGTTGGCGTTTGCAGGCCAAGCTCTAAAATGGTCAAGGACTCGTAGCGCCGGTCGCTGAAGAGCATGTCGTACAGCAAGGTATAGCCATGCGGTGTTCGGTGCCGCGTGCCCTTATCAATCGCAAGTTCATCCGCTAACTGCGTCAGCGACTGCGATTGCATCCGCAACGTTTTGAGGGTTTTTGAATCCACAGGGCTTGGCACCTAGACGGGAGTAACTGAGCCTCAATGGGTGCAAAATTTAAACCATCGAAATACGGGAAAATCGCCTCCGGCTTACCCATCCTTTCCGCAAGCCGGATTTTTGGCTTCGAAATGAGGGTCAGCTGTGGGATACTCCGGCCACATTCGCTAAGATCGCATTGATTTCTATGAGCAGCATAGCTACCACGCACGTCGGTTCTCTACCGCGCACCCAAAAAGTTGTTGATTTTATCTTCGCTCGAGAAAAGGGTGAAAGCTATGATCAATCAGAGTTTGATGCCGCCATGACCGAAGCGGTGGACGAATCGGTGCGCCGACAAAAAGAGGTTGGTGTGGACGTGGTCTCCGATGGGGAAACTTCCAAAATTTCCTACGCCACCTATGTAAAAGATCGCTACAACGGATTCTCCGGCGACAGCCCACGAAACGCACCAGCGGATTTAAAGCTCTTCCCCTCGTTTCTCGAACGCCTAGCCAGTGCCGGCGGCACAGCCGATTACGCCCGACCTCAATGCACCAGTGAAATCAGTTCGAAAGGTCAGGACGATTTAAATAAAGACATTGCCAACTTAAAAAGTGCCATGAACAAACATGGCTTAACTCGTGGCTTTATGAACGCCGCCTCACCGGGCGTCATCTCCCTATTTTTACCCAATCAGCACTACGCCACGCGTGAAAAATATTTAGCTGCGCTGGCGGATGTGATGAAAGAAGAATACGAAACCATCGTGGCGGCCGGACTGGATTTACAGTTGGATTGCCCTGACCTGGCCTTATCTCGCCACATGTTATTTCCTGACGTAAGCGATGATGAATTTGTAAAAATCGCCAATATGCATGTGGAAGCGTTGAACCACGCGCTGCGGGATGTACCCAAAGAAAAAGTACGTGTGCACATTTGTTGGGGTAACTACGAAGGCCCACACGTGTGTGATATCGATATGGCAAAAATGTTCGACACACTCATGAGCACACATTCTCGTTACGTTCTATTCGAAACCTCGAACCCGCGTCATGCGCATGAATGGCAAGTGTTTAAAGAACGTTCTAAGGATATCCCTGACGATAAAATTTTAGTGCCTGGGGTGGTGGATACCACCACCAATTTTGTTGAGCACCCTGAAGTGGTCGCTGAACGCGTTACGCGTTTTAAAAACATCGTGGGTGCCGATCGTTTATTAGCGGGTTCGGATTGTGGCTTTGGCACCTTTGCAGGTTTTGGCGCGGTTGACCCTGAAATCGCTTATGCAAAATTGGGCGCTTTGGCGGAAGGCACCGCATTGGCGTCTCAGCGGTCGATAGTCGATTGATTAAACCCGGGGTGCCACTGGCTGTGTACGTGATCGGTGGCACCCTCTGGCAACTAAAGGCCTAACTCGGTCAGAGAAGGATGATCCTCTGGTCTCTTTCCTTGCGGCCAATGATACAAACGCTCGCTCACATCAACGGCTAAATCGTTGATGCTTGCGATTCGAATCTTCATCAGCCCGGCGTTGCTGAATTCCCAATTTTCATTTCCATATGAGCGATACCACTGCCCCTCATCGTTGTGCCATTCATAGGCAAAACGCACAGCAATTCGGTTGCCTGAGGTGGCCCACAGCTCCTTGATAAGCCGATACTCATGCTCAGCCTGCCACTTAGCCGTTAAAAATTCCACAATCGCATCGCGCCCGGCCAGAAACTCAGAACGATTGCGCCAGCGACAGTCAGGGGTGTACGCCATGGATACGGTTTCCGGATCACGGCCGTTCCAAGCATCTTCGGCGAGCCTCACTTTTTGTGCCGCTGAGGCTTGATCAAACGGCGGTAATATCGCCCTACTGTCACCCATCGTGCTTACCACTGGTTATAAGACAGAAATTTACCACTCATTTTGACTTCTATACGATCGCCTTTTGGGTTCGGAACCCTCTCGACGCTCATATCAAAATCAATGGCGCTCATAATGCCGTCCCCACCTTTCTCGTGAATGAGCTCTTTCAGCGTCTCACCATACACACCCACAATTTCATAGAAACGATAAATACACGGGTCGGTGGGAACCGTTTGAGAAAATACCTTATTTGGTGGTTCGGTTAAAACGACAGCGATGTCTTCAGGCAACTGAAGTAGTTTAGAGAGTTTCTCTGCCTTATCTTTTGGCAAAGAATTCATTCCAAGGCAAGCTGATGTGGTAAACACCTCCGACATACCAATAGATTCTGATATTCCCAACCAAGTTAATCCCATCGCTCTCTTTCGAGCCATGATTGCCTCAGTTACTTGCTCCATGTCCAGTCGTGTGGGAAGTAAATCATTCATTGCTTTTTGATTCATTACTGCGCTCCTTTAGCTAGTTTTTTATTCAGCTCGTTGTGCGTTAAATTGGTAGTAACCGGTTCTGGCTTACTGATGTTTTTTAGGTTTTCAACCAAACCAGGGCGAACAGTCTGAGGTTTTATATTCCGACTATCACCGCCCTCATCCGCGATAAAAGCAATGTTCTTAGAACGCGTTGTGAGGAAATCGACCAGATAGTTTCGAATCGGGTAATATTTTTTATGGTGAATAATGTCTGCACGATTTCGTGGCCGTGGGATATCAATCACTACACTTTCTGCCACTCTTGCGTAAGGCCCATTGCTCATGAGCAGAATCCGATCGGACAATAATATGGCTTCATCCACATCGTGGGTAATCATGAAAATAGTTTGATCGGTGTCACCCCACACTCGAATTAACTCATCTTGAATGGTGCCGCGCGTTAAGGCGTCCAGTGCACCGAACGGCTCATCGAGTAACAACAGTTTGGGCTGAATTGCGAACGCTCGAGCAATCGAGACGCGTTGCCGCATACCACCGGAGAGTTGCGATGGCTTACGCTTTTCAGCACCATCCCCTAAGCCCACCATGGACAGGTGCTTGAAGGAGTGATCCCTGACTTGCCGCTTCGTCCAGGTTGGAAATCTAGCACGCACACCGAACATGACATTCTTTAGTGCGCTCATCCACGGCAAAAGTGAGTAGTTCTGGAACACAACACCGCGATCTAAACTGGGGCCACTTATTTCTCGCCCCTCCATAAGCACAACCCCATCGCTTGCTTCATCTAATCCTGCAAGCACATTCAATATTGTGGACTTGCCACAACCGGAATGACCAATGATGCAAACAAATTCACCCCGTTTAATATCAAAGCTTGCATTCTCAAACACCGTAACGGGCTCTTCACCATCTGGGGAGGGAAAGCGTCGTGTTAAATTTTGTACCTCGATTAGAGGCTTGGAAACCTGACTCATCATTTACTCCTGATACTGTATGGCTGATTGCACATGCGCAAAAAAGGTATCCAGCAACATACCCACAAAACCAATCACCAAGATGGAGAAAATCACGCTGGTTAAATCCAGGTTGTTCCACTCGTTCCAAACGTAGTACCCAATTCCGGTTCCACCGACCAGCATTTCAGCAGCAACTATAACCAGCCAAGCAATTCCAATAGATATACGCATACCAGTTAAGATCGTTGGCGCGGCAGCCGGAAGGATTACCTGCAACGCTGTGCGAAGGGTGCCGAGCTCATGCGTTTTCGCCACGTTCACCCAATCTTTACGAACCCCCGCCACTCCGAAGGCGGTGTTGATCAGCATTGGCCATATTGAACAAATAAAAATGACAAATATGGCGGACGCCTCGCTGTCTTGAATAATAAACAGCGCTAAAGGCATCCAGGCCAACGGTGATATAGGCTTGAGTACTTGGATGAAAGGATCTAGGGTTTTATAGGCCAGTGGTGACATGCCGATTAGAAAGCCTAATGGCAATGCTATTAACGCAGCTAGGCTATAGCCTGTGAGGACACGATAGAGTGAGTAAGCGATCTGAATTCCAATGCCCTTGTCGTTGGGCCCGTTGTCGTACAAAGGATTAGATAATTCTTCAATCGCTTTTTTTACAATCGCTGAGGGAGGTGGAACGCGCGCCTCTTCCGACGCGCCTCCCATCAACAATTCATATTCCGTCATATTCTCAGCGCTTTTTACTTTGGGCGTGGCCATCTCCCAAATGACCATCATGCTGAGTAGCAGCAGAAGAGAAAGCAAAGGGGCTTTCAAATTAATAGACATGGTTTGTTAGCCTTTTCCAATAGGAAAACTCTTGACGTAGGCTTCAGGCTGCTCCGGGTCAAAGGACTTGCCCATAATTTCATAGCTTTTGTAAGTCTTAGTGGGCGGCTCTAAGCCCAAACTCTTCATCACGCTGGCGCAATCAGCTGCGTTATACACTTGCTCTGCAATGCCTTTGTAATCCACATCGCCTTCTATGTAACCCCAACGTTTCATTTGGGTCAGTATCCAAACGCCCATTGAATGCCAAGGGAATGGATCAAAATCAATACGATCCGGTACGTCTTTAATATTGCCCAAGCCATCGGCATAGCGTCCCGTTAACACTTGCGAAATGACAGGTACCGGTTGATTCAAATAATTCTTTGGTGCAATAGCTTCTGCAATTTCCTGTCTGTTCTCGGCAGGACTTGCGTACTGAGTGGCATCAATCAGTGCTTTGAGTAAATTGCCGTAGGTATTCGGTAAGGTGTTGGCAAATTCTGCGCTACAGGCAAACGCACAACAGGGGTGACCATCCCATATATCTTTAGTAAGCTTATGAATGAACCCCACTTTCTCCCACACAGCCCGTTGGTTGAACGGGTCGGGGGATAGATAGCCATCCAAATTGCCTGCTTTTAAATTAGCCACCATCTCAGGCGGTGGCACCACTCGTATTTGGATATCGACGTCAGGGTCTAAACCAAATTCTGCAACGTAATAGCGCAGTAGAAAATTGTGCATCGAGTATTCGAACGGAACACCAAACTTAAAGCCTTTCCACTGACTGGGGTCATCATTTTTATCAGCGTGATCCACATGCAGCACGATGGCTTGACCGTTAATGTTCTCTACTGCTGGCATTAAAAAAGGCTCCGCAACCGAACCAGCACCCATGGTGATGGCTAATGGCATTGGAGTTAACATATGCGCTGCGTCGTATTCTTTATTCAACGATTTATCGCGAGCTACCGCCCAACCTGCAGTTTTAATAACATCGACGTCAAGGCCATATTTAGAATAAAAACCCAACGGTTTAGCCATGATGATGGGCGTTGCGCAAGTGATTGGAACAAAGCCAACGGCTAACTTAGACTTCTCTGGCTTGCCTAACGATTCAGCGATCGCCGCCTTGGCGGCTTCCATCGGAAATACCGATGCAATGGCAGCCGCCAACGAGCCACCACCGACTAACTTCGCGAAAGAACGACGGCTCATGTCGTTATGCCCAAATACCGAACGCACCACCGCACTTTCAATCATGTGCTCTAACGCTTCATCGTTATTCATAACAGACGCTGCGGTGGATACGGAATCTGGAGACGTAGACTCTGCAGCTGAGCGTTTTGTGGTCTCACAACTTTTGCAACCACACTGTTTGCTGTGACGTAGATCGAGGTCGCCGTCGTAGGGGTCACCAAAACTTTTGGATGTCATGTTCGTTTTCTCACTCTGGTTACGGAAGAACTGATTTCAGCCAACAGATTCTGTGATCTGCTTTAGCGTTGACAACCCCTATTCCACGCTTCATGCCAAGATCAGAAATATATTTTTATCCTTTATTATCAATAACATAAGACACTTTAACGATACCTGTCGAATTACGATATTTCGTAATATACGAATACTAGTAATAACATGTTACGATTTTTAGTAACATGCAAACTATGAACATTACTGACAAGCTTTCAAAGACTTCTAACGCTGAACAGAAACCGTTGACAAACACATTTCAACCCAACGATCGATTGGTCGATGAGGCTTTATCTGCGCAAACTGCCTCTAAGGTAAGCCGGTTACTACAGCAGTCGTTTCTGTCATCCGATGAGCCCTGCTATCTATTCGATCCGTTCACCGGCGTCATCTTGAAAGCGAACGTCTGTGCCGAACAATTTTTTCGTCAACCGGGCAATACACTCGATGGCTTGACCGTGGACAAGTTGTACCCCCAAAGCAAAGGGTCTTTGTATGTATTTACCGATGAGGTGCTTGAGAACAGCCGGGCAAGAACACGCGACTTAACCCTATTGCGTCCAAGCGGCGAGCCAATAAATATCGAACACGCTGCAACTTGTTTGAAGTACGGTGACAACGTCAGTGTCGTAGTGCGGTTAATCGACTTAGATGCTCTGCATCAAAGAGACTTCAAAAGTGAGGCGGAGTCGTATTTAAAAAGAGGCTTTCATGAGTGGATTCGCGACGAAAAATACTTTCGTGAAATTGAGCGTGAATATCGATTGATTTTGGCGGCCGCAGGAGAAGGTATTTATGGCGTTGGCGTGGATGGCTTAACCACGTTTCTTAACCCAGCCGCTGAATCCATATTAGGATACAACGCAGATGAACTGATCGGCTTTGATATGCACGAGCGTATTCACCATCATCACGGTGATGGAACAGAATACCTTACGACCGACTGCCCAATCTATAACGCTTTCAAGCAAGGGCAAGTTAATTCGGCGACAGACGAAGTGTTTTGGCACAAAGACGGCACCCCAATACCTGTGGAATACACGTCCACACCCATTATAGATGCGGGCGAATTAATCGGTGCTGTTATTGTATTTCGTGATATTTCTGAACGGCGCGACAGTGAAGATAAATTGCGTAAAGCCTTAATAGAAAATGCAGAACTTAGAGAGAAGCTGGAATTAGAAAATGCTTACTTGCAAGAGGAAATCAGACAAAACAGCGATCACGATAAATTCATTGGAAATTCTGAAGCGCTCAATGCTTTACTCACACAAATAGAGATGGTGGGCCCAACGGACGCCAATGTGTTGATTACTGGAGAAAGTGGAACCGGAAAGGAGCTGGTTGCCCATGAAATTCATCGTGCCTCAGACCGATCCGACAGACCCTTAATTCGAGTCAATTGCGCAGCTATACCCAGAGAATTGTTTGAAAGTGAGTTTTTTGGACACACAAAGGGGTCATTCTCTGGAGCAATACGCGATCGAGTCGGACGATTTCAACTTGCTGACGGCGGCACCCTATTTCTGGATGAAATTGGAGAACTGGAGCTCAGTCTGCAAGCGAAACTGCTGCGAGTGGTCCAAGAAGGAAAGTTTGAGCGAGTCGGCGATGAACTTTCACGCGAGGTGGACGTGCGCATCATTGCGGCAACTAATAAAGACCTAAAAAGGGCCGTGCAAGACGACGAATTTAGAGAAGATTTATTTTTTCGATTAAACGTATTTCCTATTAGTTGCCTACCACTGCGCGAACGCTCAAGCGACATTCCCATGCTTGCCGAACACTGCTTGCAAACAACGTGTGGCCGATTAAATTTACCCACACCAACGTTGACTAAGGCTAACGTAAAAATGCTCAAGACCTACCCATGGCCTGGCAACATAAGAGAGCTGCAAAATGTAATTGAAAGGGCAGCCATACTCAGCAATAAAGGTAAGTTAAAGTTCGATTTACCCACAGGTGAAGAACACACGTCCAATCAGGGTTTCACCAAAGCCACACCCGAAAACGACTTGAGCAATCGCATTCTTACGCAAGAAGAATTGAAGACAATTGAACGTCAGAACATGAAAAAAGCGTTACACGCGTGCCAGGGAAAAGTATCTGGCCCGAATGGCGTGGCTCAACTTTTAGGCATTCGACCAACGACGGTGTACTCCAGATTAAAAAGCTGGGGGTTATATCTTAACAGCACCAACTAATCGAGCGGTGCACGAAGTATGCGTTTTTATTGGCTATAAGTGCGTCGATTTCACGTTGTATCGCCAGCAACAAGATCCACAGCAAAATCGACTTTTACCGGTTCAACCAATTCTTTAGGGTCGCCACTAACAAATTCAGCCGCGGCTGTTCCAATTTCGAATCGAGGGGTTCTTGAGGTGGTGATCTGCATGGGCAAAGATTCTAAAAAGCCCAGTCCATTGAAACCTGCCAAGGCAATTTGTTTTGGAACCTGGATTTGATGCGCTAAACAATGCATCAAGCCCCCTGCTGCTAAATCATCGTTAGCGTAGTAAATAACATCCGGCTTATGCTTTTCCCGCAAGATCGCTTCGGTACATTGCCGCCCGATCAACATGGATGAGGGTTCATCGGAATATTTTGTTACAACCATTTGTGCGCCTGCTCGGTGCACAGTATTACAAAAACTTTTGTAGCGTTTCACGGCACGTAAGTCTCGGTTCGGCTGGCACCCCACGTAAGCGAATCGTTTATAGCCCTTACCCAATAAGTGCTGCGCCATTTCCCAACCGGCTTTGCGATGCGAGAAACCAAAACTGGATTCTATCGGCCGCCCATCAATGTCCATCACTTCAACCACTCGCACCGATGAGGCTAACAACGTATCTCGCAATTCTTTAGAATGCTCAAGGCCAGACAGGATCAAACCCTTAGGCCTCCACGCTAATAAGTCGAGCACCAGTTGCGTTTCAACGCGCTGTGAATATTCGCTAACACCGAAAACCGGTTGCACATTACTTTCGCTGAACGCCGTCGTGACTCCGCTTAATACTTCCGAAAAAACTCGATTTTGAAGCGTTGGTAGCACAACGCCCACTAACGAGCTATCCGCACCTGCCAAACCTCCTGCTAGGCGATTGTTAACATAACCGATTTCTGTCGCCGCACTGACCACTCGATTGATGACCGATTCAGACACGTAGCCTGAATTTCTCATCACCCTGGACACCGTCATTTGACTGACATTGGCAAGCTTTGCAACATCAGTCATCGTCGGCGTTTTGTGTATTTGGCGAGCGCTTTCGTTGTTTTTTCGTCGCTGTTTTGAGTTATGTTTCTTTTGAGTCTTGTTCACGGGATGGGGTCACTCTTTGTCACCGCTGGTCACTTCCGGTTTAGTTAAGCAGCTTGCTTACTTTAGTAGAGGTGGGCATGGCATCTTTTGTTGACATCTGATGATCACTGGAGATATTGTATCGGGAGGAATATGTTTGCGCAAACATGTTTACTGGCGCTTTCATAAACTTTGACACCGGAAGTACGAAGACAACTCGGAGAGATTCAAATAATGAAATTGACCACGTTAACTGCAGCACTCGCAGTGTCACTTGCAGCATCGAGCATCGCACAGGCTGACACTTACCGACCAGAATGTTTCGCGCCAGCGCCCGATACCGGCACAATTCAATACGACGCCAAAGACGGCCCCTACAAACTAGCCTTCGTAAACGGCTTCGCCGGCAACGATTGGCGAATCCAAGCCATTCAATCCGCCAAAGCGTGGGCAGCCCGAGACGAGAATAAAGGCAACATTGATGAATTCACCGTCGTTTCCGTTGGCAACGACAGCGCTGCACAAATTGCCGCCATCGACAACTTCATTGCGGCCGGCTACCACGGTATCGTGTTTATCGCGGTTAATCCCAGTGCGTTTGAAGGTGTCATTCGCCGCGCCAACCGAGAGGGAACCGTCCTAGTTCCATTCGACAACGTATTAGACACGGATAAAGTCGCGCAGGTTAACGAAAGCCAACTCGCATTGGGCAAGCTTAAAGCCCAAACTGTTGTGGATTTAGTTGGTGATGATTTAAAAAAAGTGCTGATGGTTAACGGCCTTCCTGGTAACTCTACCGACCGTGATCGACGTTTGGGCATGATGGAAGTACTAGAAACTGTAGAGGGTGTTGAAGTCGTTGAAGTGGTCGGCAATTGGGATACGGGCACCAGTCAGAAAGTCGTGGCAGACGCCTTAGCGACACATGGCCAGTTTGACGCTGTGGTTTCACAACACGGTGGTGCGGGAACAATCAACGCCATGCTAGCGGCCGATCACCCAATTGTCCCCATGGGGCTCGACGGTGAAAATGGGGTTCGAATGCTTATTGACGAACATAAGATTCCTGGAATTTCTGCCAGTCAAGCGCCTGCGATGTCAGCGGTTGCTCTGGACGCAGCAGTCTCTCTGCTGCAAGGTAATAAACTGCCGCAAACCATTTTTCTACCCATTCCAAATGTCAACTCGGCAGACATAGCATCAGGGGTTAACTTTTTCCCCGATCTTCCAAAATCATTTAACACAGGTACCGGATACGCGGAATGTTTCAAGCCCTTTACTCCTGAAGAGTTACTAGGCCAAACGGCTGACGATTCTTAATCCAGATCACCATGGTACTGATGTGTTTGACCCGCAATAATTCCCAGGCTCGCGGGTCAAACACACTCACACTTAATTGTTTGTGAATAAAGCAAAACATCCCTTAATTCGACTGCATGGCGTAACAAAACGTTATGGCGCTACCGTTGCCTTAGACAATGTAGATTTTTCGTGTTTTCCCGCAGAGATACACGCGATCTTGGGCGAGAACGGTGCGGGAAAATCGACCCTGATGAAGCTATTGTCAGGTGTCATACAACCCAGTGAAGGCGATGTTTTTGTCGATGAAGAAATCATTCGGCTCAAGTCACCCGGCCATGCAATCGATCGCGGATTAATTTGCATGTTTCAAGAGTTATCACTGGTTCCTGATTTAAGCGTTCGCGAGAATCTACTGCTCGGTGCCAAAGACGCACGTTACGGGTTTGCAAAGAAACACCACCTAGCCGATGCTCGCGTCCTATTGGATAAAATAGATGCCAGCCATGTTCAGCTTAGTACACGGGTCAGCGACCTCACCCTGGCAGAACGCCAACAGGTGGAGATCGCGAAAGCCTTAAGCCGGCAGCCTCGATTGCTGATCTTAGATGAAGCAACATCAGCCTTGAATTCCACCGTCGTTGAAAAAGTCTTTGATCTCATCCGTGAGCAGCGCGATCGAGGAACGGGTGTGCTATTCATTTCACACAGGTTCCATGAAATCGAGGCAATCGCAGATAAAATATCTGTGTTCCGGAATGGGCAGCACATCGAGACATTTGCCAATGGACAATACAACTACGGTGCAATAATTAATAAGATGGTGGGTCAATCACTTACAGAATTGTTTCCTACCCCAGCGCCTCGAACAATTTCATCCACGGTACTGACTTTGGATTCACTGAGCTGGAATGGTGAGATTAAAGATGTTTCAATCGATGTGAAGGCTGGCCAAATCCTTGGCCTAGGTGGGCTAGACGGACAAGGTCAGAACCATGTGTTGCAGGCCTTATTTGGGTTACTGAAGCACACCACAGGTGATGCTGCCGTGAATGGCACACAGGGTATGCCCCGTTCACCCAAGGCAGCGAAGGGCAAAAAATATGGCTTAGCTTGGGTGCCAGAGGATCGAAAAAAAGAAGGCTTAATACTCGAACAAAGTATTCAAGATAATCTGCAACTTGCGGCCCTCGGTCATGCCAGTGCGCCAGCCCAAGCGGTGTTTGAAAAACTCATTTCATCACTGGAGTTAAAGTACCAATCTTTAGAACAACCCGTCGCCGCATTGTCTGGTGGAAACCAACAAAAAGTATCGCTGATAAAGTGGTTGGTGATATCGCCTACTTGCCTGCTACTGTCCGACCCAACCCGCGGAATTGATGTAAAAACCAAAACGCAAATTTATCAGCTACTCGTTGAATTATCTAAACAGGGTATTGCGATCATCCTGCTAAGTTCTGACTATGAAGAACTCGTCCATTTGTGCCATCAAGTACATATTTTTTACGACGGTGAAATTGTTGATACGCTAAGCGACGAGTCACTAAATGCTCAAAACATCATAGCCGCGTCATTGAACATGCATAAAAAATCGAGTGAAGCCCATGCTTGATGTGTTCAAACGATATCGCCGAGAATGCATCGCCTTTTTCGTACTTTTCGCGTTGCTATCGCTCTACATCGCCACCCATCCCAGAGGTGCATCCACATATGTGATGACGATTTGGGCTAATCAATGTTTAATCTTAGCGCTTGCCGCAATCGCGCAATTTTTTGTTGTTGTGGTTCGGGGTATCGATTTATCCGTCGGTGCTGTGATGGCCTTGACCAATTGTGCCGCCTCCTACTTACTCAATGGCAGTGGGTTTGAACTGGTCTACGGCTCCTTCATGGTCATTGCGCTGGGCACCGCTTGCGGCCTGATTAACGGATTGATCGTGGTATTCGGCCGCATTCAGCCCATCATTGTGACGCTGGCAACCGGTTCCATCTTTACCGGCTTGGCCTTGCTGCTGCGCCCCACCCCCGGTGGATCCATAAACTATGATTTTGCTGATGCGATGACGTTGGATATCGTCGGTATACCCACTGCTGTTTGGATCGCACTGCTGATTATCCTACTCTTCTGGTTTCCTTTAAGACAAAGTGGGATGGGACGCTCCATCTACGCAATCGGTTCGTCTGAACAAGCCGCATTTCAATCGGGTATATCCGTCAACACAGTTCGAATTATTGCTTTCGCGTTAGGTGGCACGTTCGCGGGTTTAGCAGGCAGCTATTTCAGTTATGTCACAGCAACAGGTGATGCAGGGATCGCTGCCAACTTTACGTTAAATTCCATCGCGGCCGTGGTACTCGGTGGTGTTGCCTTAAGTGGTGGGGTCGGCACCTTAATCGGTGCGCTGCTGGGGGCTTGCATTTTAAAAACCATATCCTCGCTTATGTTTTTCTCAGGTCTCCCGCCGTTGGCCCAGCCGCTAATTGAAGGTTTAGTGCTGGCTACCGCCATTGCAATCGGAAGCTTCGGAATCTTAACCGAGAAAAATCGTTTACGTGTTTTTGACTAAACGAATCCAAAAACCCATGAACTTACGAATCAAAGCCTCTTATATTGAAATCGCTTTCCCCTTCGTTGCTTCAGTGCTTATGATTCTTGGCGCATCCACCGTGTTCCCTGAATTTCTAAGCGCTACCTATCTACTTCAACAATTACAAATCGCAGCCTTTTTAGGTGTCATCGCACTTGGTGCCACCGTTGTCATATTGCTAGGACACATCGATCTGTCCGTGCCGTGGGCACTGGGTGGGGCAGCCATTATTTCCACCACCTTGGTGGGTACTGACCACGCCGTGCTAACGGTTCTGGCAGTTCCCGCAGCTTTGCTGTTTGGTGCCTTCGTCGGAATAATAAATGGAATCGGCGTTGCCTGGTTTCGCATCCCATCAATGGTTTGGACGCTTGCCGTTAACTCGATGTTGTTGGGTGTTGCCGTGTTAAACACCGGCGGCTTTAACCCGAAAGGCGCTGCGTCAAACTTAATGATCACCTTGGCAACGGGGCAAATCGCTCGAGTACCGGTCGCGTTTATCGTTTGGATTGCCTTAGCCATCGCCATGATGTTGTTTTTAAAGCGTGGTGGCTTTGGGCGCTATCTTTCCTCCATCGGCTATAACGAGAAAGCAACTTATTTGGCCGGTGTTTCCACATCGGGTGTGATATTTATAGCCTTCATGATTGCGGGCACCTGTTCAGCGTTAGGTGGTGTTTTATTAGCCGGCTACGCGAATCAAGCTTACCAATCCATGGGTGACCCCTATTTAATGCCCACGATCGCAGCCGTGGTCATTGGTGGCACCTCCATTCTTGGTGGTAAAGGCAGCTTGGTAGGCACTATTGGTGGGGTCACGTTCATCACGTTGTTGTCGTCCATTTTATCCGTGATGCAAATCAGTGAAGCTTGGCGCAACATCATTTTTGGTTGCATCATCATCGTGATGCTTTTATTGCAAACTTTCAAACACCGACGGAGCTGATTCATGGAAGCTTTTTATGATGTGATCGATCCGCTGTTTCAACAACTGGTTGATACCGACAAAGCGCCTGAGTGCATTGCGTCTGGATTTACTTGGACAGAAGGCCCTGTTTGGCTGAATGATACGCTGTACTTTAATGACATTCCCGCCAAACGCATGATGAAGTGGTCCCAGCGCACAGGGGTCGAAGTGGCTCTACCCAACAGTGAGTTTGCGAATGGAAACACCTTAGATGCCAATGGCCACATGATCTCTTGTGAACATGGGGGCCGGCGCGTTATTAAACGAATAGATCCTGATAAGTTGAACACGGTCGAAGTGATTGCTGATCACTACCAAGGCAAACGCTTAAATTCACCAAATGATGTCATCGTGCACAAAGACGGTTCCATCTGGTTCACTGATCCACCCTATGGAATCAACTCAGACATTGAAGGCTACGCAGCAAAGAGTGAGATTAAAGGTCACTACGTGTATCGGGTAGATTCAACAGGCGCAGTCACCGCCGTTGCAACGGATTTTGACAAACCCAATGGATTAGCTTTTAGTGTTGATCAAAGCCAGATATACATTGCCGATTCGGGTGCCATTCTGGGGGCCAGTTTTCCTGAAGCGGATCGAACTCGGCCACACCATATTCGACGTTTCGATATCGTCGATAAGGAATTAACAGGGGGCACCGTGTTTTATGACGTGGAGCCTGGGGTTCCTGATGGTTTACGCGTCGACAATGAAGGTTTTGTATGGACGTCAGCGATGGATGGCATCCATTGCCTGACACCAGAGGCACAATTGATCGGGAAAATTCGTTTGCCTAACCCCACATCGAACCTTTGCTTCGGGGGCTCAGAGGGTACCGATATGTTCATCACCTCATCCGATAGCGTCTATCGCGTTCGTTCAAATCGGCGTGATGCAGCGTTTACCAGCTAAAGCACAAGAAATTGTTTATTGGTTAGAGCACCAGTGTGAATAAACAAACAGCCCGGCAAACCCATTCACAGGTTAACCGGGCTGAGCAATGGCTACGATGTTTAAATCAATAGCTACTTACTTCAACATCCGAGTAGCCGCGACGGACGGCACGCCATTTTGGTCAAACACGAAAACCATATATAGCCCTGGCGGTGCATGGTTGCGTCGAACCGGTGCTGCCACGTCCAACACAGACCCAACTTGGTTAAAGTCAAGCTCCATATAACGTTGCCCCATATCGAACGAATGCGTAACGGAACCAGCACGAACCAGCGCCACTTTGCTGATGCGGTTGCTGCTATCCAACGACACATTGAATCGAGATCGATACGCTAACTCTCCCATACCCAAAATTTCCGGGCGTGTTGCACGTTGCCCATTTGCATTGAACAAGTACGGCGGGTAGAAAATGTCCGCGTTCTGATTAACAACCGGTCCCGGCGGTCCACCACCTGCGAGCAGTACGGATGCGTCCGGAAGCAGTATGGCTGTGGAGTGATAGAGACGCGCTTTGCGATCTGTGCTCTCTCGGGTTATTGTCCAGGTATCGGTTTCTGGGTCCCAGATTTCGCCAAAATGAACCGCTTGATCCAGTTTTTGAGAAGCGCGAGCACCACCACTTAAAAATACGGTGCCGTCTGGCAACAAGGTGGCATCGGCCCAAAAACGCTTGCCACTCGGATCGGAAGCGCGCGTTACGGTCGGCACTGATGCGTCAATGTCGATAATGTTCGCTTTGCCGGATCGCGTCATCATGAGCACTTTTCCGGGTCTGAACATGACCGACGGTGTTTGCCTGGTCCCCACGTCTGCGTCCGATGGCATGGTCGTCACTTTTCGGAAAGTACCGCCGTTATTCACTCTCATTCCGTAAATATCGCGCGACCCTTGATTGAACAGGATGATCTCGCCGCGTTTGTTTAGAAACGCTTTGGGATACCACCATGATCGTTGGTAGTAATCAGCCGATGCAGCCCCGGGTATTTCGGCCCAACGACGGGTTCGAGGATTGTATATCTCTGGGATGATCGGAATCAGGCTCTCGCCATCCGGGCCTTTACGCTCAGCCCGTCCACCCAGCGAAACCACTCGGCCATTGCCGAGCGTGACAAGCGTCGGATACCAACGCTAGTATTTCATTGGCGAACCTGGCGACAGGGTGTGGCTGGCGGAATCATAAATCGTTGTATCCCGCACGCCATCATTCTTTTGTGGCGTATTTTGACCTGCAGGCTGCTTGTCACCACCCGATACCAAAACGTTGCCATCGAGCAGCACCGCTTGCGCACTGCAGAAAATATTCGTATCGATGCCAGTGGGAGTGAACTCGTGAGCACTCATGCCTAAGCCCAGTTCAGGCGACCATCGATCAACATTAAAGGCCCGGCCACGAAGGTTTGCACCGTCTGCACCATAGGTAAGAACGCGACCGTCAGGAAGCAACGACGCATGGATGGCCAATAACGGCCATGGCATGGCGTTAGACCATTCGCCCAGCGTGCCAGATTGCGCATCGCGCGCAGCTTTACCGGTAATGGCTGCCAATTGGCTAGCCGGGTTGCCAAAGTCAGCAACCAGCGCAACATCCGATTCAGAATCTTCCAACTCTGGAAAAACTTCGGTGGAAATGACATAGGCGGATGCATCCACGTCGGGAAACACATCGTCAACGTGAACACCGGCATCACCGCAAGCACTTACCGCCAGTGTAAGCAGCAAAGCGCCAGTGGTGGATAGAGACTCTTTATAAATCGATTTTTTCTTAAGGGAAATCTGCTCTGTACGACAGTGATCTCAAGTGCATTCTTTCAGGCACATTCCACCACAGTTATACAGACAGTATGCATTCGAATCTGCGAATCAATTTACAAAAAACAGATTGTGACATTTTTAACCACCTGGGCCCAACAGCGCCCGATACTCCCCTTCCATCTCCCGAATCACCGCCATCTCCTCAGCCGTGAATCCGGCCTCAAACCGAGCTTCATCGTTATACGGGCTTTTTAGGTAGCCACTGGCAGAACCTTGCAGTAAATCTTTAAACACCGCACAGCCATCCAGGCTGCGTTGTTCGCACACATACCGAAACCAGCGATTGCCCACTGCCACATGGGTGATTTCATCGGTGTAGATGCGTTGTAAAATGGCCGCACTGGTTGCATCGTTATTCAATTTTAATTTACGGATCATCGGGGGTGCCACATCCAGCCCGCGTGCCTCTAATATGCGCGGCACCAAGGCCATGCGAACCAACACATCGTGTTCTGTGCGGCGCGCCATATCCCACAACCCATCGTGTGCATCCAAATCCCCGTACTGCGCACCTAAGTCCGCCAACCGATTCACCACCAGCAAAAAGTGTTGACCTTCATCACTCGCCACTCGCAACCAGTCTTCCACATAGTCAACGGGCAACCCACGAAAGCGATACACCGCATCTAACGCCAAGTTAATCGCATTAAATTCTATGTGCGCTAGGGAATGCAGTAAGCCAATGCGCCCTTCAACAGAACCCAAACCCCGCTTAGGCAAGGTTCTAGGGTCAACCAATGCGGGTTTATCAGGGCGACCAGGAGCGGGCAACGTCACGATCTTAGACGATGACCAATGGACGTTTTGCTCTTCACAAACCTGCGCCTGCTGATCCGTACTCAAGCGCTGCCAGGACACATACAACGCAATGGTCTGTTCAGCTTTCGCGACAGGATCACGTTGCAACAGGGCTGCTAGGGCACTGTCATAAACGCCTTGTTGTTCCAGTGTTTTATCCACGCAGCAAGGACTCAAAGTAACGCCGACTTTTCAATGGCCTATCCCCTAATTGAATGCGCAGCAATGGGCGCATGATGCGTTTAATGTCACCGCTGTGATCGATATGACTTACATCTCTTGCCGCTAACGCAAGCAAACTGCTGCCTGAGACTTCCACACCCGCATCATTTCGGATTAAGCCTTGACGATGAATGCCGTGGGGATCAAATTCGGGTTGGCCATCGAACAACTCAGCCGCCCGACCTAACGAGGGGTAAAACCGATAACGATGCGAGCTAAGCGGTGTACTGGCATCATTCGCACAGTAGGCAAAGTCTGGGGCTACACCGATCGCATCCAGCACTTGCAATTCAAACAAACGCAAGGCGGGTTCAAGCTCTCGCAAACGCTCTTCGGTGGTTTCACCGCCTCCTTGGGTTAGAGCATCCAAAGCGACTAAATAATGCCCAAACAATTCGGGTTGCGCGACAAATTTTGGCAACAACCGCAGCAGCAGTTCATTAAAGTAATAGGCGCAGGCCATCGCGGTGTCGTTAAAATCTATGGGGTTACCACTGGCTTCAATACCAGTCAGCGTTTTTAATTCTCTGTCCCCTGTCCACGACACATACAACGGCCTAAAAGGTTGATACAGGGGGCGATTTTTGCCACTGCGACCACCGCGCGCGTAAACGGTTATCAAACCCGCATCCAGGGTGAAAAAATCCACAATAAAACTGGTGTCACGATGTGCGTTGTAGTGCAGCAGATACGCTGCAGACAATGCCGTTGCGCCGCTCACTCTTGATCAAATCCTAAGCTGCGAAGCGCACGTTCATCATCAGCCCAACCCTCTTTCACGCGCACCCACAATTCCAAATGCACTTTCACATCAAAGAGTTTTTGTAACGATTCCCGGGCACGGGTGCCCACCTCTTTCAAGCGTGACCCACCCTTACCAATCACAATGCCCTTCTGGCTTTGTTTCTCCACCCAGATGACCGCCCCAATGCGATACAGGCCAGGCTCTTCACTAAACTGTTCAATTTCCACGGTGAGCGAATACGGCAGTTCATCGGTTAGTAAACGCGTGAGCGGTTCACGCACCGCTTCGGCGGCCAAGAACTTGGAACTGCGATCGGTTAAATCGTCTGCATCAAACATCCAAGGCGCATGCGGTAAATGCTTTTTAATTTTATCGGTTAAGGCATCAACGCCACTGCCCTTTTTCGCAGAAATTATCAGTACATCTTGAACGTTTTCATGTGAAGGTAACTTGGCTAAAAAAGGAAGTAATTGCGCTTTCTTAGTCACCTTATCGACTTTATTAATCACAATATAAAACGGCACTTGTGCACGGCACACTAATTCCCAAGCGCGTTGGTCATCATCGCTCCATACCATGGCTTGCACCAAAAACAAAATCACATCCACATCGTATAGCGATGAGGACGCGGTACGGTTTAACACTTGATTCAGCGCCGACTTACCGTTGACATGAATGCCTGGGGTGTCCACGTACACAATTTGGTTTTGCTCTTCGGTGTGGATTCCTAAGATGCTATGACGTGTGGTTTGAGGTTTATGGGCTGTGATGCTGAGCTTTTGACCGATAACCCGGTTGAGCAAGGTGGACTTGCCCACATTGGGTCGCCCGGCAATGGCCACGGTGCCGCAACGCGTTTTCATGAAGTCACACTCTTGAGTTTGGTCAGCATGTCGGCGGCCGCTCTTTGTTCTGCTTTGCGGCGACTGCTCGCCGTGGCTTGTAGGCTTAATTTGTGGGAGGCCACCGAACAGGTTACGGTAAATTGCAAGGCGTGCGCTTTTCCTTGTGTGTCGATCACTTCATAAATGGGGCGATCCAGCTGCTGGCCTTGCAACCATTCTTGCAACTGGGTTTTGGCATCTTTTAAACTTTGCGCTTCCGGTAAATTATGTAAGCGGTCCTGAAACAAGGCCAGCACCAGGGTTTGCGCTGTTTCGAAGTTGCTGTCCAGAAAACAGGCACCAATTAATGACTCGACCACATCAGACAAAATGGAATCGCGTTTGAATCCGCCACTTCTCAGCTCCCCTTGTCCCATCACCAGGTAGTCACCCAGGTTTAAGTCGCGCGCAATTTCAGCCAAGGTGGATTCACGCACCAAGCTAGCTCGTAAGCGGCTTAAAGCGCCTTCGTCTAATTCTGGGTGCTGCCGATACAAAGCCGATGCGATGACAAAGTTCAGTAACCCATCGCCTAAGAATTCCAGACGTTCGTAATTGGTGGCACCGGCCGACCGATGCGACAACGCTTCGTCTAATAACGCGGTGTTTTGGTAGGTGTATCCCAACGCCGTAATGAGCGGCTGGAGATCCTGCATAGTAGCGCCCTGCCCAAGCGGGGCATGCTAAACCCCATGAAACTAATGAAACTCAATTTAGACTGCGGCAAATTAAGCCGCAAAAAAAGCCGCCCGGAGGCGGCTGTTTGAAGCATAGCGAAAAATCGCTTGGGGTGTGGCTTTAGCGCCGCATTTTAGGGCTGACCGTTACCCGCTTCTTTCTGAAATTTCGTTACCACGTATATGTTAGCAAACAGGTTCGTACGCGATTCGTAGTCCACATGCACCGCCGTGCCTTTATTGCCATCCTTTTCTAAACGAATGTGCTCTTCAGCCTTGGCGTCCCATAAATTATTGTGGCTGAACGCTTGTTGAACTCGCTGATACACCTTGCTCTTGGGGCCGCGCAGCAACTCTGGCTGAGACGCGATGTCGTCCGCTACTCGAGAGATTGTCCAGTATTCAGCGTAGGACGGGCCAACTTTGAAGGCCACCATGCCAAAGAACACGCAAACAATACCAACGAGCATCATGCCCATCATGCCCATTCCACGTTGGCGCTGGCGGAAGTTTGGTTGGCTTAGATTTTTAAAATTCGCACGGTGTTGGTGTGTCATTCGATCTTGTTTCCTAGTCGGCTCCAAAGTATTCCATCACTCCAGTGCATCCAAACGTATTTGGCGCGACCGACCAGGTTTTCCTCTGGGACAAAGCCCCAGCTTCGACTGTCAAGACTGTTGTCACGGTTGTCTCCAACCATAAAATAATGCCCTTCGGGCACTTCCCAGACTCGTTCGATGGATCCGGTTGATTCGCTAGCCAGCAAAATATCGTGCGACACATCACCCAGTTGCTCTTGGTAACGTTGCCGCGTCTCTCTTGGCTTAATATCGTCCGATCCTTCTCTTTTATAAGTCTCCCCCCCAGAAATGAGCGCTTCTTCACCATTCACGTACAGAATTTTGTTTCGGTAGGCAATGGTGTCGCCCGGTAAGCCCACCACGCGTTTGATGAAATCTTGACGCGGGTTGGAGGGAAATCGAAATACCGCCACATCCCCGCGAACGGGAGCGCCAGTTTCCAGAATTTTGGTATGAACCACCGGCAAGCGCAGCCCGTAGCTGAATTTACTCACCAAGATGAAATCCCCAATGAGCAAGGTGGGAATCATCGAGCCGCTGGGAATGCGAAACGGTTCAAAAATAAACGAGCGCAACACCAGCACGATGAGCAACACGGGAAAGAACGATTTAGCGTAGTCCACCAAAATCGGGTCTTCGGGCTTGTTTCTTCGACGCTTGAACAACAGCGCATCAATGAGCCAAATGATGCCCGTTACCGCTGTCAGGATGACCAGAATCAGCGGAAAATTCGTAAAAATCGTTTCGCGCAAAGCGTCTAACCCCTATCCACTTGTAACACCGCTAAGAACGCCTCTTGCGGAATTTCCACTTTACCCACCTGCTTCATGCGTCGTTTACCCGCTTTCTGCTTCTCCAGCAGCTTGCGTTTACGCGTGATATCGCCACCGTAGCATTTTGCCGTTACGTTTTTACGTAACGCCTTGATGGAGGTTCGAGCAATAATGTGTGTACCGATGGCCGCTTGCACAGCCACCTCAAACATTTGACGCGGAATGATTTCTTTCATGCGTTCCGCCAAGTCACGCCCGCGATTGGTGGAGCGATCCTTGTGAACAATACTCGCCAGGGCATCCACCTTATCGCCATTGATCAGTAGATCCACTTTCACCAGGTTGGCCTGCTGAAAGCGCACAAATTCATAATCGAACGATGCGTAACCGCGACTGCAAGACTTTAAGCGATCAAAAAAGTCCAACACCACTTCTGACAACGGTATTTCATACGTCATCGACACCTGACGCCCCAGGTATTGCATGTTGGTTTGTACACCGCGTTTTTCAATACACAGCTTGATCACTTCACCCACATAATCTTGTGGCAACAGAATGTTCGCACGAATGATGGGTTCTCGAATTTCAGACAGTTCATTCACCGGCGGTAATTGCGAGGGGTTGTGGATGTAGCTGATCTCGCCTTTGGTATCCACAATTTCGTAAATTACCGTTGGCGCTGTGGAGATCAGGTCTAGGTTGTATTCGCGTTCCAAACGCTCTTGCACGATTTCCATGTGCAGCATGCCCAAAAATCCACAGCGAAAACCAAAACCTAATGCCGAGGACGTTTCTGGCTCAAAATGTAAGGCAGCGTCATTTAAGCGCAGCTTTTGCAAGGCCTCGCGTAAGGTTTCGTAGTCATCGCTGTCCACCGGATACATGCCGGCGAATACGCGGGGCTGCACTTCTTTAAACCCAGGCAAGGCTTCCGTGGCCGAGTTATGACTTAAGGTGATGGTGTCACCCACACGCGCGGCCTCAATTTCTTTGATGCCAGCAATGATAAAACCCACTTGCCCGACGGAGAGTTCGTCTTGCTCTGTTCGCTTCGGCGTAAACACACCCACGGCATCAGCTTGAAACACCCGACCGGTTGACATGATTTTGATTTTTTCGCGCCGACGAATGGTGCCTTGAACAATGCGCACCAACGTAATAACACCCACAAAATTATCAAACCACGAGTCAATGATCAGCGCTTGCAAAGGGGCTTCCGGGTCACCCTCGGGCGCAGGCACTTGCTCCACCAGTTGTTCTAAAACCTCTTTGATTCCCACACCGGTTTTGGCACTCACATGCACCGCTTCGCTGGCGTCTAAGCCAATGACCTCTTCAATCTCTGCCGCCACCCGTTCTGGGTCCGCGGCCGGTAAATCGATTTTATTCAACACCGGCAAGACTTCCAAATCTTGATCAATCGCTGTGTAGCAGTTGGCCACCGACTGCGCCTCTACACCTTGGGAGGCATCGACCACCAATAGCGCGCCTTCACACGCGGACAAAGAGCGCGACACTTCGTAGGAGAAATCCACGTGACCGGGGGTATCGATGAAATTTAGATGGTAGGTGGTGCCATTATCGGCCACGTAATCCAGCGATACCGCTTGCGCTTTGATGGTGATGCCGCGTTCTTGCTCGATGTCCATGGAATCGAGCACTTGCGCCGACATTTCTCGTTCTGAAAGCCCGCCGCAGAGTTGAATGAACCGATCAGCAAGCGTGGACTTGCCGTGATCAATGTGGGCGATGATGGAAAAATTACGAATGTTCTGTTGCATTTAGCCACCGCCAATTTGGCGGAATCAGCCACCGGGGTGGTGGGTATCTGGTGTATTGTAGCTTGCCAAAGCCGCTTCCACGGCCGTTAAGTCCAGAAAATGACGGCAAAGCTCTTCACCGTCCAGACACAAAACCGGCACGTCTTCGTTATACCGCGCTCGCAGCGCCTCGTTACGATCAATATCAATTCGTTGCAAGCGGTAGCGCGCCGGGTCAACCAGCTCAGACAAGGTCTGTTCCATGTCCTCGCACAGGTGGCAACCTTCGCGCCAATACAAGGTCAATGGTGCCGGCTCAGCCACCGTTTTGCGCCTTCAAACGCGTTATCGATTCGAAGGCTTCATGAGAACAAACGCTCGCCCACTTTCGCGCACCACCAAGGCCCCAACCGAATTTTCAGACGATAATTCATCGGCCACGGCATTCAGCTCCTCCGCCGAATCCACGGGTCGGTTCCCAATGGTCAGCAGCGCATCCCCTGGGGATATGCCAGCAAGGTCGGCTGGGCTGCCTTCGGCCACCGCATCCACACGAACCCCACCGGTGTCGATGGCTAGTTGATCGCGTTCATAGTCTTGCAATGGCGACACCGTCAAACCGAAGGGGACGGTTGCGGCCAAACGACGCTCAACAAAACGGGCTTGCACATCATCGTTACTGGGCAACTCCCCGATGTTGACGATCAATTCCAATACTTCGCCCCCACGGTTGATGCGCACCCGGGCATCGGCGTTGGCAGGGATACGACCCACTAGAGGAGGAAGAGAAGAAGAACTGACCACGTAAGTGTCATTGAAGTGGGTGATGATGTCGCCTTCTTGTAAATCGGAACTCTCCGCCGGACTGTTGGGCAAAATGGATCGCACCAACGCACCGTGCGCACGTTCCATGTTATTGCGACGAGCACGCGCTAAAGACACCTCATTGATGGTGACACCTAACCAACCGCGAGACACGGTGCCTTTATTGCGCAATTGATTAACCACGTTCATGACGAGCTCGATGGGGATGGCGAAAGACAAACCCATGAAGCTGCCTGTGCGGCTATAAATTTGCGCGTTCACACCAACAACGTCGCCATCTAAATTAAACAATGGCCCACCGGAATTTCCCGGATTAATCGCCACATCGGTTTGTATAAACGGAACATAGCTTTCAGTCGGTAAGGATCGACCGATGGCGCTGACAATACCGGCTGTTACCGTGAAGTCAAAACCAAACGGCGAACCGATCGCTAACACCCATTCACCCACTTCCAAGGCGTTACTGTCACCGATGGTAACCACCGGCAGATTAGAGGCTTCCACTTTTAGTACGGCGATGTCTGATCGGGCATCGGTTCCCACCACCGTGGCAATTAACTGCCTGCGATCGTGCAAGCGAACGATTAATTCATCAGCGCCATCCACCACGTGGTTGTTGGTGACGATGTACCCATCGTTAGAGATTATAAAACCAGACCCAACCCCTTGCGAATCAAACGGGTTCGGCTCGTCCCCTTCACCGCGTCGCTCACGCTCGCGTAAAAATTCTTCCATGCGTTCACGGATATCTGGGCTGCCCTCGATATCCCCATCGCTGAACGCTTGGCGCGTACTGATGTTCACCACCGCTTTGTGGTTACGTTTCACTAAGTCCGTGAAATCGGGCAACCCGGCACGCGCATGCGCTGCAGGAATGACCACAATGGAAATCAGAAACAACGCTATGAACTGAAGGGTACGCATTCTTAACTCCGGGGTTGAACCGTTGTGTTCACTATACGCAAGGCAGCGTGGCCTGGCCCGCTGAAAAGGCTCAATGATTGAGGGACGTGAACCGATCGACGGCCCAACCACAAACCTGCGCACAAGCCCATTGCAGCCAGCGCGACCGAAGTCGCTTCTCCTGCCAATGTTCCGACGCTCACTCCCAGCAATAGACCCGCCGTGGGCAAACCATAGACGCGCAGCGCTAACGCTAACCAGTCCACATTTGGTGCAGGAATGAGCACTGCGACGCGTTCACCGACCGAATAAGGCAATGGTGTCGAATGCGCATTTGGTGGATGGATTGGCACCCGGACCGTGCGCGCCTCGCGTGCAAGAGTGGACTGTGATAAACCCAATAAATCGATGCCGCAATGGCCGGGTCCGCGGCCTGCCAGTCGCTGCTTTTCGCAGCCAGCACAGCCGGCAATCGGGTGCAATTCAACAACGACATGATGGCGTTCAATTCGCTGCACATCACCACTTCGCAACATTCGCCTGCCTCGTTTTATTGCGTAAGACGCGCAGCGCGTGCAATCACTTCCACGGTTTCTCTTGGGGCTTCACCCACCGCTGTTACTAAGGCTTTAGGTAGGCTCAATCCAAATGCGTTAAGCGCACCCATGGATGTGGACCCTAAGGCCGAAGGATCGTGCTTGGCACGAGCGACGTATTCGACGTACACGGAAATGGTGGAAATGCCATCGGACACCACAACGTGGCTAACCGGGCCGTCTTCGCGCACAGCCATCATGCGAAGGGACTCAGATCGTTCTTCGAAGCCTGCCGGTAGCGATTGAAACCTGACTTTATCAACCACCGCTTTTATTGAATCTTGGCCGTTGGATGCCGCTTGCACTTGTTGACTTCGATCAATATCCACATCCGGTTTAAAGCGTTCTGGGTCAACCGAATTTAAATATTCAATGGCAGTAAACATCAATTCTTCCACCGGTTGTTCGTTCACATCTAACACCATCGAACGAAGCATCATGCCGGTGCTTTGATCTACCCAGAAGCGATAGCCGTAGCGTAAGTTGTCGACCGGCTTAACGTCCACCACATCGGTTTTGATACCTGCCACTCGGTCATCACCTCGATGGGTAACCGAATAGTGCGCGCTGCTCACCAGCGCAGCTTTTGCCGGACGTAAAGGCGAAAGGGACTTTGATTTATTGACAATGACATCGCCACTGCCAGGCCAGATGCACGTAACGATTTGATTGTTGCGAATGACCTCTCTGGCTTCCCCATTCAAAGAGCGCATGCGCTCGCTTTGACCATTCTCATCGCTGGCGTGCAGCACATGCAACAGATCGGCGTGTCCATTTTTAATGTGCACGAAAGTGCCTTCGTAGTTCAACGAGCGCATGGACATCGACATCGTGGATAACAATGTCTGCGCATCCATCTCATCGGCTGAAACGGATAACGGCAGTGAGAATCCCACTGCCGTTAGAATTAGGCCACGCAATTTGGCATTTAGCCGCATGGTGTTGAATTCCAAAAGGTTGTCACAAAGATAGGCAGATCCTAATCATCGTTCAATATAGCTTACTGATCAGCACCCACCGTGGCGTCGTACCCCACCAGGCGAGAATACGGCAACATACCGTTCCAGTCACCCACCGGTGAATGTTCGATGTGATCCCCTAGCAGTTGATTCAATCGAGTTTCTGCGCCCACCCGCTGACCGTCTTGACTGGAGATCCAATAGGAACCGCGGTTCGAGACCAAATCGACCCGAGGTTGCTGGAACCCAATACCGGGCAGATTCTGTACCGCTGGGGTGGTGCTGGTTCCTGCCACCAAGGCTTGCGGGACCGAATTGATGCCTTGACTGCGGAAGTAATCCAAACCGACGACGGTGGCTAAGGCAGCACTGGCAGCAATGCCAAACCCCGCCGCACCCAGCCCCCAACGCGAGCCACTGACTTTGCCGGCGCTCTTGCTTGAATGTGTGTTTGCCACCGGCGATGTTGAATTCGCCTCACGCGGGGCCATTTCAGTGACGTTGGTGTAAGTGGGTTCATCGGCAATAGCCGCCGATACCGCCGAGGCAATGGAGAATGTTTCATTCACCGAGTCACCGCGCATCGCATCCCGCGCTAGGTGGTAACGGGCCCATACCGCTTGCTGTTCTTTCGAGGCGCACGCATCTGCCACACAACGAGAAGGATCTAAATCATCCCACTCACCGTCCATTAAACGTGATAACACTTCACGATTCTTATCACTCATCGTCGAGTTACCTTCTCTTCTCTTCTAATAACGGCTCAAGGTTGGTATCAATTGCCTCTCGAGCCCTAAAAATTCTTGACCGCACTGTGCCGATTGGACAATCCATCGCCACCGCAATTTCTTCATACGACAGCCCTTCAAGCTCTCGTAGCGTAATGGCTGTGCGTAAGTCCTCGGGTAAATCGGCGATGGACTGTCGCACAACTTCCAAAATTTGATCGCTCACCATCTCACGTTCGGGAGTTGCGTTTTCACGTAACGCGCCACCGCCCTCAAACTGCTCCGCATCAGCGGCATCAATGCCGGTATCAGAGAT
Organism: uncultured Granulosicoccaceae bacterium; assembly: GCA_937930305.1. Taxonomy (GTDB): domain Bacteria; phylum Pseudomonadota; class Gammaproteobacteria; order Granulosicoccales; family Granulosicoccaceae; genus Granulosicoccus. Next base: position 8,076 of record CALGLE010000049.1, on the reverse strand, counting down.
TTTTCGGCCCATCGTCACCAGATGATTCTTGGCGGTGTTGATCGCGATGCGATAAAGCCAGGTGTAGAACGCACTGTCGCCGCGGAAATTCGCCAGCCCTCGGTACGCCTTAATGAACGCTTCTTGTGCCACATCCTGCGCTTCGTGCGAATCGTGCACGTAGCGGGAAATCAAATGCCCGATTTTGTGCTGGTATTTCAGGACCAACAAATCGTAGGCGGCCTTATCACCACGCTGCACGCGCTCGACTAGCGCTTGATCAATTTGTCGGTCACTCAAAGGTTTCGCTCCTGCGGCTTCAGACCGCGCGGCGATCATAGCAACTTGTGAGCAGGATTTTTGGGTGATACTGGAAGGAGAGCTCATTTGCGGTTTCATGGCTACTTAGGACGCTGTCTGAGCGTATAGTTCAGTGGTTCTCCAACTTTTTTCCCAAAAATCTGCTATGTCCGCCAATCAATCTCTCATAATCGCTGCTAATGAGCTCGACAATATTCTGACAGGCCCAGTTTCAGTACTGGATGTGCGTTCGGCCGAAGACTATGCGGCAGGTCATATTTACGGCTCACATCGGTTGGAACCGGCCCTTTTGAATCGCGCTGAGGCTCCCGTGGGTGGATTGCTGCCCAATGCCGATGACGTGGCGCGCTGGGCCACACAGCTGGGCTTAACGCTTGACTCCCCCATCGTTGTGTACGACGGCGGCAAAGCCACGCCCGCCGCTCGCGCGGTTTGGGTTCTCAATGCCTATGGGTTTAATCAGGTACGTTGGCTAAACGGCGGATTAAGCGCGTGGCAAGCCAGCGACCTGCCGATCACTCCGGAGCCGACACCTCCCCCCGCGCCAGTCACACCCGAACTCACAGCGGCCGATCTGTCATATAACTCAGCGATGGTGTTGAACAACGAATCTTTGATGGATCGATTTTCTTCCTCGAACAGCGGCAGCCCTCAAATTAAACCCATCGATGCGCGCAGTGCGGGTGAGTTTGCAGGCAGTGATGTGCGCAGTGAACGCGGCGGGCATATGCCAGGGGCCGTACACGTTGAATGGTTGTCGATGTTGCAAGCCGATGGCACCTTGAAACCCGATGATGAATTGCTCGCAGTGTTGAATCAAAACGCGATTGATAAAGACACACCCACCTTGGTGTATTGCCAATCGCATCAACGCTCGGCCCTCACCTATGTGGTGTTAAAGCACCTCGGGTTTGAAGAGGTTGCCGCGTTGGATGGTGCCTGGTCGAGCTGGGGTAACGATCCGAACACGCCCATCGAGCGCTAAATTAGTTCAATGGATTTTGCCCGCCAGCGCAAGGTGTATGCCTTAGCGTTACCCATCATGCTGTCCAACGCAACCGTGCCCTTAGTCGGCATTGTGGACACAGCCGTTATGGGTCGCATGGAGTCTCCTGCTTACTTATCTGCGGTGGCTGTCGGGGCTGTGCTGTTCTCGAGTATTTTTTGGGTGTTCGGTTTTCTAAAAATGGGCACTGGCGGTTTAGTCGCCCAAGCCTTTGGCCGAGAGGACTTAGAAGCACAGCAAGAAATTTTTGCACGTGCCATCACCATTGCTTGCGTTTTGGCCGCGTGCATTCTGCTGCTTGCTTCGCCGTTATTGAGCCTTGGGCTTTGGGCCATGAAAGGCTCGGCCGAACTGCATGAATTAATCGCTGATTATTTTTTTATCCGATTACTCGGTGCACCGGCCACCTTAACCACCTACGCCCTGCTGGGCACCTTGATTGGTCAACAACGCATGCGTGAGGTGTTTTGGCTGCAGTTGGTGTTAAACGTTTTAAACGTGGTTTTAAATTTAGCGTTCTTTGAATTGACTGATTGGCATGTCAAAGGGGTGGCCCTAGCCACCATCATCAGCGAATACATCGCATTAGGCTACGGTTTGTGGATGGTGCGTTCGTGTTGGCAAGTGTCATTGGCACGTTGGTTAACGGCGTTAAAGAATACGGTAGCCTTTGCAGAATTTTTTAACGTGGGCCGTGATCTTTTCATTCGCACTGTGTGCTTAACGTTTGCGTTTTATTGGATCACAGCCCTTGGCAGTCGCTTCGGTGATACCACCTTGGCACTGAACGCCATCTTGGTTCAAATGCTGCACTTCACCGCCTACGCATTGGATGGCTTCTCCATGGCAGCAGAATCCTTAGCGGGCAACGCCCTAGGTCGACGCGACAAAAAAAGACTGTGGCAAGATGTTAAAGCGTGCACCTGGGGGGCTTTGGTGCTGGCCGTTGTGTTCACCGTCATTTACGCTCTGTTCGGTCAATACATCGTTGACGCCATGACCACCTTGCCAGATGTGCGCGTCTTGGCCGAGAACTACTTGTTCTGGATCGTCATTGGGCCACTTGTTGGGGTGTGGAGTTTTTTGTTTGATGGCATATTCATCGGCACCACCCACACCAAAGAGATGCGCAACGGAATGCTCATTTCATTAGCGGTGTTTTTGATCGCAACTGAGGTGCTGGTGCCTAATTGGGGCAATCATGGCCTATGGTTGTCGTATCATGTATTCATGGTTGCCCGCGCTATCACCTTAGGTGTTTGGTTTCCACGCATCTTACGAGCCGCAGAACCCTTGCCCGCATGAACATCATCGCCAATCAATCTTTGCAACACCTGAATTCTTTTGGATTTAGCGCTCGTGCTGCACACTACGTACAAGTCACCAACGATGAGCAGTTACTGGAGGCACTGGACACGGCAGAGAAAAAGCAATGGCCCATTTTTTTACTCGGTGGTGGCAGTAACTTGGTACTAACACAAAATATCGCTGGGTTAGTGATTCATCAAATCAATCAACACACCAACTACCAAGAGCAAACCGATGGCACAACACATGTGGTTGCCAATGCCGGAAAACCCTGGCATGACTTGGTTCTAGAAACTTTAGATCGCCGCCTGGCCGGCTTAGAGAACCTCAGCTTAATCCCTGGCAACACGGGCGCTGCTCCGGTGCAAAATATCGGCGCTTATGGGGTTGAATTGGTTAATCGTTTGCACAGCGTTCGCGCCTATCATCTACCCAGCAAACAATGGTTAACCTTATCGCCTAATCAGTGTGCGTTCTCATACCGTGACAGCGTGTTCAAACAAAATCCGAATGACTACGTCATCACTCAAGTGACCTTAGCACTTAATGAAAACACACCCGCGGTGCTTACTTATGCAGCGCTTGAGTCCGCTTTGCAAACTCACGACTTATCTGCCGTCGATAACGTGGCCCGAGCAAAGCTCATCAGTGACACTGTCATTCGCATTCGCCAATCCAAATTGCCCGACCCCAAACAACTGGGAAACGCGGGAAGCTTTTTCAAAAATCCTGTGGTGTCAGCGGCCCACGCTAAAAACTTACGCCAGACGTACCCCAAATTGGTTAGCTACCCCCAAGCCGATGGGCGCGTGAAACTAGCTGCCGGTTGGATGATTGATGCATTGGGCTTTCGTGGGCATGAAGCCAATGGAGTCGGGGTTCACACCGAGCAAGCGCTGGTGCTGGTGAACCACGGTGGCGGCGATGGCGCCGCTTTGATGGCGCTAGCAAACCGCATTATTGAGCAGGTCCAGGCGAATTTCTCGGTCAAACTTGAGATTGAACCCGTCATCATTTGAAAACTTCCCAAAAACAACGTTAACAAACGGTCGGGTTGGGCTTATTACAGGAATATCCAACGCATAACATGAGTAAACTGCAGGGTACTCATTAACTACAAGCATACCCTTCACTAACGAACGGTGTGTGAGAGCCGCAATGACCCGCTTGCACCGCGCCTTGGCTGTTTTGATTTTTGCAGCATTATCATTCACATCCTGCTCGCAGGATGAGCCGTCTCGTATTCACGGCACAGATTCCGACGTGTCTGCCAATGCAGACAACGCAGCCATTGGCCTGGTTCCGCCAGCCCAACTGCTCGCCTCGCGTGCCATATCACCCAGCGCCTTGACGCTAACCATCACAGTTACCCAAGAAGGCAAAGAGCCAGAAACTATCCGCGCCGCACGCAACCCCGATACCGGGCGCTGGGAAGGCACGGCCTTCATTCCCACCGGCACCACCATCACCGTGAACATTCTCTGGACGGAGAACTTTCGTGGCGGTGTTTTGCGTTTAGCGCAAGCCACCCGCATCGTGCCCGTACCGTTCAACATCTCTGATTTGGAAATCTCGTTTCCATCGAACATTTACGACAGCACTTTTGACGATGATGCTGATGGCATATTCAATCTTGCGGAAAGAAACTCAGATACGGACCCCTTAAGCGCATCCGACCCCGGCGACCCAATTGTGCGCGTCAACGTCGACTTAAGAATTCAGGTTCCGAACCGCATTAGTAATCCAAACAATGAACCATCAGCGCCGACATCTACCCCCATCGCAACCCTGAATGGTGAACCTGTCGCCTTATCGTTTGATGGTAATGATTGGGTCGGAACCGGCACGGCGGTACAAAACAGTGATGCGTTTGTCACCGTACGATTTGTTGGCGATGGCACACCAGATGTAAATTTAGCCTTGGTGCAACGCAGTGAAAATGTGGGCAACGGCACCAATATCGTTATTGAAAACGACGATTTTGAATTGGCGTTTGACGATGATAACGACGGCTTCCAAAACGTCGATGAATTCAACGATGGCCATGACCCCCTAGATCCAAACAGCCCACCGCGCGACCCGTGTGAGCTTTCTCAGTTTAACGAAGGTTGCACCATCGATAGCGATGAAGACGGTAAACCCGACAGTGAAGAAGGTGGCAACAACGATACCGATGATGACGGTACACCCGATTACTTAGAAAGCGCCTTAACCGACGAAGATGATGACGATCTTGCCGCGGAATTTGATCGTGACGAAACAGACCCCTGCGTACCCTCTGACAATAACGCTGCCTGTGCGGCACTGCAAGTGGACACGGACGGTGACGGTGATACCGATGTTGAAGAAACCCTGACCGCTGATTTCGACAACGATGGCCTATTCAACTATGAAGAGTCCAAACTGTTGGATGCGGATAACGATGGCGTTGTAGATGAACAAGATCCGGCTAACACGGACGCCTGCGTACCTGCGACCAACAACGCAGCGTGCCAATCCTCTCTCGACGCTGATGGAGATGGAATCCCCGATTCGCAAGACAACTGCCCGGCCGATGCCAACTCGAACCAAGAGGACCTTGACGAAGACAACATCGGCGATGCCTGTGATGACTTAATCGATTCGGATGACGACGGCATTGCAGATGATGTTGATAATTGCCCAGCCGATTTCAATTCAGGTCAAGAAGACATCGATGGCGATGGTGACGGCGATGCCTGTGATTCGGAAGACGACACCGACTCTGACGGTGATGGCGTGCCTGATGACAATGACAACTGCCCAGCTGTTGCCAACACGAATCAAGCCGATGCCGACAATGACGGTACAGGCGATGCGTGCGAAGCGGATGGCGACAGTGATGGTATTGCCGATGATGCAGACAACTGCCCGGCGATTCCCAATACGAATCAAAATAATGTGGACAACGATGCACTAGGCGACGCGTGCGATGACAGTGACAACGACTCTATTTTTGATGATGCGGATAACTGTCGTACCGTGGCTAATACCAACCAAGCCGACGCAGACAACGATGGCATCGGGAACGCGTGTGAAGCAGACGGCGATGGTGATGGCGTACCCGATGACAGCGATAACTGCCCGGCTATTCCCAACAGCAACCAAGCCGATGCCGACAACGACAATGTAGGCAATGCGTGTGAACCTGACGGTGATGGCGACGGCGTACCCGATGACAATGACAACTGCCCGGTGAATGCCAATCCGGGTCAAGCGGATGCTGACAATGATGGAACTGGTGACGCTTGTGAAGCAGACGGAGATGGTGATGGCATACCCGATGACAACGATAACTGCACGGGCACTGCTAATCCCAACCAAGAGGATGATGACGGCGACTTAATCGGCGACGCTTGCGACGACAGCGATGGCGACTCCATCTTTGATGATGTCGACAATTGCCCAACGATTCCCAACACGGGTCAAGCCGACGCTGACAATGACGGTATAGGAAACGCGTGTGAACCTGACAGTGATGGTGATGGCGCGCCCGACGACACCGACAACTGCCCTCTCATTGCCAACTCAACCCAAGCTGACACCGACAATGACGGCATAGGCGATGCGTGTGAACCTGATGGAGACGGCGATGGCGCACCCGATGACACCGATAACTGCTTAATCGATCCAAATCCCCTGCAAACCGATACCGACGGCGACGGTATTGGCGATGCGTGTGAGCCGGATGGAGATGGTGACGGTGCACCTGATGACACCGATAACTGCCTTGTTATTCCTAATCCAACCCAAGCCGACGCAGACAATGACGGCATAGGCGACGCGTGTGAGCCGGATGGAGACGGTGACGGTGCGCCTGATGACACCGATAACTGCTTAATCGATCCCAATCCCCTGCAAACCGATACCGACGGCGACGGCATTGGCGATGCGTGTGAACCCGATGGAGACGGTGATGGTGCGCCCGATGACACCGATAACTGCTTAGTAGATCCCAATCCCCTGCAAACCGATACCGACGGCGACGGCATTGGCGATGCGTGTGAACCCGATGGTGACGGTGATGGTGCGCCTGATGACACCGATAACTGCTTAGTAGATCCAAATCCCCTGCAAACCGATACCGACGGCGACGGCATTGGCGATGCTTGTGAGCCCGATGGAGACGGTGATGGTGCGCCCGATGACACCGATAACTGCCCGATAGTGCCCAACGCCGATCAAGCAGACAACGATGGCGATGGCATCGGGAACGTTTGTGATCCGACGCCATAGCGGCGTCAGACATTATTATTCGCCGCGACGAACCTGAGCGACTTCAGGTTCGTCGCGGCCGAATTAACCCTCACACTATGATTAGTTTGAGACGAAAGTCGTGAACTAAAAGCTAGTTAAATAGAACCACTTGACCCGAAAGTTAGTTTTACATGTGGCCTTCGATGCTTTGTAATTGAGCTTCAAACTCAACGTCACCAAAGCCATGAAACTATCATTTTTCACGAAGCAGATCATCTCGCTATTCACGTTGGTGGTTGTGTTAACAGTGAGTGCATGCGGCGCTCCACCAAAACGAGAGCCGTACGATGGTGCTGATCTAGTGGGTGCCATTGACCCTGCAATGTTGGTTGGGAATTGGCAAATTACGATTTTAAACCCGATCCCCGGTGAGGATGGACCCACCGTAAGCACCGCTTACCGAAGTGACGGTACTTGGACATCCCTAGTTATTCCACCGGACGAACAGAACCAGGATTTAGGCCCCATGGAGTTTGAAGGCAAAGGCACATGGCAAGTGAACGGGGATTCCATGTTCGGAAAAGCGGAAGAAATCAGAGAAACCACTGGCAACAAATTTGGTGGCCTGATGAATTCAGTCATGTCATTATTCATGTCCAAAATGGAAGGCACCTTAAATGCTTACGAAATTTCAGCAGACCGCATGATTTTTGTTAACGAGGAATCTGGGCAGGCTACTTTGTTGACGCGTATTTAATCGGCTGTGCTGGCGCACTGGTGGGCTCGGTTAGACGAGCTCTGACGAGTATGCCTTAGAAGATAACCAGTATCCCCCAGGGGCCAATCGTAGGCAGATGAATCCCAAAGTGGGCGGTATTTAAAAATTATAATTGCTAATATTCCCTCCTCTAAAAATAACTGTTTCACTTCAGTGAGTTTCTCAAGTAAATTCTAGAGTCACTAAATTAAACTGGCATGCGTAGCATTTATTTACTGCTTAGGCTTTGGATGTTTGCTGGGCATTAATATCGGCTGATCGTATTCGACCCCATGCGCATCTAACCATTCCAATAGTTTCTCGTGATACGGCAAATCAGGGTGACCAACTACTCTAGGTCGTTCCACGGTGTGAATCAATCTCAAAACCTGCTTTTCAGTTGGTTCAATTCTTTGAAGGATATCCCATGCAATATTCAGCTTAAGAGGCCCCAAGCTCAAATCAAATACACGCCACTCCAACGAACTGT
>CALGLE010000048.1 GCA_937930305.1 uncultured Granulosicoccaceae bacterium | reverse complement strand
CAGGCTTCAGGAACCTTAATTGACGAGGCTGCAGCTAAAACGGCTTTGGCTAACTATGGGGTGTCGGTGCCGCATCATCGGGTGGTGAATTCGCCGCAAGAGGCATCAGCTGTGGCGGGTGAAATGACGATGCCAGTTGTTTTGAAAGGCTTAGGTTCTGGCCATAAATCAGAACACGCACTGGTGGCATTGAATCTACAGTCGGCAACGGAACTTGAACACGCAGCAACCAGCATGCAGGAGCACACCAGCCGTTGGCTGGTTGAAGCGATGGTTCATGATGTGTTGGTTGAACTGTTGGTTGGCGTGGTACATGACCCCGCACACGGTTACGTTCTCACATTGGCCAGCGGTGGTGTATTAACCGAGCTGATGAGTGACAGTGTTTCCTTAATAATGCCGGTAACACCAGCCGAATTAACATCGGCATTAAGCGAATTAAAAGTACACCCCTTGCTGCAGGGTTACCGCGGAAAACCATCTTGTCATATTGACGCGATTGTTGAACTAGTTTTGAATTTACAACGGTTTGTTGAAGCGAATAAAGCGCATATACTGGAAGTGGAAATTAACCCCTTACTGTGTACTGAACACGCCGCCATCGCCGCTGATGCGTTGCTATTGATTCACGGAGAATCGTTACTATGAATTTGCCCATCAAAACCGAGCGCCACGGCGCAATTTTGGAGGTGATCCTGGATCGGCCCAAAGCCAACGCCATTGATCTTGCCACCAGTCGCATTATGGGTGAGATTTTTCAATCGTTTCGTGATGACGATGAATTACGCGTCGCGGTGGTCACATCCGCCGGTGAGAAATTCTTTTGCCCTGGATGGGATTTAAAAGCTGCAGCTGATGGGGACGCTGTCGATGGGGATTACGGTGTGGGCGGGTTTGGCGGGCTGCAAGAACTGCGTGATTTAAATAAGCCGGTCATCATGGCGGTGAACGGTATTTGCTGCGGTGGTGGGTTAGAGCTTGCCTTATCGGGCGACATCATTTTATGCAATGAGTCATCCACCTTTGCCTTGCCTGAAATTCGTTCAGGCACCGTGGCCGATGCCGCATCAATTAAGTTGCCCAAACGCATCCCGTATCACATCGCGATGGAGATGCTATTAACCGGGCGTTGGATTGACGCGCAAGAAGCTAACCGATGGGGGTTAGTTAATCATGTCTATAAAGACGAAGAATTGCACGCCGCCGCCATGGACATGGCAGAACTGATCGCGTCTGGGCCGCCGTTGGTTTATGCCGCCATTAAAGAAGTGGTACGAGAGTCAGAAGACTCTAAATTTCAAGACGCCATGAATCGTGTAACACAACGAAAACTTCGTACCGTTGATATTCTTTACGGCTCAGAAGATAACTTAGAAGGCGCTAAAGCGTTTGCTGAAAAGCGCGATCCGGTGTGGAAAGGGCGCTAAATTGTTAGCCCCTCTGGTTTTGCTGCCCGGCATGATGTGTGATGCCCGCCTGTTCACACCCGTCATTGAACGCTTGTCGAGCACGCGCCCTATTATGTGTTTCCCATTAACGGGCAGTCATTCCATTCAAGGCTTGGCCGAAACGGTGTTGCGCCACGCACCACCGAGTTTTGTTTTGGCAGGACTTTCCATGGGCGGCATTGTGGCCATGGAGATGATAAAGAAAGCGCCCACACGCATTGAACGCCTTGCTTTACTCGATACCAATTGCTCAGCGGAAAATGCAGACAAAGCGGCTACACGTGCACCACAAATTGAAGCCGTAAAAGCGGGTGGATTGTGGGCCGTCATGCGCGATGAAATGAAGCCCAATTACTTAACCGACGGCCCAGAAAGAGGGCGAATATTGGATTTGTGCATGCAAATGGCGATGGATTTAGGCCCCGATGTGTTCGTGGCACAATCGGAAAGCCTACGCGACCGGGAAGACTATGCGCAAACCCTGACACAGGTTAACGTGCCCTCACTGGTTTTATGCGGGGAAGACGATGAGTTATGCTCGGTGGCAAAGCATGAAACCATGCACGAGCTTTTGCCTAATTCCACATTAACCGTTGTCCCTAATGCTGGGCATTTGGTGGTGTTAGAGCAACCCGATGCGGCCTGCGACGCATTACTAAAGTGGCTTAGTTAAGTCGTAAAACCCTTCCAATAATTGCCAATTTATCTGGTACTGGACAACTTCGTATGCTGCCGATCAAACATCAGTTTCATCTACCCAAAGATATGATCTATTTGGATGGAAACTCATTAGGGCCTTTGCCGGTTGCCGCGTTAAAGCAAACGGCTGCCGTGATTCAAGATCAATGGGGCGAGCATCTGATCACCGGATGGAATCGCGATGGTTGGATGCAGCAACCGGGGTCACTGGGCAACGCCTTAGCACCGATTATCGGTGCGTCTAACGACACCATCATGGTGGGCGATACCTTATCAATTAAGGTGTTTCAAGCCGTATCCGCCGCGCTATCTTTAAGGCCTGATCGGCGCGTTGTGTTATCCGATTCGGGAAATTTCCCCACCGATCTGTATATGGCTGAAGGTTTAATGAGTCATATCAATGGGGATTATGAATTGAAAATAGTAGATCCTGAGGAGGTGCGTGACGCAATAGATGAGTCAGTTGCGGTCGTGATGTTAACGCATATCGATTACCGCACCGGTCGCATGCACGATATGCAGAACATCACAGCCGCTGCACATCAAGCCGGTGCTGTGATGCTGTGGGACTTAGCCCACAGTGCTGGGGCTGTGGTGGTGGACGTTGAAGCCTGTGGATGTGAGTTCGCCGTGGGATGCACCTATAAATACCTTAACGCAGGCCCGGGTGCGCCAGCGTTTATTTATGCAAGGCCTGACATTGCCGATCAAGTGCAACCCATTTTAAGTGGTTGGTTAGGGCACGATGCACCGTTTGCGTTTGAACCTCAATATAGGCCAGGCCAACAGATGGAACGCTTTCGAGTCGGTACACCGCCAGTGATTCAAATGGCGGTGTTGGAATCAGCGCTAGCGGTGTGGCAGGGTATTTCCATGCACGATGTTCGACAGCGTTCTGTGGAATTGAGTGAACTGTTCATACAATTAGTGGAACAGCGATGCCCTTCACTGGAACTTGTCAGCCCCAGAAACAGCGCAGAACGAGGCTCGCAAGTGTCGTTTGCGTTCGAAAACGGCTACGCTGCGATGCAAGCACTGATTGATCGAAAAGTGATCGGTGATTTTCGTCAACCGAATTTAATGCGATTCGGCTTTACCCCTTTGTACACTGATGAACACGATGTTACCCAAGCGGTGGACGTTCTAGCTGATGTGATAGAAAATCGATTGTGGGATAACCCGATTTACTTGACCGTGAAGGCTGTGACGTAGTTCGCTAATGAGTGGTCTGCTTGGTCCGGCTAGAGGCGCTTGAAAAAGCATTTTCTCAAGGCTTATGATGAATTTTTAAAACCAAAAACAATTGATCCGCCAGGCTCATTCACTCATGCAGCTGTGCATGTTAAGTTGACGCTTTCCATTGCATTTGAAACAAGGTTTGTTTTGAAGAAACCAATCAGCTCAGACAAACGCATTGCCTCAATCGTGCCGATTAGCTCTCCTCAGAGCTTGGTAGAAGCCCTGCCATTGTCAGCGACTGACGCTCACCGAATCGTTGAAGCGCGCCAGCGACTCTCTGATATTTTGCACAGCCGAGATAAGCGATTATTAGTCGTGGTTGGGCCGTGCTCCATTCACGACCCCGAATCCGCGCGGGAATACGCAGAGAAGTTACTGGCATTGCACCATCGGTACAGCGATGCCCTGGAAATTGTCATGCGGGTTTATTTCGAAAAGCCTCGCACGGTGGTTGGCTGGAAAGGGCTTATCAATGATCCCAACATGGACGAAAGCTTTGATATTGATAAAGGATTACGGATGGCGCGTAGTCTTCTGCTGGATCTGGCAAAACTGGGCATACCAGCGGGTTGTGAGTTCTTAGATGCAGCAACCGGTCAGTACTATGCTGACACGGTGAGTTGGGGAGCCATTGGTGCCCGAACAACCGAAAGCCAAGTGCATCGCGAGATCGCATCTGGGCTTTCATGCCCGGTCGGATTTAAAAATGGCACCGCCGGTAGCATTCGTATTGCGATCGATGCAATGGAATCTGCCGGGCATCCACATGCGTTCTTGAGCCCTGATCCTGAGGGCAAAATTGCGTTATACCAAACCATGGGTAACCACGATGCACATTTAATACTGCGGGGTGGGCTTGAACCTAACTATGACGCTGAGAGCGTAGAGCGTGCATACCAGCAGCAGCTCAGCAAGAATATGGCACAGCGCATATTGATCGACTGTAGCCACGCAAACAGCAACAAAGACTATCGACGGCAAGGGCTGATCGTGGACAACATCGTTGAACGCCTACCGAAAGAAATTGACCGAATTGGTGGCCTAATGTTGGAAAGTCATTTGTTGCCAGGTAAACAATCGGCTTCTCTCACCAAACCCCAGGACTTGGTTTACGGACAGAGCATTACAGACGCCTGTATCGGTTTTTCGGAAACGGAAGAGCTGCTCGAGAAATTAGCAACCGCCGTAGCGGGAACATAACTGGCATTTTATAAGTCTCATTCACCGTTAGCAATGTCGCTGGCTAAAGCGGCTGCTTGTTCAACGTAGTAGGGTGCTTTGTCAGCGTGAAAACGTGCATCAAAGATAAGATTATCGGGCACCCAGGGATAGCGCAGTTGAATCAAACGGCCTTCGTTAATTTCTTCTGTCACCATGGCCTTTGGCAAACAAGCCACACCTAAACCTTCTCGCGTCATGCGCATGCATGCGGCAAGGCTGGTTGAAGGGACGAGGTATACGTTTGATTCTGATGAAAAGTGTTGCTTGATTTGTTTATAAGGTGAGGTTTGCCGGGAGTGGGTAAGAATGGGATGCTGGGTAATCGCACGGTGGGTGGACACCGCTTCATCCACACCGAGGTTCGGGGACGCCACCCAAACTAACTCGTAAGTACCTAATTTCAGCTGCCCGGATGTTTGCTGCCCGTAAGGTTCACTTTGTAGTGCTAGATCGATGGAATGAGCAAATAACGCGTTGCTTAAGTTTGATGAAAGATCCACCGTGAGGTCGACTTTCACATTAGGAAACTTTGTTCTTAATGCATTCAAATAGGCACTAAGCCAGGAATGCACAATCATTTCAGTAACGCCCAGCCGCAACGTGCCATCAAAGATTTCGGGTGCATTGGCTGCGGCCACGAACTCATCACGAGCATCAAGCACATAGCGTGCTTTGGCCAACAGCACTTGACCCGATTGAGTCAGCCGCACAGAGCCTGCGTCTCGTACCATGAGTGTTTGGTTTAACTGTTCCTCAAGTCGTGCAATGCGAGCTGAGATATTAGGCTGCGTGGTTCTCAACGCTGTGGCAGCACCCCGGAAGCTGCCCAGATCGGCTACTTTTACAAACGCCTCTAGTTGTTTGAGATTAAGACCAGACACCCGATTATTCCGATGGACTTGATGTTCGTAAGATAACAAATATTTATCATCTGTATTTCATATAATAATTTGTAATTATCAAATAGGCGCAGTAATCTGTGGGTTTTCGGCAAGAGCTGCGCAGATATGGCGAATTCAGGAACTCGACTGGGTGTGGATATCGGTGGCACCTTCACGGACGTGGTTCTTGAACACCACGGGGAGCAATTTTCCACCAAGGTTTTGACCACCTACACAGCCCCTGAAGACGCCATCATTACCGGGTTGCATCAAGTGTGCAGCCAGGCCGATATTCACCCGTCTGATATCTCGCAAATCATTCATGGCACCACACTGGCAACCAATGCGCTAATCGAACGGCGCGGTGCGAAGACGGCGTTTATCACCACGAAAGGTTTTCGTGATGTGATCGAGATGCGCACCGAAAGCCGGTTTGAACAATATGATTTGAACCTGACATTACCACCACCGTTGTTACCTCGAAATCGTCGCTATGTACTTGATGAAAGAATGGACGCCAACGGGGACGTGTTGTATGCGCTGCAACGAAGTGATATCGAAAAGTTGGCGGATGAACTGGCTGATGCAAATTACGACAGTATTGCAGTGGGCTTGTTGCACGCTTATGTGAATGATTCGCATGAACGGATGATTGCTGATGTGTTGGCAGCACGCCTACCCAACGTGATGGTGTCATTGTCCTCTGAAGTGTCGCCTCAAATGCGCGAGTACGAGCGTTTTAATACGACCATTGCGAACGCCTACATCAAGCCTTTAATGAAATCTTATCTGGGCCGGTTGAAAGATCGCTTGTCGGCAGAGGGTGCAGACTGCTCGGTCTTTATGATGCACTCTGGTGGTGGCATCATGTCGCTTGAGAATGCCGCTGAATTTCCTGTACGACTGGTTGAGTCGGGTCCAGCAGGCGGGGCCATCTTCGCCGCCGACATTGCAGCAAAACATGGGCTGAATAAAGTGCTTAGCTTTGATATGGGTGGCACTACGGCAAAAATTTGTTTAATAAAAAATGAAGCCCCTAAAACGGCGCGTGTGTTCGAAGTGGCGAGAACCTATCGTTTTAAAAAGGGCTCGGGCATGCCGATTTCCATTCCCGTGATTGACATGGTGGAGATCGGAGCCGGTGGCGGATCACTGGCCACGGTGGATTCCTTAAATCAGATCCGAGTAGGGCCTGAAAGTGCTGGTTCAGAGCCGGGGCCCGCCTGCTATGGGCGGGATGGGAAACGACCAGCGGTTACCGATGCGGATTTAGTGTTGGGCAAGTTAGACCCTGATAATTTTGCGGGTGGTTCGATAAAACTGCATCCGGACAGCGCAAAAGCGGCTTTAAAAGCTGAGCTGGGTTCTAAACTAAATATGAATGAGATGGATGCCGCTTGGGGTTTGGCCGAAGTGGTGGATGAGAACATGGCGAATGCGGCCCGTGTGCATGCGGTTGAAAACGGTGAAGACTTAAGCGAATACACCATGATCGCGTTTGGTGGTGCAGCCCCTCTACACGCAGCAAGGCTGTGTGACAAATTGGGCGTGTCCCGATGCTTAGTGCCAAAGGGGGCCGGTGTGGGCTCAGCGATTGGGTTCTTACGCGCACCATTTAGCTTTGAAGAAAATCGATCGGTGTTTATGCGGTTGTCTGAATTCGATGGCGGTACCGTGAAAACACTATTTAGTGAAATGGAAAAAGAGGCAACACAATTTGTTCGCCAATGTGATGCGCAGGCAGACGTTTTATCAGACTATAAAGTCTATATGCGTTATTCCGGTCAAGGTTGGGAAATTCCGGTTAACTTAACGGCTTCTCAAGTAGCTAACCCTGACGCTGATACCTACCTTGCTTTGTTTCAAGAAGAATACGCCAACCTGTTTGGCCGAGTGGTTGACGGCATGGAGGTAGAAGTCACGGTTTGGTCGGTGAATGCCTATACCCAGGTGGCTAAAGCGGAAGCTGTGAAAGCGCCCAGTACGTTTGAAGCCGTAAGTGGGCAGCAATCGCGGGAAATGTTTGATCCAAATATAGGAAAAAGCGTTTCGGCACACGTCATTGAGCGGCACGAATTAAACACAGGTCATACGGCGCAAGGTCCTTGCGTGGTCACTGAAAGTGAAACTGCGATTGTGGTGCACGATAACCGTGAAGTGTTTAGTCATTCGGACGGCACACTCGAACTGCGCGAAAAGCGCGGCGATGCTCAGACAGTGACCCCCTTAGAGGCTGGTCAAGTGGCTCACCAAGTGATGTGGAATCGTTTGATATCGGTGGTTGAAGAGCAAGCGCAAGCGCTGATACGTACGGCGTTTTCCACATCGGTGCGAGAAGCTGGGGATTTATCAGCTGGCGTTTACAACGAGCAAGGTGACATGCTGGCACAGGCGGTAACCGGAACGCCTGGGCACGTGAATGCGATGGCGGATGCCGTCGGGCACTTCATACGCCGCATTGGTGCCGATCAGATGTTAGTGGGGGATGTGTACATCACGAACGATCCCTGGGAAGGCACGGGACATAAGCACGACATAACCGTAGTTACGCCATCGTTCTATCAAGAAAAATTAATCGGATTCTTTGCATGCACCGCCCATGTGACCGACATTGGTGGGCGAGGTTTTGGTGCGGACGCGAATGATATTCATGAGGAGGGCTTATGGATCCCCATCATGAAGTTTGCGGATGCCGGCACGGTGGATCCCACCTTGGTAAGTATCATTCGTGGCAACGTGCGAGAACCCGATCAACTCATCGGAGACATCTACGCCCTGGCAACATGCAATGAAATTGGGCATCGCCGTTTAATTGAAATGATAAAAGAGTTTGGATTGTCAAACCTTGGCAGCATTTCAGAATTTATTTTAGAGCGTTCTAAGCAAGCCACATTGGATCGTATTAACGCGTTAAAGCCTGGGTCGGCAACGGGTGAAATGCGAATCGATGGCTACTCCTATCCTGTGGACCTGAAAGTGAAACTCACGATTGAAAAAGATGCCATCGTGAGTGATTGGGAAGGTACCAGTGGGTTGGATAAAAAAGGCATTAATGTTCCATTGGTGTACACCAAAGCGTATGCCTGCTATGCCTTGAAGTGTGCCATCGCACCCGATATTCCCAACAACGCAGCCTCTCTTGAACCGTTCAAAATTAGCGCCCCTGAAAACTGCATCGTGAACGCTTTGCCGCCAGCGCCTGTGGCGTTAAGACATGTCATCGGGCATATGGTGCCCGATACGGTTTATAACGCGTTGGATAAATTGCTACCGGGCATCGCACCTGCTGAAGGGGCGGGCTGCTTATGTAATTTTCAAGTCTCTATTCGGCCTCGCACCGATGAACCTGCGCCCGAACATGCCGTGCGCCGTGAAGTGCTGACCTTTAACTCTGGAGGTTCTGGTGCCAGACCCACACTGGATGGTATGAGCGCTACTGCGTTCCCTTCGGGTGTTATGACGATGCCGGTGGAAGCCACCGAACAAGTGGGCCCAATCCTTATATGGCGCAAGGAACTCAGACCCGATTCGGGTGGTGCCGGTGAGTTTCGTGGAGGGCTGGGTCAGTACATGGATGTGGGTGTTCGTGAAGGGCATGAATTTGATATTTCAGCCATGTTTGATCGAGTTGATCACCCCGCTTTGGGGCGGCACGGAGGTCAGCCCGGTGGTACCACTCACATCGTTCGAAGTGATGGGGAAACGCTAAAGGGTAAGGGGAAACAGTTCATACCACACGGTGTTAAAGTTGAGATGGCATTCCCGGGTGGGGGTGGCTATGGTGAACCGGCAAAGCGGAACTTAGAGTCTGTTAAGCAGGATATTGTTTTGGGCTATATCACCCCAGAACATGCCGTTGAACATTACGCGCTATCAGCAACCGATGTGGCTGAGTGCGTCCAGCAGTCAAAAAACGGAGAGAGCTAATGGCACTTCAGTTACAAGCAGCCCCTCAACAATCCTCGTACGATATTGTGATTGTGGGTGGTGCGATCATGGGCTCTTCCACCGCTTGGTTTTTAATGGATAACCCAGACTTTAATGGGTCTGTTTTAGTCGTTGAAAAAGACCCCAATTACGAATTTTGCTCCACCGCTCATACCAATTCCTGCATGCGCCAACAATTTAGTACTGAACTTAATGTTCGCATATCGCAATTCGCCGCCGACTTTGTAAAGAACATCCGAACCCGTATGGGCAATGATGAGCGGGTTCCTGAATTATCCATACGCTCGTTTGGGTATATGTACTTGGCGGACAATGAAGACTTTGCACAAGTATTAAAAGAAAATCAAAAAGTGCAATTGGATGCGGGTGCAGCGACGCAGCTAATGAGTCCGGAAGAAATTAAAACACACTACCCATTCTACAACGTCGATGACATTGTGCTGGGTTCGATCAATACCGTGGATGAAGGCTATTGGGATGGTGCAACAGTTTTTGAATGGTGGCGCCGTCAAGCGCGTGAACGCGGTGTTGAATACGTGACTAACGAAGTGGTTGAAATCGCTAAAAATGAAAACGGTACGCGGGTAGAGAGCGTAAAACTAAAATCGGGTGAAGTGGTTTCCTGTGGTCAACTGCTCAACGCGTCAGGCCCACGCGCTGCCGTCACCGCTAAGATGGCGGGAATTGATGTTCCCGTAGAACCACGAAAACGATTCTCCTGGATTTTTAAAGCTGAACACCCACTGGACCAAGACTTACCCCTAACCATTGACCCTTCCGGTGTGCACTGCCGCGAAAACGGTGGCGGCACCTACCAATGCGGTGGGCATTCCGATGTAGACCCCGCCGTGGACTTTGATGATTTTGCTATGGATCAAGCCTTGTGGGAGAACCATGTATGGCCAGTACTGGCCACTCGCATTCCGCAATTTGAATCCATCAAACTCACCAATGAATGGGGTGGTCACTATGCAATGAATACGTTTGACCACAACGCGATCATGGGGCCACATACTGAAGTGGGGAATTTTGTCTTTTTAAATGGCTTCTCCGGTCACGGCTTACAGCAATCACCCGCTATGGGGCGTGGAACGGCTGAGTATCTTACCTATGGGGAATACCGAAGCCTGGACATGTCACCGTTTAACTATGAGCGCATTGTTAATAACCAGCCGATTATTGAGAAAGCGATTATTTAAGATCGTGAGCGTAAACAGCTTTAGCTCTATAACCTCTTAGACGAATTGATGGGCAATATATTACATGTTTGTGGGCCGTGCTAATCTGAATTGTTGACAGCCAACCGAGTCGAAAAGGAACCTCATTGACGGATCACACGCATTCAAAAAACGGCGCGCAAAATAAAATCGATATTGATCATCTGAGGTTTAACGATCGCCATTATCTGAGAGCGAAACGCAGTCTTTGCACTTCAGATGGGAAAGAGATACGGCTGCGGGCTAAAACTTGTCAGGTGTTTGAGCTGCTTGCGTCAGCAGCCAATGAGGTAGTTCCGCGCGAAGAATTAATCAGTCAGGTTTGGGGAGATGTTGTTGTCACTGACGATACATTGAGTCAAAGCATTCGCGAAATACGTTTGGCTCTTGGAGACGCGGATCGGAAAATATTAGAAACCTTACCTCGACACGGCTACCTTCTGCACGCTATTGAAATTCCAGCCTCGAAAGTTGAGAAGCCCTCGCAGGCACAGAGAAATTGGCTGCGCCCATTGCCGGTTGCTGTTGCAGCTGCACTGCTATTAATTTGTGGAATTTATTTGTTAACAATAAATTTCCATAAACCAAAGTCTCAGACGCCCATAGCTGAAAGTGAAAGCCAGGTTGTTACCTCTACTGGTGAAGAAATTCCTAAACGTAAAAATATAATCGTATCGGTAGAGATCGTTGGGCAGGGTAGTGAAACGACGCAAGAACAAATGGGTCGAAGCGTTGTAACCTCATTGTCGCGATACAGTAGCATTGAGCCAACAACTTCAAGTGATCCATCAAGTGACTATTTTCTTGAATTGTCTTTGCTAGAGGAAGACGCCAGTTCGATTAATTTGCAACTTCACCATGCTAAATCAAAAAAGTTGCTTGTCGCAGAAAACTTCGTACAAACCTCATCATCGAATACCACGGCGATAGCGGATAGAATCGCAGGGTTTGTGGGTTCTCCCGCTGGTGGAGCCATTGGACAACATCTGTTGGAAACAGCGCGTACTAAACCAGTTGATGAATTGTCTCGCCCTGAATGCCTTGCTCATGGGTATGGGTGCACGTCCTGTTCGGGTGAGTTCGATAGCATCACGCCCCGAGCCGTGCAATGCCTGGCTAATTTACTGGAGGATGATGCGGAAGATCCGGATGCTTGGGCATTGCAAAGTACGGTGTACTCCAGACAGTACCTTTGGGGGTCGGCATTGCAGGAACCTATGCGCACAAATAAGTCCAAGCGTTCCCATCTACAGTCCAAGGCAATCGAGACGGCCACCCGGGCTGACGCATTGGGTAATGGAAACAATCCGAGTGTTTATTGGGGCATGGTGCAGGCTTATTTGGCAAGTTGTGATGGCGATAAAATGGAAATAGCCGTCAACCGTGGCCTGAAACTGAATCCCGGAGACGTCAACACATTGGCCGTGTATGGAAATTTTTTGTCTTATGCCGGCAAATGGGATGAAGGTAAAGCCTTGGTCGAAAAAGCATTGAAGGATGAGCCACGATACTTCAAGAAGTGGTGGTACATGTCGTTGGCGAAATGGCATTACCGTCAAGGTGATTATCAAACCGCTTATGAGCTATTCAATAAATCATTTAATGAAAGAAACTGGCTCAGCCACATACAGCTAGCCTATACCTTGCCGCATCTGGGTCGAATTGAAGAAGCCAAGCAAGCACTGCAGGGTTTCATGCGCGTTGCACCGTCGATGACTCGAGAGCACGTTTACGAATTTTATCGCTCCTATTGTTTTGATGATGATTTTCTTGGCCGAATGAAAACTGCTTTCGATTTAATCGATATGCCCTCTCGAGGTTCAGGCGATAACTTCACCGACATTCAACCCTTCAGTGCAAACGTCGAAAAAATCGGTGATCGAATGGTGGAGTATGTAGATGTCGGTTCGGGAGTACCATTAGTTTTTGTACATGGATCGATCTCTGACTATCGAACTTGGGGGTATATGTTATTACCTGTGTCCGAACAGCATCGTTTTCTGTCTCTATCCTTGCGCTATTTCGGCACTCTGGATTGGCCACCAGAAAAACTGCATTTTGATAAAAATGTTGATGCGCAAGATGTTATCGATTTTATCGAACACAAGCAGTTAGGGCCTGTGTATTTAGTCGGTTGGTCTCGCAGTGGATCGATAAATAGCTTGGTTGCCACGTTAAGACCTGATCTTGTGAAAGGTTTGATTCTCTATGAGCCGACGCTAATGGAGTTGCTGAATTCAGAAGAAAATCCTAGCCCTCCGCCCAAAAGTGAATTTGTAGACTTTTCGAAAGTTACTTCATTGCTCGCTGAGAGAGATGAAGATGCCGCGGTGATTGAATTTTTTGAACGTGCATTGGATCGACAAACTGGTGAATTTAAGGCAGAGCCGTCGATGTTGCAACGAGTTGTGTTGGACAACGCCAGAACATTACCACTAAATTTTGGAGAGCACGGACCAAATCAACCTTACGTGGATTGCGAATTCATAAACAAGTTGGAGATGCCTGGTCTGATTTTATACGGAGAGAATACCAACAGACCCTGGCAGTACATGTCGACACGATTCGCTGATTGTCTGAAGACTGGCCATGCGTCAGTGGTGAAGAATGCCAACCATGACGGACCATTGTCCCAGCCCCAACAGATTGCTGATTACATAATTGAATTTGTGCAAGAAACGCAACTGGGTAAACCATCCGATGCCACTAGATGAATTTACACCAGCAATACCATTTCAGACAATCGGATAAAGGCCTTCTCGCCTGGGACGTTCTGAAACTGATTG
Organism: uncultured Granulosicoccaceae bacterium; assembly: GCA_937930305.1. GTDB lineage: Bacteria > Pseudomonadota > Gammaproteobacteria > Granulosicoccales > Granulosicoccaceae > Granulosicoccus. The sequence goes on along the minus strand of CALGLE010000048.1, from coordinate 113,861 downwards.
AGCTGTCATCCGACTTTGACGTGGTGCAGGTTCCGTTGAAAGACATAAGCGAACTGGATGAAACCTACTGGTTTGGATTAGGTGCTCCACCGATCTCTAAAGACATCGCACAACACGCTAAACAAATCTACGAGGCCGATCTTTCCTATCCGATTATTTTATGCCCTGAGGGACGGGTGATGGATGGTATGCATCGAGTGTGCAAAGCGTTTCTGGAATCCAGAGCCACCATCTCGGCGGTAAAATTTACTGAACTGCATGAGCCAGAGTACATTGGCAAGCAACCTCACGAGCTGCCTTACTAGTGCTGTTGACACGGTTGGCTTTATTGGCAGTGTTCTAGCGAACACCCCCAGCCATTGTAAGGCTGGGGGTGTTGGTTAGCTTAGCGTTTTGGAACTAGCGTGCAGGCAGTGGCATCCAGTCTGCGACAGCCACATCCGCGTGTTGGAATTGTGGCATCTTCGCGCCCAAGTCCTCCATGTTCTTTATGTCCTGCTCGTTAAGGAACGATTGTGTAATCAATGTCGGCGGCACAATCACGGAAGCACCGGGGTCCTCACCGGCTAACATCAACGCCAATGCGCGTACGGAAACTTCACCAACCACAGCCGGATTGGTCGCTACCGTGGCAACCCAAGCCGAACCTGGCTCACGCATGGCAGAGATATCCGCGGTTGATACATCCGCTGAGTAAATGTCTATGTCATCGGTTAGCCCAGCCTCATCAACCGCTATTTTCACCCCTTTGGCAAATTCATCATAGGGTGCAAACACCACATTGATGGTTGGGTTGGCTTGCAATACGGCTCGAGCTTGATTGGCAACTGAATTGGCGATGGGGTTATCCAAAGTGCCAAACTGTGCCGCTTCAGTAATGTCAGGGTTAGCGGCTTTCACTTCTTCCCACGCGACATGCCGACGGTCTAAGGGCGCGATGCCAGGCACATAAACATAGCCAGCAGTGAAATCGTTGCCGTTGTCCTCTAAGGCTTGGTCCAGTGCAAGCTTACCGAGCTGATAATCGGATTGTTCGATTTGTGGAATGGCCTCATTCTCAACGTTAACATCAAACGCCACGACCTTAATGCCAGCATCCACGGCGCGTTGTGCGGCTTCTTGCATGGATTCGGTTAAACCGTGTTGTATCACGATACCGTCAACTCCAAGCGCAATGGCTTGATCCACCATGTCCGCTTGCAGCGCGGCATCTTGACGGCTATCGAATATTCGTAAATTAACACCTAAGGCCGCCGCTTGATTTTCAACGCCGGATAAATACGCTTGAAAAAAGTCACCGGTGGATAAGTAGCGTACCAGTGCAATATTGACATCGGCGGCTTTGTCAAACGGTGCGGGCATCTCTTGCGACACGACCTGGCCACTGCCAAACAGCAAGGTGGCAGCCCCAGCGAACGCCATGAAGTTTCGTCTTAGCATTATATGAATCCTCTTTTGTGGTGGTGGTCTAATGTCCCGCTCCTGTGCGGCGCGAGGACAGGTAAAACGTAAACACAAGGGCTGCAACTAACACAGCACCCTTTACAAAGTCTTGGGTGTAGTAGGGCGCGTTCATCATTGTCATCCCTTGCAGCAAGATGCCCACGAACAGAGCGCCAATGGCGGTACCAAAGGGGTTAGGTCGTGCGGCACCTAACACGGCAAAGCCAATTAATGCCGCAGCAACGCTGTCAAGCAACAGGTTATTTCCGCTGGCGATGTCGCCACGGCCCAGACGTGCTGCCAGCAGGATTCCGCCTATGGATGCGGTAACGCCCGATATCATGTAAGCGGCGATTTTGTAGTTTTTCACTTTTACCCCAACCAGTTCGGCCGCTTTTTCGTTCGAGCCTAACGCGTACATCAAACGCCCATGGCGGGTGAAGCCTAGGAATAACCAAATCAATACAGCGATAATTAAAAAAATCACAACTGGCATCGGTAGCAATCGCTCTAAGAAAAAATCAAAGCGGTGTCGACCCAGCCATAAAAATGCAGGGCTGAATACACCTTCTGCATTAACCCCAATACCTAAAGACATACCCGTAGCGATGGAATTGCCTTGGGTCGGGATGCGTTGAAGTCCGATCAGTAAAAACATCATGCCCAAGGTGGCCAGTAAGTCAGGCACGCGGAATCGGACTATGAGTAGACCGTTAATCAATCCGACAAAAGCCCCCATAAAAAGACACAAAAGCACCGCGACAACAGCGGACTGCTCAAGAATGACCATGGAATAGGCCGATAGCATTAACGCGGAGGTTGCGACAGCGCCAATGGACAGATCAAACCCGTCGACCACTAGCGTGCACGTAACTCCCAAAGCCAAAATTCCTGTGATGGCTACAGATTGCAAAACAAAAACGGCCGAACGTGGCGTAGAGAATCCGTTAGCGGCAAAGCTGAAAAATAAAACTAAGCCAATGAGTAAGATTAAAAATCCGTATTTAATCGAAAAATCTAATAAACGATCGCTCATCAATTAAGCCCTGACTGTGCCATTTACTGTTCCTGAAATATCCGAGATTAATGCGGTGAGTTCAATTTTTTCGTTCACGTGTTCACCCTTAATTGAGCCGTCAAACATCACCACGATACGGTCTGCTATTTCGATGGCTTCATCGATTTCAGACATAAAAACCAGGGTGGCACGCCCTTTGGCGGACGCGCGAATGTGTTTACCGATATCGCGCCTTGCGCCAATGTCGACACCTTGAAAAGGCTCGTCCAGTAGTAACACGCGACACGGTTCCATTAGCCAACGGCCAATCATAACTTTCTGTTGGTTCCCTCCGGATAGGGTTCCGATGTCGTCCTTTTCACTTTGGCAAACCACCCCGAGTTGTTGATTCATATCCTGGGTTCGAGCGCGGAGTCGTTTTCCGTTTAAAAACGACGCGGTACTAAAGCTGGATAGAAAAGGTAATGTCATGTTGTGGGTAATGTCAAAGCCAGGCACCACTGCATTCGTCGCCCGGTCTTTGGGTGACATAAACACACCACATTGAACTGCATCAGGCACCGATGTGGGTTGATAGTTTTTACCATCGATTTGCATCTCGCCACTGAAGGCTGCGTTGATGCCATAAATAACTTCCGCAAGCCGGCTTTTACCGCTGCCAAGTAGCCCAATGACAGCGAGTACTTCCCCATCACGTGCGCTTAAGTTGATGGCATTGGCTTTCTCGGTGAGTTTAAGGTTTTTTATTTCCAGTACCGGCACGCTGCCCGGTTCAGCCGTGAAATCGATGTCGTTCATACTGTGTCCCAGCATGGCGGATACAGCGGCTTCGTAGTCCAGTGGTTTGTTTTCAAAGACGCCTGAGATGGCTCCATCTCGCATGCACAATATGCGATCAGCGATGCGACGAATGTCGGAAGTTCGGTGGGAGATATATAAAATGGCGACGCCGGCGTCACGTAAGCGATCTATCAGGTCAAACAATCGGCTGGCTTCGGTTGCAGACAGTGAAGAGGTGGGTTCGTCTAGGATGAGCACTTTAGGTTGACGAGTCATGGTGCGTGCAATCGCAATCATTTGTCGATCAGCAACGGACAAATCAGCAACGCGCGCTTTTAAATCCACATCGATGCCCATCGAATCCGCAACTTGCTGAGCCTGTTTGCGCAGTTTGCCCTCACGAATAAAAAAACTCGCCGTGGGTTCAGCCAATCGATCCAACATCAGATTATTGGCGACATCTAGATCCGGAATGACACCATCGTCAATGGATTGGTGCACCGTGGCAACCCCTTTGGCGATGGCGTCGGAAGGGTTCGCAGGTGCGTAGGGCTGGCCGGCTAATTCGATTTCGCCGTCATCAGCGTCGTAGTAGCCGCACACAATTTTTACCAGAGTTGATTTACCGGCACCGTTCGCACCCATGAGTGCGGTAACAGATCCGCTGTCTAGCGATAAATCGATTCCTCTCAGCACACGGTTCTTGCCGAAAGTTTTCAGTAACCCGGTAACTTTAAGTGCGTGAGCAGGCACTTCGTATTCCCCCCTGGAGCAGTGCTAAAGTTCATATTCCTCTTTCATATACCCATATGTCAAGTAATTTGACATATGGGTATTTGCTGTTCTACTGTGGGCGTCAGTTTCATAGAATCCGATGCGTTTGATGGTTAAGAACACCGGCTACCAAGCCCTTACTGTTGATTCCCTTCCGACTAGGCTGGGTGGGATTTCTGATATCGCGGTTCACATTGGTGCTGACCCATCCCATTGGACAGTGAAGGAGGTTGGGGATGGCAATCTCAACTTAGTTTTTATAGTAAGCGGCGATGTCGGCACCTTAATCGTTAAACAAGCGTTGCCTTACGTCAGGCTAGTGGGGGAGAGCTGGCCGTTGCCGCTGTACCGAGCCTATTACGAATACCACGCATTAACCCGTCAGGCAGCACGAGCACCTGGATCGGTACCGGCGATTCGCTACTTTGATGCAGCACAAGCTCTCATTGCGATGGAGTTCTTGGAGCCACACATTATTTTGCGGCGCAAACTGATTGTTGGCGAACGAGTAGAGGGACTGGCGAAGTTCCTTGGTCAGTTTTGCGCACAAACGGCTTTTAGAGGTTCGGAACTGTCGCTGGCCAGTGCAACGAAAAAGGCAGACGTGGCGTTGTTTGCTGGAAACGTTGAAATTCCTGCGATTACTGAGGCGCTGGTGTTTACCGATCCTTACTACGATGCGGAAATGAACAACCACACCGATGGGCTTAGTGGGCTCGTTGCCCAGCTTCGATCGGATGTCGAACTCAAAGTTAAAGTTCAGCAAATGTTGCAACGCTTTGCCTCTAATACAGAAACCCTGCTGCATGGGGATTTGCATTCTGGCTCCATCATGTCCACCGCGACGGAATCACGTGTGATTGATCCGGAGTTCGTGCAATACGGGCCAATGGGTTTTGATATTGGGATGTTGTGCGCCAACTTTTTCATGGCCTACTTCAGCCAACCTGCTCATCGGGCGGATGATCTGGCTGATTACCAGAGTTGGATTCTCACGGTTGTTGAAGAAACCTGTGAACACTTTGACACCGAATTTAAGCGGCTGTGGAACACTGAGCGTACTGGCATGCTATACCCGGCGGCTTTGTTTGAAGATCAGTCTCACGATAGCGCGCTTGCGTGTGAGGTTGTATTAAGAAACATTTGGAAAGACGCGTGGGCGTTTTGTGGCATCGAAATGCACAGGCGGTGTTTATCATTAGCGCACAACGCAGACTTTGAAGATATTGACGACGTTGCAACAAGAGCGTCTTTGGAAGCACGTAACTTGATGATGGCAGCAGAGCTTATTCATCATGCTGATGAGCTGAAAAATGCAAACAGCGTTTGTGACTTAGCGCGTGTACACAACAGCAAGGACTATCTGTGAAAGTAAAAGGCAAACACTACCGTTCGCTTTGGTGGAACGATGACGCTGAGGTTTTAGAAATCATCGATCAACGTTGGTTACCGCATGAGTTCCGCGAGCAACCGGTGAGTACGATGCAGGACTTTGCGGATGCCATCAGCGAAATGCGGGTTCGCGGTGCACCGCTGATTGGGGCAACAGCGGCTTATGGTATGGCGTTAGCGATGGCAGAAGATCCGTCAACCGATAACTTGAACAACGCGTGGACTTTTCTTGAAAAAACACGCCCCACAGCCATAAACTTACGTTGGGCATTAAACCGTTGTCGTGAATTTTTGGAACCCTTACCGGTTGATGATCGTGCCGTCGCGGCGTTAAAACTGGCCCATGAAATTGCCGATGAAGATGTTGAAATTAATCGAAACATCGGCTTAAACGGTCTAGAAATCATACGTAAAATTGCGGCCAATAAGCCAGCTGGTGAGCCGGTTCGTCTTTTAACCCATTGCAACGCCGGTTGGTTAGCAACGGTGGATTGGGGAACCGCCACCAGTCCGATGTATCACGCGCATGATGCCGATATTGACGTGCATGTTTGGGTTGATGAAACCAGGCCACGCAACCAAGGTGCGCTCACGGCCTGGGAGCTGGGCAGTCACGGTATTCCGCACACCTACATCACGGACAATGCTGGTGGGCATCTCATGCAACACGGTCTTGTCGATATGGTGATTGTGGGTACAGATCGCACCACACGTTCTGGCGATGTGTGTAACAAAATTGGCACCTACCTTAAGGCGTTGGCGGCACACGACAATGGCGTACCGTTTTACGTTGCATTGCCTTCCCCAACTATCGATTGGACTGTGAGTGACGGCGTGGCGGAAATTCCTATTGAAGAACGTGACCCGCGTGAGACCAGCCACATTCAGGGTACGTCCCTAGACGGCAGCATTGGTTCAGTCCAGGTAACCCCTGATGGAACCTCGTCGGGAAATCCTGCGTTTGATGTAACGCCTAAGCATTTGGTGACTGGGCTCATCACAGAACGCGGTGTCTGTTCGGCATCGGAAGAAGGACTGGCGGCTATGTTTCCAGAGTTCACGTAAGTCGTAGGGCGTATATCCTTTGACGAACAGTGTGCCGCCAGTGCCGAATAAAGCCGCTTATGAATCCGCCAATTCAACGCTGCGTGATGATTCTCCGTTCATTGAAACCGCATGGCTTTACTATCACAACGGTTTAAATCAAAACGAGATAGCCACTCAACTGAATATTAGTCGTGCATCGGTGGTGAATTATTTGAGTGAGGCGAGAAAGCGTGGATGGATTCGCGTTCATCTAGATAGTGAGGTGTTTCTGGGGAAACAGCTCTCACAGGAACTTTGTGAAGCGTACCAGCTAAAAGATGCACTGGTTGTTCCGGATGATCCGTCGGATATCAATAGCGATTTTGCGCGAGTAACGCGCGCTGCCGCAGACTGGCTTCCCAGATTACTAAAACCAGGTGATTCACTCGGGGTCTCTTGGGGCGAGACGGTGTATCGATTAGCGCAGCAGATGACTCGCTGTCCTATGGATGCATTGACGGTGGTGCAGCTGTTGGGGTCAAGGCCTGCGGCAATGGGGCTGGCGGCAGAAGCTTGCACGACCATGCTGGCGCAAAAACTCGATGGTCATTGCGTCAATTTGCATGTACCGCTTTTGTTATCGAATAAAGCGCTGCGAGATGCCCTGTGCGAAGAACCGGTGATAGCTGAACAATTGACCGCATTGGCTGCGTGCAACAAAACCTTGTTTGCCTGCGGTACGTGTGTGGCAGATGCGCATGTAGTGCAAACGGGTTTAGTTAACGTGGAGCAGTTAGATCGATACACAAACAATGGGGCTGTTGGTGTGATTTGCGGGCGTTTCATTGATGGCGACGGCAATGCCGTGGTCGCCGATACGGAGGAACGCATGATTGGGGTGACACTGGATCAGATGCGCGACAAAGAAACCGCTTTGTTGGTTGCAGCGGGTCCGGGGCGTGGGATTTCCGCACGGGCTGCAATCAAGGGAGGCTTTGTCACGCATCTGGCAACCAGCGCGAGCATTGCGCGCGAGCTACTGGCGTAAGAACTTAACCCAAAATAAAACGATTACTCAATGATTCGGCGCCAGTTACCACCAGCATCGCGCTGGTAAACAGCTTCAATCTCATTGGTTATACCGTTCACTCGGCGTGCAAAATCGATGTTTTTAGGTGAATTGCCATCACCTTTTAACTGCATTCGAATATTCAATTTCACTTGATTATTCGGCATCGCAGTGGCGCTGAAAATTTCGAAGCTGCTAAACGATGCCGCGTCGTTGGATAAGAGCTTAATCATGCTTTGAAATTCGGCGACCACCTGAGCTTCCTCCGGCGCGCTGTTCGGGCCATTTAGATTACGTAGCCGTGTGTACTCCGAGGTGTTGTCACTGATTTCTGTAATTTCCCAGGCACCCACTCGGCTAAGTTGATAAACGGCTTGTATGGTTTCTGTGACACCATTTTTTTTCCGTGCGGACTGGGCTAAGCGTTGAATACGGGCGGCTTCTTGTCGCCAATTAGCCGATAGCTTATTGGCGTTAGCACGAGCAATCGCTGCCGCAATGGCTGGCTCATCAGCCTGCACCGTCATTTCAATATTGACTTCAAATTTGCCCTGTTCCGCTTCTTTGGACTCAAGAATATTAAAGTAGGTAATTTGTAACATCGAACCCGAGGCTTCGGAGAGTTTTTCGCTGACGTCTTTGGCCACTTGCTCTTTCGTTAATCCAACTTGCGCGGTTGCATTGCCCATCGTAAAAACGAAGGTGAACAGCACCAGTGCTTGGATTAAGGATTGAAGGGGGTGTAATTTAATTTTCATATTGTGCAACTCGGGTTCAATAAATCGCCTTTCGATTAATGACCACTTTGCCATATTTGACAAATGCAAAGGAAATCTAGAGGGTCAAAGTGCTATATAAAACATGGGCAAATGAATTAAAATGCATGAAAACGCCGATTTATTTGCCACCCGCGGGCCGATGGAAAAAACCAAGCCGCAACCCGGTATGAATTTGAAACGGTGAATCTTTTGCCGTACTGGCAGTCGCTTCCAGAAACCACGACAATTTCTTATATTGGTAGTGCAGTCCGCCGGTGAATTGCCCAGAGTTCTGAACGGATTTTGACTGTGAGATTTGTCGTCCCCCCGTCGTACTGATGTCGGTGGTGATTTTGGTTTGTCGATAGCCTAAGCCCACATAGGGTTGCCAGCCACCGCGTGCCCAGCTGCTGTGTTCGGCCAATAACGTTATTTCCGTGGGTACGCGTTTTTCTAGATAGCCCACTTGGCTAGAACCCGAAAGGATAATTTCCGAATCGGTAACGTTATTGGTTAATTGCCGAATGGCGGCCGTCAGGTACATATTTCTGGACTCAGGTAATTGATAATAAATTCCGAAGCCTGTTCCATCGGCTTCAACATCCAGTGAACCATTGATGGCCACATCCGATTCTTCGCTTTGCCCCGTTTTGAAATCGGCCACAACCATAAGCTTATGGTTGAATTTACCCTCTAAATACGCGTATTGCTGTGTGTTTGAGTTACCGGCAGAAGCGCCTGCGCCAATAGCAACCCCAGGCAGTGGCTTCAAATTTCCGGGTCGACCGTGCGCTGGCATGTCCGCGTGCACAAAACTTGGCAGGCCGCTAAAAAGCAACACAGCTCCTACACTCTTAGCCAATGCCGGGAAAAGGACCGATTGCAAGCCATTCAAGGGGGCTGAGATAAATTTAAGTGTCATGATTTGTGTAAAGTCCATTTGTGGTTTCTAAGACGCTTGCCTACCTGATATGAGTCATGTTCGCAGTAATTAGTCATTTTATAAGGAGTTAATACCGATTATGGATAACCAACGAACCCTCACTCGCTTGAGCTGGTGGCCTGTCTCACTTTTAGTTAGTAGCTTACTGGGCATCGGCGTGCTGTATTACAGCGTTGCTCGTCCCGCTGATCTCCAACCGATATTCACCGATTTGGGATTACCTTATGATGCCGCCTGGGCCCAATTTATGGGCGGTAGTTTGCCCTCATTTGTGCACGCGCTCGGCCTGTTTCTGTTGTTGGGGTCTTGGTTACGCGCTACCGACTCTTCACGTAAAGCCCTGATGGGATGGTGCTCATTGAGTTTGGTGGTGTTGCTGACCATCGAAGTAGGGTTTGGAACGACTACCTTGTTAGATTGTTTAGCTATAGTGCTAGCCATACCCTTTGCGTTTGGTTTACTGCATTGCATTGGGAAAACTTCAGTAGCGCCTAGCAAATCAAAGCCCTATGTGCCGGTCATTGCACTGAGTGTATTTTCGATATTGGGTGTGGCATCTTACGCTGATGGCTATGGCTACCAAAGCTGCGCCCGCTACGACGATGATGGAAACTGTGTTGAGCGGTTTCAAAGTGCTTCACCCATTTATATGTCCTATTCGGAACTGAGATCCTCAGTTCGTCAAGAAGTGGTGCGCCCCATGGATGATGTGGGCCGAATCTATGCGTTCCAAAACTATCTGTATATCAATGAGCGCAATCGCGGTATCCATGTGATTGATAACACCGACCCGTTTGATCCGACCCCCGTTAGATTTATCAATGTACCCGGTAACTTAGATATAGAAATTAGAGGTACACGATTATACGCGGACAGTTTTGTAGATTTAGTGACGCTTGATATCGCTAACGCAGACACGATCACCGAAGTGGACAGAAAAATAGGTGTGTTTGCTTGGGATGAAAATCAAAATATCCCATCAAACATTCGATTGAATGAGGATGAGATAGATCGAAATCTGGGGGTTATTATTGCCTATGAGGTGAACCGATGAACATCCATAAAAATTGGTTTACAACGATTCTCATTGGTCTTGCCTTAGGCATTTCGGGTTGCAACGAATCGGGAGGAAGTTCAGGAGGGGCAGAGTCTTCTTCGAATCAAGGCCAGCGCGGTTCGACGGCTCGAATGGCGCTGATCGATAACTATCTCTATGCAATCAGCGGCGATGTGATTCAACTGTTCAATGTCGAAGATGGGGATAACCCGGAACCATGGACGACAGTTCAACTCGACTTTAGCATCGAAACTTTGTTCCCCTACGGTGACTACCTGTTAGTGGGTGCGGATAGTGGTGTATTCATTCTAGATAATTCAGATAGAGCGGCACCCACCCTCATTGGTGAATTCATTCACGCAACCGCGGTAGATCCGGTAGTGGCCAGGGATGACTTGGCATACGTGACGTTAAGTCGAGATCCGGCTCAGTTTCCTAACGAAAATACGGATCGAATGGATGTGGTGGATATATCCGACCCCAGTGATCCTCAATTGATACACACCGTCAATATGCGGGGGCCGCGTGGCTTGACATTGGATGGGGATCGGTTGCATGTGTGCGATGGGGAAGGGGGAATCAAAACCTTTTCTTTGGAAGACCCACGAAAACCCACGTTGCAATTTAACCTACCCAATGAACGCTGCATCGATATGTTGATGGTAAACGACATCTTGTTGACCATCGGTGAAGAAGGGGTAAACCAATACGATGTCACCATGGGACGGCCGATAAAAATCAGTGAGCTTGAGCGCGAGCCGGTGATCTATCTACTAGAGCCGTAGACTGAATTTTTAACGATGGAAATGTGTACGCTCATTCGGTACTCTTAACCAACATGACAATTGAGCGTACATATTCTCTCACCGATTTGGATGAGCACTGGAAAGCGGTGCATCAAGCCACGCTTATTTTTGTGCGAAATGAAGATCAAGTGCTACTCATTCGTAAAAAGCGTGGCCTGGGTGCGGGGAAAATTAATGGGCCAGGGGGAAAGCTTGAGGGGCGCGAAACCGCTCAAGCCTGTGCCCATCGAGAACTGCACGAAGAGCTGTGCGTGACAGTGAGTACATCCACTAACCATGGCCGACTGCGGTTTCAGTTTACTGATCACTACTCCATTGATGTTCAAGTGTTCGTCGCTGAAAAATACACCGGAGTGCCCACAGAAACTGAGGAAGCCATTCCGTTATGGTTCAACGTAACGGACATTCCTTACACTGAAATGTGGGAAGACGATGCCATCTGGTTACCGCGTGTTTTGGCGGGTGAACGCGTCAACGGGCGATTCATTTTCGATGGCGACGCAATGGTTGCACACGACGTTAACTTTGAAACCGTGCATTCCACGTAGGCCCTGCCGGGTCTTCATTGGAACGAACCCGATACAGGCTGGCTTCACCACTCATGTTAGGTTGCAACGAATGAGCAGTCCCTGGGGGAACCGCACAGGTGTCCCCGGGGTTCAGCACGGTGCTGCCACTTTCCCATGTGAATTTCCAGTGCCCACGCATCGGCATCAAAATTTCATGTTGGTCGCTGGTATGCAGTTCAGAGCTGATCGAGCCTCGAGTCAGAAATTCTAAATCAAACCCCGGTTTGTCTTTTATTATTGCGTTTTCACCAATAACCGCGGCCGGTTTGTCGTGGGCTAACGACATTAAATCCCAATAGCGGGCAACATAGTGAGGTACCACGTCCTCCACACTGGGTTCGGGTATGTTACGTAATTGCGCTTCATCGAGTAACGGCATCGGCTTCACGCCTTCAGGTAACGCCTCACCTTTTTTTGTATCGTACAGTCGGCCTGATTCTGCGAGCACTAGGCCATGATCAGCCGCGTCGGTGATCACTTGGGGTGCCCAGGTGACGCCGCCACCGGCATCGTCACCGCCCAGTACAGCCATGATCATGCCGTAGTCGGTGCCAATATTTTCAAAGCCTCTGAAAATGCCCGTGGGGATATCAATAATATCGCCTTCTTCCAAAACCACTTCACCGGCGTTGCCCCAACGACCCCAAAAGAACCGCCACTTACCTTTTAATATGAAAAAAACTTCAGCCGTTGTGTGGCTGTGCAATGAATTTCTAACCCGGGGTGGTTGACCGGCCGCGCCAATGTTAAACCCTGGCGTATCGTGTATATGCACATGTTGATCGGCACTTTCAGACACGCCACCACCAATGATGGTGAAATTTTCTTTTTGATCAGAGCCAGGCGTATGAGCGTCGATAAACGCCGTTCGACACGGCTGTAAATCTCCGTAGCGAACAATTCTTGATTCCATGTTGAGCGCTGTTGTCGTCATAGTCAGTTAGTCCATCTGTTGGAGGAGGATCTGTTTCCAGATAGCTACCTCATCGAAAACGGTATATTCCCGGCGTAAGCCTCTAGGCCCAAACTCTGCGTGGCTGATACCCAGGATGTAAACGTCTGCGCCGCTGGGTTTACCAAAGTGGCCCCAACCTTCGTGTTTACCGTGCAAGCTCCATCGTAAAGCGGCTCGAGGCGGGCTTTGCGCATCGTCACGACCTATTTGGTGTTCAATAGAGAACACGGCATTTGGAAAAGAGGCTCGTAAACCTAGCCAGAAAGCATCGACGGCTTTCCAACCATGCGCACTGATTTGACCAGGGTATTCTGCGTGTACCGCTCGGTCGTAACGTAAGGGAATTAAGCTGAATTCAGCGCGCATCAGGCGAGTTAGATAATCGGCGTAGGTTTCACCCCATTCGTTATCATTACCTTTTCCCTGATACGGCCCGGTTGGGTCATTGGCAGGTGTGAGTGTGGGTAAGGCGTGTTCCGGCCCACCTTCACTTTGGATTAATGCCTGGGCAATGTTTCTTGCATCCGTTCCCAATTGCTTCGCCACCGCACCATAGTCGCGCACCAACCATTCATCGGTGATTTGATTATTGATGGCGTAGCAATCCGCAATAACGCGGAAAACAACGGGCTTACCGGTCGGGCTGCCAAACATACTTGGGCCGCTATGGGTTCCCGTGCAATACAATCGATGCGAACTTAAAAACCCGTCGTCTTCATTGCCTGACCAAATAACATCCTCACCCAGCAGTTCTCGATCAGGAAACTCCACCAGTGTACTTTGGGTTTTACTGATAACGCCTTGATTACCGTGGTACACGCCCAGCGGCATGCGTAAGCAAATGTCTTTGCCGTAGTATTGATTCAGTGTATGGATGCCGCGATTTTCCCAAATCTCTTGGGTGATTCCCAAGATGTAGTCGGGTAAATCCTTAAATTTTGGATCAAAACCTTTCATTTTACGCTTGAATTGGGCTGGCAACTCGCGATGGCCCTCGTTGATCCCCGCACGATCAAGGGCGCTTCAATTTTTACATTTTGTGGTTTTGCCGCATCGCCTTCGATTTGCGCAATGATGATGTCCACGGTTTTGGATACCATCTGATTCGCGCGTTGACGAACGGTCGTTAAATTAAAGGAAGGCCAACTGGCAATCGGCACATCATCGTAGCCAACCACCGATACATCGTCTGGAATGGACAGCCCTAATTCATAGCGTAAGGTGTCCATCACACTGAACGCCATATGGTCATTGGCAACAAACAGTGCATCGGGCGGGTCTTTATCGAATAACAAACGCGCAGCCTCTGCAGCGCCCTCGGATGTAAAGTTGCCAACGCCACGAGCGTGTAAATTTATTTGATGTTTGTTCAACCCGTCAACAAAGCCTGCTTCTCGATCGTATTGTGTGGACGCAAATTGCCACCCGGCGATGTAAGCGATCTTTGTATGCCCCGCAGCGACTAAGTAGTCAGCGACTTTGCGGCCACCTGCGTAGTTATCTGACGTTACCGCAAAGCGGGTTTCATCATTTTGTGATCGGTTAAAAAATACGATTGGAACACCAACGCTTTGGCAACGTTCAGCCAGCTTTGACGACATCGAGACAGAAGCTGCAATAATGCCTTCGACTTGGTAGTCCAGCATTTCATCCACCACATTGTCGATGTTGCCAGCGTCTTTTCCCGCCATGAATACCAGTAAATGATACCCACGTTCTTGTAACGCACTGGAGAGTTTTTCCAGCGCGTCTGGATAAAATTGGTTGTCTAGATAAGCCACCAAAAGCCCGATAATTCGGCTTTTTCCGGACACCATGGCTCGAGCCAATACATTGGGTCGATAGCCAAGCTCAGAGGCCGCTTTTCTTACCTTTTCAACCGTTTGTTTTGAAGCCGATGCACCCGGTGTAAACACGCGACTGACCGCCGACTGACTCACACCGGCCCGATGAGCCACTTCAATGGATGTGATTTTTTCAGATGACATCAGTCGGCAGTCCAACCGCCATCCACCAGCAAAGATGTGCCAGTGATCATGGCGGAAGCATCCGAGGCGAGAAAAACCACCGGCCCCATGATGTCTTCAATTTCGGCCGCTCTGTTCAGTTGAATCTTATCCAAGATCCATTGCTTTTTAACCGGGTCATCAAAGGTTACCTTCGATAACTCGGTGAGTACAAACGTCGGACAAACCGTATTCACTCGGATGTTGGATGGCCCCCATTCAATGGCCATGGCTTTGGTAAAGCCCTCCACCGCGTGTTTTGTGGCGCAATACACCGCTCGTTCAGGCCCACCCACATGCGCCATTTGAGAAGAAATGTTGATCAGAGACCCAGGCTTCTTAGAGTTTAATAAACCCTTCGCAACGGCCTGGGTAAGAAAGTAGGCGGCTTTAACATTTAAATCCGTTACCGCGTCATAGTCCGTTTCAGTGGTATTCACAGCGGCACTGTGACGGGCCAAGCCGGCAGAATTTACCAACACATCAAACGGGCCGTGTTCTGCCACCGTTTTTTGAGTGGCCTCGAAATCACACACATCCATCGGCACAGCCGTAGCTTTTAAATCTCGTTTTGACAGGGTGGCAACGAGCTCATCAAGTGCGTCCGCGCGTCTTGCCGCGACGAAAACGTGTGCACCGGCTTCAGCCAATGCCACTGCCGCACCCAGTCCAATACCTGAGGATGCGCCAGCGACCAAAGCGCGCTTTCCATCCAATCTAAATGAGGGTGTCGTTGGGAGTGCCATGGTGTTAGATCAAAGTGCCGCTTCGCCGTAAGGTACGTTTTTCTTACCGTATCGGCGAACCCTCACATTGCATTGCTCAGCGTGCCCAACAAAACCTTCCAACATGCACAAACGCGAGCCGTATTCACCGATGGTGGTTGCCGCCTCATCGGTTAACACCTTCTGATAGGAATGCGTTTTTAGAAATTTCCCCACCCACAAGCCACCGGTGTAACGACCGGCTTTTTTCGTTGGCAAGGTATGATTCGTGCCGATGACCTTATCGCCATTGGCCACATTCGTTCGAGCCCCAAGAAACAATGCGCCATAGCACGTCATATTCTCTAAAAACCAATCGTCACGATCGGTCATCACCTGTACATGCTCTGAAGCGATGTCATCGGCAACTTCCAGCATTTCGTCGTAGGTATCGCAAAGAATCACTTCACCGTAGTCACGCCAACTGACGGATGCCGTATCAGCTGTTGGCAGGATGGTAAGTAAGCGATCGATTTCTTTTAGTGTCTCTTCGGCCAGTGTTCGCGAATTGGTCAGTAAAACAGCGGGACTGTTATACCCATGTTCGGCTTGGCCTAACAAATCGGTTGCACACAGTTCAGCATCCACTGTGTCATCGGCGATTACCATGGTTTCGGTGGGGCCGGCGAACAGATCAATGCCCACACGACCAAACAATTGCCGTTTGGCTTCGGCCACGAATGCGTTTCCAGGCCCTACCAGCAAATGCACCGGTGCAATGGTTTGAGTTCCCAAGGCCATCGCACCCACCGCTTGAATGCCTCCGAGCACATAAATTTCATGCGCACCACCTAAGTGCATAGCCGCAATAACCGCCGGATTGGGTTCGCCATTGAATGGCGGAGTGCAAGCCACTATGCGAGGAACGCCTGCAACCGATGCGGTGGCAATCGACATATGAGCTGACGCGACCATTGGGAATTTGCCACCGGGCACATAACAACCCACCGACTGTACGGGGATATTTTTATGACCCAAAATGACGCCAGGTAAGGTTTCAATTTCGATGTCTACCATGCTGGCGCGTTGTGCTTGGGCGAAGTTGCGAACTTGCTCCTGGGCAAACTTTAAATCTTCCATATCGCGAGCACTCACTTTCGCGATAATAGATTGAATTTCATCATCGGTTAAACGATAGGATTCTCGATCATAATTATCGAATTTAACCGCCAATTCATGTACGGCCTTGTCCCCATGCTGTTCGATTTGCTTCAGGGTGTCGGCGACAACGGCTGCCGTTTTCGCATCGTCCTCGGCCCGGTCGGAATCCGAAATTCCACGTTTTAAGTATTCAATTGTCATAAGTACCCTTAACTTAACCTTTGACCGCACCTTGAGTTAACCCAGACACAATCTGCCGTTGGAAAAACATCACCAGGACAAACAGTGGTGCGGTTGCTGAAACCACAGCGGCAACCGCAAACATGACATTGCCTTCGGTTTGTGTGGTTCCAAGAAAACTGTATATTTTTGGCACCATGGTTTGATTTTCTTTTGATAACAGCATGGACGTGACAGCAAAGTCGTTGTATGCCAACAAAAAGCTGAACAAGCCCGTCGTAATGACCCCTGGCCACATGACGGGAATGATGACGTGTCGGAACGCTTGAAATTGCGAGCAACCATCGACCTTCGCGCTTTCGTCCAATTCTTTGGGAATTTTTTGGAAGAAGCTATGCAGCATCCACAAGGTGAATGGTTGATTGATAGCGACCAACACAACAATCGTGGTGGGCAATATGCCCCATAAATTCCATTCAAAAAATGGCAGCAAATAACCAGACACCAGCGTGATGGGCGGCATTGCCCTAAAAATCAAGGCGGTGATCAACAACCAAAAGGTGTATCGAAATTGTGAGCGTGATAGTGCGTATCCACCCAGAGTTCCAATAGTGAGAGAGATGGTAACCACGAAGAAACACACCAACGCGGTATTGATAACGGCCTTCCAAAACTCCTCTTGTACCCACGCACCTTCATAGCCATTGCCAGTAAATGCGCTGCCGTGTTCAGCGATGGTGCGAGCACCAGTGATGGCATTGGTCCAATCGGCTTTGGAAAATAAATCCAATTCAACTTTGAATGAACCCCATAGCGTCCATAGAAAAGGAAAAGCGGCCAGGAAAAGCCAAAGGATAATAAACAGCGACGATAAGGTGCGCAGGGCAGGGGGTTGTTTAAAGGCTTTTGCTTTCATGTTACTGCTTCACCTTAAAATCTTGCCAAGTTCGAACCAGTACGGGAGAGAGTAAGATGGCGACGCCCAGAATAGTTAGAACTGAAGTGGCGGCAGCGGATGACAACGCGCGAGTTTCTCCACCTAAATCATTAAATATGATCCACGACAAAGACGTGGCATGAGCTTGTGCGCTAAAGCCAACAATGGATTCAAACACTCGAAAGTTGTCCATTAACTGGATTAATGCCACAAAGGTAACCAAGGGCATGATGTGTGGAATGACCACATAGCGTATTTGTTGCCAACGCGATGCACCATCAATCATCGAGCTCTCTAAAGTGTCTTGCGGTAGTGTTTGTAAGCCGGCGTAGAAAACGACAAAGGCGAAGGGTGCGGAATGCCAGACACCGTACACAATCAACATAATCCAGGTGTAACCTGTAGAAGCCTTTAAAGACAGTGTTGGATCGGAGAACAGCCACTGCAGCGCGTTGCCAACAATTCCGCGACTGTCCACCATCCAAAATAGAATCAGCGATCCAATTAATGGGGTCACTATCATGGGGAGCAGCGAGAAGAAGATGGCAAGGCCTTTTAAATGCCGATGTAAGGAGTTCACCGCAACCGCGATAATGAATCCTAAAATAATCAGTAATGGGGTTACCGTGAAGGTGTGCGTTAGCGTGAATCCCATGGCTCGATAGAACGGTAGATTTCTCAAGGCATTGAAAAAGTCCGACATATCGGTGCGAGTCTTCCACGCTTCGCTCACCTCGTTGACGGCGAGATGACCTCGATCGAAATAAATATCTAAGCCTGCGAATTTTCCTAAAGGTTTTGCATCGCGTAACTTTTGTGTGGCTTCTTGATTGACGGTTGTTGTCTCTTTACAGCCAAATGGCCCGCAGTTCTCAACCACTTCCAACACTTGCTCGTGTGGTGTGAACAGAGATTGCGTGACGACAGAAATGATAGGCAGCGCGATGAACAGCAGCATGGCGCTGGCTGTTGGCAATATGAACCAGAAAAACGTTTTGTGTTTCATAGTGGCAGGAGATGGCCGCCCATCGGTGAGTAGAATTCGATAAGAAAGGTAGGTATGCGAGTGCTTGATGTTCTCACTCGCATACCCTCTTAATTAAGACTTATAGAAAATTAAGGCTTATAGGAAACCTTTTTCTTTCGCCTTTGCTGTGTAGGCAGCTTCCACATCAGCCAACGCTGTGGCTGCATCTTCTTTGCCTTGCATGAAGTCAGACAATTCTTCGCCAAGGGAAGTGTGTAACAACCCTTGGAAAGGCAACATCGGATACGGAACCGATCCTCGATTCGCGGCATCGAATACGCCGGTTGCAGCTGGAGTCGGCTCATAGCCGTCGATTAGCCAAACAGCCATCGGAGACGTTTCTTCGTTCAACATATCGGGACGGATCGCATGATTCAAAGCAATGAACGTGGCTTCAGCTTCTTCGTCGCTGATGTTCTTGGCAACGGTCCAGCCATCCCACCACAAAGTGGTTGCTGGTGTCTCGCCGCCACCGACGGTCATGGGGCCGGCGATCATAGTGTTATCAACCACTTCTTGAGAAGAGCCTTCAGTTTCACGTAAAGGACCAACACGAGAACCCCACATATTCATGATCGCGACATTACCCGCTTTCCATTCAGCAGACGTGGCGTTGGAATCATGCGTCAGAAAATCTGGGTTCATGTATTCGCTTAAAGACTTCATCATCTCGAGTGCTGCAATACCTGCCTCGTTATTGATCGAAACTTCCGCTGTACCTGCTTTGAAGAAGTCGCCGCCCATACCGATGTACATATTGTTGAATTCTTGCGCCAGATTCCAGCCGGCTGCATAAGCGCCGCCAAGCGGATTATCCATGATGCCTTTCTCGCGAATCATTTCAGCTGCAGCTAGCATTTCTTCGTAAGTAGTTGGCGGTTCAACACCAATTTCTTCCAACACGTCTTTGCGATAAACCAGGTGTTGTGCGTTCGCCATGAAGGCGACTGCCATGATTTTACCGTCGATGGTAATCAACTGATTTTTCTTTAAATCGGCACCGTGTTTCGCCACCAAATCATCCAATGGGCGAATCACGTCTTCGTTCATCAAAGCAACGATAGACGAGTTAGCGATGATGGCTGAGGTGTATTCCGCCGGATTACCTGACATACCTGCAACGTTGATCTTCTGATGATCAGCGGTGAGGTTGGATTTAACTTCTGAGCCCGAGCATTCTGCCGCGGCAGAGCCCACCGCTTGAATGGCTGGAAACTCATTGCCAACAATGCTTACGCGTGCACCGATTTCACATTCGGCCATGGCGTTTGATGCCACAAGACCGATGGCCGTGGCCAACGCTACTTTTTTAAACAACATAGTTACAGTCCCCTCTTAGTGGAAGTGATGCACCATCGGGTGCATCAATTGTTTGTCCCGATGCGTCGGGAACGGTTTTAGGCTATTAAGCCTCAATGCGTGTCCCTGATTCAGCTTCGAATAGGTGACAAATGTTTGGAGGCACCGACATTGAAACGGTGTCTCCAATTTCTGCTCGATAGTTTTTGTTGGCTTTCACACTGACCAAGCTTCCGCTGATGCGAACTGACACCATCGTGGCATCTCCTAACAGTTCGATCGCGTAGATTGGGGCCGTGATTTCGCCTTGGCCATCTTCTGCAATGCTGGCATCTTCAGCTCGAAAACCCAATGTAAAGCCGCCATCGGATTGGCCAATGCCTGGGATATTCACTTGGTTCGCGATGAAGTGCCCTTGCTCGCAGCGACCGTCGATTAAATTCATGGCCGGGCTACCGATAAACGATGCGACAAACGTATTGGCGGGTGTGTCGTAAATTTCTGTGGGGCTTCCCACCTGCTGCACAATGCCCGCTTTCATCACCACAACGCGGTCGGCTAAAGTCATGGCTTCAATTTGATCGTGCGTTACATAGATCGTGGTAACGGCCAAATCGTGTGTGAGGTTTTTGATTTGTGCGCGGGTCGAAACACGCAACTTAGCATCTAAGTTTGATAGCGGCTCGTCCATTAAAAACACTTTGGGTTTTCGCACAATGGCTCGAGCTAGAGCAACACGTTGGCGCTGACCGCCAGAGAGTTCGGCCGGTTTACGTTTCAGAAATTCATCCAGCTCGACCATAGCGCTGGCTTTCATAACGCGTTCGTCGTGGGATGCTGGATCGATATTGCGCACTTTTAACGGAAAGCGAATGTTTTCGTACACATTCATATTCGGATACAGGGCGTAGCTTTGAAATACCATCGCCACATCCCGATCTTTGGGTTCCAAATCGTTCACCACCTGACCATCGATTTTGATTTGGCCTTCGGTAGCGTCCTCCAAACCTGCGATCATGCGCATGGTGGTGGTTTTGCCGCAGCCCGATGGCCCGAGTAAGACCAAAAATTCCTGATCGGCGATAGTTAGGTCAAATTTATCAACCCCAACAAAGCTTCCCCACCGTTTTGAAAGGCCCTCTAACTGAATTTCTGCCAATGAAATCTCCGAGATAAAAACGGTTTTGCATACCTATGCAAACAGGATAAACTGATGATGTAGGCCTTGGCAAGTTTTATTCGCCAAGTAGACTAAAAAAACTCAACCCAAGGCACTTACGTGACTGATTTTCAACAGCAAAAACAACTCATTCTCGATTTTTACCAAGCGTTTGATGCCGCCAAGCCAGACGAACTGGTTTCCGTTTTGGCTCGGCATACGTCAGCAGATTACTTTTGGAGAGGGTATCACCCGTTTGATGAAATGGTTGGGGCTGACTCCGTTGCCACTGAATTCTGGAAGCCCTTAAGGCAGGCCGTTCAGCACATGCAGCGGCGCATGGATGTGTTTATGGCCGGTGAGAATTCACTGCCTGATCAATCCGGTGTGTGGGTGGTGTCCATGGGGCATTTGATGGGTTTGTTTGATGTGGCGTGGTTAGGCATTCCTGCAACCCAAAAGATGGTGATGCTTCGCTATTGCGAATTTAACCGCGTAGAAGACAACCAGATTGTTGAAACGGCGATGTACTTTGATATCCCACATCTGATGGCGCAGGTGGGCATAAACCCATTCCCAGAACAAACGGCGGCGCAGTTGGTTCAACCCGGTCCCATGACGCACACCGGTTTGATGTTTGATGCGCAGGATCCCGCTGAGGGGGAACGCACCTTGGCAGCCATCGATTTTATGGTGAATGACATAAAAACTTGGCGCGGGGGCGAGCAGGGAGAATCGCTAGTGGATGAATTACGGCGCAGCTGGAATGAAGACATGATTTGGTGGGGGCCGACGGGCATTGGCGCTACATACACCATCGAACGCTACGCGGAACAACACTCAGGGCCTTTTCGAGCCGGCTTAAAAGACCGAACCTTTAATGGGCATGTTTGTCGTTTAGCCGAAGGCGAATTCGGTGCCTTTTTTGGCTGGCCAAATTTAACGGTAACCCCCAATGGCTTTATGGGGTTCCCGCCCAGTGATACCCCGGGGGATTTACGCGTGATCGATGTGTATCGCCGTGATGGGGATAAGCTAACTGAGAATTGGATATTCATAGACTTACTGCATTTTTGGAAATCACAGGGGCACGATGTGTTGGCAGGTTTGAATGCTTGATTAGTCGCGTTGAAATTTATATTGGCAGGCGAGGACAACAAGTGTATGACGATGCATATTTTAGTTTTGTCACCGACTTTGGTTACCTGATGAAATGAACGAACTGCTCAGTCCGATTACTGTGGGATCACTGACATTACGTAATCGCATCGTCAGTACCTCCCACGCACCTAGCTTTGCAGAAGGAGGGCTTCCTAAAGATCGCTATCGTGCGTATCACGAAGAAAAGGCCAAAGGGGGTGTTGGCCTTACGATGATCGGTGGCTCCACCAACATTGCACCCGATAGCCCGTCGGTGTTTGGTCAGCTTTATGCGGGTGACGATAGCGTCATTCCTTGGTTTCAAAAGCTTTGCGCCGGTGTTAAATCAAACGGTGCAGCGGTGATGTGTCAAATCACCCATATGGGGCGGCGCACGAGCTGGGATAACGCTGACTGGTTACCGGTCATTGCACCTTCGG
The DNA here is from genome assembly GCA_937930305.1 of uncultured Granulosicoccaceae bacterium. Taxonomy (GTDB): domain Bacteria; phylum Pseudomonadota; class Gammaproteobacteria; order Granulosicoccales; family Granulosicoccaceae; genus Granulosicoccus. The sequence goes on along the minus strand of CALGLE010000048.1, from coordinate 91,218 downwards.
CTGTCAGAGAGCGGGCCCATCGAGCGTTTCCCAAAGTCATGGAGCAACAGGATATCGATCGCGTTATCGCTCAATTTGCTGATGCGGCTTATCGCTGTCAACAGGGTGGGTTTGACGGGGTTGAGGTGCTGGTTCATTCTCATTTGTTAGGCCAGTTTCTATCTCCTCTTACGAATCAACGCAAAGATGACTACGGTGGCCCGTTAGAAAATCGATTACGAATAACAGAACAAGTGCTCACCGCTATTCGTGAACGAGTTGGCTTTGAGTTCGTTTTGTCTTTACGCATCACTGGGGATGAACTACTCGAAGGTGGATTGGCAGCCGATGATTGTGTAGCTGCCGCCATACGCTTGGAAGATACTGGGCAAGTGGATCTATTTAATATATTAGTGGGTGCTCCCTATGATGATTTAGGCCTAGCTGGTTGGGTGCCACCCATGGGAATGCCTGCAACCGAGCACATAAGTGTTGCAGGGCGCATTCGCGAGGCCGTGAATGTGCCCATACTACACGCAGGTGGTATTGCGGATATCGCCACGGCTGAACATGCCGTGGCGCAAGGCCATGTGGATTTGGTTGGCATGACACGCGCGCATATGGCCGATCCTTACTTGGTTAAAAAACTCAAAACGGGCAAGGAAGATCGTATTCGCCCCTGTGTTGGATTGGGTTATTGCGTTGACCGAGTCAATCAAGGAAAACCGGCGGTATGTGGTCAAAATGCCGCAACCGGAAGAGAGCTGTGGCTGCCTCATATCATTCAGCCAGCGATACTTAAGAAACGAGTAACGGTTGTTGGTGGTGGTCCAGCGGGTTTGGAAGCTGCGCGAGTGAGTGCAGAACGCGGGCACCGTGTTCGTTTGATTGAAGCCTCTAATCGATTAGGTGGCCAGTTGAATCTAGCTTCCATGGGAAGCCTGCGACAACAAATGCAAGCCACGCTGGATTGGCTGATAAACGAAATTCAACACTTAGGTGTTGAAGTCGAATTGAATCACTACGTGGAAGCTACGGAAGTGTTGGAGCAACCCGGTGATTTAGTGGTGGTTGCAACAGGTGGCTGGCCGGAACATGTAAACGCACCGGGAGCAGAACTGACGTTATCAAGCTGGGATGTTTTGTCTGAACATCAAAACTTATCGGGTGATATTTTATTGTTAGACGAAGTCGGGGATCACGCAAGTACCGTGACCGCCGATGTTATAGCCCCTCTGGCATCATCTTTGACGATAGTAAGCCCTGATCGGCATCTGCTACAGGAGCTTGGACCGACGACCTCTTCGGTTGCACTACGACATCTGGCCCTGATGGGGGTGGAATTTCAATGCTTGAAGGAACTGGCGTTTGTTGAACGTAGTGGCAACCGTTTGCGACTGGGCTTACGCCACGTTCTGACGAAAACCATAGAGCTACACACAGTCGATCATGTCATCGTTGAACACGGCGTTACACCAAACGATGAACTCTATAAGGCTTTAAAACCGTATGCGATGAACTTAGGGCAGCTGGACTTGCATTCCTTAACAAAAGGCTTGTCACCGTACACATCGCTTAACCCAAAGGGTTCGTTTTATTTAGCGCGTATTGGGGACGCCGTTGCAAGCCGTAACCTGCACAGTGCACTGCTCGATGCTATGCGTGCGTGCGTAAATGAGTAATCAATTAACGACCAAACGATGCTCTGCGCGCAATTTAACAAGCTCCGCGACGATAGATATGGCGATTTCAGAAGCTGTACGACTGCCAATATTCACACCGATCGGCGCATGGATAGTGTCGAGCTTGTTCTCTGGTGCATCAAAATGTCGTAATCGTGCCAGTCGTTTCTCATGACTTCTTGTCGAGCCCAGTGCCCCAACATAAAAGAGATTTTTTGTTAACGCTTCCAACAAAGCCAAATCATCCAAGTTTGGATCATGCGTTAGGGCTAAAACCCCGCAATGTTCGTGGCGAGCCAATTCAATCACCGCATCATCGGGCATTTGATTTATCGGTGTGGGAGTAGGTATGGGCCACGATGCATTAAATTCTTCGCGAGGCTCAATAACACTTACTTCAAAATCCACAGCCTGGGCAAATTCAACGGTGAAACGTGACAGTTCATTCGCGCCAATGATGATGAGGTGATAGTTTGCACCCAAGATGTTAATGAGCGATTCGCCATCAAAGTGAAACTGATCTTGCTCAGCGGCATCATTGAGTGTGACCTCACCGGTTGCAACGTGTAAGTGACGTGTGGTGCGTTGGTTTCGATTTAATCGTTGTTGCAGTTCAGAGAGTTTCGAGTTCTCTGATACGTTTTCAAATAACAGCTCAATGCTGCCACCACACATGAGCCCAAAGCGTTTGGCTTCTGCATCCGTTACGTTGTAGGTAATGGGGGCAGGGTTATGCCCGCTGCGAATTTGCTCAACCAATTGCTTTTCGATGCACCCACCCGAGACGGACCCCACCATATGCCCATCGTGCCGAACCGCGGCTAAGCTGCCGACAGGCCTTGGTGATGAGCCAAAGGTTTTGACTACGGTGATGAGTTCGACGCCATGGCCTTCCGACTGCCATCGAATGGCGTGCTCAAGAACATCCGTTACGCTAGATTTTATCCCCATGACGCCACAGTACAACGAATAAGGTGAGTAAGGCGACCGCGTTCAGTGCAGCCATGGAATAAAACAGCGGGTTTGGCGCCAGGAAGGTGTTTACACCGCTTAAAGCCAGAGCAACGCCAACCAGTAGCAGTAAAAACGACAACCAAGCTGCCCATCGTTGGCGGCGGAATAAGAAAATAGCCAACAACAAAAAAACCAACCCGAATGCGCCAAACCCGACGGCAGAGCCTGAATATTGGCTTAATATAGTGACAACAATGTGGGCTATGGCACTGAGTCCTAGCGCTACCGACGCAAATTTATACATAGAAGTGGTTCATTATCCATCCCATCCCATCCCATCCCAACCCGACAGTGCTTTCACATCCTCTAACACCGCTTTTGATAAATCGTGTGTGCAGAGAGATATCAGTGCATCCATGGGATCTTGATCAGCAGCGGCGAAGAGTTCATCGAGAAAACAACCGTGCATGAAGCCGACACCTGAATTACCCACCGAGCGCCAAGAGCTAATTTGAATCATTTCCGGTGCACGGTACAGGCACCGCATTGCGCAATCCCGCAACCATACTTCGGCCCAGTGATGTTCAGTTCATCCCGTAACACCCAGAGCAACGGCATGTCGCTCTCGACGTCAACTGTATAGGTTTGTCCGTTTACGCTGAGTTCCATTGGCAAGGCTGTCCGCGCTTGTTCACTAGAGAAGTTAAGTATACGTTACGAAAACCCTTGTTGCCTTGCTCAAAAAAAAGGGCCGCAACGACATTACCGCTGCGGCCCTTAGATCGATAGCTATGCTACATTTTTAACGTGTAATGAAAACTTTACCGTGTAATGAAAACCACATTATTTGGATTCAATTCGGTTCTTACCCGAGGGCCTACCAGAGTGTCATCCGTAGGGTTTAGACGATCAAAACCTGGCGCTTCAATATCACCGATTGCAACCCAGACGTTTCCGCTCGGCGCTAAGTTGAGCGATTTGACATCAACGCCATTGAAATCGCTTAAGGGGTCTTGTGCAACTAGCCCAGTCGTTGGGTTAAATGATCGGACAAACGAGGTGCCAAAACTGGTGAACGATACTAAATAACCTTTCTCAGGGGATACCATTAACACGCGACTGATAAATTCTGGTGTCAGTTCTTCGCCTTCGGCCGGTTCTGCTAGCAGTTCGTTGTCATCAATTAAAAGCTCTACCGAATAGTCTGTGGTGTCAACCGCGACAACACCACCAGAGAGCTTTTCTTCAGCTGCAATAGCTGGATTAAATGCGTCTCCGTTGGCTGCAATGATTAAGTCGCCTGTGGCTTCATTGACGAACATTTGTTGAGCATTATTAACCGGGAGCTGAATGCCACCGAGCCCATCGGAGCCCATGCCTGTCTCAACTTCGGTGGGGGTGTCGCCAGATATGTCGAATACTGCGATGTAACTGGTGCGTGTTGCGAAGAAATTTTCTAAACGCTGCATCAGCACAAACAAATTATCACCAACGATGGCGAGTGCGGTCATTTCAGTCGCGCCATCGGCATCGTAAGCAGATAAGTCGATTTCACTCAAAAAGAATTCAGCTTCCGAGGTGGCGCTAGGGTTAACAATCCAAACAGAGCTGGTGTCATAACGCGCGATGAAGGCTTGGTTAGCATTGCGAAATGCCACGTCATGCGGATTGGCAGAGCTAGCACCGTTTGCAACAACCGAATATTGATACACGTTATCCAAGGTCTCTTTATCAAATTGTGCAAACCAATCTTGATTGCCCCGGCCTAAAGCGAATACGTTAGTTCCATCAGTTCTTACAAAAATATCTGAAGATCCCGCAATGGTGCAGCCAGTGAGCTCTGGAAATTCGCCAACGCTCAAGCGCTCTAATCGGCCAGAGCTAAAATCGCTGGCTTCGGTGGAGGCGAACGCGAATAGTGGCGATTCTTCCACGCTAGGGGCTTCGGTAGCATTCGCCGTTTCACAGGTCACAGGATCTGTGGAATTGTCACTGGAGCACGCGCTTAATACAATAAGGGCTAGTGCTGATGAAAGCGTTTTGCCGGTTTTAAAATGATGAGAATTCATTGGTGAGATTATCTCTAGTATGGATTGGAATGATTCGTAAGCAATCGGCTTATTCGAATTGGTGTGGGGTGTTTTCGTTATCTACTTAAAGCGGTAGGACAAGCTCACATAAGCAGCCCTTCCGGGTTTAGGGAATCCGTTGAAGTCTTGAACGGCCACGTCAGTGAGATTACTTAACGAAAAAGATGCTCGATAGACTGTGCGTTGCCAGTTCACACCCATGTTGCTGATCGTGGCATCTTCAGCGGGTAAAAAATTTCCAAGATCATAAAAACGATCTTTGGCGATGTTAATGTCAGCCCACAGTTGCCACTGTTGATTGATGTCAAAGTTTGCCCTTGCGTATGCGCTTAACGCAGATTGATTTGGCAGTTGTTTGTTGAAAAATGCGGATATGTCCGATTGATTCGCGGTATCTTGAACGGTTACGTTGGCTTTGATATTCAATTGGCGAGTGAGTTGCCATACGGACTCCAATTCCAACCCGGAGATGATCGCAGCACCGGTGTTCATGTTACGCCCGATACCTTGAGCGTCGTACACAGCCACAATCGTATCCTTGCGATTGCTGTGAAAGAGGGTGGCTTTTAAGCTCAATGCATCACTTGGAGCCCATTGAATACCCAGTTCTGAATTTATCCCTTGCTCAGGTTTCAAGCTCTCATTACCCACCACTAGGCCTTGCGTGCCAAACATTTCGCTGAATGTGGGAATCCGAAAGTAACGGCCCAACGATGCCGTCCATGTTAGGTGTGGGCTTGGGTCAAATCGAATACTTAATTCTGGGTTCACAATAACGTTTTGTTGGTCGGCACCGTTTTGAATGTTTTGCCTTGACCAATTACTGTCATGATTTTCAAAACGTAAGCGTGGGGTAATTAGAATTTTTTCGTCGTAGGCAAATCGGGTGTACGCCATACCTGCGCTCAGGCTATTGCGCGTTGCGTTCACCGTTAGATCTCGACCCAACGGATCTTCTCCATCAAACGCATCCTGACGCAGTTCAGCCGTTAATGCCCACTTTCCGTTTACGGTGAATTGATCCCAATAGGTTGAGGCACCAAACACACGCTGCTGACTGCGAAAGTTTTGTGCGCCTAACCCTACTTGGCTTAAGCGATCGTCGTAATGATCATCCGCCCATTGCAGAAAACCGGTGTGCCGACGGCTCCAACCGCTGCTGCCTTGGATTCGATGACTGAAATGCAGCTGGCCTCGAGCCTCACCATAGGAGGCGTCGTTGAGCTGCGCATTGCGCCATTCGGGTACACCGGCGACTCGTGTTGTGTGTTGGAACAACACATCACTGACTTTGTCGGTGGCATGTTGGTAGGCCAATTTGCCCAGTACGGCATAGGAGCGTACGGCTGCGTTATGGCGAGATTCTCGTCGATCATCGTCAGAGTTCAGAGGTGTTGCGTTGTTATTCGCTATTTGAAAGTCGTTGTCACTTTGGGCCGCTTCTACTGTGGCAACACTTTGCCATGCTTTGTGTTTGGAACGATGTGACAAGTGCGTTTGTAGGGTGTTAAAGCTACCGGCAGAAAATTTAACTTGCGTGATGTTCGACCCGGACTCTAGGGAATTTAAGTTCACTGCCCCACCTAGATTGGTTGCCCCGAGTTGCAATGGGGCCGCGCCCCGATACACATCCACGCTGTTAAAAGAACGCGAATCGAAAACGGATAAATCTATAACCGCATTAGCCGCACCATTAAGGCGCACACCGTCCAAGAAAATGCCGGTTTGCGCCGGTGTTGAGGCGCGAATCGTGATGCTACTGAAACTGCCGAATCCACCCACGCTTTGCTGTTGAATACCGGATTCGAACGCTAGGGTATCGGCTAAATTAATTTCACTGCGGGATAAGGATTCTGCATTGATTCGTGTGTAACGCCCTGCAAAGTCAGCGTGTTCCACTTGGCCGATGGGTTCAGCTATTTCGGCTTCGATAGATAACGTTGGCAGACGTTCGCTGTCATCACCGGCAGGTTGGGTTGTTAGGCTTTGTTGGGCAACCGCGGTTTGGGTGAACGCAAAGCACAGCAGGAGATATCGACAAACATGCCGGGCATTACCAAAACGCGGCACGCGAGGAGGGCGTGCAGCTAAGAGAGCCGATACTGCATTCGGATTGATACGCATTGCTGTGACCTTGAAATCCCACCCGGATTGGGTCTAACTGATGCGATGGGCAGGTCTCCTGGCTTGCCGCCGATGCGTTTTACCTTCCCGAGACTGGCTCAGTGGTTTACAACAAACGATCGTATTGCGGCTTACAGTTGCGGGGGCAGCCGACGTATTTCACGTCGTTCCCTTTTCATCCCGATACGTCGGGAACCTCATCAACGGCGTGGAGTATAACACCTGGGTTCATTATTTCATCAGGATCAATTGCGCGTTTTAGTGTTCTCATTAAAGAACGTTCAACAGGCGAACGCAGTTTGTCCGCCAACGCCACTTTGCTGCGACCCAAGCCGTGTTCTGCGGCAAATGATCCATTAAATTCCACTGCCGCGTGATACACCGCGTTGTTAAAGGCTTGAGAGTGCGAAATAAAGGCCTCTTGTTCGCCCTGTGGTGCACTCAGATTGAAGTGCACGTTCCCATCCGCCAAGTGGCCAAAGGGATTAATTAGCACGGAATTCATAATAGATCTGCACGCATTGGACGCAGTTTGAATAAACTCAGGCAGCGCAGCTACGGGCACCGATACATCGTGTTTTAGTTGTGCACCATGCAGTCTTTGTCCTTCTGGGATGGATTCTCTGAGCTCCCACAAATCCATTTGTTGTTGCCTATTGGCTGCCACCACCCCATCGCTTGCCCAGCCATTTTCCATAGCCACGTCTAGAACTTGTTCTACGAGGGGATCCAACGCGATGAAGTGACTGGGGCTAGCAAATTCGAGAAGCAAGCTGATGTTCGGAATTTCATCCAATGGCATTTTCACTTGCGGGCAATGTTGTTGAAGCAGTTTGATGCCAGCGGAATCGATAAATTCCGCAGCATGCAGTAAATGACCTGCCGTGGTTTCACTCAGAGTTAATATTGCCAAGGCATCTTGCAAGCTAGTGCAGGCAACTAGTGCCGTCACGGAGCTGGCGGGTTTGTGAATCAGTTTTAATGTCGCGCTGGTGATAATGCCAAGCGTTCCTTCCGCTCCACAGAAAAGGCGTTTCAGTGAGTAACCCGCGTTATCCTTAATTAGTGCGCGGTTACCTTGCCAAATGTCGCCATTGGGAAGAACAACCTCTAACCCCAGTACTTGGTCCGCCATCATTCCGTAACGGAATGCGTGGCAACCTCCTGCATTGGTGGATATCAAGCCACCAATTTGAGCACTGCCCTCGGAGCCAAGATGCAAAGGCAGTGTCAAATTGTTGGGCTCAAGTACGCGTTGTAATTCCGCCAACACAACGCCTGATTCAACTTCGACGGTTTTTCCTATAGGGTCTATGTTTGAAATCTGGTTCAGTCGATCCAGCGACAGGATCACAGCGCAAGCATTATTCTCGGCCGGAACACTGCCCAATACCAAGCCGGTGTTGCCACCCTGTGGGACCAACGTCAGTGCATTTTCGGCGCAATACGACACGATGCGGGCGACTAAGTCCACCGAATTGGGGCGGGCAACGCCTAACGGACTTGAGGGTGCAACCTGAAGCCAGTCTTGCGCATACCCTCCCGCCTCACCGGCATCAACCCATCCAGACGCCCCTAACAAGGCTTTTAATTCTGTTTGTACTTGAGATGTCATAGCCGCCAGATTGCCATAGCTCGGGTCTCGTTGTTGATTCCTCCCGCGCCGTTATGCCGCGCCAAAACGAAAAGACTTCGTAAATCATTACCCGATTGTACGATTTTCCAGCTATGCTCTACCGGTTGTATCGGCACGAAGTCCTCTTCTTCCATTACCGCTCAAAAATTATAATGACTCACCCAACCGCTCCAACTGAAAAGGCCGAGAAGGCTTGGTCAGCACGCCTCGCTCCGTATCGTCGAGCCTCAAACGCACGAGCCTTTGTTGAACTTTGCTTGACTCTAGCGCTGTTGTTTGGCTGCTGGGCATTGTCCTGGGCTGCTTACACCTACGTGGGTTTGTTAGCGAGCCTGGTCGTGTCCATTCCCGCTGGCGCGTTGATGGTGCGTCTATTCATACTGCAACACGATTGCGGTCACGGATCTCTGTTTAAAACTGAAAAACTAAATCGCTGGGTTGGGCGTTTCCTGGGCATCTTCACTATGACTCCCTACGATTCCTGGCGCGACTCCCACGCCAAGCACCATGCCGGGTCAGGTAACTTACACCAGCGCGGATTTGGTGACATCGACACGATGACGGTGAATGAGTACCTGCAAAGCAACAAGTGGGAGAAATTCAAATATCGGGTGTACCGACATCCGGTTGTTTTGTTTGGTTTTGGCCCTGCGTACATGTTCTTTTTAAGACATCGTGTGCCTTTGGTGCTAGAGAAAGACCGTACCGTCTGGATTAGCACCATGCTCACCAACGCAGCCATCGCGGTGGCCTTTCTGGTCATGATTTTTTGGGTTGGGCTTGGCGCATTTTTGTGGATTCACTTACCGATGATCTTAGTGGGTGCGTCTATCGGAATGTGGCTGTTTTACGTCCAACATCAATTTGAAGATACCGTTTGGGACGTACCGCCCGAGTGGAAACGGGATGTGTCGGCACTGCACGGGAGCTCATTTTATGATCTTCCTAAACCGCTGATGTGGCTCAGCGGCAATATTGGTATCCATCATGTGCACCATCTCAGCAGTCGTATCCCATTTCACCAGCTGCCCAAAGTATTGCGTGACTTTCCCGAATTGAAAAACTTGGGGCGCATCACGTTTATTGATAGCTTAAAAACCATCCGCTTGGCACTGTGGGATGAAAAAGATCGTCGTTTGGTGTCTTTTCGTGAAGCTAGTCGATTACAGACCACATAGAAACCGATTGCGCGCCCAATGTTTTAGGGGGCCGACCGATACTGTAAGCAACGCACTGGCATCCGCCTGAGTACTGGCGGTGGTCAAAGCATGGATCGGTTGAAATTTTTGCCTAACGTAAAAGCTTTTAAACCGCTGGATTTTGGGGTAGAAGACTTTCGCTCGCGCGCATTTTTTTCGCTCACTTTGGCGGTTGTTCTTATATTAGCGCCATTTGCTGTTATCCATTGGGTATCGGCTCGATACGACATGGCACTCGGTGCCCTGTTGGTGATGAGCATACTGGCCGTCAATTTTTACATGCATGGCAGAGGGCAATAAGCTCGACTCTTTGAATCTGTTTCTGCTTAGCCCCACGGTCAGTATTTATCTGGGTTATGCCGTTTTTAATCAAGGCCATCTAGCCGCCTATTGGGGCTTTCCAGCGCTGATGTCTTTCTATTGCTTTCTACCTATTCGCAAAGCGATGTTGGCAAATGTATTTTTGCTGCTCGTGCTGTGTGTTGCTGCCGTTTTGTCGATGCCCGTTGAGTTGTATGCTCGAATGATCAGTGCTTTGATCAGTAGCAGTATTTTCGCCAGTATTATGGTGTCAGCCGTGGAACGACAACACAACATGTTGCAAAACCGAATTGTTACCGATCATTTGACGGGTGTGTTCAATCGCTCGTTACTGGAGCCGACGCTCGAATCCTCCATATCATTGCTAAAGAGCAGGGTAGAAACCAGGTTGTGGTTCAATAAATCGGGCCAAACCCGATGTCCGAATTTGACTAGTATTCCTGGATAAATAAGCGCCATAATGGCGCTATGGATTTATCCCTCTCCACCGACGCCTGTTATGCCGCGCTCGCTTCACGCGATCTGCGCTTTGATGGGCAGTTTTTTGTTGGGGTCAGCAGTACAGGCATTTACTGCCGTCCGATTTGTCGGGTCCGTTTACCGGTTAAGAAGAACTGCACCTTCTATGCTTCCGCCGTGCAGGCGGAAAGGGAAGGTTTTCGACCCTGTTTGCGTTGCCGACCTGAGCTAGCCAGTCGTTGGAGCACGGTGGATATTGGCGAATCGTTGGCCAAGCATGCTCTGCAAATGTTCGACACCTTGTTTGCTGAAGAGAATGTCACAGAGCGTGTGAGTGTTCAGTTGGGTGTGTCGGAGCGTCATGTTCGGCGTTTACTGCAACAGCACGCTGGGGTGTCTCCTTTGCAGTATGTGCAAACCCGGCGTTTGTTGTTCGCCAAACAATTACTGACTGATACCGATCTTCCTATTAGTGAGATCGCGCTTATTGCAGGGTTTGGCAGTATTCGGCGCTTTAACTCTTCGTTGAAATCTGCCTACAATTTAACGCCTTCGGGATTAAGGAAGTCGCGGGCAAAGTCGTTTGCCACATCGCCGGATAAAAATCGGACGCAGGACCAAGATGTAATTACTTGTCAGTTGAGCGTCATTGAACCGTTTGATTTTCCCAGTTTACTGACCTTCCATTCACGACGTGCGGTTCTAGCTATGGAATCGGTGGATGAAACTTCTTATACACGAGCCATTGAATTAACCGATTCGCAAACACAAAAAACCGCCATCGGTTGGTACCGTTTGAGACAAGTTAATCGAACCAAGTTGTGTCTTGAAGTATCCAAAACACTCAGTCAAGACTTAGCCAAAGTAATCCAATGCGTTAAAGCCCAATTTGATCTGGATGCGAACCCACATCATTGGCTGCCCGTTTTAGGCGAACTAGCGGGTGAGAATCCAGGGCTAAGAGTACCTGGCGGGCCCGCTGGGTTTGAAATTGCTGTGCGGGCCATCCTGGGGCAGCAAGTAAGTGTTGAGGCAGCTACAACGTTGACCCATCGATTGGTTAATCAATTCGGAAGTAAAGGGATTGCCGGTGGCCCGGCACGAACATTTCCCACAGCAAATGCCTTAGCACGGTGCCGAGGCACCACGCTGAATAAGCTTGGCATCATCAATACACGAGCGGCAGCCATTCAGGGCGTCGCACGCTTAGTGGCCGATGGATCGCTGAGTTTGAACCCCGGTGCGCATCTGCAGGAAACCAAGGCAACGTTAATGGAATTGCCGGGTATTGGCCCCTGGACTGTGAACTATATTCTGATGCGAGCCCTTCGTTGGCCGGATGCGTTTATCGATACCGATTTAGGCATTGTTAAAGCAGCTAAACAACGTGGCGTAGATGACATCTTGGCAGAATCCGAACGATGGAGGCCTTGGCGGGCCTACGCCGCTATGCATTTATGGCAATCACTGAATACGACGGAAGCTCTATGAACGACTATCGACAACGTTGGAATTCTCCGTTGGGGGAGCTACTTTTACAGGCCAATGAACACGCGCTAACGGGCGTATGGTTTTTCGATCAAAAGTATGCGCCAGAGTCATTTAGTGCAACTAAAAATCGACAATCATCGATTGTGTTAAGCGAAACGATTAAGTGGTTAACAGCGTACTTTAACGCCGAAGTTCCCGACGTGTCTGACCTTACGTTTGAGCCAAGCGGCACAGACTTTCAGCAAACAGTGTGGAAGGCATTGCTCACCGTACCCAGTGGGCAGACCATAACCTATGGCGGCTTAGCAAACCAATTGGGTAAAGCCAAAGCGGTGCGAGCTGTAGCCGCCGCAGTCGGTCGTAATCCGATCTCCTTATTGATCCCGTGTCACCGAGTGGTTGGTGCCAATGGCTCGTTAACCGGATACGCGGGTGGGCTAGATAGAAAACGATCGTTACTCACTCTAGAGAACGCAAGGGTTGAGAGCCGAGCAACGTCTGCCCAGTTGGATTTTTCGGAGTAGTTGGTTTGGACTTTAAACCGCTGGCCTTCTCTGATTTAGTGGATCACCTAATGCTATCCGCCTTGTGGGGCGCATCGTTTCTTTTTATGCGCATCGCCGCTCCAGAATTTGGTCCATTCGCTTTGGTTGGTTTGCGTTGCTCCATCGGTGCGGTCACATTAATTATTTTACTGTGGTGGTTTGGGAAGTTAAAAAAGTTGCCAGAAAAAATGACAGCGGGTATGACTGTCGGTGTGCTCAATTCGGCGATACCCTTTGTACTGTTAGCCTATGCGTCGCTCAGCGTGACCAGCGGCTTACTATCTATCGTTAACGCGCTAGTGCCTTTTTGGAGCGCGTTGATTGGGTGGTTATGGCTGCGTTCTGCATTAACGTCTTGGCAAAGTGTAGGACTCTTGATCGGTTTTATTGGTGTTGCATTACTGGTTTTCACAGGCTCAGATACTGTTGCTATGAGTAGTCGGGAGAGTTTGCTTGCGATTGGCGCAGGGGTTCTGGCCACCACTTTTTATGGGCTCGCTGCAAATTTTGCTAAAAAATACCTTCCCAACACCGACCCATTAATTAATGCGACGAACAGCCAAATCGGCGCAACACTACTGCTTATCGTTCCCACTTTAATTTGGTGGCCCAGTCATTCGATTTCTGCCACAGCTTGGGCATCAACCATTGCGCTTGGCGTGTTTTGCACCGGCTTGGCATATGTGTTGTTTTTTCGATTGATAGAAAATATTGGCGCTCCATTGGCTGTTACTGTGGTGTTTGTGGTGCCGTTATTCGCCGTTATATTTGGAGCCCTGTTCCTAAGTGAGCCGGTGACAATGAAAATGCTTTTGGCGGGAGCCGTCATCGTGCTAGGCAGTTCACTCGCTTTGCAAATTATCCCAAAGCGAAAAGTTAATTCGACACATCGTACGGTTTAGTGAATTCAAAATATGCTCGAATAGTGCTAGCGGTTTCTGGGCTTAATGAAATTAGCTCGGCGTTCCATCACTTTCCTGAATGCCCAGTCGGTATTATTGAAATCACGCATCGCACCCGTACTAAAAACAAAAAAAGAGGATCGGATTGCGCACGTTACTGTGCTAAGCAGGGTTTCCAATACGCCACGGTATCGCGCAACAACATTCATACCGTAGCCGAGTATCTCGTTCAATGGCGTGCTGAACTACTGATCACTCACTCGGTGCCAATTTTGCCAATGCGTATGATTCAAGGGCTAAAATACGGAGGCGTCAACTTACATCATTCATTGCTACCAGCGTATCGAGGGGGAAACCCGTTGTTATGGCAAGTACTTCATGGTGAACCTGACATAGGCGTGTCGTTACATGTATTAAGTGAGCAAGTCGATGCTGGAGATGTTTTAGGCCAACGCAGTTTTAAACGCCCATCAGCTATATCCAAATCGGCTTTGGCTGTTAAGGCAAATACAGAGTATGGATTGAAATTGTTATTTGATCTCATACCCGCTTGGGTAAACGGTGACATGGTAGCTGAACCGCAAAGGGCAGAAATCACCCACGCCACGGCCAATCACTTCCCACTAGAAAACCTGCTACCCATACTGGCAGAGCATGAAGCCAGTCTTCAAACACTTTGGGATGTTGCGAATTTTATTGGCTATTGGCCTTCGCAAGGATTGTCATCTTTCTTTTGGCAACGTTGGTTTCGTTGGGTGCCTGAATCCATTCAGACGTGTAAAGCAACGGGCTGTGACGCTGATGTGCTGAGGCCATATCAATTAAAAGCAGCAGGTATAAAATTGCACCTGCATCATCACACGGGTTATGTGGTTTTTCGTCCGCAGGTGCACGTTCAAACGGTGTTAGCCAAGCTCCTACTCTGAGCCATTGCCCAAATCACACAGAATAATGCTGACGCGGTATCCTGATACGCATAGAACACGTTCGTTTAACCCTTGGGAAAATCATTGTGGATATCAAAAATCGAAAAGCTCTAGTTTTTGGCGGAACCTCTGGCATTGGGTTAGCAACGGTTGTGCGCTTGGTTGCGGACGGAGCTTCCGTTGTTGCGGTAAGTCGCAATCCAGAAAAAGCCAGCGATTCGGTTCCAGAAGGTGTGAAGCTGGTTGCCTGTGATGTTACCAATGAGGCCGAAGTTGAGGCTTTGTGCAATGCCGAGGCGCCTTACGACATTTTGGTGTCTGCCGCTACGGGGGGTAATAGAGCAATAGGACCCTTTTTAAGCATGGATATGCAGGGCTTCAAGGGCTCCTTTGACAAGCTATGGGGATATGCCAATGTGGTGCGCCATGGCACCGCTCATCTGCCTGATGATGGTTGTGTTGTGCTTGTCAGTGGCGCACCGGCTCGTTGTTGCCGGCCGGGACAAATAGCCTTGAGTTCGGTGGGTGGTTCGGTCGAAGCTTTTGCCCGAGCCATAGCCGGCGAAATTGCACCCAAAAGAATTAATGTGGTATCTCCTGGCACCATTGATACGCCCATGGTGCCTCTGCAGGGCAAGGAGCGGGACACCGCTTACACCAACATGACCGCGAAAAACTTAATTCCACGGCCAGGGCAAGCCGATGAAGTTGCCGCGGCTCTGATGTTTTTGATCCAAAACGAGTTCGTAACCGGTACAACAGTAGATGTGGATGGCGGTTGGCTGCTGACATAAGCCTGCTTGTTCTCCATCCATTGACTATTGCCGACCACAAGGTTTAGATCTGAAATGAATTCTCTGCTGCTCATTGCGCATGGTAGTCGTCGTGCCGAATCTAACGAAGAAATTCGAGCGCTCACGTCGAAAGTTCAAGCGCTAGCCGGTGAGCAGTATGCTCGCGTAGAATGTGCTTTTTTAGAATTGGCTGAGCCGTCCATAGAAACAGCGATTGATGCGCTGGTCGTCGCAGGTGAAACACATATCTTGTGTGTGCCATATTTCTTAGCTCGCGGCGCGCATGTGGCTAGTGATATTCCTGATGCGTTAAAAGCTGCGCGGCTTAAACATCCGTCAGTGCAATTCACAGTCAGTGATTACTTAGGAGCTGCTGATCAGCTCCCTGGGATTCTGGTGCAATTAGCCGATCGAGCCACTACACCGGCAACGCCGTCTCATATTTAAGCACTTCCATCGATAGGCTGGAAGTCACGCTATACAAATCTATTTCAGCCACCATGGCTTTGTATAATTGATCGAAGGCTTGTGTTGATGACACCTGCACCTTGATCAGATAATCCGTGTCGCCCGCCAATCGATGCACTTCGACTATTTCAGGATGCTTGTGCATAACGGCATCGAAACGTTTCAGCCATCCTTCCTCGTGCTGATTGGTTTTCACGGCGATAAAAAACGTTTCAGGTAAACCGACCAGGGTCGGGCTCAAGATCGCCACTTGTCTTTGAATGACCCCGTCTTTCTGTAATCGCTTCACACGATTCCAAACGGCTGTTTTCGAAGCCCCCACTTGAGAGGCCAGAAGCTCCATGGATGCAGACGCGTCCAGCTGTAAAGCCCTGAGGAGTTCCAGATCGGTGGAATCTAGGGTTACTGGTGTTCGTTTATCTTTCATAGAAATAGAATAATATTCTAAAGAAAAGTGTTTTTAGCGGATAAATGTCATAAATATTCACTTTATATTGCCATAGTCGAAACAATATTCCAAAGTGCGGTCAGATTATTCACCTTTGTAGCGAGTTTTTCCACCCATGCGCCAAATCGAAACGGATGTTGTCATTGTTGGAGCCGGCCCCTGCGGTTTATTTCAGATATTCGAATTAGGGTTACTTGGACTGAAAGCGCACGTTATCGAAGCGCTGGATAAGCCCGGTGGCCAATGTGCCGAGCTCTATCCAGACAAACCGATTTATGACATCCCCGCCTTGCCGGTCATTGGCGCGCAGGAATTGGTGGACAATTTGATGAAGCAAGCGATGCCGTTTGCACCGACGTTTCATTTTTCGCAGCAGGTTCAGCAGGTTAAGCGAACCGACGACGATCGTTGGTTACTGACCACGGACAAAGGAACCCAATTCAACACAGCCGCAGTTATCGTCGCCGGTGGTGTGGGTGCTTTTGAACCGGTAAGGTTGAAAGTGCCCGGCGTCCCGCAGCGTGATGGTGAAAGCGTTTTCTACTCGATTAAAGATCCGGAAATTCATCGAGATAAGGATGTGGTTATTTTAGGTGGAGGGGACTCTGCCTTGGATTGGGCATTGAATTTACGTGGTGTTGCGAACAGTGTTGTGTTGATTCATCGCTCTGAGCATTTTAAAGCGGCCCCTGTTTCTGTTGAGAAACTGATGGCACATTGCGATGCATTAGAGATGCAATTCTTAACCGGTAACGTCACAGCGTTGGACAGTGGGAATGAATCACTAGAAAAAACAGACCTTCAATCGATTGATGTGACGTCATTAGACGGCATTACTCGGCGAGTGGAGTTGGATCACTTACTGGTGTTCTTTGGTTTGTCTCCCAAACTCGGGCCTATGGCCGAGTGGCCTGCTACTCGCAAGAAAAACCAGTTTGTTGTGGACACTGAAAAATTCCAAACCGATCAAGCTGGGTTTTACGCCATTGGTGATATCAATTGGTATCCCGGTAAAAAGAAATTGATTCTTAGCGGTTTTCATGAGGCAGCCCTGGCAGCGTTTGCGATTAAAGAGCAGCTGAACCCTGGTAAGAAAGCCTCATTGCAATACACCACGACCAGCACACTGATGCATGAGCGTTTGGGTGTTGACAACCCCTTCAGCGACGATGAAATAGCGGCTTAACTATGGCAACTCACGACGTGAAAAAAATTAAAGACTGCGCTTTATTGTTGGCGAATGATTTACGCAGTGGTCTAACTGTGTATCTGACCGAGTCGGGTGAATGGACAACGCAAGTGTCGCACAGTTGGCGTATCGATAACGACGACCTAGCGCAGAAAGCATTAAGCATTGCAGCCGCTGCGGAGCAAGAGAATCTTATTGTCGGTGCTTATCTTGTAGATGCCGCAAGTACGGGAGAACCCACGCACATTCGAGAACGATTGCGTGTGGATGGCCCGAGCATTAACTTTCTTCAAAATCAGTCGTAGTCGTTATGTCTACGGAGACATGAATCATGTATCAATACGATGAGTATGATCAAAAACTAGTCGATCAGCGTTGCGCTGAGTTTCGAGATCAGGTGCAACGCCGGCTAAGTGGTGCTTTAAGTGAAGAGGAATTTAAACCGTTACGGTTGATGAACGGTTTGTATTTGCAATTACACGCTTATATGCTGCGCGTTGCTATCCCCTACGGTGTGCTGTCGGCTGACCAAATGACCGCACTGGCTGATATTGCTGATCAGTACGACAAAGGGTATGGGCATTTTACAACACGGCAAAATATTCAGTTTAATTGGCCAAAACTTGTTGAAACCCCAGACATTCTAGAAGCACTGGCAGCCGTTCAGATGCACGCTATACAGACCAGTGGCAACTGTATTCGAAACATCACCACCGATCCTTTCGCTGGCGTTGCTGCAGATGAAGAGGTGGACCCTCGACCGATTGCTGAGTGGTTACGTCAGTGGAGCACTTTGCACCCGGAATTTAGATATTTACCGCGTAAATTTAAATTTGCGATAACTGGCAGTGCAAACGATAGAGCGGCTATAAAACTGCACGATATCGGCATTCGACTTAAGAAAAACGCATCGGGCGAAACCATTGCGGATGTTTGGGTTGGTGGTGGGCAGGGACGTACCCCTAAAATTGCCCAACGGTTTAAAGAAGGCGTTGCACTGGTTGATTTACTGCCTTACTTAGAAGCTATTTTACGCGTGTACAATCTGCATGGACGTCGAGATAATAAATACAAAGCCCGCATAAAGATATTACTGGCTGAAACCGGCATTGAAACCCTGCAGGCTCAAGTAGAAGAAGCGTTTAATGCGATTGACAAAACCGCATTTGCAACTTCACTTGAAGACTATCAACGCATTGTGGGCCGTTTTACTACTCCTGAATACAGCGACAACGACGCGGTACCTGAGTCAGAGCGACAAGCTTGGCCCAATCGATTAACGCTTTTGCAGCAAGGGGCAGAGGTGCCAGCAAATCAACGAACTGCTTGGTCTCATTGGCTTGCGCAATGTGTTAAAGAACACCAGCAGGGCGGTTATGCCAGTGTTGTTATCTCATTAAAAACACACGGTGATATCCCAGGGGATGCGACATCTGCGCAGATGCGTGAAATGGCAAAGTTGGCGAAGCAGTATGGTCATGATGAAATTCGTATTACTCATCGACAAAACGTGGTGTTGCCACACATTCGTATTCGAGATTTGTATACCGTTTGGCGAGCCTTACACTCGGCTGGCGTGGCAACCAGCAACATCGACTTGCCCAGTGACATTATCGCGTGCCCCGGTCTAGACTATTGCGCCTTAGCCACGGCGCGTTCCATTCCAATCGCGCAAGAAATTGCCACTCAAGTAAAACAATCGGAAGTGGATGCGAGCGGTGTCAGCGTCAATATATCTGGGTGTATAAACGCCTGTGCTCACCATCATGTAGCCAATATCGGTGTGTTGGGTTTAGATCGAGCCGGTGTGGAAAATTATCAGATCACCTTAGGTGGTCAGAGTGATCAAAACGCCCGAGTCGGAGATCGTATGGGCCCAGGAATCTCTGCCGAATCGGTGGCACCGACGGTTGAGCGTATCGTTCATTTTTACGTCAAAGAGCGTGCGCAAGGTGAAACCTTTAATCAAACCTATCAAAGGCTAGGGAAAGCACCGTATAAGGCCGTGATTTATGGAGAAGATGATGTCGCACAAACTGCTTAGTGTTGATGGCTCTATCCGCGACGTGGATGCGCAAGAATTCGCCTTGCTAGCCCTGGTGGACGCCAGTGCACCCGAAAGCGCTCTCGATCAAGTTGCATCACTGGCCAGTGATCAAGTGGTGTTACTTGAGTTACCCAGCAGCGCAGATGGAAGAGCGTTTTCTTTGCTGGGGTCGTTGACTGCAAGAAAGTCCGTACCGGTGAATGTTTGGCTGGGTGGGGATTTACTGCCCGATCAGGTAAGCCTAGCGTTCCAATGTGGGGCACAGGGTGTCTTGGTCAGTGAAACGAATTGGCTTGCTCGAGGGGAAAGGGATTGGGTCGCCTCGCTGCAACCGCCGGTTTCGCAGCTGTATCGTGCAGAAGTTTGGTCACAAGTGGGTGGAATCGCCAAGCTGCGTCAGGCTTAGATTTAGCTAAACTTGAACTGGTTAGCAGGAGTGCAAACACCGGTGCATCTTAAGTTAGGAACTCTAAGACGCCTCTGCGGTCTCAGCTTCTAACACGACACAGAGTTAACCACTATGACAAAATCAATGAAAATCACAGTTTCTAGCTTACTCATGCTGTTCTCAGCGCTGGTGTTCGCAGCCGATGGGGACCGCTCTGGTATGTTGAAGGGGCTCAATAATCACACGTCAACTGGTACAGTTACTGTCATCGTCGGCGATAGCGGGTCGGTGATTAACTTTTCAGAAGATTTTACTTTTGACGGTGCGCCCGACCCCAAAGTAGCCTTCGGCAAAGACGGTAAATACGATCCAGCAACATTAATCGAACCACTCAAATCGAACACTGGCGCACAGCAGTACACTGTGCCAGAGGGTCTGAACGTGGCCGACTACAACGAAGTGTATATTTGGTGTGAGCGATATTCTGTAGGCCTAGCGGTCGCTGCAATCCAGTAGTTAATTACCGCACCTGATAGTGACGGGTGAACCAATGGCTTAAAGGCGTGGTCACTGTGGTTGCGGCTTGGTGCTTGTCCGTCATCGTGCAACCCAGGGTTGTTGGTTTTTTCGTCAATGACTTTTATCGCAGTGATACGTTTTTCCAACTATCCGTTCAAGCTCGTGTCGGTTTAGTTGTGTTGTGTGTTGTTGGGATAGGAATCGCATTACTGCTGGTTTGGTCGATTTCAGCCAACACAGCGCGCATCGCATTCACGTTTGCTCGACAAAGGCAATCGTTGAAGGTTTGGGCCCCTGTATCAATATTGTTTTTCAGTAATATTGCGTTGGTCCTACTTTGTTTAGTCGTTCTCGCGTCTATCACACCGCAGATTTTATATACCTACTATCAAACGGTGTTTAGTGATTTGCCTCAACAATGGTTGATGTTAAGTCCATCATTCGAAATTCTAAATCTTCCGTTTCGGAAGTCGCCGATCACCGACCTGTATGAAGCTGTGTCTGTTACTTCTGTCGTGGCGGCGATTGCTTTGTGTTGTTATACGTGGATTGTCTCGTTTGTGAGTGATCGGTAATTCAGATAAATTTTGATTGATTCAGTGCGCAACTAAGCTATACAAATTCGTAAAAGCCGAAACTTTTTGAGCCAGCTAGCATCACATCTTCCACCACATACACGACGCCTTTTGTTTTGAAAAAACTCATTGAAGCTAACATTGAAGCCATCGATCAAGCACTGGAATTAATCCGTTCTATCAGTGACGATCAATACCGTGATCGCGTTAACGGTCGCAGCCAACCAGGTGCGCATATTCGTCATATTCTAGATCACTATCAGTCACTTCGTGACGGTTGTTGCTCTGGCACAACGGACTACGATTGCCGGCGTCGGCAGAGTGCGGTTGAAACTGAACGCAGCATTGCTGTGCAGGAGTTGGTTGGCACGAAGCAGTGGTTGGAATCACTTGAACTGGTGTCAAATCGTGTCAGTGTGAAATCAGAAATATCTTTGGGTGCTTGTTGCTCGGTTACCATTGATTCGGATACGCAGCGAGAATTGCTCTACGTTTTGAATCACACCGTCCACCACATTGCATATGTTTCGCTACTGCTGCAATTTAATGGTGTGTCTGTTAGTGAAACCATGGGTATGGCACCCGCAACGGCTTCACACGTGCGAGCAGCTGCCGCCAATTAGAACCATTAAGATTATTGAACCATGTGCACAGTTAGCACGGCGGCTAATGCCTCGCAATTTCTCGTTACGATGAATCGTGATGAGCGCCGCTTGCGGCCTGAAGGCCCTTTTTTTTGCGGCAGTGATTTGAGTTTTCCCACAGACCTGCCATCGGGCGGAACTTGGTGTGGGGTTAATCGTCACGGGATTATTTTGTGCCTGTTAAATCGCTATGATGCGCCGATATGTACAGACGAAGCCGTGGTGAGTCGTGGCCATATTATTCCAGAAGCGTTGAAACTATCGTCGGTACAAGGGGTTTCAGAATTTATGTCAAACTTACCTCACCGACAATACAATGGATTTCAGTTGCTGATACTCAGCGCCGATGAGGCCATAGCGCATCATTGGGATGGAACAAAACACACCATAGAGCGCTTACTGTTTCCTGGTGACGTTTTTGCGTCGTCTTCATCCCTACGCTCAACAACCATTCCGCGTCAGCGAGCCGAGCGTTTCAGGCGTTGGCGTAGGAACAATAACGAACCTCTTCAATCTGGTGTCATTCCCGAAATCCACTTAGGCGAAAAGAATATTGCGCCGGCAGAGTCCATATTTATGGTGAGGCGCGATACACACACCAAAAGCATCTGCCAGTTAATGGTGAGCGATCAGAAGGTGGCTCTGCACTACTGGCCATCGCAATTAGGGTGGAAAAAAACGGCCAGGAAAAGTTGGTCTGTGGCCCGTTAACGTTAACTCGATCAACGCAATCCTTTTCACAGGAAAGAGGTTTGCTTTTCAGCAAAACCCACTGAGGACGTGTTTAAAGGTTATAGATTGTCCATCCGTAATAACCTCCAAAGCCCAATAACAACAAAGCCAATACGGGTAATAGCGGTTTCACTTTGTCCATAAACCCAGGGCGATTGAGTCGGAAGCAAACGAAACTGGAAACTAACATCGCAATCCCTGACCAGAATGCCATTTGGCCCCAAAAGGCGTTGAAGTGCTGCAAACCGTACCAAACTGCGTTCCATAGGCCTGCTGCCAACAGTAAACTACCTAAAGCGATGACCAGTACTCGTGGGAGTATTGGCACCATGGCTATACCCATAGCACCCAAAAGCATACACACCGCCATCACTGTGCCCATAGGAATCATTAAGCTTTTCCGCCTGTTAACTGGATCGCATATGCTAACCGTTCAGGTGAGTAAACGCACGATTTTGGTAGAAATCACGATTGTGCAACGCTGCGTAGTTCGTACGTTTGAGATACTGGTCCGGCATTTTGCTCCCGGAGCGGCATACCCATGTTGACGAAGACCAATTTGAGGATTCGAGTGCGCGGCAAAATCGAGTGCTTAACCGTTTTTGCATTGATTTTATTGTTGCCATTAGGATCGGTTCGCGCGGCACCTTTTGACCCTATTGTGGATCTTTGGCGTTTGGACGCCAGAGATCGGCTAGTGATTGATCGAGGCGGTCCAGTGGACGCGGCTGGAGATGTAAACGGCGACGGATACGAAGATTTATTGGTAGGTTCTGGTGTCGGTGGAATTCGGGTTGTGTTCGGCCCTACAAAAGGTGACAACGGGGTGCTCAATGGTCAGCAGCTCAACGGGATCATCGGCTTCACCATCGTGCACGATAGCGATAACATTTCCCATGTGTCGGCGGCAGGGGATGTCAACAACGATGGGCTTGATGATGTTCTCGTGGGTTCCTTGGGTGGCGTACATGTTGTGTTCGGCAGTCGAGAACGCTTTCCTGCCATATTTGACGTTAGCCGTATAAACGGTCGCAACGGTTTTTCTGTTGATGTCTCAGCAACCGCGGTCAGTGACGCCGGTGATGTAAATGATGACGGTATTGACGACATCATCATTGGCAGCGCTAATGCCAGTATCAATCATTTAACCGGGGTTGGCGCTGCCTATGTGGTGTATGGAAAACCTTCAGGGTTTCCAGCTAAATTAACCACAGCACAAATTAGCGGTGTCAATGGCTTTGCCATTATTGGTGCTCAGCAACAAGATCGTCTAGGTTATTCGGTAGCGGCCGCGGGGGACTTTAACCACGATGGTGTTGACGATCTGTTGTTAGGTGCCGCGAACAAAACTCAGCAAGAAAAACCAGAAGCGGGTGAGGCCTATGTGGTTTTTGGTCAATCAATTGGCCACCCAAGTACGATCAGTGTGGCTGACTTAAACGCGGGTACAGGGTTAGTCATTCGCGGCACCGATAATCAGAACGCAACCGGTGCATCGGTTGCTGGTATCGGTGACTTAAACCACGATGGGATAGACGACATTGCGATTGGTGCACCGGGAAAAGGGCCATTTGGTTCACCTTCAGATTACCCGGGTGAAATTTACATTTTGTTTGGTGGGGAATTTTTAGGCGTATCGAGTATCGATCGATCCGCGTTAAACGGCGTTAACGGCGTGCGGGTTCGAGGCATACGCGGTGGTGTTGTCCCCATTGAAGAGGGGGAAGCTATTTGGGGAGATTTAGCGGGAGTTTCATTAGATGGCATAGAGGACTTCAATGGCGACGGCATAGATGATTTATTAATTGGTGCCTCGCATACCATCATCAATCCGAGTCGAAAAGGTGTTGGTCAAACGTATGTCATCCATGGCACAAAAGCGGCTTTTCCTGCTCACTTTTCACTAAGAGATTTAGATGGCTCTAATGGCTTTCGAATTAATGGCATTGGTACCGCAGATTACTATGGTGTTTACACTCGAAGTGCGGGTGATTTCGATGACGATGGGCTGGCCGATTTTATTGCTGGAGCATCCGGCGAAGGCGCAAGCTACCTGATATACGGACGTAATTTTGACAACGGTGTTTTACCCGCGGCGATTGCTCCGCCCCTGAATGCTGAGCCGCCTTTGATGCCGGCGGCCGCAAGGCTTGTCGGCGTCGATGCGCCGCGGCTGAGTTTTAATGAGTTGGCCGATCCGTTGGGTCCCAATCCATTGCCTGAGGGTACCCTCACAGATTTAAACGATCCGAATACCCCTGGGTACATTCCACCCAATGTATTTGCACCGGTGGCGGTATTGAGGCCGCAAGATGTCCCATCAGTTACACCCAATCCTGAACTTGAACTGGAGGATCCACAGACTGACCCAGAGGTTACCCCACAAGCTGAGCCGGAAATTTCTCCCGTTGATAATCCAGTTGTTGATCCAGAATCCACGCCCACGCCCGGGACACCGCCTACTGATGCGCCTGAACCAGCACCGGTGAATCCGAGCCTACCTACAGAGCCGCTGGCGGATGCTCCAGCACCTGATACAGAACCAAATGCGAACCAAGTTCTAGTAGGGCGTATCGATGGGTTTCTCGCGCTACTGCTAGTCTTTGTAATGGTTAGCAGAGTTACGCTTTTTTTATATAAAAAATGAGACCTAAAGTAAAAAAGATATAGAAGAAACCGCCGTTAACAATTCTATCTGTACGGAAGATCAAGGCTCGGTGCTGACTGGAACTGCATCTGGGCCATTTTTTTGATGAGCGCAAGCCACGGAGGCAGCTTTCAGGGCGAAGCTATGATGAATACAGCGGTACAGCCAATGGTATTGGTCATCGATGATGATGATCCGACCCGCATGATGGCGACAGAATTTCTTACTCAGGCCGGGTTTGATGTTACTGACTTTGATAGTGGCAAGGCTGCGTTGGATGAATTGGAGCAACGTGCGCCCGATGTGATTGTGCTTGACGTTGAAATGCCGGAGATGGACGGATTTACTGTCTGCAAGAGAATTCGTGCATGCGCGGGTTATGAAACCACGCCCATTCTTATGCTCACCGGTTTGAATAACAGCGACAGTATCGACTTAGCTTTCGAAGCCGGCGCAACGGATTTTGCCACCAAGCCGATTAATTGGTCATTGCTTTGTCATCGTTTGCGATACATGTTGCGCGCCTGGCAAGCCGCCCAAGATCTTGCGAACAACCAACGTAGCCTTGCTGCCGCTCAGCGTATTGCGCAAATGGGCAATTGGCAATTGACCGTGGGCAGTGACGAGATGGTCTGGTCTGAGCAGCTGTATGTGATTTTAGGATTGCAGGCGGAGAACGTCACGACTTCTTTAAGTACGTTTCTGCAAACAGTATGTGCCAAAGAGCGGCCACTGGTCGGTGACTGGATGGAAGATGCGCAAAACCAGGTTATGGATGTAACGTCGGTTGATTTTTGTGTTGTTCAAAACGGTGGTGTTGAACGCTACGTGCGACAGCAGGTTGAGCAAGTGCTCGATAGTGAAGGTGGTATCGTAAGCTTAAATGGTGTCGTGCAAGACTTCACCGAAAAACGTGAGGCCGAGCGGCGCATAGAACAACTGGCCTATTACGATAACGTGACCGCGCTGCCTAATCGAACGTTATTTCAAGAGCGATTGGATGATGCGATCCAACGTGCAGAGCGGGACAACTGCTGCGCCGCGGTTTTGTATGTCGATATTGACGACTTTAAAATGGTGAACGATACCTTGGGCCATGCCAGCGGCAATTTGATGCTGAATGAAATCGCCCGTCGAATCACGCACTGTGTGGAAGATGCAACGACTTGTTTGGCACGCATCGGAGCGGATGAATTTACGATTCTATTGCCGGGCTTAGAAGACAGTAGCCATGCAATAAGAACGGCCAATTTAGTCATTCAAAAGTTGGCACAACCCTACGCTTTAAATGGCAGTGAAATATTTTCTTCTTGTAGTGTGGGCATTGCCATGTTCCCAGAACATGGTACTTGTTCGGAATCGATGCTGAAAAATGCGGGTGTTGCGATGTCGGACGCCAAACGTTCGGGAAAAAATTTATATCGCATGCACGATTTTAGTCTGGACGAAGAAGCGCAGAAACGATTTCGGATTGAATCTCAAATGCGAGTGGGCTTAGAGCGCGATGAATTCCAAGTGTTCTTTCAACCACAAATTGATTTAGAGTCAGGCAAACTGTATTCGGCTGAAGCGCTGATTCGGTGGATAAGCCCGGAGCTCGGTTTTGTGTCGCCAGCCGACTTTATTCATATCGCTGAAGACAATGGTTTTATCGTACCTCTGGGTGAATGGGTTTTAAAAACCTCCTGTTTGCAAGCGGTGGAATGGATCCAATCAGGCTTCCCCATTACTCAAGTGGCTGTAAACATTTCAGTACTGCAGTTTATACGCGCAGACTTTACTAAAACCGTACAACGCATACTCGATGAGACTGGACTAGAGCCAGCTCATCTTGAACTTGAGATTACCGAATCTTTGTTGGCCTCTGATACGGATCTTGCGGTAGAGACGTTGCGTAAATTAAAAGAGATCGGTGTTCAGCTCAGCATCGATGATTTTGGAACCGGTTATTCCAGTTTAAGTCAGCTCAAACATTTCCCTATTGACCGCTTAAAGCTCGACCAAAGCTTTGTGCAGGGAGTCACCACATCCGATGAAGATGCGGCTATTACGAAGGCGGTCATTGCCATGACGAACAGCATGCAAGTTAAGCTGTTGGCAGAAGGCGTTGAGACGAAAGATCAACTCGAATTTCTTAAGCTTTGCCACTGTAATGAAATACAGGGGTATTTCATTAGTAAGCCCATGCCCGCAGACGTATTGACCGAGGAAATCGGTGAAATAATGAGTCGCTTGGAAGGACTATTTGACGGGCAAGGTAACCTTCGACTCGCCGCCTAATTAAATGCTAGCATGAGCGTATGGCTCAGTATCAATCGACTATAAAAGCGCTGAAAGACTCCTTAGGGGATCGCGTATCAACGGGGTCATCTGTACTCGACCTGCATGCCAGTGATGAAGCTCACTACCGCCCGGTCCGTCCCGATGCGGTTGTATTCCCAGAATCCACCGATGACATTGTGCAGATCGTTCGGCATTGTTCTGCTCATCAATGCCCCATGATTCCTTATGGTGTGGGTACCTCTTTAGAAGGCCATATCATTCCGGTTCGAGGGGGCGTCACCATTGATACCAGTCGTATGAATTCGGTATTGGAAATTCACGATGCCGATTTGGATGCGGTGGTTCAGCCCGGCGTTACTCGCAAACAATTAAATGAAGAACTAAAAACCACGGGCTTGATGTTCACCGTCGATCCTGGTGCTAATGCCACACTGGGTGGGATGGCCGCAACTCGAGCCTCTGGCACGAATGCGGTTCGCTACGGCACCATGCGAGAGAATGTTCTAGCACTGGAAGTGGTGCTGGCTGATGGGCGGGTAATTCGAACGGGTACTCGGGCGAAAAAGTCTTCGGCAGGTTATGATTTAACGCGACTGTTTGTCGGCAGTGAGGGAACCCTGGGAATCATCTCTGAATTAACGGTTAAACTTTTTGGTGCACCCGAATGCACCGCGGCTGCCACCTGTCGTTTTGACAGCATAGAAGGTGCGGTTGACGCCACCATTATGGCAATTCAATTAGGTATCCCCTTAGCGCGTGTGGAGCTCATTGATGCATTAACCATCGGCGCACTTAATCAGTACAACGACGATATGAACCTGACGGAAGCGCCGCATCTATTTTTAGAATTTCACGGCACAGAAGCTGGCGTGAGTGAACAAGTAGCGCAGTTTGAATCGTTGTCGAATGAGTGTGGTGGGCACGAATTTAAGTGGGCTACAAAAAATGAAGATCGTACCGCTTTGTGGCGAGCCCGACACGATGCTTTCTACGCCACGAAAGCACTACGTCCAGGCAGTGAAGCAATGGTTACCGACAGTTGTGTACCCATATCTAAGCTGGCGGAATGCATTGCACTCACTCAAAAAGCGATTGATAAATCCGGCTTGCTCGCCCCCTTACTCGGGCATGTGGGTGACGGTAATTTTCATTTAGCGATTTTAATTGACCCTAAAGATGCTTCGGAATTAAAACGGGCGAAAGCATTAGCTGGAGAAATCAGTGAGTTTTCATTGTCAGTAGGCGGCACGGTCAGTGGTGAGCATGGGGTAGGGTTAGGTAAACAACCTTACATGGCAGCAGAGCACGGCGATGCCTATGCCGTCATGGGGGATTTAAAACGCGCCTTTGACCCTATGAATTTAATGAACCCAGGTAAGTTGGTATCTATCAACTAGTGGGTTTTGGACAAGCCGACCAGCTAACGAGTGCTCGCTGCTAGCCCCGGGCAGCCAAAAACTCATCGTAAGTGCCTTGGAAGTCATCTAACTTTTTGTCTTTGATTTCGATAACACGGCTGGCGAGTGAGGACACGAATTCACGATCATGGCTGACGAAAATCAAGGTGCCTTCATAATGTTCTAAGGCCAGGTTTAGTGCTTCAATAGATTCCATATCCAAGTGGTTAGTGGGCTCATCCATCAACATGACATTCGGCTTTTGCATAACCAGTTTGCCAAATAATAAGCGGTTCTTCTCACCCCCAGAACACACTCGCACTTGTTTTTTGAAGTCATTAGACGAGAACAACATGCGGCCCAAGGTGCTGCGAACCACGTCATCGTCTTGCCCTTCTAAGCGCCATTGCACCATCCAATCAAACAAATTTAAGTCGCTATCAAATTCTGCGTTACTGTCCTGTGGGCAATAACCCACTTGGGCATTTTCTGACCATTGTATGGTTCCGGCATTCGCATCCGTTTCACCGGCTAAGCAGCGTAGGAACGTGGTCTTGCCCACCCCGTTTTCACCAATAATCGCAACGCGAGACCCTGCTTCCACCATGAGGTTGACGTTGTCGAATAATGGACCTTCATCGTAGCCGTGACTAACGCCTTCAAGCGTCAGTGCCAGCCGGTGTAGTTTCTTTGTTTGGTCAAACCGAATGTAGGGACTGGTGCGGCTGGAGGGTTTGATGTCGGCTAATTCGATTTTTTCAATTTGTTTAGCACGCGAGGTAGCTTGGCGTGCTTTTGATGCATTCGCTGAAAAGCGACTAACAAAGTGCTTGAGTTCAGCTATTTGTGCTTTCTTTTTCGCGTTCTCGTTCTGCAGCGATTCGCGTGCGCGGGTCGAAGCAACCATGAAGTCATCGTAGTTGCCGGGATAAACTCGTAGCTCACCGTAATCAATGTCGGCCATGTGCGTACAGACGGAATTTAAAAAATGCCTGTCGTGCGAGATGATGATCATGGTGCTTTTTTGCTCGTTCAGAAGCCCTTCCAGCCAACGAATGGCGTGGATGTCTAAGTTGTTAGTCGGTTCGTCCAACAACAAAATATCGGGTTCAGAGAATAGGGCTTGGGTTAGCAGTACGCGTAGTTTTGCACCCGGGGCGATTTCGCTCATTAAGCCAAAATGTTGAGATTCTGGAATGCCTGCGCCATTTAATAATTCTCCGGCTTTACTTTCCGCCATGTAGCCATCAAGTTCAGCAAAACGCACTTCCAAGTCGGCCGCCCGCATACCATCTTCATCGGTCATTTCTGCTTTGGAGTAAATCGCATCGCGCTCTTGCTTGACTACCCACAGCTCCTCGTGCCCCATGATGACCGTGTCTACCACGGAGAATTCTTCAAACGCAAATTGGTTCTGATTCAATCGACCAATGCGTTCATTCGGTGAATAGCCAACCGATCCATTTGAAGGTTCTAAGGAGCCGTCCAAAATTTTCATGAAAGTGGACTTGCCGCAACCGTTCGCGCCGATGAGCCCATAGCGATTGCCATCACCGAATTTCACCGAGATGTTTTCAAACAATGGCTTAGCGCCAAACTGCATTGTGATATTTGCGGTGGTGATCACGCGGGTAGACCTATGACTAAATTTGGCCGAATTATAGACCGTGAGGGACCTCTACGGCGTTTAACTGACGCCCAGATAGCGCTTGAGACGCAGCGGATCAGCTCTGAGCTGGTCACCGGTAACACTTTCAGGCACTCGGCCATTTTGCAAAAAGACCACAGAATCGGCGATGGCGGTGATGGTCTCGATGCGTTGCTCAACCAGCACCACCGCAACCCCACGCTCTTTCAATGTGATGATGACGTCTTTTATTAAATGCGCAAATGAGGGTTGAAGCCCCTCTGTGGGCTCATCCAGCAGCAGCAGGTCGGGTTTTAAACAAAGGGCTCGGGCCATGGCCAGCATTTGCTGCTCGCCACCGGATAAGGTTTCAGCGCGTTGTTTCAGTCGTTCTTGCAATCGAGGAAACAGCGTGAGCGCATCGTGCTTGGTATCAGGCTGCGCACGCCCTGCCATCAGTGCCACTTCCAAATTCTGCGCCACGCTGAGCTCTTTGAACAAACCTCGGCCCTGTGGCACGTAAGCGACTCCCATGGTTGGAATCTGGTGTGGGGGTTTGTCATCAATGCGATTTTGATTGACTTGAATGCGGCCTTGTGTGGGTTTTATTAAACCCATGATGGCACGCAGGGTTGTGGTTTTGCCGGCACCATTTCGGCCCACTAAGCAAGTGACTTCGCCCGCTACAGCGGTCATTGACACATCGAACAACACCTGCACCGTTTCGTAGCCTGCGTGGATGTTCTCGAGTACCAACATTAAGTTGACTCCTGCGAGGGGTCTGTACCTAAGTAAGCCGCTTGTACTTCGTTGTTAGCCCGCACAACGTCCGGGCTTCCGCTGGCTAATACTTCGCCTTGGTTTAATACGGTAATTTCATCCGCGGTGCTCATGACCACGTCCATGTTGTGTTCAATCAGCAGTATGGTGGTGGTGCCCACTAAGTCTTTAACCAACGCTTTATAGTGCTCAACTTCGGGGTCGCTGAGCCCTTGAGTGGGTTCATCCATAATGAATAATTCAGGCGATTGAGATAAGCCCATAGCAATTTCAAGTAAGCGTTGATGGCCGTAGCTTAAGTCTCCAGCGATGTGTTGGTGGTACGCCTCAATGCCTAAGCGTTCCAAAACTTGCATCACGGATTTACGCACGAGCGCAGGTTGACTACCGATGCGCACGCGAGCCGCAAGCGCGACATTTTCAAACACACTCAGTTTGGCAAAAACGGACGTTATCTGAAAGGTATAGGCTATGCCCAATCGAATGCGCTCATGAGCAGGCAGGTTCGTGACATCACGGCCTTTAAATTCAACTCGCCCGGATGTGGCTTCGATGCGACCGCTTAACAAGCCGACAAAGGTAGTTTTCCCCGCACCGTTTGGCCCAATGAGCGCATGAATTTTTCCCGCCTCAAGTGAGAAGTTAATGTTGTTCGCTGCGACTAGGCCTGAGTACTGCTTGGTTAAGCCAAAGGTTTGCAGAAGTGCGCTCATGGGAGCCACCGCAACCAGCGGCGCCGTAATTCTCCAGCTAAACCGTGGGGTAAAAATAGGGTGAGCGCAATAAGTGTGACGCCGGCGATAAGCATATAGGCGGGTGTGATTTCACTGGCGAAGTCGATCAGATAAAACATAAATGCCGTGCCGAGCAATGGCCCAATTAGCGTACCCGCACCACCGAGTAGTACATACAATAAGGGGTAGATAGAATATTGCACGGTTGCGAATGTGGCACCGGCGTATCCCCACAGTAACGCAAAAGCGGCTCCTGCTAAACCGCTGAGGGTTCCAGATATAACCACCGCAATCCACTTATGCCGTTGCACGTTATAGCCCAGCATTTGCGCCCGCTCTTCATTTTCTCGAATACCAATGAGAGTTCGTCCGAAACCGCTTTGCACTAAATAAGCACAAAATCCGTACGCCAAAGCGAATAAAAGGTAGGCTGCAAAATAGCGTGTGGTGGCATCGCTTAAATCGATTGATCCAATGGAACGTGTGGCTTGCGCTAAGACAATACCTTCATCACCTCGAGTGTATTTGCCGGCTAATAAAATGGCCAAAAAGCCTGCTTGTGCAAACATCAGTGTGACAATCATAAAGGCCACACCACGTGTGCGCAGTGCAAAAAATCCCACTACGCCCGACACGATGATAGAGGCGAGAATGCCCAGCACTAGGGCAAACGCTGCGGGAATATTGAGTAGATGCATGCTTAACGTTAGGCCATACAAGCCCGCTGAGAAAAACAAGGCATGCCCCAAACTCAGCAACCCGGTGTAGCCAAACATGATGTTGTAACCCATGGCGTAAACGGCGAAAATCATGATTCGCGCTAGGTTGCCCGCGTGGTATTCACTGAGCACAAAAAATAACGCGGCCAGTCCAACCAGCACCAACGCGTGCATGAAGGTATGTTGCAGCCAAGACTTCATGCGAGGTGTTTTCCGAACAAGCCTTGCGGGCGAAACACAAGAACAAACGCGACCAACAAGGTGGCAATGATTTTGGCTAAGGTCGGTGTAAAAAATACCGAGATGATGCCGTCACTTAAACCAATGAGAACGGCGGCCACTACCGTACCTGGCAAGCTGCCTAATCCGCCTATGATGACCACAATGAAGGCCAGCAACAACGGCTCCCCACCCATCAAGTAGTGCGCTTGTTGAATCGGAACCACCAATACCGCACCTAAGGCGGCAAGCGCAGCCCCTAGGCCAAACACTAAGGCATATACCTTTGCTACCGGAATACCGTGAGCGGTTGCCATGTCTTTATCGAGTTGTGTGGCGCGCATAACGAGTCCGATACGGGTTCGCGATAGCACTAACCAAAGCAGTAGCAACAGCACGACGGCAGCCGCAATAACTGCCAATTTATAACTGGTTGTACTAAACCCCCAGGGCCACGTCATGGCAAATCCAGATTCACCGAATTCAAACCATGGCAAAGCAATACGTTCATTGAAGGGCGCTTCCACCGGTCTTGCATCAGGACCAAAGCCCATCAAGGTGCTTTGCTGAATGATGTAAAGCAGGCCAATGGTGGCCACGATGGTTCGCTCTGGATCGTATTCAATTCGTTGCAAGATGAGATAGTCTGCGGCGGCTGCTAATAGGCCAACGAGTAACGGTGCGATGATTAATGCAGTAACGAAGCCGATAGCAGGATGACCACCAATTAACGAGGTGACGTACCAGGCGAAAACCGCACCGAGCATATAAAATTCGCCATGCGCCACATTGACCACGCGCATGATGCCAAACACCAAGCTTAAACCGACCGCAATGAGAGCCAACACCGCCGAGGTGACCGCGCCCTCTAAGCTGGCGAAAAACAGATAAGGTCCAAAATCCATACAGTTATGGACCGGCGAACGAAATCTCGCGCGCCGGTCTCAGCTCCACATACAAGTCAGTAAATGTTCGTTATCTTTCTAATAACAATTAGAACGACTGCTTGGTGTAGTCCACTTCATCTTCGTACAAGGTGTCTTCAATGGACGTGGTGTGCACCACGTTCAACCGACCGCCCTCAAACTGAGAAATGTATTGATGTCCAAACGTTTGGTGTGTTTTACCGTTGAAGCGTTTTGCGCCTTGCGGATGTTCCATGGAGTGTGGCATGTCACTCATGGCTTCTACGGCCTCAATTAAACTGGCACGATCTTTTGGCCCTTGATAGTTGCAAGCTTCCATACCGGCTTTAATGATGTACATCGTTTCCCAGCAACCAAACATGTGGCCGTAGGTTGAAATGTCTTTCGCATCGGTGACTGAAGCGCCGTTGTTGTCTACCCCAACCGCTTCACGAAATGCTGTGTCAAATTCAGAATTGTTTTCTTGAGCGTAACGTGGATTACCTTCCCAGAAATAAGTGCCTTCCAAAAATTCAAGACCGGGGCTTGCTAAATCAACTGCTTCTAAGCTGTCGATAAAACCAAAAATTTCAGGTCGACTGGGCCCGAAGAATTCACCCATCTCCTTCACGAACGTAAGTACAGCAGGCCCTACCATCACGTGATAAACCACTTCGGTGTCCCGTGGAATTTTCGGGAAGTACCGAGTGAATGAGGTTTCGGTTGGTGGTATCGCGATCTTTTCTAAAATAGTGCCGCCTTGTGCTTCAAAGGCCGCTGAGAAGTAATCTCTGTGATCATGTCCGAAGGCGAAATCTGGATAGATCATGGTGACTTTTTTGCCTAAGTTCTCTGCAATAAAAGGCCCCATCGCTTCTACCTGACTTTTAACGTCAGTGATGCCCGGTTGTAAGGTGTATCGATTTAACGCACCGCTGGCAACGTGATGCCCTTCAGAAACAACAAAGTAAGGCATCTTTAATTCACCTGCACGTGGGGATGATCCGTATACAACGTGGCTAAACAACGTGCCAAAAGACACATCGCAACTGTGCTGGGTGGCAAATTTTTCGACCACCTCGGCGCCGCGCTTGGGGTCGGTGCCATCATCCTCTGCGACGATTTCTACCGGTCTACCATTGATGCCGCCTTCGGCATTGATGCGAGCCACAACTGCTTCGGTGGTGCGATCGTACCAACGACCGTAAGCGGCACCGATGCCCGTTCGGTGCACTTGAAAACCCACTTTAATGGGATCGGACGAGGCCGCTTGTGTGTGCCCCATTAACCCCGGCAGCGTGTTGCTTGCGGCAACCGCTCCAGCGCCAAGGGCCAGTGTTTTCAGGGTTTGTCGGCGGCCGATGTCTTTGATGTTATTTGCCATTATCAACTTCCTTCCTAAGTGTTTCTGTCTAGTGTGCGTCGCTGGGCTCGGTTTGTCTAGCTTTTACCGGCCCGTTTGACCTTTTTTCTACTCTTCAAGCACCGCGAGGCGAGGCGAGCAGCCAAAGCCCCAAAAAGGTATAGGCCACCATAAACGCCGCCAGCGGAATTTGGCTGCTAACCGCTGCACGGTGATGTTGAAATAAGCGCACTGCAATGCCGTGTGAGAGCAATATGGATAACACATGGCCAAACACCACGATGCCAGCTTGCGTTAGCCACAATATTTCAACCGTATGATGATTGTTTAAAAACCCGGTTGTTACGTAGTGTTGGCCAAGGCCTAACCAATCCGATCCGCGGTTCAATGGGTCACTGATTGCGGCAATGCTGTACTGCACGTTGACTAAAAAAGAGGCGATAAAATGTGACACGTGATAAGCAAAAGCGATGGGCAGCAAACATAAAGACAGATGACAAAATAAGTTGATAAAACTTACGGTGGTGTGGGGCCTTTGTCGTTTCGCTAAAACTAGGCCCAGATAAACACAAGCGGCGAAAACGCCAACAAGTAATAGGTTAGCGCTGAACATACCGATCAACGTTGGCCAGACAATGGACGAGCGACCTTGAAAATCCAGTGGGTTAACGCCGATGATTCCTAACCACCAAAAAGTTTCATTGATGCCATCGAAGCTGCCGCAACCCAACATGATTAACGCAAATATCGACACACTTAGGGAGGGTTTTGGGGATTCCAATAACGCCCAACCGGGCAGCCCAAAGCCTGATTGGTCTGTTTGCTTGGATGACTGTGAAAGTGGGGCTAAGTATCCGTATAAACGAAACACCAAAGCGGTGAAATCAAACTCCTGAAACCATCGATACGCACCAAAAAACTTTATGCCAATCAGCGATACGATAAAGTAGCCACCAACAATGCTGGCCAATCGTGCGGGATCATCTGGGGCAATATCGGCCAACATGAGCGCATAAAAACCCACGAAGAGGATAAGCGCCGGCCACGCTTGAGTGTGTTCGTCGGATACGCGGGTGGGTGTGGCCACATTGGAATTATCGCCACTGAGAAAAAAAGCGATGCCATGCCATGGGTTCAGCCAATGCCACACATTCCCGAACACACCTTGCAACGAGACGATGCCAATCCACCAGAGCGTCCATATGGTTAACGGCAATAAATTCTTGAGCGGATCCCTTGGCCCGAACCACCCCAACGCAATTAAAGCGAGTAACACTGCGGTGGCGAAGAGACTGATTAAAATAGAAAAACGACGGCCGGTGAGCATAGAGCGCCATCGTTTTGCACGAAATAGCACCAAGGCTGCGCGCTGCGGTAACGTCGCTAGAGCGACTAAGGTCGCCACAACAACGGCGATACCGGCTGCTGTGTAAACTTGTGTTGGCAGCAGTAGAACAAAACCTTGCTCAGACACATGAGCTAACGCGGATGGGCTGATACTTAACAGTGTGCCGGCAACCAGTGCTGCATAACCAGCCTGCTTGGTTTGGTTAGGGTGGGCTGCAGCCATGGCTTTACTAGAGGGCATAGCGGGCTAAAGCGAAGGCAGACATTGACTGTGATTCTTGCAAAATTGATAAGCTTGAGAATACCCAGCGCACGGCGCGACTGCAACACCGATGGCAACAGGAAAAAAATTGAGTGAAAAAAAAGAATTAATGCCGAGCGTGACCGACGCCCATGTGGCTCAATTTCAAGCAGAGGGTGTCACCATGATACCGGGCTTGTTTGCGCATTTGTTAGAACCCTTGCAGGCCGGTGTTGCCAAAAATTTAAAGAACCCAGGACCTTACGCTGCAGAAAACGTCACGGATAAAACCCAAGGGCGCTTCTTTGATGATTATTGCAATTGGAGGCGCATTCCAGAATTCCAGCAAGTGGTGCACGATGCGCACATCGGCGAGGCCGCAGCGAAATTGATGCAGTCAAAACAGGTGCAAGTATTCCATGATCACGTACTGGTTAAAGAAGCTGGTACAAGTAAAGCCACGCCTTGGCATCAAGACAGCCCTTACTATTTTGTAGACGGAGAGCAGACCTTAAGTTTTTGGGTACCACTGGATCCTGTGACGGATGCTAGCTTGCGCTGTGTGGTGGGTTCGCACCAATGGGAAAAACCGGTACTACCCACTCGATGGTTGAAAGAGGATCAGTTCTACGACGATAACAGCGAGTATCAAGCGGTACCTGATCCGGATAAAGATGGGCTGGCCATCGCTGAGTGGGCGATGCAGCCAGGCGACGCTGTTGCGTTTCACTTTCGCGTACTGCATGGCGCACGTGGAAACACATCCAGTATAACGCGGCGGGCTTTTTCATTGCGGGTCTTGGGTGATGATGCGCGTTATGTACAAAGACCTGGTCCAACATCACCACCGTTCCCAGGCCACAACATGCAACCTGGTGAACGGCTTCGCAAAGATTGGTTTCCCATTATGTATGAGAAACCGAATCGTTAGGGCTGCCAGGCCACTACTGTCGCTGCCACGCTTTGATGTAGTCAATCTCGAATACGGCGGGCAGTACGGAATCAGTTGGCGCACCAATCCATTCACTACCTAACACCAAGTGCGCAACGATGTTCATGGGCTCATCCGATACGCGAGGCCCCACCATCCGTCGAACTTCAACGCCGTCGATGTACCAGATGACCAATTCAGGTTCCCAAAGCACGCTGTAAGTATGGAAGTCTGCGCTAAGATCAAAGCCTGCATTGTGTTCCATGGTGGGTGAGGAATGCTGTTCACCGCTCGCCCAACGTGAACGATTACTGTCGTAGTAATGATAAGTTTGGTAAGCCTTATCTGGTCGGTCTCCGATGTATTCTAAGATGTCTATTTCAGGCTTACTGTCGTCAAACGATTGATTAAACAGATAGAAGGTTGACAACAAACCACTGCCTTTGGCAATTTTTGCGTTCATCTCAACATAGCCGTAGGTGAAGATGAAGTTATCTTGTGTATTGAGCACACCGGATAAAAACGGCTGATTGTTGGCATTGGATAATTCTTCAGTGGGCGTTCGTATGCCGGTAATTTGTAACGTGCTGCCAGTGAATACAAATGGATCGTAATTCACGTCGTCGTTATCAAATATATTCACGAAGTACTGGCTCTCGCCATTGATGATTTCGTCCGGTCCCCATGCCAACGATGTTTTCCATAAGTCACGGTCTAACTTGTCGGTGTCGAATTCTTCATCCACCACTAAGGTGTAGCCGGTTAAATCCACAGCGGATTGTTGCTCTGTGGGCAAGGTTATGGAAACGGGTGCGGACGGTGCTGATCGCATACCTTCGTTATCGATGGCAACGATGGAGTATTCATGAGTGGCGCTTTCTGCAGGTTGGGCGCCCTCGCAGCTAGCGTAGCGGGTGTAGTTACAGTCCATGTAAGAGGTGGATAGCCAACTGCGATAATCGAACTCAAAGCCGGTGTCACCGCGAACCGTGTAAACCGGTGAGCCGTTACGCAAAATTTCGTAGCCTTCCACTGACTGATCATCAACAGAGGGCACCCAGCTGAATTCAACCCAATCATGCGAGGCAAGCAACGCCACTAAACCGGTGGGCACTGACGGTGGCCCGGCGGGTCGGCTCGTGTCTTTCAAAAACGGTCCAACTAAGGATAGGGATTCTGTTTGAGTCGGGCTGTCGTCGTCCCCGCCGGAGACGGTTATGCCGTTGTCGTAAGTCGATTGCACCAGCGCGGGCACCTCGCCTTGAACGGGTGCTTGACCGAGCGGTGGCCCGGAAGGTGAACTCGGTTCAGAGGGTGCAGCCGGTTCGGTTGGGGTTACCGGTGTGTCCACTGGGGGTTCCTCCGGTGTCGGTTCAGACTCCGGTGGGGTCGCAGGATTTTCAGCCGGTGCGTCATTCGGAATGTCAGCGGGTTCACTAGGCGCATTGGGTGTTGCAGGCGCATCATCGCTAGGCGAAATGGGGGCAGGCGCGGGGGCAGGCGCGGGGGCAGGCGGATTGGTGTTTACAGCTTCGGCGTCATTGCCGTTGTCTGTGGTTCCTGAATCGCTGCACGCGCTCAGGGTAAGCATTAAGGCAAAGAAAAAGCCGGCATGGCCGGCTGCGAGAATTCGCATGAGATGCGTATCCTTGAATTTGGAATCGTGATCGAATTGTCAAGTGCTACTAAAGTCCTGTCAACTCAGTTGCGTTGCGAACCTGAAAGTCCTGTCACAATTTCACATTAGGTGGCAATGAACTGATTGAAAATGCCTATCGCATCGCAACTTGGCCCCGGCGTAATACCGGGACGGTAGAATATTGCGAAAAGATTGCACAACGTTCTGAACATGATCAGTCAACTGGAATCCAAACCAGGGTCAAATCGTCAATGGTGATGTCGGCTTTTTCCAAACCCACTTGCATGGTCTCGATGTCGGCGACTTTGTCTGACCATTCTTCTTGGATCTCCATTAAATCGTCCGCCACGGTCTCTTCCAACTGATCGCGATCGTCGAGTAATTTTTCATAACGGTTCTCGGCTGTTTTTAATCGCTCTTCTGCTTTCGCCGCCATTCGGCCCTTACTTTGGCTGCGACGAATTCCTGAGGTTATTGATCGTGTTGTGCTGCGACCGCCGAGCAATCCACCCAGCAGCCCCCCAGCAATATCTAGCACTTGGCTGGTTCGTTGATCGGTTTTTCGGCTGGCGGCATCGAATTCAATTTCCCGCAGCTTGTCCTCAGCTTTTTGAATTGAGGCATTGATTCGATCTAATTTTGTGGTGAGCGTTCGGCGCAGTTTATCGACGTCATTGTCAGCTTTTTCATCGGCAACGCTTTGACATCGCTGCTCAAAATCACTTTCTGTTTCACCGGCTCGCGAGTACAGTTTTAAGGATGGGTTGTGGAATAAAGTAATTTCTTTTTCACGATAAAGATGATCTTTGACCGCCGTTTTAGCGGTCGTGAAATAGGTTTTATTTTTTATTTTCGCATCTGGTAAAACGTACACCGCACCGTCGGGTGCTTGTTTGATTAAATCACGGTCATCGTAGTCAACGATTAGGGCATCGTCCGGATCCAGTGGACCATCCAATGGCGTAATAATAGCTTCCCATTCTACTTCATGGCGAAGCTTGGCTTTGGTCTCATCGAATAACATTTCAACTCGAACCGCCACACCGGCTTGCAAGCGTTTGCCTGATGCCACAGATCCCAGCTCTGCGGCATAAGGAACTCCGTTGTCTAAATAACGCACATCAACCGTGTCAGCCACTTGAGGCGCAACTGCACTTTCGTTATCGGCTAGTTGAACGGGTGCGGCGGATGCATTGGCCGCGGAACTGCTCGTGGCATCTGAATCGTCAGGCGCTGAGTCACTTGCATGGGTTGCTGCAGTGCTTGCGGCTGCCTGGTTGCGTTGCTCATCGGTAGTTAGTGAGGCAATTTGTTCACGCGTTAATGGGCCAGGAAGGTACGACATGGCCCAGCGCGTATTAAATACCTGCGGTGCTGACGCTTTGGTGGAATGCAATACAAACTGACGTTTGTCCAGCGCACTTATCGTTTGGGATAGTGCGTTAAGGTCAATGGAGCCATCCGAGGCACTCATACCATCTAATAAACGTTGTTGATCGCGTTCAGTTTGTAGGCGTCCAATCATCCAGGTGCCCGCATTCGAGAGTGCCTTGTAGTCAATGTCGACCGGATTTTGTGTAGACATCACTAAGCCCACGCCAAATGCGCGCGCTTGTTTCAGTAGTGTCAGGATGGGTTTTTTTGATGGGGGTTCACCCACCGGTGGAACATAGCCAAACACTTCATCCATATACACCAGCGCACGAAGGTCTGTAGTACCTGGCTGTGAGCGCATCCAAGTTACCATCTTGGATAACAATAACGTTACAACAAATTGTCGTTCGTCATCACTTAGGTGGGCCAGTGACACAATGGCTGCTTGCGGGCGACCTTGCGTACCGTACAGCAACTGCTGAATATCTAAGGCTTGTCCGGTTGTCCAACTGGCAAAGGAAGGCGATGCCGCTAAGCCATTTAATTTCATGGCAAGCTTGACGCGATCGCCAGGTGGAAAAAAGGTGTCTAGATCAATCACGCCCAGTTTGCGCATGGGCGGTTGTTGAATGAGGCCGATCAACATACCTAAATCTAAATCGCGTCCTGCCGACCAGAAGTGGTGCACGATATTGGAGACGAGAATATGTTCACGACTGCCGAGCGGATCACCGGTGATGCCCACCATGGCCAGCAAGGAAGAGGCAAGGCCTTCCACTTCATCCTGAAGCGTTTCCCCATCCACATCCTTAGGCGCTTTTAGCGAACCGATGACATTGAGAGGCACGCCTGATTCTGACCCAGGTGTGTAGATCGTGAAATCGACATTGCTGCGAAGCGCTGCGATGCGCTCTTTCGAGATGCCAGATTTAGCTAAGCCACTTTGCCAAGCGGAGGCTGTGTCGAAAGCGGCTTGAGCGACATCGCCGCCACTGGCCGATTCACTCATCCATGGCATGAAGTCGGTGGGGAGCAGATTAGGAAAGGTTAGTAGCAGGTTACCCATGTCGCCTTTTGGGTCAATAATCAGCGTGGGTTTTCCCGCTTGTAGCGCTTCCTCTAGCAGCACCACACCCAGTCCGGTTTTACCCGAACCCGTCATTCCGACAATGACACCGTGCGTGGTGAAATTGGCCGAATCATAAAACAGCGGCTCGCCATTGTTGGCGTCTGCACCTAAATACAGGGACCCCGAAGGTGGTTGGATTTCTTTTACGTTTTCATCACTCACAATCGGACTTTCCTATAAATTCGAACCAGCAACACTGCATACTATAGCGAACCCCAAAGTAATCGCAGCCCGCTGCACTATGGATCAGCGGCTGTGACCAATGCCGGTTGCAATATTTTGAGTAGGTTTTCGGTTTTTTTTAATCGTTCATACACCGACAATGCGCTGTGCAAATTTCCATCAATAAATAAATTTGCCAACCCATGAACCGATGACCACAGAAGCAGTTCTTCGTCGCTCAGGGCATCTGGGTCATGATCGTTCAATGACCCAGCAAAGCCTGCGCTGATTTGGGATTGCAGTGCCTGAGAAGCGGCAACGTAGTTGGGGTCTTGGGTGTAAATGGCTTCTTCGCGCCACATCGCACGAAACAGCGCCGGATGGGAAACAGCGAATTCGACGTAGGCTAATCCGACTTGCATTAGCGGGTCACGATTTTGCTGCGCAGCCTCTTCGTGGGCCTTACTCAATACCACGGTGAGTTGATTAAGCGCTCGTGTGGCAAAGGCGGTAAGCAAAGCGCGCTTATCGGTATAGTGCCGAAATGCCGACGAAGGCGAGACACCCACTTGCTTGGCACAGCCGCGCAGCGTGACGGCCTCGATGCCGAATTGTTCGGCAATACCGTTCACGGCATCTAATAACGACTCCGCCAAGTTGCCGTGGTGGTAAGAGGTGCGTTTTTTAACCATAGCTTTTTGTATAGGGCATCAGGGCGAAATGGGCGATGCTTTGGTGGTTTCGCCAGTTTGCGTTAATTGCTGTAATCCTAGTATGTGTACATTGTTCACTTTTTTCTACCGACTCTGTTGAAATTCGTAAAAAATAGTGTATATTATATGTGAACAGCGTTCGCATAGGGCGAATGTTAACCGCAAAGGAAAATGAAGATGACTAAAGAAGACTCAAATTCCCGAACCACCAGCGGTGCCAAAGTTCGAGTCAATATGTGTACTCATGGCTCGGATCGATGGACTGCTTTGAACATCGCCGGTGTTGTTGCAGGCTTTATTGTGCTCGGCCCGCTAGGATTGGCCGTGTTGTTTTGGGTGCTCAGCGGGCGTGATGTGGTGGAAATACCGGCTGCGCTGCAAAGGCTGTGGCATTGGTTCAAAAGTAAGCAGGGCTCTGCCGATTGGACCATGGGGTTAACGGGATCCCGCGCTTCGGATAATCGAGTATTTAATGATTATCAGCAAACCCAACTGGATCGAATTCAGGAAATTCGTGATGACATGAATCGGCGACGTGCTCAGTTCGAAGCCTTTCGTGAGCAGGCTAGACGCCGTAAGGACGAGGAAGAGTTTCGTCAGTTCATGAACGAGTCACCGTTGGCGGGCGATTCCTGAACACTCTGATCGAGTGCCGGGTTAAACCACTGCAGTTTGTTCCGCAGCACCACCACGCTGCCAATGATGATTAAGGTGGGCGCGCGCACGGAAGCGCTGGCCACTTGCTCGTGCAGCGTGGCTACCGTGGCACTAAAAACTCGCTGGTGCTGTGTCGTGCCTCGCTCGACCAGCGCGGCAGGGGTATCGGCGGCTAGGCCGTGGAATACGAGCTTTTCACACAGTTCTTTTAATGCCGTCAGCCCCATGTAGCACACGACCGTTTGGTTGGGTTGCACCAGGTGCTTCCAATTGAGTTCCAGTGCGCCTTGTTTTAAATGGCCGGTAACAAACACACAAGCTTGCGCATGATCACGATGGGTGAGTGGAATGCCTGCGTAACTAGCGCAGCCAGACGCTGCCGTTATACCGGGCACCACTTCAAACCGCACACCCGAATCCGCTAAGGTTTCAATCTCTTCACCGCCTCGACCGAAAATAAACGGATCACCGCCTTTTAAACGCAGCACCCGTTTTCCCGCTTTCGCATGTTTAACTAATGTGTCGTTAATGGTTGCTTGTGGCATGGCGTGATCAGCTCGGCGCTTACCGACATAGATGTATTCTGCATCGCTCGGGCACAATGCCAACACATCGTCAGATACCAATCGATCATGCAACACCACATCGGCTTGGTGCATCAGCCGTAAGGCTCGAAAGGTTAATAGATCCGGATCTCCCGGCCCAGCCCCAACCAAATAAACCTCGCCTTTGTTCACATCAACCGAGTTGTCTGTTTGTCCATCCGCCTCGATTGTTAATTTCAACTGGGCGCTAAGCTGCTGACGAGCGCCGGTTTCGTCACCTCTCAAAAGCCTTTGTGCAATGGGGCCGGTAAGAACCGTTTCCCAAAATCGCCGCCGTTGAGCAAGGTGTTGAAATCGATCTTTAACTTGTTGCCGATAATCGCCCGCAAGTTGGGTTAGCGTGCCATAGCTGGCGGGTATAAAAGCTGCGATTCGAGCGCGAATTAAGCGCGCAAGGATGGGGGAATGCCCACCGGTGCTAATCGCGATTTGCAACGGTGCGCGATTCACGATCGATGCAAACGCCACATTGCCCAGCCGGGGTTCATCTGCCACATTAATTAGGGCATTGCATTCGTTGGCGTCCTTGGCCACTTGTGCGTTAGTGCGAGCGTCGTTGGTTGCAGCCACACTGAGCCAATAGTGCTGAGCTTCTCCGCTGGCGTATTCGCGTGCGTGATGAGTAATGTGTCCCGATTTTTCAAGCTGAGTTAAGCGCTCGCTTAGGTTTGGTGCAACCACGTGAATCTGCGCACCCGATGGCATGAGGGAATGGATTTTTCGTGTGGCCACGGTGCCACCGCCCACGACGAGTACCCGGCGATTGTCCAAGCTGACAAATAGTGGAAACTGTTGCATAGAAGCAGCATAGCACTGGCTCGCAGGTGCGCTAACATGCGCTTATGAAATCCACAAACTTATCCGCTGTATTACAAAAAATTGCCACCGGTCCGCACTTGAGCAAAGACTTAAGTGAGAACGAAGCCTATGAGGCGATGAATTTGATTCAATCGGGCAGCGTCAGCGATGTGCAAAGTGGTATTTTCTTTATTGCGCTTCGCATGAAGCGCGAAACCGCTGATGAAATGGTGGGTGTGTTTCGCTCCATTTTGGAGGTTGCACCGCAA
The DNA here is from genome assembly GCA_937930305.1 of uncultured Granulosicoccaceae bacterium. GTDB lineage: Bacteria > Pseudomonadota > Gammaproteobacteria > Granulosicoccales > Granulosicoccaceae > Granulosicoccus. The sequence continues at coordinate 46,567 of CALGLE010000048.1, read as the reverse complement.
CAGGCGGTGCAAGTGTCTGAGCTGGTCACTTTTTCCGATCAGTACGCAGGCTATGCTCGGGGCTTACCTGCCTCACCCTTTATTCCGGCGGTGCTGTCTGCAATGGGCATAGCCTCTGTGACTCATAGCCCCATTACCATGTCACCTAAATACGGTTTAACCGGATTGTCTGTGTTGCAAGCCTGTGGCATCGCTGTCAGCGAATCCATGACAGCGGCCGCTGCGATATTAGAAAAGAATGCCGGTTGGGTCATCGTGGATCAATCGACGATCACACCGAATCTGGCGACGTTAAATGACTTACGCGACTTGATCGTGAAGCGGCCGTGTTTGTCCACTTTGGAGTGCTGTGTGCAGCCCTTCAAGGCAAAGGCGCAAAACCATTTGGTGACAGGCTATGTACACAAGCCTTATCCCCCCATCTATGCGATGTGCGCAGACGTTGCCGGCTTTGATTCCGCCACTTTTGTGAGAGGTGTGGAAGGTGGCATCGTGCCCTCGGTGGCCCAAGTGTCACGCTACTTTCCTTGGCAAAGATCGTCGCATGCGCAATCGGGTCGAATTGTGCCTTTCGACGACATCCAGTTAGCGGAAGTGCCGGTGGATCCTGCCTCGTTGGGTATCACTCAAAACCAGCGCACGGTGCCATGGCCGCCGGTTGCAGCGTCCGATCACCAAGCCGCTGCCTTGGCTTGTGCTGACTTGGGGATGGCGGCCTTACAAGGGCAAGCGGGTGTTATGCGGGATGCGATTCGCTTGGGGGCTTGTGTGACCGTGGCGGGTTTGCAAAATACAGCGCTCAATAGCGCACTTGAGTCAGTCGATGACGCACTGGATTCAGGACGGGCATGGCGTTGTTTCCACGAAAAACGCACACTCTCGTAATCGACAGCCCCGTCCTCGTGCGCCCATGTTCTCAATCCATCCAACCGCTCGCCTGAGACCGTCTCCGTTTTATGAATCGGCCCAAGCGGCCGGCATGACATCGGCATCCATTTACAATCGCATGATTTTACCAACCTCCTATGGTGACCCAGAGGGCGAGTACTGGCGCATCCTTAATTCGGTTTCGATGTGGGATGTGGGCGTGCAGCGACAGGTGCAATTAAGTGGCCCTGATGCATTGAAACTGGCGCAACTACTCACGGTGCGAGATTTATCGAACTGTGCCGTCGGCCAAGGTAAGTACGCACCGATCTGCAACCACGAAGGGGTATTACTTAATGACCCTGTGGTGTTGAAATTTTCAGATGAGTTGATTTGGTTTTCCATCGCGGATTCCGACATTTGGTATTGGGCTAAAGCCATTGCCGCTGAGCGGGGTTTACGTGTATCGGTGTCCGAACCGGATGTATCGCCCTTAGCTGTGCAAGGGCCGAAAGCGGAAAGTGTGGTGTCAGATTTACTCGGTGATTGGGTAAAAGAGCTGAAATATTTTTGGTTTAAGGAGACAGAATTAGCCGGTATTCCGTTGGTTGTGCAACGCTCGGGTTGGTCGAAGCAGGGCGGGTTTGAGCTTTACTTGAAGGATGGCTCAAAAGGCGCAGAACTTTGGAATCGAGTCGCAGAAGCGGGCCAACCCTATGGTATCGGACCGGGCGCTCCTGCCACCCCAGAGCGCGTGGAAAGCGGGTTAGTGTCCGTGGGCGGAGACACGGATGATTCCACTAATCCCTTTGAAGTTCGTTTGGGAAATTTTGTGAACCTCGACGTACCCGATGAGGTCGTCGGGGTTCAGGCACTTAGAAAAATTGTTGCTAGCGGCGTTCAGCGTCATCAGCTCGGCGTCGTATTAGAAGGGGAGACGGCAAAACCCATGGGCTTTGCTTGGGAGTCAATCGAGGTCGATGGCCAACGGGTGGGCGCTATGACGGTTTGCGTATTTTCCCCTCGATTAGCAAAGAACATCGGGTACGCCTTGGTGGATGCCTCTATCAAGCCCGGAGCCCAGGTTTGTGTGCGCCGGGCAGACGGCCCTGTCAGTGGTATTTTGCAAGAACTGCCTTTTTTCTAGATCTGCAACCAGTTGCAAGTCAACTGGTCTCTGTGGGGTCCAGTCCATGAGAGCATCCAGGCAAGCTGGCTAGGCTGCCGTTATTTCTAATTTTGTGGGGATTTGCCGCTTCACACAACTTGCAACCGGTTGCAAAAAAGGCTTGCATCTGCTGACTCTTCCTCGCATAATCGGGCGTGTGCACGAGGAAGCTGTGTGCTTTTCCGTTGCGTGAATCGTATTTTTTATCGCGGCCTCTTTGGGGCATCCGGTCAAAACATCCCGTGTGCCGGACACAATCATTTGGAGATAGACAGTTGAAAACAAAATCGTTAATTGCAGCTGCAGTAGCAACAGCAACTATGTTGTCAGGCCCCGTTCTGGCTGAAACATTAGGTGTATCGATTGCAAACTTCGACGACAACGGCCTGACCATCATGCGTAACGGCATGACAGCGCATTTGGAAACGCTTGAAGGTGTTGAGTTGCAGATGGAAGATGCGCAAGAAGATGTTGCTAAGCAGCTTGATCAAATTAATAACTTCATCGCCTCAGGTGTCGACGCAATCATCGTAAACGCGGTGGATACCGATGCAACCGAAGCTATGTCTAACGCGGCCTCGGCCGCTGGCATCCCGCTAGTGTACGTAAACCGCCAGCCAGGCAACATGGATACGTTACCCGATGGTCAAGCGTTCGTAGCCTCGAACGAAATTGAGTCAGGTACATTAGCTGCTTTCCGCATGTGCCAAGATCTTCGGGCCATGGGTAAGTCAGGTGGTGCAACCGCTTACATGTTGATGGGTCGTTTGTCTAACCAAGCCGCTGTTCAACGTTCAAAAGATTTTCACGATGTCATCGGTATGGATATGTGTAACTTCATCACTTTGATTGATGAGCAAACTGCAAACTGGTCACGTGACGAAGCGCAAGACATGATGACTAACTGGATCGCATCGGGCGAGCCCTTTGATGCGGTTTTCGGTAACAACGATGAAATGGCAATTGGTGCAATTCAAGCAATGAAGGCTTCTGGAATCGCTATGGAAGATGTCGTAGTCGGTGGTGTTGATGCAACGCCTGACGCGCTGGTTTCTATGCAAGCGGGCGAAATGGATGTGACTGTTTTCCAAGATCTTGCAGGCCAAGGTGCAGGCTCTATTGATACAGCGATTAAACTTGCCAACGGTGAATCTGTTGATAAGACGGTTTTCATCCCGTTCAAGCTGGTAACTCCTGAGAACGTTAAAGACTTTATGTAAGTCAATGACGTAGTGGTATTGAATACGGGCACTGCATTAGTGGTGCCCGTTTCATTTTAGAGGTGTGTGAACATTTGCTTTAGCAACTTTGTACGCCACTATCAGTAGGTAATGTAAGGCAGGAGAGTGGCCAACCATGGCTGAAACAAAACAAGGCACCGGCGGCTTAGTGTTCGATCAAAAAAAACGCACTTGGCCCAATGAACTCAATATTTTAATCGCGCTGATAATTATCATCGCCATCTTCGAAGCGCTGGGGCAATTGCTGCCCTACATGAATGATCAAAGTTTTCTGTTTGATTCCCGCGACCGCTTTGATTCAATATTTAATGAAGCGCGTCTGCGCATCATCATTCTGCAAGTCTCCATCATCGGCATCATTGCACTGGGGGTGACACAAGTCATCATCTCTGGTGGTATTGATCTCTCATCTGGCCCCTTGGTGGGGGCCACAGCAATGATTGTGATGTCATTTGCACAAACCGAGCTGGTCAATGGTGGGCCTAATCCCAAAGCGGTGTTTGGTGAGTGGGCATTCGATTTACCCATCCTCATACCCATCATTGTGGGGCTTGCCTTTGGTGCGTTAATCGGAGGAATAAACGGCTGCTTCATCGCGTTTACTCGCATTCCACCATTTATCGCCACATTGGGCATGTTTTTGATTTGTCGCGGTATCGCGCAAGCTTGGACGCGCGGTAAGCCGGTGTCATTTCCGACAGAGAGTTACGCTGGGCTGGGCAGCGGGATGATGCCGGTGTATTGGTTCATCGGCCTTGCGATCTTGTTTCACTTTATTCTTAAGTACACCGTTTACGGCAAACACACCTACGCCATTGGCTCGAACGAAGACGCAGCTCGCATGTCGGGCATTAATGTGCAAAAGCACAAAGTGCTGGTGTACATGATTGCTTCCATGTTGGCAGCGTTTGCGGCGATTATTTTAAGTTCTAAAAATCTCACAGCACAATCGGGCATGGGAATTTTCTACGAGTTGTATGCCATCGCGATGGCGGTTATCGGTGGCGTCAGTCTGACTGGCGGGCGCGGATCAATCGTGGGTACGGTGCTTGGGGCGATGGTGTTTGGCGTGATTCAATCGGGTTTCACTTACGTGAAACTTGATGCGTATTTCCAGTTAATGGCCATGGGCGCAATTATTATTGGAGCAGTTGTGTTGGACAAAGTGCGTCAAGAACGTGCCGCGAAGAGGTCATAACAATGATGAAAATGAGTGACGATAATCTTGAACCGATTCTTGAAACACAAGGCCTCACCAAACACTACGGTGGGGTGCACGCACTAACCGATGCGAATTTCATTCTTGGAAAAGGTGAGCACGTAGCGATCATGGGTGACAACGGGGCGGGTAAATCTACTTTCGTCCGGCAAATCACTGGCGTTGAACAACGCACCAGCGGCAAAATTATTTTTGATGGGCAAGAGGTGCATTTTTCTGGTCCCATTCAGGCGCGTGAGGCGGGTATTGAAACCGTTTTCCAAACGTTGGCCTTAGCGGATGATCTGGATGTACCTGACAACCTTTTCTTAGGGCGTGAAATAACCAAGTTAAATTGGCTTGGGCCCTTTCGTTTATTAAATTACAAAGCGATGCGCGAGGCCACCATCGAAGGCCTTGAGCGAACAGCGGTTAAGATTCCAAACATTCGTAATACCATCCAAAATATGTCCGGTGGGCAACGCCAGTGCGTAGCGATTGCTCGCACAGCCACGTTCGCATCCAAACTTACTATCATGGATGAGCCAACCGCGGCTCTGGGTGTGCAGGAAACCGCGCAGGTAGAAAATATCATTCGCACTCTGAAGGAAGCGGGTGAACCGTTAATTCTTATCAGTCACAACATGCGGCAAGTGATGGATCTGGTTGATCGGATTGTGGTGTTTAGACGTGGTCGCATTGTGGCGAATTTAACGCGTGATGAAACCGACGGTCAGGATGTGGTCGCGTACATAACGGGTGCAAAAACCGGTGCTGATTACGAGGGAGCGGCCTAGTTTTTGGGCCCCTTAGCGTTAGGCTGCGCCAATGTCGATAACCTTAAAAGATGTGGCACAAAGGGCAGGCGTCTCTCGTTCTGCGGTTTCTCGTACCTTCACTGATGGTGCGTCCGTGTCGGATGCCATGCGTCGTCGAGTGGAGAAAGCGGCGAATGAATTGGGTTACGCACCCAATGCGCTGGCCTCGAGCTTAACCACCGGGCGCACACGACTTATTGGTTTGGTGTCAAACAACTTTCATAACCCCATCTTTCTTGAGGTATTTGATTTGTTTACCCGCGGCTTACAGGAGCGCGGCTTACGGCCCTTATTGGTTAACTTAACTGACGAAACAGATCCTGATCAGTCGTTACAAATGCTGCGTCAGTATTCCGTAGACGGTGTGGTGGTCGCATCATCCACGTTACCGCCTGAGTTTTCACAAGCATTTCGAAAAGCAGGTATGCCGATAGTGCATTCCTTCGGTCGCCATTCCAGTGCCCCCGAGGTGCATGTTGTGGGAGTTGATAATGTGGAATGTGGCCGAATTGCCGCACGCGAATTACTCGATCGTGGGTATCAGCACGTTGCGTTTTTGGGTGGGCCTGAACAAGCGACTTCAACGCAAGATCGCTACAAGGGGTTTTTAACCGAGCTTCAACAACATGCACCAAAGGTGCAGGTAAGTCATTCCTATGCCGAGGCGTATTCGTTTGATGCCGGTCGCGCGGAAATGAAGCGATTGCTAAGCGCTGCGTCGCAGCCTCGCGTTGAGGCGTATTTTTGTGGCGATGATGTGTTATCCATTGGCGCTTTAAGTGCGATAAGTGATCAGCACTTGTCTGTGCCGGGCGACATTGGTATCTTGGGTTTAAATGATATGGAAATGGCGCGCTGGGAGAACATAAATCTCACCACCATTCGCCAACCGATTCGTCAAATTGTGCATTCATCTATTGAGTTAATTGAAGCGATGTTGGATGACCCCAGACGTTATCCAGAGGCGAGATTGTTCCCCAGTAAGGTGATTGAACGCGGTACTTTGCGCCCTCGGAAGTAGACTTTCCTGATTGAATGGTAGGTATGCATTCAATCAGGGGTTGTAAGGCTTGTGTGTTAACTTAACGATACATCGGTGGACGGGCATCCACCCATGCACCCTGTGCTTTCCCAGATTCTGCAACAGCGGTGACTGCCGACATAGACCTTAAACCATCTTCGGCCCGTGGGAATAAATTGGCTGCTGGATCACAGTCTCGATTCTCTTTCAAAGCGTGTATCGCTTCCGATAAATCTGTGTAGATATTCGCAAACGCTAAAGGCATGCCTTCCGCGTGCCCGATGGTGACTCGCGTGGTTCGATCCGCTTCCGGTGATAAATCAGATTCACCGCGTTCAATAATTTGTAAACGTTCGTTTAGTGGCATGTAGTACAGCTGATTGGGATGTTCCTGTGACCAACGCAGCCCTCCTGTTTCACCGAATACTTGAATGGCTAAGCCGTGTTGCCGACCGATGGCAATGGAGGACGTCCATAAGCGGCCAACGGTGCCACCGTCCATACGAAAGTTCACCATGGCATCATCTTCCAGCACTCTAGAGGCAATGCAGGAGACGGTATCGGCTGACAAGGTTGTGACTTCTTGGCCAGTGACAAAGCTTGCCATGTGTAAGGCGTGAATACCGCAATCGGCAAACTGTGCAGACACACCGGCTTGTTCAGGATCATAGCGCCAGCGCACGCGCGGGTTGTCCGCATCGGCGGCATCGGCGTGATGACCGTGCGCAAATTCTGCATTCACTAAACGGACTTTGCCAATATCCCCTCGAGCAATCATAGCGCGCATATGGCGTACTAACGAGTAACCTGAATAGCCGTAATTTACTGCACACAAACGATTGGCAGCTTTTGCGGTGCGCACAATATCCTCGCCTTCTTCCACTGTCATGGTCATTGGCTTTTCGCACAACACATGAAAGCCAGCCTCTAAAAAGGCTTTTGTGATTTCGTAGTGGGTGGAATTGGGCGTGGCTACCGTGACTAAATCGATTCGATCCTCGCGAGCGGATTCTCCCGCCAGCATTTCCTTCCAATCGCCATAGGCTCTGTCTTTTGCAATGCCTAAACGCATGGCGTAGTCACGACCTTCATCGGGTCGGTGATCCAGCGCACCGGCTTTGAATTCAAATAGGGCATCTAAGCCAGAAGCCAAGCGATGAGCGGGCCCAATTTGGCTGCCTTCGCCGCCCCCAATCATTCCCCAAGAAAGTTTTGTCATGGTCACAGCCTTTTAAGAGAAACCGATCGTTTGCAGGTATTCGCGATTCACTGTTGCATCTCGCAGAGGATCGGGGTCGAGAGTGGGGTCGCAGTCTTGTTCTATGGTGCACCAGCCCGAGAACTGAGTGTCGACCAACAATTTTTGTACGGCTGGAAAATCCACTTCACCGTCGGACAAATTACAAAAAATACCCTCACCACACGCTTCATAAAATCCGGTGCGATTGGCAATAGCATTGGCTTTAACTTTGGCATCGGTACTTTTAAAGTGAACGTAGGTGATGCGATCACGATGACGTTGCATGAAGGCAACCGGATCAAATCCTGCGTAGGTACAGTGCCCCGTGTCGATGCAAATCTTTAATAAGTCCGCATCGACTTCTTCCAACAAGCGCTCCACCTCAGGCTCAAAATCCATAAAGCCACCAGCGTGAGGATGAATTTCAGGTATAAGCCCGTATTCATCGCGGCCTATCTTAGCCACCGTAGAGATTCTTTCAACGTAGGCTTTCCATTGCGCATCATCCATGGCAACCGCTTCAGACGGCCTACCAGCGGTGGGTGCGCGTTCTTTTGCGATGGAATCGATGAGTACGAAGTGCTGCGCACCATGGGCTTTGAGAGCTGCGCACGTTCGGTGTGCGCCATCGAGCACATCTTCCCAGGCGTTCGGGTCGTGAAACGCCCTGAATACAACACCACCAATCAATTCTAGGTCGTGCTCAGCCAGCGCCGCACCTAATACGTCGGGCTCTTCGGGCATAAACCCGACAGGTCCCAATTCGATGCCTTTATAGCCTGCTTTTGCGCAGTCACTTAAGACCGATTGCCAGCTCGGATTGCGGGCGTCATCGGCGAATTCAACACCCCAAGAACAGGGTGCGTTTCCGATCTTAATGCTCATGAATGCGGTACCTTGAAACGATTTTGGAATCGGTTGCTAATTAGTAGTGTGAATACCCGGTTATCCGTAGCGGTAATGCTTTGCAACCGGTTGCATTTCATTGTATCCTGGGGCTGTTTCCAGCGTCAACAAACAACCTTGGTTAATTCTTCATGAGCGAGCTTGATTCCACCGTGCGTTTAACCACCGCACAGGCCATTGTTCGTTGGATGGTCAATCAGTACACATTAATAGAAGGCGAAGAGGTTCGCGTTTTCGGTGGTGGTTTCGGAATTTTTGGCCACGGTAACGTGCCGTGTTTAGGTGGCCCGTTATATGACCACCGAGAAGAGCTACCTCTGTATCGTGGCCAAAACGAACAAAGTATGGGTTTTGCTGCAGCGGGCTATGCGAAATACCATCTGCGTCGACGCATGATGTTCTGCACCGCATCCGCAGGCCCAGGCACAGCAAACTTACTCACCGCTTCGGCCCTGGCTCATGCCAACCGTTTGCCGATGTTGATGTTATGTGGGGATACTTTTCTAACCCGCTTGCCCGATCCAGTGCTGCAACAATTAGAAAATTTTAACGATCCTACGTTCGGTGTTAACGATGCTTTCAAACCGGTCACCCGTTATTGGGATCGTATTTGTCATCCCGCGCAAATTTTGCAATCGCTACCTAATGCATTGGGCACGATGTTAGATCCAGTCGATTGTGGCCCAGCGTTTATCGGCTTGCCGCAAGATGTGCAAGGTTGGGCGTATGACTACCCCCATATCTTCTTTGAGAAACGCGTTCATCGTATTCGCCGTCAGAGCGTGGATGAGCAAGAGCTGGAACAAGTCACGCAGCAATTGCTGGCCGCTAAGCGCCCTGTGCTAATTGCAGGCGGTGGCGTGCAGTATTCAGGGGCCGTTGAAACATTGACCGCATTTGCGGAAAAACATAACATTCCAGTGGTAGAAACGATTGCAGGTCGTGCAAATTTAGTCAATGAACACCCGTTAAACATCGGGCCACTGGGTGTGACTGGTTCGAACTCGGCCAATGCCATTGCTAAGCAAGCCGATGTAATTTTTGCAGTCGGTACGCGCTTACAAGATTTCACCACCGGTTCATGGACGGCATTTGCTAAGTCGGCGCAATTGGTCAGCTTGAATGTGGGGCGTCACGACGCCATGAAGCATGGGTCTGTGCACATGGTCGGGGATGCAAAGCTTGGCCTTGAAGCACTCAGCAAAAAATTAGGCCAGCACCAAGTGGCTGATTCGTGGGTTAAGAATGCACAACAAGAACGCGGGCAATGGAACGATTACGTGTCTGAAAACGTTGCCTACGGAGGCAACAAACCCAACAGTTACGCTCAAGCCATCGGTGTCGTGAATGCATTAATGGGTGAGCGTGATCGGGTGGTCGCTGCAGCGGGTGGTTTACCTGCGGAAGTGACGGCCAACTGGAAAACCTTGTCACCGGGCACAGTCGATGTCGAGTTTGGTTTCTCCTGCATGGGTTATGAAATTTCGGGTGCTTGGGGGGCTCGTATTGCCCAAAGTGAAACTGAAGCAGAGCAAGATACGGTGGTGTTCATCGGTGATGGCTCTTACTTGATGCTGAATTCAGATGTCTATTCGGCGGTTTTAAGTCAGAAAAAACTCATCATTTGTGTGCTGGATAATGGCGGCTTTGCGGTTATCAACAAACTGCAGAACAATACCGGTAATGAAAGCTTTAACAACCTCATCGCCGATTGCCCAACCGTGCCCACACCCGTGAGCGTGAATTTTGAACAACACGCTGCCTCGATGGGGGCTGTGGCTGAAACGGTGCAAAATCCTGATGAATTGGCTGAAGCCTTTAAACGTGCGAAAGCCCGTGACGAAACATCTGTCATTGTTATGCAGGTGGATCCCTATGAAGGCTGGACTGCGGAAGGTCATACATGGTGGGAAGTCGGTACACCACAGGTGAGCGAACACGACTCCATTAACAAAGCGCATGACGATTGGGAATCCGCTCGGGTTGAACAGCGTCAAGGGGTATAAGCGCGATGTTTGACGCCACACAATTATTTGCCAAACCGTTTTTGTGTATTGGCCGAGCGGGTATGGATTTTTATCCTGATCCACCAGGCACTAAAACCGAAGAGGCTACACACTTTTTCAGCTGCCTAGGTGGCTCCTCTGCCAACATCTGCGTGGCCATCAACAAACAAGGTGGGCGCAGTGCTTTGGTCACTAGTGTTTCAGACGACGCCATCGGTCGATTTTGTTTAAACGAATTGGATCGCTACCAAATTGATCGAACTCATGTTCGTTCGGTTGGCGGTGAATTCAGGAACTCGTTAGCGGTGGTGGAAAGTCGAATTGATGATCACCAGTCCGTCATCTATCGAAACGGCGCAGCCGATTTTCAAATGACTGTGGATGATGTCAATGCGGTGGATTTCTCCCAATACAGCGCACTCATTACCACGGGTACCGTTTTAGCTGCCGAACCTTCTCGCACGGCCGCCTTTCAGGCTTTTGATTTAGCCAGGCAAGCAGGGTTGCCGTTGATTTTTGATATTGATTATCGTCCGTACAGCTGGGAATCGGCTGAAGATGCGGCGGCCACTTACTCAAAAGCGGGTGGGCTTTGCGACATCATCATCGGTAACGATGTGGAGTTTGGATTCATGGCCGGTAGCTATGAGCACGGGTTGGATAAAGCTCGTGAGTTAGTGTCTCGGGATGCCCACATCGTGGTGTATAAAATGGGCGAGCAAGGCGCTATCACCTTAAGCGGTGAAAAAGAAATTCGAACCGGTATTTATCCGGTTGATGCACTCAAGCCCACCGGCGCTGGCGACAGTTTTATGGGGGGATTTATTGCCTCATTGGCAAGTGGTCATTCATTGAAAGATGCGGTGCTACGAGGGTCTGCCAGTGCGTCCATCGTCGTGTCGCGAGTGGGTTGTTCTGCGGCGATGCCGACCACTGAAGAACTCGAATCGTTTTTAGCTGAACATCCAGGGCCAAGCGACACAGCGTCGTAGGCAAGGCCCTTTATCGTGATAAGGAACACGCATGCATATCGCACCGTTTGACAATCAGAATAAGCCCATCGTTGATGTGGACAATCCCACGGTTCCTTTGAACTACTTCAATATTGTTAAGTTGAAAAAAGGGGAAGCGTTTGAATATCAAGTACCCGGTTATGAAACTTGCATAGTGCCAGCGACGGGCTCCATTGATGTTGAAGTCGAAGGTGTGTCTTTTACTGCGGTGGGAAATCGTGGTGAGGATGTTTGGGACGGAGAACCCGAAGGGGTATACATCCCGGTTGGGGCTAAGGTGACACTGGTTTGTGTGTCCGAAGAAACAGAAACGTTCATTGCCGGTGCACGATTTGATCAAGTGTTCGAGCCGTTTGATGTACGTGCTGATGCATTAGATTTAGTGCAGTACGGTTCGGATGATACGAAAACACACCGTAAAATTAAGCACATATTGGGTCAAAAACATCACGATAAAGTAGGCCGCTTATTAGTCAGCGAATTGTTCACTGTGGGTCAAGGCGGGTGGTCTGGATTCCCATCACATAAGCACGATACCGACAGACTTCCGGATGAAACACGCCACGATGAAACCTACAATTTTCGGTTCAAGCCTAATCATGGCTCTGGCGTACAAATGCTGCAACGTAAAGACAACGAAGCCGGAGATGCGTACCACATTGTTGATGGCTCAACCATTTGTTTAGACAATGGTTATCACCCTTGCGCGGTATTACCGGGGTATGAAATGTATTACTTCACTATTTTGGGTGGTTTAAGTCAACGCTCTTTAGTGCAATATTTTCAACCCACGCATGCGTATCAAATCGAAACGATTCCTGGCATCAAAGATATGATTGCGAAGTTCAAGTAATGTCGTTAGTCACACTAGAAGCCGTATTGCAGCCAGCGCTAAAACACGGGTATGCGGTTGCCGGGTTAGTCACATTAGGCTGGGAAGACATGCGTGCTTATGTAGCCGCGGCAGAAATTGAAGGTTCACCGGTCATTCTGCAAGCAGGTCCGGGTTGCCGCGAGCACACACCTTTGCCCATATTAGGCAAAATGTTTCGTCACTTAGCGGAAAGTGCCAGCGTACCGGTTGTGGCACATCTGGATCACGGTTACACCCTAGAAGAGTGCCAAATTGCCATTGATAGTGGATTCTCTTCCGTCATGTTCGACGGCTCTAGAAAACCGCTGCAACAAAATATTGATGAGACGGCTGAAATCGTGGCCTTGGCGCACAAAGCCGGTGTCTCGTGCGAAGGCGAAATCGGATTCGTCGGATACGACGGCGGCGAACAGTCTGCCGGAACGGATGCGAATGAGGCAAAGCGATTTGCCGCAGAAACTCAGGTGGATGCGATGGCCATTTCAGTGGGCAACGTGCACCTGCAACAGGAATCGGCATCGGAACTGGATGAATCTCGCATTCAGGCTATCGAATCCGTCACGACCGTTCCTTTGGTGATTCATGGCGGATCGGGTGTACCCAGTGCACAACGTACCAAGCTGGCAAGAAACAGTGCTGTGTGCAAATTTAATATTGGCACGGAACTTCGAATGGCGTTCGGCCAGGCGCTGCGAGATGCGGTGAATAAAGACAGCGACGTGTTTGATCGCGTGGCATTGCTAAAGCAGACACACGACCCCTTAGTGGCTGCCACGCAGCAAGTGCTAAAAGCAATGGCTCGTGGCAGCGCTTAATAGCCTTTATTACCTTTGAATCATTAGTTAGACGTGGTGCGAATGCCGTCAAAGGTGTAAACAAACACCGAACGAGCCTCTAGCGATGCATCCACGTTATCCAGATCCGGTTGATTCGCCTGCAGTTCGGTATAGAGGTAGGCATTTTTGCTCAAGTTAAACGTATACCCACCAGTGATGTAAAACGGCGTGTTATCCAAATTGGCAATACTAAAAACACCGTAGGCGTTCCCGACGGTAGTTGTTAAGGTTAAAACCGTGCGGGCCTTTGTCGCTCCTTGAGTTACTCGAGCGGAAATATTTTTGTCTGAGTATTGGAAGTCTGCAGCCACTTGTAACGAGCCTAAATCCATAGAGGCGGCTACTTCAAAACCGAAGCCGGCTTTACTCAATCCTTCTTTGCTGGCGTAAACCAAACCTGCACCAAGCTCCAAGTTACTGCCGCCGAAGCCGACTGCAAAACCTAATTCTTCCAGCAGCGAGTCATCAACGTCGGTATCGTCTATTCGAGCGGATGCCCCAAAACTTAAACTATCACCTATTTGATTGCTGTATTTAGCTGTTGATGTGGATCTTCCGCACCCCAGTTGCAGCAAGCAACTGCCCCAATTTGCGATATCGGTTTTACTGGTCGCAAAATCGTAGAGCGCTGAATATTGTGTGCCAACGGTGATTTTGCCGAAATTACCGTCAAGGCCTATCCATCCTTCTCTTGTTGTCTCAAGACCTTCCGAATCATCTACGCCTAATTCCAAATATCCGATGGCAGCGGTTGAAGAGTTTATGGCCGAGCTGCCGGAATAACGGACTCGTGACCCAAAGTTGTTCAATCCTAAAACCGTATCCGGTTCTGTATTCAGCTCCAAACCGAATCGCAAACTGGCGTCGAGTTTTCCTTCCAAAGATTGGGCGTTGACTGGTGCACCAGTGAACACCGCCAATGCGCTCGCAAGCACCGCAATGGTGCAATATCTGAAACGTTTGATGAACATACTGAAACTATTCCTTTAATTAATTCACAATGCTATTGATATCATGAATGTGGCAATAATAGTTACGCACACCGTGTTGATGTTTTGACATTACCAATTTGTCGGGTTGTATTCGAAACACTTGTTCACGAAAAAGTTTCGCACGCCATGACTTATACAGCCAAACTAGTCGTCCCTACAATTTACTTGCATATTCATGACTACACGTACAAGCAACATCGCGGTGCGAGCCATCGCGGCAACCACACTGGGTTTGGCTGCCTTATCTTTTTCTTCTGTCTCATTAGCTGATGGGCATGCGTCTGCCGTGTTAGAAGGCTGGCGTGGTACGGCTACCTTGGGTGCAAACACCTCAACAGGTAATTCAGAAGCCAGCAACATCAATGGCGCAATTCGACTGGGTAAAACCGTTGGCCGCTGGGAACATTTGGTATTCGGTTCTGTCTTCAAAGGCAAATCCACCATTGTTGTCACCGAAGAAGATGCCAATGGCAACCCGGTTCGCCGTATTGTCCGTGGTGATAACTCCAACCGAATCGCTTTGGGTTACCAACCTAAGTATTACTACACAGACCGCACCTACTTTTTCGGTATCTTAGATTGGGAGCAAGACAAGCCAGCTAACATCGATCAAGCCACTCGGCAGGTCATCGGTGTAGGTCACCGCTTTTTCTCTGATTCTACGGGCTACTTAAGCGCTGAAATTGGTGTGGGTAACAAAAACACCACGGTTGTTAATGGCGATGACATCGCTGGCGGCATCGGTTACCTTGGCGTGAACTACCTGAATCGCTTCAACGAAAACACCACCTTCACTGCCGATTTGCGTAGTGACTTCGGAAGTGACAACACGTTCGTGGAATTTGGACTTGGTTTGGGCTTTCGCGTATCGGATAACCTGTCGTTCAAAATCTCACACTTCTCGCGCAATAACAGCGATTTGTCTTCGGGTGATAACCCATTGTCGTCAAGCAGTGACAGCGTGACTAGTTTCGCTTTGGTATTCGATATTTAATCGAACACCACGGTTGTTTGCCTGATAAAGGGCGCCACAAGGTTACTTGTGGCGCTTTTTTTGTGTGTGTGACACTTAAAGCACGGAGTAGAGAATAGAAAGCCATGGCAAAGCGTAAATTGTGCAAATACTGAGGAAATTACGCAATTGAGCAGAAACCGGGTCGATAAAACTCTAAACTGGTTGAATACTAGGTGTCCTCATGCGATTAAAGTATCAACTGTTCCTTATTCTTTTAACATCCAGCGTGCTACTGATTGCCTTGCTGGCTACGTTCAATAGCTGGGCAATCGATCGAGGCTTCTCACGCTATGTGGTGCAGGCAGAGAAGCAACGCTTGAGTACGGTGATTGATGGGTTGATTCAAGCCCATGAAGAGCATGCGGGATGGGAATGGTTAGAGAGCGAACCGAGTCTATTGCGTCAGCTGATCGCTAAGCCACCCATCAATGGTGAGCCGCCCATTCGACGGCAGGAGCGCTTAGAACGTTTGCAGGAGGCGGCCAGTGCCCAAGCTGCTCAGACTTCACCCTCTGATGCAACACCCATTAGACAACGCCGGCCGCGCCCGCCGGGTAGAGAAGGTGGGCGCCAACGCCCACTGCTGCTGCTGGATCATAATCGGCAGCTATTAGTCGGTGAGCACATTCCGCAGAAGCATGTTGTGTGGGAAGCGTTGGCATCCGAAGGCGAGACTATCGGTTACTTGGGAATACGTAAACCTCGCGGCTTACCCGGAGATATTGAAAACGTGTTTATCGGGCAACAGCTACGCAGTAATGTGTATGCAGCGTTTGTTATGGTGTTTCTCTCGGCGCTGCTGGCAATCGCGTGTGCCTCTCGAATGGTTAAACCGATCGTTAAGGTAAACAAGGCGGTTGGCCTAATTAGCGATGGCGACTACAGCCATCAAATCGATGACATCAGTAAAGATGAAATTGGGGATTTATCGAATAAGATAAACCAACTCGCGAACACATTGAAAAGTAACCAAACAGCGCGTCGTCAATGGATGGCTGAAATTTCGCATGAGCTACGAACCCCCGTGGCGGTTCTGCAGGGCGAGCTTGAGGCCATGCAAGATGGCATCAGGCCAACCGATCGAGCGGCTATTGACTCACTGCATTC
This sequence comes from uncultured Granulosicoccaceae bacterium, assembly GCA_937930305.1. Lineage (GTDB taxonomy): Bacteria > Pseudomonadota > Gammaproteobacteria > Granulosicoccales > Granulosicoccaceae > Granulosicoccus. The sequence continues at coordinate 30,265 of CALGLE010000048.1, read as the reverse complement.
TGAGTCGACTCGTTTGGGGGCTTTAATCAATGATCTACATCAATTAACTCTGTCCGATATTGGTGCGCTCGAGTACTCGATGAGCACGGTGGACTTACTGGATTTGGTTCAGCAACGGGTTGACATTGCACAGAATTCCATTTCTGAAGCGGGCTTAAGCGTATCCGTCCAGGCGAGTCAAAATCCGCTAGAGCTTCATGCCGACGCTGGGCGTTTGGAACAACTTGTCGACAACTTATTGCAAAATTCTGTGCGCTATACCGATGCGTCTGGCGAGATACGAATTAACCTGAGCCGTGTCGATGACGCCATCCTTCTCGACTGGTCTGATTCGGCACCCGGTGTATCGGATGAACAACTCACACAGCTGTTTGAGCCTCTATACCGAACGGATGAATCCCGTAACAGAAATTCTGGTGGTTCTGGCTTGGGCTTATCGGTTGTTAAAAAAATTGTTAACAGTCACCAAGGCAGTCTCACGGCCTATCACTCAGACTCAGGCGGCCTGGGGGTTAGGGTTCGGTTTCCACAGGATTGGCAAAAACTCACATGAGCGCACACATAGCGGTTGTCGAAGATGAGCCTAAATTAGCTGCTTTACTGGAAAGTTATCTGGTGAAGGAAGGCTATGAGGTGGATGTGTTTAATGACGGGGCAGAAGCGCTGCAAGCTTTTATGCTGACTTGTCCCGATCTTATTTTACTGGACCTGATGCTACCCGGGCTGGATGGCTTGAGTGTGTGTAAGGAACTGCGGAAAACCTCGGAAGTCCCCATCGTTATGCTAACGGCTCGTGTGGAAGAAATCGATCGTTTGTTGGGTTTGGAGGTGGGAGCCGATGATTATGTATGCAAACCGTTTAGCCCGCGCGAAGTGGTTGCGCGCGTAAAAGCCATATTGAGACGCGCTGGAACCCAATCTAATACAGATCAATCTAGCCGGTTTGTCGTTAATACCCAAACAGCTCGCGTCACTATGGATGGTGCAGAGTGTGAGTTGACAGCGGTAGAACTGAACTTGCTGAAAGTGATGAGTGATCGGCCTGGGCAAATATTTAATCGCACCCAGCTCATGAACCGGATTTACCCCGATGGCAGAATTGTGAGCGATAGAACCATCGACAGCCACGTGAAAAAGTTACGGCAAAAGCTTACTGCAATGAACGATTCGGAAACCTTTGTGCATTCGGTGTATGGCATTGGCTACAAATTTGAACTAGGTACAGAGCCTTAAATCTTCCCAACTATTTGCACGTTCCTTACACGATGTTTGCACGATTGAGGTCGATAGTAGTTATCAAGCAACACAGCAAAGCAAAAAACTTTGTAGAGGTTGCGAACTTTAACTACGACAGGAATATCCTCATGATTAAATTTTCAAACTTTAATAAATTCGCACCTATCGTTCTTGGTAGCCTGATTGCGCTCAATGTGGGTGCTGCCACACCGTTGAACTTAGTTGACAATGATGGAGACGGTGTTATTTCTGCCGAGGAAATCACGGCTGCCCAGGAGGCTAAGAAAGCCGAAACGTTGGCCACTTACGATATGGATGGAAACGGTGAGCTTTCTAAAGAAGAAAAGAAACTTGTACGAGCGGATCGAAAGGCGTCCACGTTAGAGCAATTCGATGCTGATGGTGATGGTGAGTTATCACGCAGTGAGAAGCGAGCGGCAAAGCAAGCTCGCCGTGAAGCGATGGCGAGCCAACTGGATCTTGACCAAGATGGAACCGTCAGTGATGCAGAAGGTGCTGGCATGCAAGAAGTGCGAGAAAGTCGTGACGAAGGTGGTCGTAAGGGCCGGGGTGAACACAAGCGAGGCGGTGGTCGTCAATAAGTTCCGCGCAGATGGAATAATCTTAGCTTTCGGTGCTGGCCTCAGCTTGTTCAGTGAGGCCAGCTTTTAAGGTGCAGTATTCAATAAAAAAACAACCTCCCGTACCTAAGGGGTTCTATCGAGATAAGGTTCTCAGTGACTGTAAAAACAATCCAAGACCCCCAAACGCTAAGACCAATATCGTGATGAGATCAAACGCGCTCATACGTTGGAAGCGAAATTGTGTGTTCACTAAAACACCGGCGAATAGGGCGACCAACGCACCAATGGCAAGCACCCAGCCAATGGGATTTTTCGAGTTGTAGAAAATGAAAATGACGCCTGCGATAAAAGGAATCATGATCATGCCGCTGGTGATGTTCATGCCGCCAACACCATACAAGCGCATGCCAAAGCCGAAGCTCACATCCACCACAATCGCGTTTAACAGCAGGTAGAAACCCGCCACCATCATGACCAACCCAATCAGGAAAATTCCTGCACCCCCGTCAGTGCCACCCGCTCCACGCATGATTAATAGACTCCATTAGCTTTTCGGTTTGGTGTTCTCAGGATCATACAACGGCTGATAGCCCACGCCAGCCACACTCACAGGGAACAGTTCACCGAAATATTCAATAGTAAAACGCTTCCCTATAGAGGCTAGTTCATAGGGCAGGTAACCGAGTGCAATGTTTTTACCAATCGTCGGGCCGTAGGCAATGCTAGTGGTAAAACTGCGCCGACCTTTCGAATCCACTGGCACTTCACCGGTATCGGGATCGATAATGGGGCAGATACCCACTGGATAGCGGGCAATGCCCTGGCTGTCGGTGTTGTCGTCAACCACGAAAGTGCACAGCATGGCCACTTGATGCGGTAACTCGCGTTGTTTCACATAGGCTGCTTTGCCGTGAAAATCGGCCGCTTTCACTTTCGGTCGAGCTAAATCGGCCTCCATCAAATTGTATTCAGTTAAAAGATCGGCATTTTGTAATCGCAGGCTTTTTTCCAAACGCCGACTGTTCGCATAGGTTTCCACGCCAATCGGGGTGACGCCTTCAGCCGCCAAAGCATCCCACACCGCCAGCCCATCATCATAAGCAAAGTGCAACTCCCAGCCCTGTTCACCCACATAGCTGATACGAAACGCACTCACGGTTTTACCCGCGATGGTGATATTTTTTACGGTAACGAACGGGAAGTTCTCATTGGAAAGCGCGTCGGGATCATCAACCACTTTGGCCAAGGTCGTGCGGGCGTTTGGCCCCCATAAGCCTAAGCACGCAAAGTCGGTAATACGGTCAGTAATTTGTACATCCGTAAAATTTTGCGCCTGAGACTGGCGCTGCATCCAAACAAAGTCTCTGTTTCCAGCATCGCCACCATCCATAACACGATAATGATCATCGCCGAGTCGCACTACGGTTAAGTCGGCTCTGACCCCGCCGTCATGATCAAGAAAATGGGTGTAGATACCTTTACCCACGGCGGTATCGCCGCCAACCTTTGCCACACAAACGTACTCCATGAGTTTCTCAGCATCCGGGCCTTTAACATCGTAAATGGCAAAGTGCGATAGGTTCACCATGCCCACGTCTTCTGAGAGTTTTAAATGTTCGGCATTCGATACACGCCAAAAGTGTCGGTTATCCCATTCATGTTCACGCACGGGCACTTTGTCCCCGTAAGTGTCTAGTAAGTGCTCATTACTGGCGTATCCGTGCGCTCTTTCCCAACCTGCGGCTTCCATAAAATAGCCACCTAACGCCACTTCACGCTCATAGAACGGGCTTTTACGTAAGCTTCGACCTTTGGAGTACGGCTCTCTGGAGTGCACAGCGGGGTTATAGATTTTAAACGCGGTTTCGTAGCAACGATCGTGAATGTACTGCTCTTCTTGTTGAAACTTGTAGTAACGCGCCACATCGATATGGCTGTGGTCCAATTCGGTTTTACCGTCAGTCATCCAATCGGCAATTAATTTACCAGTACCGGGGCCATCTTTTACCCAAACCGATACGGCATACCATAAGCCACGTACGGTCGCTGATTCACCCACGGATGGGCCACCATCGGCGGTCACTTGCAACAAACCGTTGAACGAGCGTTTTTCATCGTAGCCCAGTTCGCCGAGTATGGGTGTCAGTTCCATGGCACGTTCCAATGGCGCCATGATTTGATCCATGTCTAAATCTCGTTGGGAGGGCGATAAGCGCGCTTCTTCTTTATCCAAAATATCGCGCGGGTGACACAAGCGAGGCTCTGACTCTTCGTAGTAACCCCATTCAATCATGCCACCTTCGGTGCTGGTGGGATCGCCTGTGTCACGTAAGTAAGCCGAGTTACCTTGATCGCGCAACAGTGGCCAGCCAATGTCTTTGCCGGTGCCAGCAAATTCTTCATAAGGTCCGAACCACAACAAGGGGTGATCCACTGGCATGACGGGTAAATCTTCACCGGCCATATTGGCAATCAGACGTCCCCAAAGGCCTGCGCAAACGACAACGTAATCGGCGTCGATGTGACCACGTGATGTGGTAACGCCGGTGATTCGACCATCGGTGATCGTTAAATCCGTGGCTTCTGTGTTCGCAAAAACTTGCAGCTTGCCAGTGGCCACACACTCTTCAACCATTTCACCAGAGACCACTTGTGAGCGTGGTACCACCAAACCCGCATCAGGGTCCCACATAGCGCCTTGAATCATGTCCTCTTCAATCAGCGGAAATCTCTCTTTGGTTTCCGCAGCACTTATCATGTGCACGTTTGTGCCAAAGGCTTTGCCTGAAGCCACTTTGCGCTTTAATTCACCCATGCGCTCATCGTCACCCACACGGGCCACTTCCAGACCGCCAACTTGTGCATAGCGACCGCGCTTTTTAAAAAAGTCGATGCTATACATCGTGGTGTAGCAAGTCATCTGATCGTGAGCTGTGGCGTAGCAAAAATCGGATGCGTGCGCGGTGGAGCCCACGTCAGTGGGAATGGCGGACATGTCTATGCCGACAATGTCGTCCCATCCGCGTTCAATGAGGTGATGGGCAACCGACGCCCCTACGATGCCGCCTTGTCCAATGATGACAACTCGTGCTTTTGACGGGAAGCTAGCCATGGTTTGATACTCGATATTTCACACAGGTGTAGTGTGCCATGCGAGGCGGAGCGGCTTGTCGGTATCGCGTCGCTGAACCGTGCAACAGCGACTCTCAAAGAAGGTATTGGGCGATCAGAACTCATTTGACCGCCCTGAAATCGCGTTATTTACCGACACCTCGTTCGGATCTGGCGAGACGCCAGCAGGCACAGTGACCAGAATGGCACCGCTTACAAATAGTGCACCGCTGGCGACTTGAGCTAGACAGCGGTAGTAGGCCAGTAAATCCGTGGCATCGATGGCCCGAACCCAAGCTCAGCGGCGGGGCGAACTGGGGTGATGACCCTGGGGAAGAGTTACTACTTGAGCAAGCAATCGACGCAGGTGGGGGTAAAACGTAGATGGAAATATTGCGTAAGATGCCCACTGGATTTAGGGTCCGTTAAATCTGCGGTGAGATACCCACCATCAAGTTAAACTTTCTGATTCTATACAGGCTAACTAGCGCATAGTTGTTGCGAAGTATATGGCTTAGGTGAGTGTGTGATGGCCGATGGATTCACGTTGAATTGGAATTATTTTTTGTATGAACGAATTGCCTGTCACAACGCTTTTGCTGTTGCTCATCGGATTGCTTTGTACCGGATTAGCGTCTGGCACTTTGGCCGGGCTGCTTGGCGTCGGCGGTGGCATTATCATTGTGCCGGTCCTGTTTTACTTATTCACTTTATTTGATTTTAGCGACGCGATAACTATGCATTTGTCGGTGGCAACATCCCTTGCGATTATTGTCCCCACCTCCATTTCGTCTGCGCGTTCGCATCATGCGAAAGGCGCTGTGGATGCAACGTTGTTAAAAAGTTGGGGGCCATGGATTGTATTCGGAGCAGCTTTTGGTGGGTTTTTGTCTAAGTTTTTAAACACCGAAGGGCTGCTGTTAATCTTTGGCGTCATTGCCCTCATTATGTCAATCAATTTGATGCTGCCGAAAACACCAGTCATCAGTCAATCACCCCCCAAGAACCTGTTAATCACCGCCTTGGTATCCACACCCATTGGTCTGTTGTCGTCTCTGATGGGAATCGGTGGAGGCTCAATCGCTGTTCCGGCTCAAGCGATGTGTTCCATTCCGATTCATCGTGCAGTCGGCACGGCGGCGGTGTTTGGGTTCTTTATTGCGTTACCGGGCGCGTTGGGTTTTTTATGGTCCGGACTCGGGGTGCCCGATCGGCCGTTCGCCTCCTTAGGTTATATCAGCTTGCCGGCATTACTTATCATCGGAATCGCCAGTGTGATAGCCGCACCCTATGGATCGGGTTTGGCGCATCGATTGAACGGCTTGAAACTGCGACGTGTATTCGCTGTGTTCTTGCTGCTTAGCTCAATCAATATGTTGCTAACCGCCTGGCAGCAGTAGCGGCTGTGGGAATAACATCAACACACTTGCAGGCCTTAAACGCTGCGATAAACGAATCCATTCCAACGATGTTGGTCACGGTGATTGCGGTCAAAGGATCAGCCCCGCGCGGTGTGGGTACGGCCATGTTGGTTCAGCCCAAGGGAATCGTGGGAACCATTGGTGGTGGGCGCTTGGAGTACGTTGCGATCGATGCGGCTCGTGATTGCGCCCGTATTCACCGTAAAACCCCTTACACAGAACGTTATCCACTGGGGGCGAAGTTGGGGCAATGTTGCGGGGGTTGGGTCACCTTGCTATTTGAATGCGTCGAGCCGAATTGGCAGCTATGGGTTAATGAGGCACTAAACGCCTGGCAGCAAGGGTTGCCGTATCAGCGCCCGGTGGATGAACACTTCACACACCAAATTACACCACCGGATGCACATTTGGTGTTGTGTGGCGCGGGTCATGTAGGTCGTGCGTTAGTGTCGGTGTTAACCGATGCGCCTATTCGTATTCAATGGGTCGATGAGCGTGAAGATGAATTTCCGGAAAATGTTCCAGCTAACACACAACTTGAAATTACCGATATTCCTGAGTATCTGATTGAGTCTGCACCCGCAGGCAGCGCGGTGTTAATTACCACGCATCGGCACGATTTGGATTTTAAATTAGCAGAATCCGCGTTGATGAGAACAGACCTAGCCTATGTTGGCATGATCGGGTCTGCCTCCAAACGTTTACGCTTTGCGCAATTACTACAGAAACGGGGTGGCAACCTAGAGTTGTTGCAAAGGCTAACGTGCCCGATTGGAATTGAAGGTGTCGTGAGTAAAGAGCCCTCGGTTCTCGCTATTTCCGTTGCCGCACAGATTCTTGAAACCTTAAAGTTGTAACGTTAAAAGAACTTGAACTTGAACTGCGGGCACTTACTCGTAGTGACGATGCATGTCTTTGTATAGTAGATAGCGAAAGGGTTCGGGGCCACCGGCGTAACAGGCCTGAGGGCAAAACGCGCGTAACCACATGAAGTCTCCCGCTTCCACTTCCACCCAGTCCTGATTAAGCCGATACACGCCTTTACCTTGCAGCACAAATAGACCATGTTCCATCACGTGGGTTTCGAGAAAAGGAATCACAGCTCCCGGCGCTAAGGTAACGATGGTCACGTGCATGTCGTGGCGCACATCGTCTGGATCAACAAAGCGCGTTGTTTGCCAAGCGTCTTGGGTGCCTGGCATAGAAGTCGGAGTGACATCTTGCTCGTTCTTAACAATGGGTTCAGGCGTTTCAATGCCAGGCACCGCGTGGTAACGCCGCCGTATCCATTGCAAGCTGGCTTTGTCTGAATGGCTGGCATTTTTTAACGTCCATTCTGCGCCAGAGGGTATGAACGCAAAGTGACCGGGAACTAACAGATGATTGGACCCATTAATAACGAGCTCTAAGCGACCATTTAATATGAATAACGCATGCTCCATCGAAGGGTCATCGTCGGGCGTTTGGCTACCACCGCCTGGGCCCACTTCCACCATGTATTGCGCAAAGGTAGTTGCAAAACCTTCAATGGGCCGAGCTAAAACCCAAAAGCGAGTATCAATCCAACGTGGTAACCGCATGGTGACTATGTCGGTGTTACAGCCCTTAGGTATGAAGGTGTAAGCGGTGTGAACCACCGCACGGTCGGTGGCGGACATCAATTGAGTTTGAGGTGGCAATCCACCGGTGGGGCTGTAATAACTCATGGTGTTAAATTCCGGTACCACGCTGCCAGTGTGGCGCGTTCTTCATCGGTTATGCCGGTTAGGTTGCCAATCGGCATGGCCTTCGTAACAACGGCCTGTTGGTAAATGACTTGAGCCTGTGCTTTGGTGTCTGCTTCGGTATTAAACACCACGCCCTGGGGGGCCGAGTTAAATCCTGCTTGTGTCGGCACATCGGCGTGGCACGAAGCACAGCGTTGAGCCACGATGTCGTGCACCACGACCAGCGTTGGCGCGTCTGCTTGCGCTTCTGCGCTTAACGGAGGAGCTGGGCGTGGTGCCAGTAATGCTGCGATTGCGGCTAATATGACGCCTGCAATGATTAACGGCCAGGGCGACGCTTTGCCAGCATGGCGCTGCACAAACCAAACTCTTATGGCAGCGCCTGCCACCGTAAAACCAATCAGAACTAACCAATTAAATGGGTGCGAATGCGCCATCGCGTAGTGATTGCTGATCATCACCAACAGCACCGGCAAAGTGAAGTAGGTGTTGTGTACTGAACGTTGTTTTGCCCTTATGCCATGCATTGGGTCGGGCTCACGTCCTTGCTCTTTTGCGGCAACAAGATCGCGCTGACCGGGCATAATAACGTCCGCCACGTTTCCAACCATCATGGTGCCTAACATCGCGCCAAAATGAATAAACGCCCCGCGTCCTGAAAACAAATGGCATAGCACGATGGCAACGACGCATAAAAACGCGAACAATATCAGCGTTAAGGTTTTTTCATCTTTAGCAAAGCGGGATTTGCACAGTGTATCGTACACTTTCCAGCCACCGAAAATGCAAACCAATCCGATGATAATGGCGACGGGTTTGGGTAGGTCGGCGACACCGGGGTCGATGAGATAAATTTCAGCTTGATACCAATACATCAGTATCAACATAAACATGCCAGTTATCCAAGTGGTATAAGCCTCCCACTTAAACCAGAGCAAATTCTCGGGTAGTTTTGGGGGGGCAATATGATATTTTTGTGAATGGTAAAAACCGCCACCGTGTACGGCCCATAGTTCTCCACCCACACCGACTCTTTTTTGCTCATCGGTTTGGGGCGCTTCGAGGTGGTTGTCCAGCCAGATAAAATAAAATGAAGCGCCAATCCACGCAATACCGGTGATGACATGCGCCCACCGGCCCAGTAAATTCAACCATTCTAGAAAGTAGCTTTCCACCGCCTAACTGCCTCGGTAAGTTGAGTAGCTGTACGGGGATATGAGCAGCGGCACATGATAATGCTGCCCAGCTTCCGCGATACCGAAGCGGATTACCACATCGTCTAAAAAGGCTGGGTCTGCCAGTGGTATACCGGCTGCTCGAAAATAGTCACCGGCAGCAAACACCAGTTGGTATTTACCAGTTGTGAATGCTTCTCCATCCAATAAGGGCTCGTCCACCCGGCCATCACGGTTGGTGGTTGCAGATTTAATGACTTGCCAGCTTTCACCGATTTGACGGCTAAGTTCAATGCGGATGCCGTTGCCTGGGTGCCCTTGGGCGGTATCTAGCACGTGTGTTGTCAGGCGGCCCATGGCCGTTCTCCTTAAATATCTTCTGCAGAGTGTAGCGCCTAGCTTGCCCAATGAACCGCCGATACGGTCTATATTGAAGGTTCATGTCTCTTTATGGCAACTGGTTTACGCATGACCCAACGTTCTCAGCCGGCGCGCAGCGATTATGTGCTGCCAGGCACCTCAAAATTATCAAAACCTCACTTCGTTTCTCGCTACGGTTCGGTTTATGAGCACTCGCCATGGCTAGCGGAGCGTTTGTGGGAGCACGGGCTGGATTTGTCTCACGATACCGTGGAAGGTTTGGTGCGCGGTTTTCGAAAAATCCTGAGCTCTGCCACGCGGGAAGAGCAACTGGGGCTAATTAATGCCCATCCAGACCTGGCCGGCCGCGCAGCCTTGGCGGGAGGCTTAACCACCGAATCAACAGATGAACAGGCGAGTGCCGGACTGGATCAATGCAGTGCTGAAGAACTGGCTCGCTTCACCGAATTGAATGAGCAATACCTAAAGAAATTTGGCCATCCGTTTATCATGGCTGTGCGCAACAGCAACCGTCATGAAATCCTTACAGGGTTTGCAGAACGTTTGCCGAATGATTCAGCGGAAGAATTTAATCGGGCCTTGCATGAGATACATCGTATTGCGCGATTTCGTTTGCAGGCCATGGCCACACTGGGCGACTACGATCGAGATTTGACCGGATACGGCGCTAAGCCACCGTTGGTTCAGTGGCCTAGTAAAGCCAGAGTCGCCTTGCAATTTGTGGTGAATTTTGAAGAAGGTGGCGAGAACTGTGTGTTGCACGGGGATGCGGCCTCGGAAGCATTTCTTTCTGAAATCGTTGGTGCTCCTGCCTTGACCGGCGTGCGTCATATGAATATGGAGTCCATTTATGAGTACGGCTCTCGAGCTGGGTTTTGGCGCTTACATCGGATGTTTACCGAACGTTCTGTGCCCGTGACCGTGTTTGGCGTCGCCATGGCGTTGCAACGAAATCCTAAAGCGGTGGAAGCCATGTTGGAGGCAAACTGGGAAATTGCGTCACACGGGTATCGTTGGATAGACTATCAATACATGAGTGAATCCGAAGAACGTGAACACTTACAAACCGCCATCGACATACACACGCAAACAACCGGTTCACGACCATTAGGCTGGTACCTGGGACGGTGCAGTCCAAATTCGCATCGCTTAGTTGCTGAAGAAGGTGGCTTCTTATACAACGCAGACAGTTACGCAGACGACTTACCCTATTGGCAACAGCAAGGGGAACATACGCAACTGATGGTGCCGTACACCTTGGATGCGAACGATATGCGATTCGCTACCAATCAAGGTTTCAATTCTGGTGAGCAGTTTTACCAGTATTTAAAAGACAGTTTCGATGTGTTGTATGCAGAAGGTGCGCAAGCGCCAAAAATGATGTCAGTGGGTTTGCATTGCCGTTTAGTCGGGCGACCGGGCCGGGCAGCCGCTTTGATGCGATTTTTAGATTACGTGAAAACACACGATTTTGTGTGGGTTTGTACGCGAGCTCAGATCGCTGAACACTGGCGAGAGAACCACCCCAGCACGATTACCGAGCGTGTTTGATGACTACCCCTACCGACATTATTGTGCAGCCCTTGATGGTTGCAGCCTTTGCAGAGTTTGGTGATGTAATTGAACTCGGTGATGTGCCCACTGTGATGATCAATCGAGGTAATTGCGCACGCTTTAGTGATCTAGCCACTTTGTCATTTGTTGAAGATGGGCGGTGCGGTATCAGTTTGTTTCAAGCTAAACCCTACGCCATGCCGCACACGCTGGATTTACTGGAACGTCACCCGCTGGGTAGCCAAGCCTTTATTCCCATGCACACGCAGCCGTTTCTGGTGATTGTGGCGCCCGATGACAAAGGAATTCCCGGTCAAGCTGTTGCCTTTGCAACCAATGGTCGACAAGCGGTGAATTACCATAGGAACACTTGGCATGGCGTGCTGACTCCTGTTGGCACTGAAGGGTTGTTTGCCGTGGTCGATAGAATAGGTGGGCAGGGCAATAACTTGCAGGAACACAACATTGCGTCGCCATTTCGGATTGTAGATTCGGATCAATTGCTGGCGTGAAGAGATAAAATAATCATGGTCATTATTCGAAACAAATTAGCAGCAGGTTTGTTTATTTTGGCCTGTGTGGGGCTTACTGCTTGCACCACAGTGCAAACCACAAAGTCTGGAACCATCGGTATTGATCGGCAACAACGCATGTCACCTTTGGTGTCAGAAGCCGATTTGCAAGCGGGTGCAACCTTGGCGTACTTAGAAATCATTGAAAAAGAACGCAGCAACGGAACGCTGAATGCGGATAAAGCCATGAGCAAACGGGTTCGTGGCATCGCTCAACAATTAGTGCCGGCTGTAAAGGTCTTTCGAACGGATGCGTTGAAATGGGATTGGCAAGTGAATGTCATTCAATCGGATCAGCTAAATGCGTGGGCGATGCCCGGTGGCAAGATCGCATTCTACAGCGGCATCATTGAAAGACTGAAACTGACCGATGCAGAAATCGCTGCCATTATGGGTCATGAAATTGCGCATGCCTTGCGCGAGCATTCAAGGGAACGGATGTCTGAGCAAGCCACCACCGGTTTGGCTATTGGCATCGGTGGTGCGGTGCTTGGCGTGGGTAGCGGTGCCACTGAGATGGCCTCGTTGGCATACAACACCACTTTCGGTTTAAAGCACAGCCGCTCTCATGAAACCGAAGCCGATCGAATGGGCGTTGAACTCGCGGCTCGTTCAGGGTTTGATCCACGGGCGGCGATCACGGTTTGGCAGAAAATGGCCACCGTTTCTGGCGGTGGTGGCCCTGAGTGGTTGTCTACTCACCCATCGAATCAAACACGCATTGCTGACTTGAAGGTGTATTCGCAGAAGGTGATGGGGTTGTACCAGGCGGCGCGTAATTGACCTAACTGAATTTGGCCCAAATTGGCGAGCTTAAGCGTGCTCATCAGTCGTCTCGGTTAACAGGACCTCGATTCGCTTTTATCGCACCACGTTGAGTTTTTGTATCCATACGCCTACGTTGGCTTCCGCGGGTGGGTTTGGTGGCGATGCGGCGTTTCGGTTTTTCACAGGCCTGAGCAATTAATTCGATCAGTTTTTTCATCGCGGCCTCCCGGTTCAACGGTTGGCTTCGATGTGTTTCACTAGTAATGATTAAGGCACCGTCTTTCGTCCAGCGTCGGCCAGAAAGTTTGCGTAAGCGCGCTTTGATGTCTCGCGTTAAATTAGGCGAGCGCTGCGCTTCAAAACGCAGCTGCACCGCGCTAGAGGTTTTATTGACATGCTGACCGCCCGGGCCGCTCGCGCGAACAAACGATTCGCTTAATTCCCACTCTGCAATAGAAACTTGTTGATTGATCTTTATCATTGGTTAGCAAAAATTCAACGAATGCATTCAGAAAATGCATCGCTTAACTTTGTTAACAATGAAAGATAGTGCGCGTCATCGGTTGAGGTTCCGAGAATGTCGACTTCCAATAACGGGATATCAACGCCTTCTGTAAGCGTTTGTGTCCAACGCGGGTTGGTGTTGGGATCGGTTATCACGCAACTTACTTTGTCGCTGCGAAGTAACTGCTGCAATTTTTTCAAATGTCTTGCACTCGTGGGTGCATGACTACTGGCCAGTAAGGTGCCCTTTGAGACCAAACCATAACGTTCTGCGAAATAGCGCACATTGTCGTGCAGTGTGATGAACGTAATGGTTGAGGTAGCTGCACGCAGCGTTTGTGCCTCATGGAATTGTTGCAGTTGTTCAATGACTCGTTGAGTGTTCTCTGTGAATACATTTTTACTGGATGGATTTAGTGCCACTAATTCATCCCGAATTGCAGCGGCCATTATTTGCACGTTAATCGGGTCTGTCCAAATATGTGGGTCAACGTTGGCGTGTTGATCGGTTGAATCTTCCGTGAGATCTTTCGCGTGCTCTTCTTCTTGTTCCTTTTTGCCTTCCTCGCGATGAGCATGATGACCTTCACCGTCAGTGAGAAAAATGATTTCAATGTTGGGTGCGTCGAATAGATTTAGTAGGCGCGCGTTACTGGCGTCGTTGATTGCCGTGTTAATGCTGGGCAGAAGCTGAGGGCCAATGGTGACGAGTAAATCCGCATTTTGTATGGCGCTAAGAGCTCGAGGTCGTAATGCAAATTCGTGTGGTGAGTTTGCAGTGGTTATTAGTCCAAATACTTGGTGTTCTTCGCCAGCTATATCGCGGACCAACGATGAGACAAATGGAATGTCTGTGACGATTTTCAGGCGAGGCGATTCTTCAGCAAGCGCAGGTTTAAAAGCGAGAATTATCGCGCTAAGTCCGAGGCAATAACGGATGAGTGTGTTCATAGATGATATAGTATAACATTCCAACCAGTCGAAACTGTCTTGTACAGGCAAAACACAAACAGGCATCTATGCCAACATCTTCAGCAAATATCGACGGTGCCGCTGGCTTTCATGAGCACAATCACCGTCACTGCATTGAGCGCGGGGTGCGTTACGCCACCGATTCTTGCCTGAACGCTGGTCTGCAGCTCACGCCCATTCGTCAGCGAGTGTTAGAAATACTGCTCACAGAACATCGAGCATTGGGCGCTTATGAAATTTTAGACCACCTAAGTTCTGATGGATTTAACTCTCAACCACCCGTGGCGTATCGCGCCTTGGATTTCCTTGTACAGCATGGGTTCGTGCACAAAATTGAACGCCTGAATGCATTCATTGCGTGCAACATGCCGGAAACACAACATGCCCCTGCCTTTTTGATTTGTCGTGTGTGTAGCGTCGTTGCTGAAACTCACCCAGAATTGTGCCGTGGTGTGCTAGGTCGAACCGCGCGTGATGCGGGATTTTTAATTGAGCAAGCGGTAGTGGAAGTGGAGGGCGTGTGTCCGAATTGCCGTTAATTCGAACTCAATCGTTACAAGTAATGCGTGGAAGTCAACGCATACTTGATAATGTGACATTCAATGTCAATGCTTGCGAAATCACCACCATTGTTGGCCCGAATGGATCGGGTAAATCCACCTTGCTCAAAGCCATAATTGGCAGTGTTCCTTTGAATCAGGGCAGCATTGAACGCCTGCCTAATTTACGCATTGGCTATTTGCCACAAACGGTTAATATCGACCCCACCATGCCGTTATCGGTGCGTCGGCTGCTCAGTTTACCGGTGAAGGTTTCCGTTCAAGAGGCTGAAGAAGCCTTGACTGCAGCCGGCGTTGCAGACTGTGCTGATGCGCAATTTACTGAACTCTCAGGTGGTCAACGACAACGGGTTTTGCTCGCTAGATCGCTATTAAGAAGCCCGCAGTTGGTTATTCTTGATGAACCCACTCAGGGACTAGATCAACCTGGCTCTGCTGCTTTTTATCGGCAGATTGATGACATACGCAGCAAAAGTGGCTGTGCGGTGCTGATGGTCAGCCATGAGTTGCATGTGGTCATGGCTTCGTCGGACCACGTTATTTGTTTGAACGGACACGTATGTTGTGCTGGACGCCCGGAACAAGTAGCGACCGCTCCAGAATATCGCGCCTTGTTTGGTAGTGGTACTCAAGGTGCACTCGCGCTTTATCGGCACGAGCACTCACATCACCATCACCACGATCATTAAGCATGACTTTGTTAGACGATTTCCTTTGGCGTGCGGCCATAGCGGGTGTAGGGGTTGCTGTAATTGCGGCCCCATTGGGCTGTTTCGTGGTGTGGCGTCGCATGGCCTATTTTGGTGATGCCACAGCGCACGCCGCCATATTAGGTGTCGCGTTAGCGCTTGCATTTGAAGCATCGATTTTTGTGGGCGCGTTAGCTTTGGCGTTGTTCATGGCCATCTCCGTGTCTGGTTTACGTGGTCGTGGTTATCCCATGGATACCTTACTGGGGGTGTTGGCGCATTCCTCATTGGCGTTGGGTTTGGTCGCCATCTCGCTCGTATCTACCGTGCGAGTGGATATCACAGCCTATTTATTCGGCGATATCCTAACCGTGACGAAAGCGGATCTATTAATGATTTGGCTAGGTGTTGCATTAATCGCAGCTCTTTTAATTTGGCGCTGGCAACGACTCCTCATCGCCACTGTCAATGAAGAGATGGCCCAGGCCGCTGGAGTAAACCCAAAATCTGAACAGTGGGTACTCACCATCGCATTGGCAATCGTTGTCGCTGTGGCCATAAAGGTTGTTGGTGCCTTATTGATAGGTGCTTTGTTATTAATTCCTGCCGCCGCTGCTCGTCGATTTGCGAGCACTCCGGAAATCATGGCAATGATTGCCGCATTGGTTGGGGTCGTTTCTGCGCTAGTCGGTTTGGCCGCATCATGGTTTTGGGATACACCCACCGGCCCCAGCATTGTGTGTGTCTCAGCTGTATTGTTTTTGTTTTCCGTTGTTGCGCCAAAACTTCGGGGTGGTACATGAAGGGATCCATGCCCCGGTTTGTTACGGAAATGAGAAAGCGATTAACACACTGTCGTGTGGTGTTAGTTCTGTCGACTCTATTAGTCGTTTTGTCTGCGCCAGCGCAGGCCCAGCAGGAGAACGCAGAATTTACTCCTGAGCCTAAAAGTGATACCGAGACAGACACAGGAACAGGCACAAATGACACAGGTGACACAGGTGACACAGGTGAATCTGATTTAGACGTGTTGGAAGAACGTGATCGTGAGGCGTCTGAAACGGTGGATAATCCCAATGTTTTCGTAGCTCACAAACAAAATTACGTTTTGCCGGTGAGCTACACCAGTGCCTTGAATCGCGCGGTTTATGATGAAATCAATCCCGAGACGACGGATTTTTTTGGCCCAGAGGAAGTTAAGTTTCAGTTGAGCTTGAAAGTTCAATTAAACGATCGAGACCTTTTTCTGGATGGTGATACCTTGCAGGCGGCTTTTACCATCGAGGCCTGGTGGCAGTTGTATTCTAAAGATGTATCCAGCCCGTTTCGAGAATCGAACTACCAGCCTGAAGTGTTCTACACCGT
The DNA here is from genome assembly GCA_937930305.1 of uncultured Granulosicoccaceae bacterium. Lineage (GTDB taxonomy): Bacteria > Pseudomonadota > Gammaproteobacteria > Granulosicoccales > Granulosicoccaceae > Granulosicoccus. The sequence goes on along the minus strand of CALGLE010000048.1, from coordinate 13,646 downwards.
TCCCATGATTTGGCGACCTTATGGGCTAAGGCCCACAGCTATGGTGGGGATCGAGCATCAATCCAATGGACGGGCGCAAGGATTGTCTCGCAGTTGGAACCGCATTTATGCAGGATTGATTTTGGAGGGGGATCGGTTTTACGCCATGGTTAAGCCTTGGTACCGAATTCCGGAAAAAGAAAAGCCCAGCCCGACAAGTCCTGAAGGAGACGACAACCCAGATATATTGGATTTCATGGGACATGGCGAGGTTGGCTTAGGCTGGCGCGGTGATCGCTATAACTTTTTAACAAATATTCGTGGTAACACAACAACTAAGAAAGGCGCTATCGCAGTGTCCATTAGCTTCCCACTGTTTCAACGATTTCGTGGCGTTGTTCAGTACTTTAACGGGTACGGTGACGCCTTGGTGGATTACGATCATTTTCAGCAGCGTTTGGGTGTTGGAATATTGTTGTCTAATTTGTTTTAGAACTGCCCCAGTACACTGGGGATGAATTTTTCTGATATGGTTAAATTCACTTAAACATAGAGAGGTTCGCATGGACGCGACCACACAATGCCCTCGCTGCGATGCGCCGCGCTCATCCCTAGTGCGCGACGGTTTTTATCACCGCGCGGACGATTCCAAAAACATTCAACGCATCAAGTGTAAGGACTGCGGTAAGAAATTCTCCAACGCTACCTTCACGACTACCTACCGTCAAAAGCGACGTCGCATCAACGAAACCGTTCGGTTTTGTTTCGCCAGCAACATGTGCCCACGTGATATTGCCGAACTCGTTGGGGTGAACATCAAGACGGTGGCAGCCCGCTTAATTTGGCAGGCAGAGCGCTCACGAGAGAAGAATCAACGAAAGCTGCAACGCTACATTGAGCAGCACGGGCCTATTGAGACTGTACAGTTTGATGACTTACTGACGTTTGAACACACCAACTGTAAACCGTTAACGGTGCCGGTTGCGGTTGTGGAGGATGTCAGAATTCCCTTAGGGTTTCGGGTGGCCTCGATACCGGCTTTTGGACGATTGGCGGCGGTATCCAGAGAGCGTTATGGGAAGCGAAAGGATGAAAGCTTCAAAGCACGCCATGAGCTGTTTCAAGAGCTGCAGGAGATTTTGCCGGCGAACGTGCATTTCAATATCGATGGGCATAAACAATACCCGGCACTGATTAATAAATATTTCCCTGAAGGCTCCTACAGCGTCCACATAAGCGACAGAGGGAGCGTGGTGGGTCAAGGTGAATTGAAGAAAACGAAGTTTGATCCCTTATTCTCGATCAACCACTCTTTTGCTAATGCGCGGGCTAAGATCAATCGCTTGAATCGGCGCACCTGGTGCACGACCAAATTGCCAGAGCGCCTGGCCGATCACATCGATATTTACATGGATGTTCAGTGTGATCGGTTAGAACGACAAAGAAAATACGAAAGGGCTTGAGCCTAGCCCCACTCAACTGGGGCAGTTTTTATTCGGCACTAGAGCAGATCTTTGAATGGCTGCGTACTGGCGATAAATCAGACTAGCATTCAGTCCAGCATCATCGTGACACGACGGTTTTGTTTGCCCTTATTCTCAATTTTCGAAACCCGAATCGTGCCAATTTCTTTTGTCGACGCTACATGTGTGCCCCCACAAGCTTGTAAGTCAATGCCTGAAAATTCCACGAGGCGAATGGTACCGGTTGCATTAGAGGGCGGTTTAACGGCCATGGTACGTACTAGCTCGGGTTGAGCGGCGAGCTCTTCGTTGGTGATCCAGCGTGTACTCATGGGCACATCTTGCGCAATGAACGCTAATAATTTTTCCTGGACGTGATTTTTATCCAATCCTTCAGGGCAATTAAAATCCAACCGAGCTCTATCAACTTGGATGGAGCCTCCGTTAACGGGTAAATTGACGGCTGCGCACAACATATGACACGCGGTGTGGTATCGCATTAAGGTGTAACGACGCTCCCAGTCTATTTCCAGGGTGATGTTGTCGCCCACCTGTAAGCCTTCGCTACTTTCAACGACGTGCCATTGGGACAATCCATCGGCAGATTTGATGGTGTTGCTCACGCTCAGGCGTTCACCAGACGGTGTGATTAACGCGCCTGTGTCGCCCAGCTGGCCCCCACCGTGTGGGTAAAATACTGATTCTGCGGTTTCAATGCCATTGTCAGAAACTGCTGTTATCTTTGTGTTGCAGGTTTTTAAATAGCTGTCATCACGGTATAAGGCTTCAGTCATGAAAATCTCCAAGCGGTTCTGTTCATATTATCCCAACCTCTGCAGCTGTGCGAAGTGGGGTTCGTATGGGTAGCTCGACACTGAACGAAGAAATTGAATTTCGCGCTTGCGAAGTGGGTGACATGCCAGCCATTCAAGCCATCTACTCAGAACAGGTGTTACATGGCCAGGCCAGTTTCGAAGAGGTTCCTCCATCGCTAGAAGAAATGCTACACAGGCGCAAGGCTATTATGGCTCTGGGTTTTCCGTATTGGGTCGTAACGGTGGACGGGGAGGTTGCCGGTTACGCCTACGCGGGCCGCTACCGACCCCGTTCTGCGTACCGACATACGGCTGAGCATTCGGTGTATGTGAATGAAAAATACCGTGGGCGTGGTTTGGGAAAAAAATTGGTTTTGATGGTTGTCGCAAGCTGTGAAGCGGTGGGTATACGAGAATTGATTGGCATTGTTGCGGATACGGAGCATCAAGTGTCCGTGCGTTTGCATGAGGCCTGTGGGTTTACGCAAGTGGGCACCATCAAACGCGTGGGTTATAAGTTTGGTCAGTGGATTGATACGGTGATCATGCAGCGAACTTTGTCACCTGTAAACGAGGCCATATTACCGCCGCTGGATTAAGCTAAGCCATACGGAATTATTTTTCTAACGTTTTGATCCACTCGCAAAGTGCTTTTGAGTGGGGGAGCAGAACGTTGCACGCAATCGGCGCGTTCGCAAATGCGGCACGACACGCCAATGGGTTCAAACACACCAGGCGCTGACTGGTCCAGTTGCGCGCCATAAACAAACTGATCAATGTATTTCACCTCACAACCTAGCGCTAGGGCGTAGCGACGATTGGGGTCTTTAAAACCACCCGAAGGTTTGTCCACTGTTGTGGCAAAACATAAGTATTGCTCGCCATCGGGCGTTTCTGCTAATTGACGAATCATTTGCCCTGGGCTTTCAAACGCTTTATGCGCGTTCCAAAGTGGGCAAGCTGAGCCGAATCGCGCAAACTGCAATTTCGTAGCACTGTGTCGCTTGGTGATGTTGCCGGCTCGATCTACCCGAGCGAAGAAAATCGGCACACCCGGCATGCCGGGACGTTGCAATGTGCTTAGGCGATGCGCGACTTGTTCAATGCTGGTATCAAATTCATCGGCCATCAGCACTAAGTCGTGCAGCAATCGCCGTGCTGCATCATGGAACGTTTGGTAAGGCATTAGGGTCGCGCCAGCAAAATAGTTGGCTACCCCAATCCTGCAAATATCGGCCGCTTCTTCAGATCGAAAGTCAGCTTGCTGAATAATTTGATCGATGTCTGCTTCGTGTTCTAGCAGCCCGATTTGGCAAGCCAATTGGAAGGCGCGTGTGGCGCGACTGTGTCGCCGATTCAGGTGCAGCACCTTACCATCAGGAATGTAGTGTCTTAGCGTGCCACTGTCGCCATCTTCTAGCACGATTTTTATTCCGTGGGTGATCTCGGCGTAAGCGCTCAATGCATCAAACTGATCCCGCGCGGATTCATCTAATTGCTCACTTAGCCGCTCCGCTTTGACATCCAATTCGTGTAAATAATTATTGGTGAAGTGAAAGTAGTCGCGTACCTCTTCATAAGGTGTGGGTTCTGCCAGCGAGCCAGTGCGATGAATGGAATCGTCCAGCTCCGCTAATTGATCACTGGTGCGTCGCAATGCCTGGTGCATGGTGATTAACGCCCGCGCCACACTCGGTGAATTTTGAGTGGCGAGTTTTAATTCGTGTGAGGAGGGTACTCGGCCCTTGAACACAGGATCAGCGAAACACTCCACCAAATTGGCCAACAATCGATCGTGGTCGTAGGAGGATAACTTCGCGATATCGACAGCGTATCGTTCCGCCAATGCCAACAAGACCGTGGCGGTGACATGGCGCTGATTGTTCTCCATCTGGTTGAGGTAGCTGGTGGAGATGCCTAAAGACTCGGCGAAAGCGGCTTGGGTCAGCTTTTGCTCCAGACGCAATTCGCGCAAGGATTGACCAATAAAGAGTTTCGATGTTCTCATTATACAATTTTACTAAATTCCGTTTGTATTTTGCAAATATCACAATTCACCACTTCAATGCATTCGACGGCTATCTGCCGCACAGCTACAATTAAAAAGGGATTAATGCGTTGAGTGAGATGAAGGTCTCATTTTATCAACGCTCTCAACTTTGCAAATCCCTGCTACTCCCGAGAATACGTCGGGCCCTTTGCGCACGAAACGTGTTGAAGAACCCTTATGAATCACATCCTAGAAGAACTGGAAGAGCGCCGAGCTAGAGCTCGTCTTGGTGGTGGGCAAAAGCGAATCGATCGTCAACACGCGAAAGGGCAGTTAACTGCGCGTGAACGCATCGATGTGTTGCTAGATGATGGCTCGTTTGAAGAGTACGACATGTATAAGGCTCACCGATGCACCGATTTCGGTATGGCCGAGCAGCAGATCCCTGGCGATGGGGTGGTCACCGGTTGGGGAACCATTAACGGCCGACCGGCCTATGTGTTCTCACAAGATTTCACGGTATATGGGGGGTCATTGTCGGAAACGCATGCTGAGAAAATTATGAAGGTGATGGACTTAGCCATGCAGAACGGTATACCCATCATTGGTCTAAATGATTCCGGCGGTGCTCGAATTCAAGAGGGCGTGGCGTCTTTAGGTGGCTACGCCGAAGTGTTTTGGCGCAATGCTCAAGCATCGGGTGTGATTCCACAAATTTCCGTGATCATGGGGCCGTGTGCGGGTGGTGCTGTGTATTCGCCTGCTATGACTGATTTTGTTTTTATGGTTAAAGACACCAGTTACATGTTCGTGACCGGTCCAGATGTTGTAAAAACCGTCACCAATGAAGTGGTTACTGCAGAAGAATTAGGTGGCGCAAAAACGCATACACACACCTCATCGGTTGCCGATGCCGCGTTTGAAAATGATTTTGAAACGCTGATGGAGGTGAGACGCTTATTCGAATTTTTACCCCAATCCAGTCGCGATGCTGCGCCCATTCGTGAATGCCACGACCCCTATGATAGGGAAGAGCGCTCGCTGGACACCTTAGTGCCCGAGGATGCCAACAAACCCTATGATATGCACGAGGCGGTGTTAGGCATTGCCGATGATCGCGAGTTTTTTGAAATTCAGCGCGATTTCGCTGGCAACATACTATGCGGTTTCATTCGCATACATGGCGAAACGGTGGGTATTGTTGCGAATCAACCGATGGTGCTCGCCGGTTGTTTGGACATTAACAGTTCACGAAAAGCCGCTCGGTTTGTACGCTTTTGCGATGCGTTCAATATTCCCATCGTTACCCTAGTTGACGTGCCCGGTTTTCTACCGGGAACAGCGCAGGAATATGGTGGCATCATAAAACACGGCGCGAAATTGTTGTTTGCGTACGCCGAAGCATCCGTGCCCAAGGTCACTGTTATTTTAAGAAAAGCTTACGGCGGTGCCTATGATGTGATGGCTTCAAAACACATACGCGCTGATGTGAATTATGCCTGGCCAACAGCGGAAATCGCTGTTATGGGGGCCAAAGGTGCGACTGAAATTTTATACCGCAGTGAGCTAGATGACCCTGAAAAAATCGCTCAACGCACAGCAGACTATGAAGCACGATTTGCTAACCCCTTTATTGCTGCTCAGCGTGGCTTTATCGATGAGGTGATTCAACCGCATTCCACACGGCGTCGTTTAGCACGCAGCTTAGAGTTATTGCGAGGCAAAGAAGCACCAAGGCCCATGCGTAAACACGACAACATTCCACTTTAAGGCGCACCAACAATGATTAAAAAAATATTGGTCGCCAATCGCGGCGAAATTGCTTGTCGCGTGTTTGTCACGGCTAAGCGAATGGGTATTGCTACCGTTGCAGTGCATTCGGATATCGATGCCGATGCTTTGCATGTGCGATACGCTGATGAGGCCGTATCGATTGGTGGCACAAGCGCCGCTGACAGTTATTTGGTTATGGATAAGCTTATACAGGCCTGCAAAGACACGGGCGCGGATGCCGTGCATCCAGGGTACGGCTTTTTATCAGAACAAGCCGAATTCGCTGAGCGTTTGGCCGAAGAAGGCATCACCTTTATTGGCCCGCCTGCTGACGCCATACGTCAGATGGGAGACAAAATCACATCAAAACGATTATCGGCGGACGCGGGTGTAAATACCGTGCCCGGTCATATGGATTTAATTGAAGATGCCGAACATTGTGCGGTGATTTCTACAGAAATCGGCTATCCGGTCATGATCAAAGCCAGTGCAGGTGGCGGTGGTAAGGGTATGCGCATCGCATGGAATACGGAAGAGGCAAAAGAAGGTTTTGATCGCTCTCGTTCTGAAGCTCAATCATCGTTTGGTGATGATCGAATTTTTGTTGAGAAATTCATCACTGAACCGCGGCACATTGAAATCCAAGTGATGGCAGATAATCATGGCAATGTGATTTATCTTGGTGAACGCGAATGTTCCATTCAGCGGCGTAATCAAAAAGTGATTGAAGAGGCACCCTCACCGTTTTTGGATGAAGCCACGCGCAAAGCCAGGGGCGAACAAGCCGTCGCGCTAAGTCAGGCGGTAAATTATTCGGGTGCGGGTACGGTGGAATTTGTGGTTGATGCAAATCGCAACTTTTACTTTTTAGAAATGAACACGCGATTGCAGGTGGAACATCCAGTCACCGAACTTATCACAGGCGTTGATTTAGTAGAGCAAATGATTCGGGTAGCGTCTGGGGAGGCCTTGTCCATAAAACAATCGGATATCACATTAAATGGTTGGGCTTTGGAGTCTCGAATTTATGCTGAAGACCCAACCCGAAATTTTCTACCGGCTACCGGTCGAGTTATAAGGTACAACCCTCCCAATGATGCGTTGGAATTCACGCTACCGGATGCGGCTAATACCCAGCCTGTCACGCGATGTGATTCCGGTATTGCCGCCGGTGGTGAAATTTCGATGTTTTATGATCCGATGATTGCCAAGTTATGCTCTTGGGCATCCACTCGTGCTGGGGCCATTGAACAAATGACAGATGCCTTGGATCGCTTTGAAATGCAAGGCTCAGGGGATAACTTACATTTTCTATCAGCGATTGTTGAACACCCAAGATTTAAGTCAGGCAATATCACCACCGCGTTTATCGCGGAAGAGTATCCCGATGGATTCAATGGCGTTGAACAGAATGAGGCGATAACAGATGCCTTGATTGGGCTGACAACGTTGCTTGATCACATCACGAAAACGCATCGATTGCATCTCAATGATGTGCATGGGAACAACCTTGGTGTAGACGGTTGGTCAGTGATGCGCGGTGAACGACCGACACAGCAAGCCGCTTGTGTTGTGCGAATTGATCGAACGAATCATCCCGTGAGCTGGGAAGTGAGTTCTGGACCGGATTCACAGCGGGTTGAATTGGTGGTGAACGCCTCCTCGACAATCACCGTGTCAACCGATTGGAAACCGGGTGAGACTGTATGCCATGCCACTGTAAACGGGGTGAATCGTGTGTTTCAAGTCAGCCTTGCTGCACAGGGGTTTATTTTACAACACCGCGGTTGCGTTCGATTAACGCGTTTGTTGTCGGAAAGAAAAGCCGACTTAGCGAACCGTATGATCGAAAAAATTCCAGAAGATACATCCAATTTATTGTTGTGTCCGATGCCAGGATTATTGATCAGTTTGCAGGTGAAGGAAGGAGATCGTGTGGAAGAGGGACAAGCACTGGCCATTGTAGAAGCGATGAAAATGGAAAACGTATTAACCGCTTCTCGTTCAGGCACGATTGCATCCATTCCCACCCAAGAAGGTCAAAGCCTTAGTGTGGATGATGTGATTTTGGAGTTTAAGGTATGAGTAAGGAAGACTTACCGAACGCCTGGGTTGTCAATGCCACTAAGGATTTAAAAGGTGCGGACCCATCAACATTGATTTCCAACACGCCAGATGGGCTTGCGGTAAAACCGCTATACATCGCGGAAGATCACGCGCAGTCCACTGAGCTGCCTGGGGACGAGCCATTTACGCGGGGCATTCGCGCCACCATGTACACGGGACGGCCTTGGACGATTCGACAATACGCCGGGTTTTCTACCGCACAAGAGTCCAACGCGTTCTATCGCAATAATTTAGCGATGGGGCAAAAAGGTTTGTCGGTGGCGTTCGATCTGGCCACACACCGCGGGTACGACAGTGACCACCCTCGCGTCACGGGGGATGTTGGCAAAGCCGGTGTGGCCATTGACACGGTTGAAGATATGAAAACGTTGTTCGATGGCATTCCATTGGATGAGATGTCGGTATCTATGACCATGAACGGTGCGGTTATACCTACGTTGGCGATGTTTATTGTTGCCGGTGAAGAGCAGGGTGTGGATCGTGCAAAACTCACAGGCACCATTCAGAACGATATTTTAAAAGAATTTATGGTGCGCAACACCTACATCTATCCGCCAGAGCCCTCAATGCGCATAGTGGCTGACATCATTGAATATACCGCTTCTGATATGCCGCGATTTAATTCCATTTCCATCTCGGGTTACCACATGCAAGAGGCGGGTGCGTCAACCGTGCAAGAGCTCGCCTTCACGTTGGCCGACGGGATGGAATACGTGCGCACAGCCAAAGCACGTGGATTGGATGTGGATGCGTTTGCACCGCGTTTGTCGTTCTTTTTTTGTATCGGCATGGACTTCTTTATGGAAGTGGCAAAACTGCGTGCCGCACGCCAATTGTGGTCTCGTATTATGAATGAAATGGGCGCTAAAGATCAGCGCTCGAAAATGCTGCGCACCCATTGCCAAACATCGGGCGTATCACTAACTGAACAAGACCCCTACAACAATATTGTTCGTACCGCTTACGAGGCGATGGCTGCGGTATTAGGTGGCACGCAGTCACTGCACACAAACGCGTTTGATGAAGCCATGGCGTTGCCCACAGAAACCTCTGCGCGGGTGGCTCGCAATACCCAATTGATTCTACAACATGAAACCGGTGTGACCAGAACCGTCGATCCATTGGGTGGCTCGCACTACATTGAATCGTTAACCGAGGATTTAGTGAATGCAGCATGGGAGCAAATTCAAGAGATTGAATCCCTGGGTGGTATGACGCAGGCAGTGCTGGATGGTTTGCCCAAGCGCAGAATTGAATCAGCCGCGGCTGAACGGCAAGCGCGTGTTGATAACGGCAGTGATGTGGTTGTGGGCGTGAATCGCTATCGATTGGATGATCCCGTCTCTGTCGATATTTTGGAAGTGGACAATACGAAGGTGCGTGCAGAGCAGGTTGCTCAACTGAAAACGATTAAAGCCAGTCGAGACAATGCGGCTTGCGAGAGCGCCTTACAGCATCTAACTAAGGTCGCACAAGCCAATGAGGGCAACTTATTGGAAGCTGCAGTGGTTGCCGCTCGCGTTCGTGCGACCTTAGGCGAAATTTCTACCGCAATGGAAGAGGCTTTCGGACGTTATCAAGCCATACCCGAATCGGTGAGCGGGGTTTATGGTAAGCAGCAGGAGAATTCTCCAGAATTTCAATCAGTGAAAGCCAAGGTAGAAGACTTTGTTTCCAATAAACAGCGCCGACCGCATTTACTGGTGGCCAAAATGGGACAAGACGGGCACGATCGCGGCGCGAAAGTCATTGCCTCCTCATTTACCGACATTGGTTTCGAAGTGGATTTATCAGAACTCTTTGTAACGCCTGAAGAGGTGGCAAAGCTGTGTGTGGAAAAGAACGTAGATGTGGTGGGAATATCCAGCTTGGCAGGAGGCCACAAAAGCTTAGTGCCCGCCTTGATCAATGCGTTAGCTGAGCTTGATCGAAGTGATATTGCTGTCGTGTGTGGTGGTGTCATTCCAGAACAAGACTACGAATTTCTCAAAGAAGCTGGCGTTGTGGAAGTGTTCGGCCCCGGTACGCCAGTTACCGATGCAGCGAATGCAGTGCTTGGCCATATTTTGGGTGAACGAAGAAATCGTTGAACGATAGGGTTTGCCAGCTTTGTTGAAAACTACGGCAGACGTCTAGACACGTTTAGACACAATGTTGTGACAAAATTCAACATGAAATTGTAATGAAGCGTTGAATTAATCCTGTTCATGCCGCTATGAGTCTGATGGCGGATGTTCGAAAAGGAAATCAGTGAATCCGTCCGTGTGCCCCATTGATCATGGAAACCTGTTGTGTTGGATATGCAGGTTTTCATCACGGAAGAGATAATCCCTATGAAAAAAGACGTGTCGCTGGTTACGCGTTTTTTCCGCACTGAAGCCTTACCGGTATTATTTATATCAGGAGTTTTCTTTGCGGCGATCCCCTCGAATGGTTACGCAGAAGGTTCTGCGCAGACCGGATTAACTCAAAGCTTATTGGACTACGATGCAACCTTATCGATGGGATACTCATCTGATGCGGCATCCGCTTCATTGTACGTTGATATTCTGAGCGCATCAGAAGTTATTAACTTCAATTTATGCGGTATAACGAATGCTGATGACATCAGTATTGAATTGTTCGCACCCTCTGATGATACGACTGCGGTATTCAGTCAAACGCTAACAGACAGCAACGTTGATTGTGCAGATCCTTTCACTGCTCCGTTACCTAATTCTGTGCGCTATGTCACCCAAGAGACAGGCACTTATCGAATCGTACTGCAAAACTTAGCCAGCACCGGGTTTGGTAGTAATTTCTCTCGCTACGATATCTCTGTAACGCCCGACATAGTTACCCAACCTGACCCCACACTCGCGGCGGGTCGGCTGTGGGGATACACCTTTGGATTTAATGCCGGCGGGTTTGAGGAAGCAAAATCAACCGATGCCGATTTTTATGTGGTGATTCCGGGTGGAAGACCCAATGAAGAATACGTATGGCAGTTGGATTTAAACAATTTTTCCGGTTATGGCTATAACTTATTGGCCAATTCCTTAGGTGTGGATGAGCCTAACTCTGGTTATTCCACGCCTAGAACGGATAATACGGTTACCTACGAACACAAACAGTACTTAGGTTATCCAGTTGTTGCAAAAGAACCACCCACCGTAGCACCGCTAGTGAATAATGCTCGGTTCGAAGATTCTGCTGGCGAAGATCATGGCATTAGCCCAGGCGGTAGTGTTGGTGTACAAGACAGTGGTAACTTTATTTTTGATACCGATGTTAGTGGTACGTATTCAGTTGAAATTGATTTAAACGAGGACGGTATATTCGGCAATGCAGGCGATAGACAATTACTCGGCCTGGCAACGCCTGGAACCATCACGGTTCCTTGGGATGGCAAAGATGCCGCCGGCAATACGCCACCGGTGGGACAATACAACTCAAAGATATCTGTTCGGTTAGGCGAATACCACTTTATTGCGAACGATGCTGAAACCAGTGGTGGTAGCGAAGATGGTTTGACCATTCGTCAAGTGTTACCAGATCAATCACTGATTGATGGATTGGTGTACTGGGACGATGTGACATTGCTTCCAGGTGCTAACGGCAACAGCAATACGCCAACCGGTGCGTCTTCAGGTACATCGGCAGGTAAACATACCTGGGGTGATTTCACGGGCGGCGGTTTTGGTAACGAACGCTTCATTGATACTTATGTGTACGGGCTGGTGAAAACCGCCAGTGCGCCGGTAGAGATCGTGAATGACGATACCCCCATTACTAACTACGATGGTAGCGTTACCGTGGACCTGAACAGTTTGCCAGGTGACACCTTTAATGTATCAGTCACCGATCAAGATGAAAATGGTTCGGATACGATCATAGACACCGTTACTGTCGAAGTGGTTAATGACGTTACCGGCGAAATTGAAACCGTTACCTTGACAGAAACGGGTCCGGATACGGGTGTTTTCGAAGCGGTGTTGTTGACAACAGCGGTTGCGACACCGGGTCCTGATAACAACGGAACCATTAACACAGCTGGGGGGCATACCCTAACTGTGACGTACGTGGATACGCTAGATTCCAATCACAGCACCCAATACCCGACCGATACACACACTGTGCTATTGGATTCTGATGGAGACGGAATTGCGGATATTAATGATACGGATGATGATAATGATGGAATTCCAGATGCTGCAGAAGGTCTCAACGATACCGATTTAGATGGAATTCCTGATTATCTTGATACTGATTCAGACAACGATGGCATTCCTGATATCGTGGAAGCACCCAATGGCACCGTTGTGGATACCGATGGCGATGGTACCCCGGATTATTTAGATAATGATTCTGATAATGACGGGATTGCTGATAGTACAGAGGACAGCAACGCAACTGCCTTAAGTGGCAATGATGCAGACAACGACGGTATTGATGACGCCATTGATGTCAACGCTACCGGTGGTACAGATGCTGATGGCAATGGAATTGACGATGATCTTGAGCCTACAGACACTGACGGTGACGGCATCCCAGATCACCTTGATTCAGATTCTGATGATGATGGCATTGCGGACGCTTATGAATCTAATATCGATACGGATAACGATGGTACGCCAGATTATTTAGATACCGACTCCGATAACGACGGAATTCTAGATAACAACGAGGACGTTCTGACACCGATTTTTACCGGGAACGATGTGGACAACGATGGTATTGATGACGCCATTGATGTTGATGTTACCGCTGGCAATGATGCGGATGGCAATGGGATAGACGATGCGTTTGAACCCACCGACAGCGACAGCGATGGCACGCCCGATCATTTAGACGAAGATTCTGATGGCGATGGCATCCCTGACTCAGTTGAGACAGGCCCCAACGGTGCCCCCATTGACACAGACAGCGATGGTACGCCCGATCATTTAGATACCGATTCCGATAACGACGGCATCTTAGATGCTGAAGAAGCCGGTACGAACCCCGCTATCCCCGCCGACTCGGACGGTGACGGGTCGCCGGATCATTTGGATACCGATTCCGACAACGACGGTATTTTGGATGCGGATGAAGGCAACATCGACAGTGATGGCGATGGTATTGCTGACTACATCGATATCGATGCAGACAACGATGGTATCTTGGACTCGCTGGAAACCGATACCGACACAGACAATGATGGTGTGCCCGATTATTTGGATTTAGATTCCGATAACGATGGGGTAACCGATGTCGTTGAATCGGGTACCACGGCGGCAATGAATGCAGCCGGTACCGAGTTAACGGGCCCGGTTGGAGACAACGGTTTAGTTGATAGTGCAGAAACATCGCCGGACAGTGGTGAGATGGATCATAACGCCGATGGTGTGGCTGAAGAACCCGTCGACTCTGACAATGATGGTGTGTTGGATTTTCTTGACATTGATAGCGACAACGATGGCATTCCGGATGTGGTGGAAGCTGGGAACAGCGACACCGATTCTGATGGTCAGCTAGACA
>CALGLE010000047.1 GCA_937930305.1 uncultured Granulosicoccaceae bacterium | reverse complement strand
GTGGCGGCCGCTTCAAAGCCTAACAATGGCACGACCAATAACAACGGCAGCACTAATAGGCTTTGGCTCAGCAACAAACGTTCACCTGTTTCGGTTAACGGAGCACCCATCGGGTAATGAGCGGCAAACGCATGACGAGCCACTGCACCAGAGGACAAACTTAAAGCCAAGCCACAAACCAAGGCTTCAGCCCACGCCAATCCAATTAACAATGCAATCACGAAAATTATGGTGAAGCTCAGCAACAGATGCCAAAAACCCAAGGAAAATCGGCCATCAACTAATGCCGTCATGCGGCGCGGGGTAGCTTGCATTGCCAACATGAACAGCAGAACTAAGGTGGTGAATTCTTCAAATAATGCGATGGGCTCTGGCTCTCGAATCACCGCCAAACCCCACGGCCCTATTAAAATTCCAGCCAAAAAATAACCCAGAACTGGCCCCAAGCCAAGACGCTTGGTAACCGGCACAACCAACAGCGCGGCCAATAAAAAAAAGTATGCGTGAAATAACAGACCGGGCGCGTCAGTCATTGCCAGTGGATGCCGACTCGATATAAATATTTTGGGAGCCCTTACCCCAATAGTTTAGGAAGCCATTCAGCCACGTTGACACGATTTCATCGTGCTGAACCGCGGTCGCCATCATCGCATCACGTTGTTCATCGGTGAACTCGTTTGGCGATTTTTTTTGGTTTCTCTTTTGCCATATCGCTAGCGACTCAGGGTTTACCTCAGGGTGAAATTGAACACCAAAAACGCGTTCATTCAATTGAAACGCTTGGTTTTCAAACACATCACTGCGGGCAAGATTAGTCGCCTGAGCGGGTAGCTCAAACCCTTCTCTATGCCACTGCATCACCGTCATTGGATGGGGTAAGAAAAAACGACCGGCTTCAGTCGGTTCAACGATACACTGCCCTATTTCGTGAGCACCATCCGGGTGTTTAGAAATTTTAGCGCCTAGCACCCGGGCAAGCATCTGAGCACCCAAGCAGATGCCAAAAAAACCAACATCGTGTTTTAGGCAATCTTCAATAAAGCTAAGTTCTGGCAAAACCCAATCGTGGGTCTCATCATCGTTGGCGCTGGGCGCACCACCAAAAATTATCACACCGTGATAATCGCGTACCTCTGGGAATGCACCGCCATGGATTGGATAGAACCAATCATACGATTTATTGTTGTTGTTCATCCAATGACAACACCGATCGACATTCCAACCTTCAGAGTGCTTAATCAGTAAGTAACGTTCTGACATTTAGCGCACGAACAGGCTGAACGCATTAGTGCGAGCGAATAGTCCATCAGGATCTGTTGCTTGTATCCTCAGAGCCAAATAGTTGCCGCGCCGGGTGGGCCGACCCGTGATGACACCAAGTGGTGATAAATTTACGCCAGGTGGTAAATCCCCTACCATGGTGTACGTTAGCTGATCGCCATCGGGGTCTGAGAAGTTTGATCGGATCACGGCAATGGGCGTGTTAAATCGCACAGTTTGGCTACCGACATTGGGGCCGTTGAACACCGGCGCTACATTATCGGGTGCAACCTCTAGAACGAAGGTTGAACGGGTAGGCACTGACACGCCATCACTGGCAATGACAGTGATATCAAAAATTCCAGCTTCTCTAACAAATCCTGTTATCAATCCCGTGCCATCACTAATGGTCAAATCCACAGCAGCACTGGTGGCCTCAACATCGTACTGAATGCGTTGCGACTCGGGGTCTGTAAAGAACACACCCGTTAAAAGGTTAAACCGTGTTCCAACAATACCCACTTGATCGGGGATAGTTCTGGCCTCCACCGGAGCGTTTGCAATAACAGAAAAAGGCACTGTAAACGATAAGCTTTCAGAACCATCACTCGCAATAACCTGAAGCTCGTAAGAACCGATGTCCTGTGCTGTCGGGGTTCCAATGAGAACGCCCTCTTGCGTTAAGTTTATTTCACCGCTGGGTGGTAGAGAGGCCGCTTGAACTGTAAAAGTTAAGATCGCACCTTCAGGGTCTGCAACGTTTTGATTGAAATCATCACTGACTGCAATACCCACTATGCCAGCTAACGGAGGAAATGCTTCCACTAACACCGGAGGATCATCGACGGCAACAATCTTAATTGTTGCCGTTGCTGAGACAGTAAAGGTGCCATCAGAGATTTCATAATCAAAGCGGTCTTCTACATCATTAAGCAAAGGTGAACCCGCGAATGCATAACGAAAGCTACCGTCACTAAATAATTCAAAATCCGATGCGGCTAACGGAGCGCTGACAGGATTGACAAGCACTTGCAGTGGCTTGTTCCGAATATCCTCATCATCACTATCGTTTCTTAATAGATTTCTGTCTGACGCGGATGGCTGCAAAACCTCAGATTCCAGCATGGTAAAAACATCGTCCACTGCGATGGGAGGCTCGTTAACCGAATTAACGCAGAACGTGTGCTCAGAAGCGGTTGTGCCACCGAGATTATCCGTGGCACTTAAACTGTAAACCAACGCAACTGGCGACTTTAATTTTGGCATCGTGGCAATGAACTGTACCGTGCTAGTTTCCGCTGAATCAAGCGAACCCGAAACGGTCACAGTCTCTCCGTCCAAGCCCAACACTTCACGCTGTTCAAAGGTAACTTCACAACCCTCAACTTCGCAGGCTGCAGCCAAAGAATCCGCAGCTAAATCCGTATCGAACCCGGTATTACCTTCACACAATTCAACCAAGCCTTGAGCAATGGGCGCATCACTCCAACGCCACGTGGTGATAACACCATCACGATCGCTGGCTGTAGATGTCACCAGGATGGCCTCGCTTTCCATTAACGATGCGGTTGTGAAAGGTGAGCCATCGTCGAACAGCACTTCAATGGACGGCAAGGCGTTAGTTTGCTGCCCTGTTCCATCCACCCAACCACAGCCAGCCACTAAGACAGTAACGGCTACTAAAACTAACGATGGCGTATTTTTTAAGTTCATGTATCGTGGTGCGCGTACAGTCGGTTTAGGAATTCTTGTCGAACCGGATTCGCGTCAACTTTCATAGCAATGGATGTCGTATCGGTTGCCGATTCCCAGTGTGGTAGAGGATAGTCATAGCCCTTCAGATCACAGGTTAACTGACCCAGCGCAATTCCGCTGTCGACTACTCGGGATCTTCCTGTTACAAGCTCAAAAGACTTTGGCATCAACATGTACAATACTGCCGCGGCGTCGTGCATGGCGCAGGCGGGCTCTTGCTCCTGCATTGCAGCGCCTTTTTTTACGTAGAAATCGACATAAAATCGGCTGCTATCCCACAATAGTTGACCCAATTGGCCGGCTTTATCGCGCAGTGAGGCCAGATGAGTATCCGTCAATAAGATTTTATGTGTCACATCTAAGCCAATCACGGTAGCAGGCCACTCGATGGCTAATATCTGATCGGCCGCGTGCGGATCATTAAGAAAGTTAGCCTCAGCCACCGGTGAAACGTTACCAGGCTCATCCAAAGCACCACCCATAATAATGAGTGATTGCAGAAGCTCCGGCAACGCCGGTTCAAGCTGAAGTGCCTTGGCCACATTGGACAGAGGTCCGACTGCAATCAAGGTTATTTCACCTGGAAATTTTTTGGCTTGCTCAACGATGTATTCGGGTGCAGAAAGCGGGTGTACGGTGGCATACGCAGCAGTTGGATTGAGATTTCGCGTTTTGTCGTAGCAGTTACCTAAACCATCTGCTCCGTGAACACTTTCAGAATGTGGGCGCGGAGGTTGAACGATAGGCTGAGCCAAACCCGCAGCGACCGTCACATCAACAGCGCCAAACACATCGAGAAGATACTGTGCGTTCCTCGTGGACTGCTCAACACTCACATTCCCGAACACCGTTGTAAGTGCTAACAGTTCCACATCAGGGTGCACAACACACAGCGCAATAGCCATTGCGTCATCCACACCTGGATCTGTATCTAAAATAACTCGATGCTTCATTTACAACTAACCTTTGTTCTGCTTCTATTGTTCTTCGGTTTGCTTTTTAAAGCTTGCGACATCTACGCGCGACGGAATGCTGGGTGTTGCACCCTCGATGGTCACTGACAAAGCGGCTGCATGACAGGCCATGATCGCCGCAGTTTGTGGATCCTGCCCTTCTACCAAGCCAGCAACGAAATACCCCACGAAAGTGTCACCTGCACCGGTGGTATCAACCGCCTTCACTTTCGGGCTACTAATAGAGACAACGTTGGAGTCCTGAATCAATTTTACCCCAGCCGCCCCCAATGTTAACGCGATTATAGAATCGGGAAATCGTTGAATGAGCGCACTTACCTTATCATCAATACTGTCACTGCCAACTCCTACGATATCGGCAGCTTCCACTTCATTCATGATTAAGCAGTGCGTACGATTTAACGGCAGCGATAGCACTTCTTTACTCATAGGAGCTGGGTTGAATGCCACAGACAAGTTTTTCGCCGCGGCTAATTCGAACACATCCGGTAAACCATTGCATTCATTCTGTACTAACACCCAATCGTTGGTAGTGGCAGAACTCAGTGCTTTTTGCAACTGCGGTTGAGTAAGCTGCTGGTTTGCCCCACCAAACAACACTATAGAATTCTCACCACTATCGTCCACCTGAATAATAGCGTGCCCACTCGGCCCATCGGAGGCTTCAACTAAATCGATATTTACACCTAAGTTGGCTAACTGTTCCAATGCCCAGACATCATTATTATTTACCCGCCCAACATGGGATACCACAGCTCCGGCTTTTACTGCCGCGACCGATTGATTTGCCCCTTTGCCACCCAACACTTGCAACAACGAATGACTGGCAAGCGTTTCGCCGGGGGTGACCAAATGCGGCACACGATACACATAGTCGATATTGATAGAGCCGATGTTATAAATCATGCTGTGTGCTCCTCAACAAACACCTACAAACCCAGGTAGGCTAGAAAGATCACTAAATACCACTGCCGGTTCTCCTGGTAACCGCTCCACGGGTTGTGAATAACGATTTATCCACGCCACCTGCATCCCAAAGGTGGCGGCCCCACTCGCATCCCAAGCGTTGGATGATTGAAAGGCGATTTGTTCCGCTGGCACTTTAAGTCGATCAACAGCCAATTGGTAAACTTTGGGATCGGGCTTATATAAACCTAGCTCATCCACCGATAAATTATGATCGATCAAGTCAGAGAGCCCTGCGCGGCTCACAGCTTCTTCAATCATTTTGGGCGAGCCGTTTGTCAAAATGGCGGTGGGAATCCCGCAACGTTTTAACAACGTCAGAATCTCTTTTACTTCGGGAAAAGTTTTTAATTGTAAATAGGCGTTCATCAACTCCGCGTGCAGGGCGTTATCGTTAATTTTATATTCGTCCATCGCATAGTCGAGCGCCTCACCAGTGACCTGCCAAAAATCAACGTACTCATTCATCAAGCTTCGTAGCCAGGTGTATTCCAATTGCTTCTTGCGCCACAGTGCAGAAAGCATCGCATGCGAAGGACCGATTTTTTCAGATAATGAATTCACAGCTGAATGCACATCAAACAAGGTGCCGTATGCATCAAAAACACAGGCTTTAATTCCCACTTCATGATCGCTAAGAGTCATGTTTCTTTCCTAGAATTGAGGCAATGAATAGGTTGCGCTTGCCCGAGCAACTAATTCGCCATCTGCGTCACTGGTAATCATAATGTCACCGACTGCAAGACGTTTACCCAACTTCAGCACTTGAGCACTGGCCACCACGTCTGCAGGCGCAGGTTTTCTTAGAAAATCAATCGACAAATTGGTGGTCACTGCCAAGGCGACAGGCCCCAAACGAGCGAGGATGGCACCAAACATGGCCGCATCAGCCAAGGCCATCATGACTGGCCCTGCCACGGTGCCACCGGGGCGCAGAAAGTCATTATTGAATACGCCACGTAAATCCACTCGATCGGTGCCGAAGTGATCGACTTGCATGCCAACTAGCCGAGCAAAGGGTAAGTGTTCATCACACAGTTCGGTAAATTCTGCTGCACTGATCAAAGCAGGCCCAAGATCCGCATCTGGCGGTTGTTTCGAGGCATGAGGGGGCGATGTATTGGGCGGCATGGCGGTAAAAATCAATCTGTAAGACGGTATCGAACCCTCAGGCTAGCACAGCTGGATTTTTCTGATAACTTAGGCAGCATTCACGACTGATCCGGTGCCATTGACATGACTGATGAACCCTTTGTTCAAGCCTTGCACGAGAATTCTATTAGCGAACTGACGCTGAACCGACCGAAGGCGTTCAATGCCTTATCAGAAGGCATGCTAGATGCCCTTCAGCATGAATTAGATAACCTACCCAAGACGACCCGCGTGGTTGTGCTAGCTGCCCAAGGTAAAGCGTTTTGCGCTGGCCATGATTTAAAAGAAATGCGTCAGCACAACGAACAGCCATATTTTGAAGCATTATTCCAGCGCTGTAGCCATTTAATGACCACTCTTCTCACTATTGAGCAACCTGTCATCGCGAAGGTTCAGGGCTTAGCCACAGCAGCAGGCTGTCAATTGGTTGCCACCTGCGATCTAGCCATTGCAGCAAATACGGCAACCTTTGGTGTTTCGGGCATTGACGTTGGTTTGTTTTGCAGCACACCGTCGGTGGCTTTATCTCGAAATATGAATCGCAAGCGAGCGATGCAAATGCTGATGACGGGCGAATTTATTAATGCCGATTTGGCGACCGATTGGGGTTTAATAAATGGGTGCGTGGATGCTGATGCGCTGGACCAGTCAGTAATCGACTTGGCGGCGAAGATTAAAGCGAAATCGGCGGTAGCCGTACGAACAGGCAAGCAGTTATTTTATCACCAGCTAGAAAGCGGCATAACGGAAGCCTATGAACTAGCAGGGCAAGCGATGGCTTGCAATATGATGACGCACGATGTAGCGGAAGGAATCGATGCTTTCATCGAGAAGCGCAAGCCAGTTTGGCAAGACCGCTGAGACGAGCAGCTTATAAACCACTGACCTTCTTAGTGATGGTGTTCAGTTCTCGGTTAATCAACCAATCGGTGGCCTCATAGCTTGAGAGGGGGTAGCTGAAGAAATAGCCCTGCGCTTCATTACAGCGATAACGTTCCAGGATTTCCATCTGCCCAGCCGTTTCAACACCCTCTGCAATTACGGATAGGCCTAAGTTGTGCGCCAGTGTAATGATGGCCGATACAATCGCGGCGTCACCTGGGTCCACTTCCAGATCACGAACAAACGACTGATCGATCTTCAACTTATCCACGGGTAGGCGCTTCAAGTAGCTCAGCGAGGAAAACCCGGTACCAAAGTCATCAACGGACACTTGAATACCCAGTTCCTTCATTTGCCGAAGAATAGCAATACCCGCATCGATATCTTCTAAGAACAATCGCTCAGTGAGTTCAACTTCCAGTAGCCGAGGATCCAGCCCACTCACAGAAATCGCATTATCGATGTCGTCAATGATGGTACCGCGTTCAAATTG
Organism: uncultured Granulosicoccaceae bacterium; assembly: GCA_937930305.1. Classification (GTDB taxonomy): domain Bacteria; phylum Pseudomonadota; class Gammaproteobacteria; order Granulosicoccales; family Granulosicoccaceae; genus Granulosicoccus. The sequence goes on along the minus strand of CALGLE010000047.1, from coordinate 53,079 downwards.
AACAGGAGAACAGTTCACGGCCACAGAAAACGGTTCGCGGCCTTGGTTTATCCAGGTTTGCATTTGCACACAGGCAGCTTCCAATACCCATCGGCCTAAAGGCAAGATCAGACCCGTTTCTTCTGCAACTGGAATGAACTCAGATGGATTAATCGGACCATCAGATTCGTGCGTCCAACGCACCAAGGCTTCAACACCAGCAATGCGATGGTCAATCAAATCCACTTTAGGTTGAAAGACTAATTTCAGCTCATTATTCTCTATGGCTTTTTTGAGATCAGCTTCCATTGAAAAGCGTGCAAGTGCCGCTTCATGAATTTGACGCGAATAGAATTGATAACCGTTACGACCTTGCTCCTTAGCGTGATACATGGCAACGTCGGCATGCTTCATAAGCGTCTCGGAATCATCGCCATCCATGGGGAACACGCTAATACCGATTGTCGTCGTAACAGATACCACGGTATCGTTTATGGTATAGGGCTGACTGATCACTTGTGCAATTCGTTCTGCTACTCGAGCGGCGTCGTCAGCGCGATTGATTGAACCCAATAGTACGACGAATTCATCCCCTCCTAAACGGGCCACCGTGTGTGGATCGCTTACGGTTTCTAGCTCATCATCAGTGTTTCGAGACACACTATCGGTTTCTCGTACCACCCGAGTCAGACGATCAGACACTTGCTGCAATAACTCATCACCAGCATCATGTCCCAGCGTATCGTTAACTTGTTTGAAGTGGTCTAAATCAAGAAATAACAACGCGAATTCGTGACTTCTTCGAACCGCTAACTTCAAAACATTTTCCAACCGCTCGTACAGCTGCGCACGATTGGGCAATCCCGTTACCAAATCGTAGTAAGCCAGATTATGAATCTGTTTCTGGGCATCCGTACGTTCGGTGATATCTTGAACGGTACCCAATAAATGTGTGAAAACTCCACCCTCATCATGATGCGGTTCGGCTTCCATACGGATAGTTCGTATCGCATTTGATGATTTGTCATCCAGTGAAAACTCAATCGCAAAAGAACGTTGTTCTTCAAAACCTTGCTCAAGATGGCTTTCAACCGAAGTACGATCACTTTCAATCACGTTTGACAAAAACTCGTGTATCTGCCCGCCATGTAAAGTTTCAGACAACGACATAACACGGGAAAATTCACGTGACCATGAAAAGTTATCAATTCCGATACTGCATTCCCAATGCCCTAAGCGCGCTATTCGCTGGGCACTGTCGAGTTTACTTTGGCTCAGTCTCAACGCATCTGCAGTCAGCTTGGCTCGCAACATGTACTGCATGCGATACGGCAAGGTAAAAAAGTTAATGGGTTTGGTTAAGAAATCAGTCGCCCCTTCGTCATAGGCACGGGTGATCGAGTCCAAATCATCAAGCCCCGTAATCATTAATATGGGCACATGCTCGCCCGCCGGCATTTCGCGAATAGCCGCAATCGCGTCAAAGCCATCCATAACCGGCATAACAGCATCCATGATGATCAGATCGGGGCTGTGCTGTTGAAAGCTCTTTAAAGCTTCTTCACCGTTTTCAGCCTGAACCACATCGAAGCCTGCATTTTCAAGCGCACCTTCAGCCATCATAAGGCTCGCCACGTCGTCATCTACGTGAAGCACCAAAATGTTTTTCTGGTGCCCTTGCGGCATCAGAGCATCCGAGGTTGGGTGACCGGAATCAACCATTAGGCAGCTTGTTCCATGAACGAACGAATGCCCGCCGCCGATTGATCAAACTCGGCAACGATGTCTTTCGCTAGCTCAGCGCACGTGGCCATATCGTTGTTACGCGCCGCTTGCTCTATTTCGCGACAACGCAAAGAAAGTGTTACAGCGCCAACATTCGCACTGCTTGATTTCAATGTGTGCGAACCAATGCGCACCAATTCTAGATCCCCATTGGCAACACCATCAAGCACCTGAGCGATACACTTTGGGGATTCACATTCAAACAGCCCAACTACACGCTCTAACAAGTTCGGCTTGTTAGGTCGTTGTAAAGCTGCGATGCCCTCCAGGGCTTTAAAATCGAGTTCGACTGTCATGATGTCGGTGCGCCGCTTTGTCCTAGTTCGGTTTTGAATTGATCGCTCAATGCGTAGATCTCCGCTTCTAGAAAGCGCAGAACCTCAATGTCCTCTGACAGGGAAGTGTTTTCTTGGTAGAGGGCGTCGTCTTCCAACAAGGCAAAGTCAGGCTCAGCCTTCGTCGCGGAAACTCGCTGCCGAAATGCGGCAACCCAGCGATGCAAAAACCTAGGATTCGCGAACTGCATCACGCCGCTTAATTGTTGAATTTCCAAAACATCCTCTCTCAAGTCAAAGCGTTTTGTGAGCCAATACTCAAACAGCCCCACGATTCACTGCAATTAACAGCGAATCAACTCCTGCCTTCTAGAGGTTTATCGACGTGATGGTAAAGATACTTAATGGAAAATTAACAATTCACTTGATTCTGGTTTTCAGCCTATTGCGCCTTCGGTTCGCCAGGCTGCAATTCTCTTATCAGAGGCCTTTAACCACTCGTTTAGCACTTCTTCGGTATGCTCTCCCAGAGCAGGCCCACCCCGGTGAGAATGCCCAGGCGTTTTTGACAGCTTGGGGTGCATGGCTGGAATCTGGCGCTCTTCGCCCCTGACTTGCACGGTCTCGAATGCACCGCGTGCCTGGAAGTGCGGATCTTCGGCAATATCACTGATGGAATTGATTGGCCCAGCAGGCACCTCAGCAGCCGCCAGCTGGTTCAGCACGTCGGCTGCATCTAAAGAGCTCGTCCACGCTTGCAAGGCCCCGTCAATCTGACGCTCGTGCCTGACTCGCCCCGGGTTATCAGCCAACCGGGGATCATTTGCAAGATCATCACGCTGGGCTACCTGCATCAAGCGTTTAAAAATGGAATCGCCATTACCGCCGATGACCACAAAACGACCATCAGCGCAGCGGTAGGTGTTGGTTGGCACGATGCCAGTGAGTGTTGATCCTGAGGGTTCTCTTTGAATAGCAGCACCCGCGTATTCGGGATGAACGCCTTCCATCATATTGAATACCGATTCAACAATGGATACGTCGATACATTGCCCGCCCATCTGCAATTGATGCCGTGCCTGCAAAGCGAGTAATACGCCAATGACGGCATGCATGCCGGCTAATGTGTCACCCAAACTTAAATTAGGGCGAACAGGCACCTCACCCGGAGACCCGTTTACGTAGCGAAAACCAGCCACCCCTTCACACGCTGACGCAAACCCCAATCGATCTTTGTAGGGTCCAGATTGGCCATAGCCAGATACTCGCGTGTAAATGAGCTCTGGGTTCGAACTGACAAATTCATCAGGCCCTAATCCCCAACCTTCCATTTTTCCGGCGCGGAAATTCTCCACCACCACATCGCTAGCTTGAATCAGTTGCCGGGCAAGATTTTGCCCTTCAGCAGAACCTAAATTGATAGTGACGGAGCGTTTGTTTCGGGAAATACTGTGCCACCAGTAAGACTCGCCCACATCGTCCAAAACGCGCCAAGTGCGTAAAGGGTCTCCGCGACCCGGCGGCTCGATCTTTACCACGTCCGCGCCGTAGTACGCTAGCATTTGCCCGGCTGTGGGGCCAGCCACTAACTGGCCTAGCTCAAGCACACGCAAACCGTGCAATGGGCCCATAGACGTTTCACTTGACTCAGATTTTGACATGAACAATTAAAATTGTTTAGCACGAACGCAAACAGAAGCAGACTCGTTAAGAGTAAGCCGGATGGCGTACTATGTCCATGAGTCCGAAAAACCACACCTATGCCCGCTCCTATGATCGATTATCCAAACGCAACACAACCAGGGGATCTAGCCACCCCGTTGGCAGCCCACCCCGCAAACTACGCACCCTTATCCCCCTTGAGTTTTTTGCAACGGGCGGCGGATGTCTATCCCGACCACATCGCTATTCGATATGGCGAGCACACGCGAACTTGGCAGCAAGTGTATACGCGCTGCGTTAAACTAGCAGCCACGTTACATGCACGAGGCGTTAAAGCTGGTGATGTGATCGCCGCAGTTGCCCCGAACATTCCCGAGTTATTCGAATTGCACTACGCTGTGCCGATGGCTGGAGCAACGCTTAACGCCATCAATACCCGCTTGGAAGCAGATACCGTAAGCTACATTTTGGATCATGGGGGCGCAACTTGGGTTTTTGTCGATCGCGAATCCACCGCAATGGTACAAAGCGCTTTAACGCAGTTAACTACCCAAGCGGTTTTAGTTGACATCGCAGATCCAAACGCAACCGGTGAACCTATATCTGAACTCGGTTATGAACAGTTAATTAGCGATGGGGCAGATGATTTCCAATGGAAAAACGCAACTAGCGATTGGCAATCCATTTCATTGAACTACACCTCCGGAACAACGGGTCGACCGAAGGGCGTGGTATACCATCACCGCGGAGCTTACCTGAATGCCTTAAGTAACATCACCGGTTGGAACATGGCAGCCCATCCCACCTATCTATGGACGCTACCCATGTTTCATTGCAATGGTTGGTGCTTTCCTTGGTCACTCGCCGCTGTTGCAGGCACCAGTGTGTGCATTCGGCAAGTCAGTGCAGAAGCCATTTACGATGGCATCCGAAATTATGGCGTTACCCACTTTTGTGGTGCACCTATTATATTAAACATGGTGATTAACCACACAAAGGAACATAGCAAGCCATTACCCCATGCGGTGGAAGTTATGACGGCTGCAGCACCCCCACCTGCCAGCGTGTTAGAAAACATAGAAAATTTAGGCTTTCGAGTAACCCATGTTTATGGATTGACTGAAACCTATGGCCCGGCCGTGATGTGCGCATGGCATACAGCCTGGAATGATTTGCCTAGCGATATGCGGGCTACAAAAAAAGCTCGCCAAGGTGTCAGGTACCAAGTGTTAGAAGGTTTAGATGTGCTAGACCCTGAAACGCTAGAGCCGGTCCCAAGAGATGGGGAAACCATTGGTGAAGTGATGTTCCGCGGCAATATCGTAATGCGCGGTTATTTTCAGAACGCTGAAGCGACAACGGCCGCCTTTAAAGGAGGATGGTTTCACAGCGGAGACTTAGCCGTTATGGACCATGATGGATATCTTCGAATTCTGGACAGAGCAAAAGACATCATTATCTCAGGTGGTGAAAACATTTCTTCCATCGAAATTGAAGACTGCCTTTATCGTCACCCTGATGTGATCGAAGCCGCGGTCGCTGCTCGCCCAGATGATCACTGGGGCGAAACACCCTGCGCGTTTGTTACTTTACGAAACGGTGCGACGACGACTGAAAATGAAATCATTGCATGGTGCCGTGAACACATGGCGCATTTCAAGTGCCCAAAAACTGTTGTATTCACAGAGCTACCCAAAACATCCACGGGGAAAATTCAGAAATTTTTATTACGCGAGCGGGCTAAGAATCTTTGAATCGCCATAGTGAGACGCTAAGCAAGGCATGTTTTATCAGCAGTTTCATGTGGTTATTTTAATATCTTCAAGAAAAAGTAACATCTAACGTGCCGTATGGAACAGCACTCATTTGAGATCGCTTATCCAGAGAACACCTCAAATAATCAATTACATTTTGCTTTTCTTCAACTTCGCGCTAATGTGTGAGCATTGACATACTCCTGTCATAAATGGGACTTACTGTTTGAATCTGCACACAAGCAACAAATAATCATAATTATTGAGCGGAGACGTTTATATGAAATACAGAGACGAGATTTCTTTCGACGATTTTGACGAATTAAATAATCCTAAACCAGACGAAAATGATTTTGATCGGGTTTTGGAAGCGGCATTGACTCGGCGCGGGCTATTAAAAAGCATCGTCGCCATCGGTGGTGTTGCAGCCATTGGCAGTTTTGGTTCAATCCTTCCCACCGGCGAGGCGCAGGCGCTGACTTCCCGATTCGCATTCGATGCCATTGATGCCAATGACTTAGATGACATCACTCTACCGCCCGGGTATTCACATCAAGTTGTGGTCCGCTGGGGGGATCCGATGTGGTCTGACGGCGTTGAATTTGACCACGCTACCCGCGGCACTGCTGAGAGCCAGATGAAAGCGTTTGGTGACAACATCGACGGCATGGAAGTGTTTTCCCATGGCGATAAAACGCTCATGGTGGTTAATAATGAATATACGAACAGAAGTATTATTTGGGGTAATCGAGAAGAAGGGGCGTGGGATACGAATGATGATGTTTTAAAAGGCAAAATGGCCCATGGTCTGACCGTTGTTGAAATAAAACAAGATGACAGTGGCGCTTGGTCGATGGTTAAAGACAGCCCCTACAACCGCCGCGTCACACCCGATACGGAAATGGAGATGACCGGCCCCGCCCGTGCACACCCATTGGTACAAACGGCAGCAGATCCTGCCGGTACAACCCCACTCGGGACCTACAATAACTGTGGTAATGGTTCTACGCCTTGGGGCACGTATCTAGCTTGCGAAGAAAACTTCAATGGCTATTTCTCGGCACCCGATGAGAACCACAAGGTAAGCGCAGAATTGAGTCGCTATGGAATCTCTGCAAACGACTGGGGCTACGGGTGGGCTCAGATCGACGATCGCTTCGATGTGAGTAAGAATCCCAACGAGCCCAATCGATTTGGCTACGTCGTGGAAATAGATCCACGGCAACCCGATGCCGCACCCAAAAAACGCACAGCCCTTGGGCGGTTCAAGCACGAGAACGCAGAACTGGTCATTAATAAGGACGGACGTGTTGTGGTTTACATGGGCGATGATGAACGTGGTGAATTTCTTTATCGTTTTGTATCCGATGGTGTGTTTGCTACCGGTGGCGACACAGACAAACTGCTAGAAGAAGGCAAACTCTATGCGGCTAAATTCTACGATTCCGGTGCGGGTGAATGGTTAGAGTTAAATCCAGAAACCAGTGGCTTAGCATCGATGGCTGAGGTTTGCATTCATACCCGCATCGCTGCTTCCAAAGTTGGCGCGACAACCATGGATCGCCCGGAGTGGGTAACCGCCAACCCGAATTCGCCAGAGGTTTATTGCGCCTTAACTAACAACAAAAACCGAGGTTTGAAGCCCAATGCAGGTGGCGACTTAACCCCTGCAAGTGGGCCGAATCCAAGAGCAGAAAACCACTACGGCCAGGTGGTACGTTGGCGCCCAAACGCCGGAGATCACACAAGCGATGGATTCGCGTGGGACCTATTCGTCATGGCAGGCAATCCCGCCGTGCATAAAGATCTTTATGGGGGCTCTGATAACGTTAATGTTGACAACATGTTTAACTCACCAGACGGTCTAAAGTTTGATTCCAATGGATTGCTGTGGATTCAAACCGATGGTAACTACAGCAATGAAGGCGACTTCGCAGGCCACGGCAACAATCAGATGTTGGCCGCTGATACCCACACCGGCGAGATAAGGCGGTTCATGGTGGGCCCACTTCAATGTGAAGTAACCGGATTAACTTGGAGCGCCGATCGCAAAACCATGTTTGTCGGCATTCAGCATCCAGGCGAACGCGGTGTAGGTCATTGGCCAGAAGGCGGAGACGCGGTACCCCGTTCCGCCGTTATCGCGGTTCAACGCGATGATGGTGGATTGATGGGTTAACGCGCGCTGCATGCTGCACGTTGGTATTGCTTGTCACAGGGACGTGACAAACCATTCAACACGGCGACAACGGGCTCGCTGTCGCACGAGCCAGCCACCCTTCAAAGCAAGGCAAATCTGCAGGAAGATTGTGTTGCACTCTAGCCAATATTAAATCGACTACGTACTAACCGATCAAGCCATCGCATCAGTAAACCATCCACACTGTTTTGAAAGCTAATGGACAAGCGATCACTTAGAGCCTTCTTTTCCTTATAGCGAACCACCAGCACATCGGATGAGTCACAGGCTTTCATCAAGTACTCGTCGCTGGTACTGACCACATCCACCAAATTGAGATCGACCGCTTCTTGGCCTAACCACACTTCTCCTGTGGCCACTTGCTCAATATCCAACTTCCGCCGGTATGACTGCACATGATTTTTAAAACTCTCATGGATGCGTTCAATATCTTCTAAGAATTTTTGCCGAGCCTCGTCCGTATTCTCGCCCAACATGGTTAAGGTTCGTTTGTATTTACCAGCGGTAAGTAATTCAAAATCGACATCGTATTTCTTCAGCAGGCGATGAAAGTTTGGCATTTGCGCCACAACACCAATAGACCCCACCATGGCAAAGGGGGCCGCCAAAATTTTATTACTCACACAAGCCATCATGTAACCACCACTCGCTGCAACGGTATCCACGGTAACGGTCAGAGGAATGTTTTTGTCCAGCAATCTGGCTAACTGGGAAGCTCCTAAGCCGTAAGAAGCCACCATACCCCCACCACTTTCTAATCGAACCACCACTTCATCTTGTGGTGTGGCCGTTGTAAGAATGGCTGAGACCTCTCGGCGCAAGTTCTCCACAGCCGTTGCGCGAATATCACCATCAAAATCAACCACGAACACCCGTTTACGCACAGGCTCGCTGACACGGGTTTCCCCTTTACCGCGTTTCTTGGATGCTGCCTTGGCCTCTTTCTTCTCTTTTTTGCGCTTGGCTTTTTCTTCAGACTTTTTATCTTTATCCGCAAATTTAAGCGCTGAATCATCGAGCAACGCCATTGACAATGTATCGCGCATGTCATCGAACTGTTCGTTCATGCGAGTAATCAGCACTTTGCCCGTCGCGGCGGAATCTTTCCTCCCACGTGAGGCCGCCGCTATGATCGCCACAACCACCACAATAATGGCGATGACTATGGTGAGTATCTTTAAGAAAAATAAGCCGTAATCGGTAAAAAATTCAGCCAAAACAACACTCCAATTTACTTAATCAGGAACCAGCATTGGTGAATGCGGGCCTTGCGTTGAAAATCTCGATCTAAGGACCATGCGGTGCGATCCTCAATTGTTACACCAGGACAGACAGATTGTATGGCGTTACGGTCTAATTTAAAGCGACGATAGTTGTTTGAGAAAACCAAGGTTCCCCCCGGGGCAACCAATTTCATACAACGTTCGATACAGGCCACATGATCTCGTTGCACATCCCAATCATGATCTAAATCACGCGAATTTGAAAACGTAGGCGGATCCAATATCACCCAATCAAACTGCGGCGGTGAATCTTGTTCGCTGGCGTCTTCAATCCAGTCCATCACATCGGCACGAATGACTTGATGTTCGTCCCCAGGAAAATCATTGAGTTCAAGATTTCGACATGCCCATTCACAATACCGTTTGGACAGATCGACGGACACGGTTTCAAGCGCCCCGCCCTTAGCCGCTGCCACCGAAAGGCTGGCGGTGTATGCAAATAAATTCAAGACCCGCTTGCCGCGAGATTCAGTAAACAAATGTTGGCGCAGCACCCGGTGATCAAGAAACAAACCCGTGTCAAGATAGTCACTGAAATTCAATTCCAACTTACCTTGCGCTTCGTCCAAAACAGCCAACACACGCGAATCATCCTGGCGTGTGTATTGAGTACTGCCCTCTTGCTGACGACGTAACTTCAGGAAAATTCGAGACACCGTCACTTCCAACAATTCAGGCAGCACATCCAACACCGCCTGACGACGTTGGTCGGCCATGGCGACGTTTACTGAAGATGGCGCTTCATACTCTTGCACCACCACATAACGCGCATCGCAGTCGTAAACATCAATTGCCATGGCAAATTCTGGCAAATCGGCATCGTATATTCGGTACGCGAAAATGTCGCTGCGTTCCAACCATTTACGTAAATGCTTCTGATTTTTTTTAACCCGGTTTTTAAACCCTGCGGTATCCACCTTTTGACTACGTGCCTGAGGTATCACGCCGATCATCACATCGCAATCAATGCCGCCGTTTTGAAAGGCTACTTCCGACTTCAGCGGCAAACGTGAACGCTTGACGGCTTGGCGGGATGCCACAAGTAAGGAACATTGCCACCCCGCATACTCTCGGCTTAGCTGCACACCAATTTTTTCATAAAGGCCGTCGTCATCATTCACGCGAACCCCGTAAGGAGGATTCGACACGACTAAGCCTGTCGTACCGGGTTTGGTTCGTAGGGGTGCGTCAATGCTTTGCCTATGGAACTGAATATCGTTGGCCACATCCGCTGTCTTTGCGTTGGCCACCGCTGCCCCCACAGCAACGGCATCACGGTCGGCACCGATAATGGCAGGCAGTGTGTTGTCAGCCGCAGCCTTTATTCGTTCATCAGCTTCAGACAAACACGCATTCCATTCTGTCTCATCGTGCCCAGCCCACCCTAAAAAGCCGTAGTAGATTCGCAAGCGCCCTGGGGGTATGTCACGTGCCATCAAGGCCGCTTCAATGAGCAAAGTGCCTGAGCCACACATCGGATCGACTAAGGGTTCACCCGCGGCACAACGCTGCGGCCAGTTTGATTGGATGAGCATCGCGGCGGCTAGATTCTCTTTTAATGGCGCAGGCCCTTGGGCTTGCCGATAACCGCGGCGGTGCAATCCGTCCCCGGAGAGATCAATCGCTAGCCGCACTTTGTCACGAAATACGTAAGCATTCACCCGCAGCGAGGGTTGATCGGTTTGCACATTGGGGCGTTCTTGGACAGCTTCTCGAAACTGATCAACAATCGCGTCCTTTACCGTCAGAGCCGCATACTGGGAGTGCGTCATGGCCGATTTTGCTGTGAATCCATCAATGGCGAGTGTGTCATTGACTAACATATGGGTTGACCAATCAACCCCTTGCACGGTGGCATAAAGCTCTTCGGGTGTGGCAGATGGCCCCGAGTGAATCGGTAACAAAACCCGGTTTGCTAGGCGGCTCCACAAGCACGCTCGATAAGCCACACCCAAGCCTCCGCTGAATTGAACACCAGCACCGGCCGTGCGAACATTTGACGCACCAAAAGCGGTCAGCTCGTCAGCCAAAAGCGACGCGATCCCGCTCGGGCATGTCGCATACATCGGGGTGTCTGGGTTCATCACCGCTTATAACTCGTGGGCAGCAGAAGATACGGCCCGTTGCGAATACCGTCGGGCTTAGCAGGGCATGAAGAGTACAATGCGACAATTGTAACGCACACTCGATTCACATAACGAACGGTAGAAATGAAACTAACCAGTTACGGCGCCGCCGGAGAAGTGACAGGCTCATGCCACCTAATAGAGGTGGGAGATGTTCGCATTTTGTTGGACTGTGGGCTTATCCAAGGTCGGCGCAAAGATGAACTGCGAAATCACGATCCGTTTCCATTTGAGCCCGCCATGCTGGATGCGGTGGTGCTCAGTCATGCGCACATTGATCACAGCGGTCGATTGCCCATTCTAATTCGACAAGGCTTCCAGGGCAGCATTCACACCCACGAGGCATCAGCCGACCTTGCGAAGATTCTACTTAAAGACTCGGCCTATTTAAATCAACGAGATGTGGAGTACCGCAACAAGCGGCGCGCTCGTAAAGGCAAACCACCGCTTTCCCCACTGTACGAACAATCAGATGTGGAAGAAACGTTGAACCGGTTTGTCGCGCACAATTATGGCGAGACCGGTGAAATCGCGCATGGGGTCAAAATAACCTTGCACGACGCTGGGCATATTTTAGGCTCTGCCATGGTGGAATTGGAACTCACGGATGGGAATGAGACCCGCACGGTAGTATTCAGTGGAGACTTAGGTCACCGCGGTGCACCAATTTTAAGAGACTTTACGCGCCTGAAAAAAGCAGATTTCGTGTTAATGGAAAGCACCTACGGCGATCGCTTACATCGTAGTTGGGATGAAACATTTGAAGAAGTATCCGAGATTGCAGAAAGCTTAAAAGGCACCAGCGGAAATGTGCTTATCCCTGCCTTTTCGGTGGGACGCAGTCAAATGATCCTCTATATGTTTGCGCGTTACTTTGAACAATGGGATTTAGCGCGCTGGAAGATTTTTCTTGACAGCCCGATGGCAATTGAAGCCACTGATCTATACCTGCGATACACCCGTTTATATGATGAGACTGCAGCCGCGTTCTACGAAGAACATGGCGCGCTGCTCGACATGCCGAACTTATCGTTCTCGCGCACAGCTGATGAGTCAAGAGCGATTAATCGGATGGAATCTGGCGCGATCGTCATCGCCGGAAGTGGTATGTGCACCGGCGGACGCATCATGCACCACTTGAAACATAATTTATGGCGAAAAGATTGCCACGTCATCATTTCTGGTTATCAATCGCATGGCTCGTTGGGACGTAAATTGGTTGAGGGCGAGCCCTTTGTGAGATTGTGGGGAGAAAAGGTGCGGGTTGCAGCCACGATTCACACGGTGGGTGGATTATCTGCACACGCCGATCAAGAAGGCATGTTGGAGTGGTATAGCCACTTGGAAGGCAATCCACCGGTACTATTGGTGCACGGTGAACAAAGAGCCGGTGAAGCCCTGGCGAAGAAACTTCGATCCGATTTTGGTGCTCGGGCGAATGTGGCCGTTGCAGGCAAAACCACCGACTTACTGAAAGCCTAAGCAAACGTAATACATAAACTGATTGGTTTACTTACCTACTCATTTCTAACATTTTAAATTTAGGGTTAATACCATGAGTACAGAACGCGAGTCGATGGAGTTTGACGTCGTTATCGTTGGAGCCGGACCTGCGGGTCTTTCCACTGCGTGCCGATTGATGCAGCTTGCTAACGAACAAGAAAAAGAAATTTCGGTGGTTGTGCTTGAGAAAGGCTCTGAGGTGGGCGCACACATTTTATCGGGAGCTGTGATTGAACCTCGTGCGCTAAATGAGCTATTTCCTGACTGGAAAGAAAACAAGGCTCCATTACTTACCGAAGTGACGCGGGATGAAATCTTGTTTTTCACGGGCCCTGAGAAGTCGGTGAAAGTACCTAATTTGCTTGCGCCAAAAACGATGCACAACCACGGCAATTACATCGCTAGCCTAGGCAATCTAACGCGTTGGCTGGGTGAGCAAGCGGAGAACTTAGGGGTAGAAATATTTCCAGGCTTCGCAGCTTCCGAAGTGCTGTTCCATGAAGATGGCAGCATCAAAGGTGTTGCAACGGGTGACATGGGCCTTGATGAAGCCGGCAACCCCAAGGACAGTCATGAGCCTGGTATGGAACTGCACGCCAAGTACACGGTATTCGCAGAAGGTTGTCGTGGACACCTGGGTAAACAGTTGATTGCTCAATTTGGCCTAGACCAAGACAAGTCACCACAGCACTACGGCATTGGCATAAAAGAATTATGGGATGTTGAACCTGAAAAACACGAACCTGGCCTAGTGGTGCACGGCGCTGGTTGGCCATTATCAGAAACTGGCTCCACCGGTGGCGCATTTTTGTATCATCTAGAGAACAACCAAGTGGTTGTTGGGCTCATCATAGATTTGTCTTACAGCAACCCACATCTAAGCACCTTCGATGAATTCCAACGTTTTAAACACCACCCCAAAATTGCCCAGACTTTAGAAGGCGGTAAACGGGTATGTTATGGCGCAAGAGCCATTGCCAAAGGGGGATTAAATTCCCTACCTAAGATGGTGATGCCCGGTGGTTTACTCGTGGGATGCAATGCCGGTACGTTGAATTTTTCCAAAATCAAAGGCACTCACACTGCGATGAAGTCTGGCATGGTTGCCGCTGAAACTCTGTTCAGTGCCGTTACAGCCGAAACCGATGCACCGCGAGAGTTAGATGACTACACAACCGCTTTTGAAGCCAGCTGGGCGCATGAAGAATTGCACCGCTCGCGCAACTTCGGCCCTGCTCTGCATAAGTTTGGCACCTATCTAGGTGGTGCATTTAACTTTATTGATCAAAATATTTTCGGTGGCAAGTTTCCGATGACGATCAAAGATGAGACACCAGATCACGCCACCTTGAAAAAGGCGGCCGACTGTAAAACCATCGAATACCCAAAACCCGACGGCGTCATCAGCTTCGACAAACCCTCTTCGGTTTTTTTGTCGGGAACCAACCATGAAGATAATCAGCCAGTACATCTGCAACTCTCCGACCCAACAACGCCGATCAATGTGAACTTGCCAGCCTATGCAGAGCCTGCTCAGCGCTATTGCCCGGTCGGTGTGTATGAGGTCATTACTGAGAACGATGAACCACGGTTTCAAATAAATTCACAAAACTGCATCCACTGCAAAACCTGCGATATCAAAGACCCTAGCCAAAACATCATGTGGGTTACCCCTGAAGGCGGTGGCGGCCCCACCTACCCGAATATGTAGCCGTCACGTGGGCTGCCTATGGGATTATTCACCCGTCGGCAGCCTGCACTTTATGACAGTGAAAGAGTCAATATCGATACAATTAAACAAAACATTGTGTCATTGAAACGGTTTGCCCTTGAGACTGGCGCCTCCTGCTCTTATGATCATTGGGTAATTAACCGTCTTTCTTCTTGGAGGTAATCAGATGTGGACTTTAATCGTTTTCGTTGCAGGTTGGTTTTTAGGGCGTTATTGGGACCAGGTGAATAAACTGGTTAAGGATAAGTTAGAGCAGAGTAAAAAGTCCGATGGCGGTGTGAACCGCATCAACGACGAATAAGAGCTGGTCAGTTCTGCCGGGATGAATGCTTTTGATTTGCGCCCGGCAGGCTAGCCTTTTTTTTAATAGGCTAACTTAAAACAGAAGATCGGGCTCATAGGCAGCCCGGTGCAGAGGTAAATTGGGTACTTTACCCTCAACTTGCACATACGTAAGGACGCTGGTGAATGTCACCTCGCCAACTTCGTTGTAGGTGGTTTCAGCGATGCGGTTGCCAAATTCATCGTACTCAAAAACAATCCTTGCCCCATCATCACCCTCAATAGCTTCCAATCTTAGTCCGTCCGTACTAAAGGTGTAATTCCTACGCACCTCTTGTGGCAGCAGTTCTGATCTAAATATTGACGATACCAAACGCCTATCGTTATCATATTGAAAGGTGGTTTCAGAGAACTCTGTTTCGTCCGCTGTGAGCGACACGACCTTTTTGAACGGTGCGCCGACATCGTTAAATCGATATTGAGTAGAAAAAATGGGAAGCTCTCGAACCATTGTCGCTTCAGACACTAGCCTTTTTCTACTGTCGTATCTAGTTTGAAACGTTTGCAATACCGTCCCAGTTGGAGCAATGTCTTGTAGTTGGGTTATTAATCCGTCTTCGTTATAATTTAAAACAAGCGCCAGAGTTTTTTCCCCGTTCGAATTAACATCGTATTCAGAGAGGGATTGAGTAGTCTCATCCAAG
Source organism: uncultured Granulosicoccaceae bacterium (assembly GCA_937930305.1). GTDB lineage: Bacteria > Pseudomonadota > Gammaproteobacteria > Granulosicoccales > Granulosicoccaceae > Granulosicoccus. The sequence goes on along the minus strand of CALGLE010000047.1, from coordinate 37,794 downwards.
GTATATTCTATTTCGCGAAACGTTGGATCATTTCCAAAGCTGACAACTCGGGATTGGAGAAAATACCCATTAGCTACCTCAGGCACTTCATATTGAGGAACATTTGGGTTATTGCTTTGCGGTAGGGGTTCAAAACCTTTGTCTTCATTTTTTGGGCTGCCGCATGCGCAAACCATCATTGACATGAAGAACAAAAATCCGTGTTTTGAACTGACGAAACTCATACCGTATCTACGCCACCTTCGTGTCTGCGGCGGAATCAAGCCATTGGAGTATCACCTCTTCCAGTTGCTTTGATAGCACGGGTTTTGTTATAAAATCATCCATCCCAGCCATGATGCACATTTCACGATCTTCCTGCATGGCGTTTGCGGTGAGTGCAATAATGGGGCAACGCGCTAGTCCGTTCTTAGCCTCGTATTGACGAATAGCCGTTGTGGCTTCTAGGCCATTCATTACTGGCATGGAAACATCCATGAATATTAGATGCGGTATTTTTTTTGTGTACGCCTCCACACCTAACTCCCCGTTGTCAGCTAATTCAAGGTTAAATTCATACTTCTTCAGATAACCACTGACCACTAATTGATTCATCGGGTTATCTTCGACCACGAGAATATTCGTATCACTTGCTGTGTTGGATAGTCCAGATTCTACGAGTTCCGATACACTCGATTCGTTCAATTTCATTGCTGGTGCGTCAATCTTTTGAATTGGCGATATTTTCGTGGTCACCATTTGAAGCAAAGCTTGATTACGCACAGGCTTTAATAGGCAGCCCGCAAAACCAAAATCATTCACTTGATTGCCCTGCACCGCTTGGTCTACGGACGATAATAGTAGTATCGGTATGTGTTTTAACTTTTCATTTTCTTTGAACAGTTGACATAGTTGATGTCCATCCATATTGGGCATTTGATAATCAAATATCGCAATATCAAAAGGTTCTGAATTACCATCCTGCTCTAGGCATAGCTTCAATGCAGAAGCGCCATCTTCAGCCACTGTAGGCAACATGCCCCATTTACTCAGTCGCTTACTCAGAATCTCTAAGTTGATCTGCAGATCGTCAACAATCAACACCCGCTTACCGGTCAATGCAACGGGTCTTGCAGGAGGATTATTGGCCACACCAATGTGGTCAACCGGCAATTGCATCGTGAATGAAAATACTGAACCAACCCCCTCGGTCGATTCCACTGTAATGTCGCCACCCATGAGTTTTGTGAGTCGTTGCGAAATCGCAAGTCCTAAGCCGGTACCCTCAAAGCGCCGTGTCGCTGCGCCATCAACCTGTTCAAACGCTGAGAAAATCGTTTGTAATTTATCAATGGGTATCCCAATACCTGTATCGCTAATAGATACGTGAAGTCTAGCGATAGAGTCGACAACATCGCCTTCAACTTTCACCGCTACATGACCTATCTCTGTGAACTTAACAGCGTTGCCAATTAGATTAGTAAGTACTTGCCGAATCCGACCGGCATCGCCTATGAACGTAGCAGGTAACTCGGTCGGATAATCAACAATCAATTCCACATTGCGCGCTTGAGCGGAAGTTGAAAGCAACGAGGAGGTATCTTCAATCGCAGATTGTAGGTCAAAGGGCTCACAATTCAGTTCAAACTTACCCGCTTCAATTTTGGAAAAATCAAGTATGTCGTTAATCAACGTCAGCAATGCAGAGGCTGATTTCGAAACAACTCCAGCGTAATTCTTTTGTTCTGGATTTAAACCACTTTCCATCAAGAGTTCTGTCATACCAATAACACCGTTCATCGGTGTCCTTATCTCATGACTCATATTTGCTAGGAATTCAGATTTGGCCCGATTAGAGGCCTGCGCTTCGTTACGGGAAATTTCCAGTTCTTTTTCACGCCGGGCTAACACAAGTTCTTGTTTTTTCACCAGAGTAACGTCAGAACGAACTTCAAATACATTGCCATCCGATTGACGCGCAAGAATCATTTGGTCATAACGATCTGAATCGTTTATCTGAGCAACGAATGGCTCACCCGATTCACATTGTTCCTGTCGATGATTCATGACAAATGAAAACCAATCACCAGCCTCCTTCTCATCGGCAAACAGATGGTTGGCACATTGTTCAAACAAATCTTGCTCACTGATGCCTATCTTAATGTGTGCACCGCGTGATTCAAATTTTCGAGCTGCTGCGTCGTTATAGAAAACAACGTTGCGATCCTTGTTGTAAACAATAACCGACGTATCGACTAAATCCAGAGCTTGGGATAACATCGAGAACTTGTTGTCGTTTCTTCGCAATCTCCAAGTGATTGCGGCGATAACACAGATACTCATGACAACAGAAAATAGGCTCGTGAGCAGCGATCCAAATCCAAACAGGGACTGTCCGGAGATCACCAGCATCAGCAGGCAGGTGATGAACGACACCGCGACTACCGCACTCAGATTAAAGATGAGGTGTTTCCACTCCCCACTGGTTTTAGGTAACATGCCGCTCACCCAAAGAAGCCCAATTCATTACTTGCATCCGCTTATCTGAAAGGTGCCAGCCCACGCGCGAATCCGTATGCTTTATCTGGCTCTGTAGAGCGGAAATCGGCATTTCAGCAGCTAGCTTGAGCTGAACTAGGCAATAGATTGTGTTACTGAGAATCAGCTTCGCCCAGTGACCAGCCAATTGGGCGGGTTTCGGCTCAGCGGCGACGGTTGTTAGCTGGTGGGGTCTATGGCAGACTGCATCCGTATGAGATACCTACACACGATGGTGCGCGTCACTGACGTTGACGCGTCAATACGCTTTTATTGCGAACTACTAGGCCTAGTCGAGACACGCCGAACAGACCATGAAAAGGGCCGATTCACTCTGATATTTTTGGCCGCTGCGAAAGACAGGCAACGCGCGCTGGCCGAAAACGCTCCCGAGCTGGAACTTACCTACAATTGGGACCCAGAGTCCTATGATGTGGGCAGAAATTTTGGCCACCTGGCCTTCAAAGTGGACGACATCTACGCCACCTGCCAGCATCTAATGGATAATGGGATAGTTATCAATCGCCCGCCCCGCGATGGACGGATGGCGTTCGTGAAATCCCCCGACAATATCTCCATTGAATTGCTGCAAGAAGGCGATGCCCAGGAACCGAAAGAACCTTGGTTGTCCATGGAAAATTCAGGCACTTGGTAGCGTAAATCTCTATGACCCCATTAACCCGCGTGCTGTATCCCTACGGTGACGATAACTATGGGGTGTTGCTGCATTGCCCCGATACCTTGCAAACCGCTTGCGTCGATTGCGGAGATGCCTATGCCACTCAGCAAGCACTGCAAGACAATGGATGGAGCCTTACCCATATTTGGGTCACCCATCATCACAGCGATCACACCGCTGGCGTTTTTGAGCTTAAGCAAGCTACCCAGGCAACAGTCATTGGCCCCAATCGATCGGAGACGCCGATCAGTGGCGTTGATCAGGTCATTGGCGATGGCGACACGTTCGACTTCGCAGGCCGCGGTGTGCAGCTCATTCACACACCGGGGCACACGCTGGACATGATGAATTTTTATCTACCTGCAGACTCGGTGCTTTTTTCAGGCGACACCCTTTTCACTATGGGCTGTGGACGATTGTTTGAAGGTGATGCACCCACCATGTGGAAAAGCTTACTCAAGCTATCTGCACTGCCCAAAGACACCATCGTGTATGGCAGCCACGAATATACGCTGGCGAACGCAGCATTCGCTGTGACTGTGGATCCGAATAACGAAGCGCTGAAAAACCAATGCGAGCATGTAAAAAAACTGCGCGATGCAGGTGAACCTACAGTTCCGACAACGCTTGCGATGGAGCTTCAAACCAATCCGTTTTTAAGAGCTGACGACCCGGGGATTCGATCACATTTGAACATGGTGGATGCCAGTGATGCAGACGTGTTTGCAGAGATTCGGCGCCGAAAGGACGCCTTTTAAATTCACCCATCACAGGCAACATGGAATTCAAATCGCCTGAATAAATCGAGTGTCTCGCCCATGAGTGGGCGGCAAATTATGAATGGGGTACCAGCTTAATTCGTACCGAATTGGCCCACCTCCACCGTGTGCGTGCAGTTCATTGTGCCGCCAACGCCGGCCTAATTCAAAACCATCGGTGGTGAAGTGGTAAAACCAGCCATGAATAATTTCTTGGTGCCCGTATTCCCGCATGTCATGCACATCCTCACCGAGTAAACCGACAGGCTGTAATGTCTTTAGGCCCGTCTCTTCTTCAGCTTCGCGCAAGGCGGCATCTGCCGGCTCTTCGCCCGCTTCTATAGTGCCGCCTGGAATTTGCAGTTTCAGGTGCGGATAATCCACATGGGACAACAGCACGATGTGTTGCTCCGTGGTGATATAACAAAATGCGCGATGCCGAGTTGGCGGTAAGTTTGAAGAATCGCTATCAGCGTTTTTTATCGTCAAACTCAGGTTCTCTTTTTTCGATGAAGGCTTGCATGCCCTCGCGTTGACCGTGGGTACCAAACAATGAATAGAACGACTGCCTCTCCCACTGTGCGCCTTGGTCAAGCGTGGTGTTCAGCGCTAAATTAACGGCATCTTTAGCTAAACGCAAAGCCGGAACCGACCGTTTTGCCATGGTTTGAGCAATGGCTATAACATCGTCTAACAAAGAATCTTTCGGAAAGACTCTGGCCACTAGACCCGATCTTTCCGCCTCTTCCGCATCCATCATGCGACCGGTTAAAACTAAATCCATGGCTTTGGCTTTACCAATTAAACGAGTTAGCCTTTGTGTACCGCCCAAGCCAGGAATAACGCCCAAGTTGATTTCAGGTTGTCCGAATTTGGCGTTATCAGCGGCGTAGATGGTGTCGCACATCATGGCCACTTCACAACCACCGCCCAAAGCATAACCACTGACTGCGGCTAATAACGGTTTTCGGCAACGCGTAAGGCGATCCCAATCACCTAAGAACCCTTCGTTCATGGTGTCCAGATAATGCATGGTGGACATTTGTTTTATATCAGCGCCTGCAGCGAAAGCTTTTTCAGAGCCGGTTAAAACGATTGCGCCAATGGCCTCATCATTCTCAAACGCATCCAGCGCCGCATTAACGTCCACGCTCATAGCCGCACTCAATGCGTTCAACGCATCTGGGCGATTCAAAGTGATGACGCCTACCGCCTCGTGTCGACTAACGACAATAGTGGCAAATTCACTCATAGCTGTGCGATGTCCAAGCTGATCGTACTTTCGGCGCTGTCCATGATGATGGTTTTACCCGACTCCACCAGCGGCAACATGCGTTCCGCGTAATAGCGTGCGAGTAACGTTTTTGCATCCAAATAAGCGTCATCCGCATCGGCTTTCTGCTTCTCGGCAACGGCCGCCAAAGCGGTTCGCGCCATTATCCAACCGCCTGCTAAACGCCCGTGCATCATCAGAAACTCAACGGACGTAGCAGAAGGTTGTGTGGGATCGTTTTGTCCCAGTAGCCATTCGTTTGCTTGCTCGGCCGCGTCAATCGCTGGCGCTAGACGGGCAGCCACAGCTTTTAAGTTCACTTCATTTGAGGCTTTTAGTTCTTCCAACACCGACTTCATATCATCCATTAATTCGTTTAAGCCTTGGCCACCATCACGGGCGCTTTTACGACCGATTAAATCATTGGCTTGAATGGCTGTCGTGCCTTCGTAAATGGGTGTGATGCGCGCATCGCGCAAGTGCTGCGCAGCACCGGTTTCTTCAATAAAACCCATACCCCCGTGTATCTGCACCCCAAGTGAGCACAACTCCACGCCCAATTCGGTGGACCAACCTTTAACTAATGGGGTGAGTAATTCACCGCGACGTTGGGCGGCTTCACGAACCGCGGCGTCGGGATGTTTTGCCGCAATATCAAAGGCTGCAGCGCAATCCAATGCTAAGCCGCGCATGGCTTCAATCGATGATCGCATGGTCATCAGCATGCGACGCACATCGGGGTGATTGATGATGCCTTCGCTGTCATTACCACTTAATAACGTGGGGCCTTGCTTACGATCATTGGCGTACGCCAGTGCCTGCTGATAGGCTCGCTCCGCAATGCCATAACCTTGCACGCCCACAGCATGCCGGGCTTGATTCATCATGGTGAACATGTACATCAAACCGTGATGAGGCTTACCCACTAAATAACCCACCGCCCCACCATTGTCACCATAAGACATCACACAAGTAGGGCTAGCGTGTATGCCTAGCTTGTGTTCAATCGACACGCAACGCACATCGTTTTTTTCACCCAAGCTGCCATCGTCGTTCACCATAAATTTGGGCACGACAAATAAAGAGATTCCTTTTACACCTTCCGGTGCATCCGGCAATTTTGCTAACACCAAGTGAATGATGTTTTCAGTCATGTCGTGATCACCGTAGGTGATGTAAATTTTCTGACCGGTGATGAGATAGTGATCGTCTTTGGGTTCTGCTTTCGTGCGAATCGCTGCTAAGTCAGTGCCGGCTTGGGGCTCTGTTAGGTTCATGGTGCCCGACCAAACGCCTTCCACCATCTTAGGCAAGAAACGATCTTTCATTTCATCAGATGCATGGTGCGCCAATGCGTCCACCGCACCTTGGGTTAATAAGGGGCACAATCCAAAGGACATGTTGGAGCTGTGCCACATCTCTTGCACAGCACTCGATAAGCACATGGGCAGCCCCTGCCCACCGTAAGCAACCGGAAATGACAAGGCCCCCCAACCACTTTCAACAAACTGGGCATACGCATCCACCCAACCGGGTGCGGTTTTTACGCCATCCTCATCCCAAGTCGCACCTTCAGCATCACCCACCGAATTCAACGGCCCCAGCACTTCACTGGTGAAACGTGCCGATTCTTCCAATACGGCGGTAGCCAACTCTTCCGTGGCCTCTTCGAACCCTTCCAATTTGGCGACGTCTGCAAGGCCCACCACATGATTCAGCATAAAAGCGATGTCTCGCACGGGTGCGTTATAACTCATAGGATTCTCTGATTAAACAAGACGTTGATTGGGTTTAATTCTAGCCTGTTGACAATCTGCAAGCAAAATACCCAAAATCCGGTTTCACAGAAAGAAAAAGCCTGGCAGAACCAGGCTTATTCAACAGCAGAACCGCTTTTCCTTCAGCCTCAATGGCTTAGGCGCTTGGCATCAACCATCCAGCGCTTTCGACAGTTCAGGCAGCGCATCAAATAAATCCGCTACTAAACCGTAATCAGCTACCTGAAAAATCGGCGCTTCTTCATCTTTATTAATCGCCACGATCACTTTGCTGTCTTTCATGCCGGCTAAATGCTGAATGGCTCCCGAGATACCCACGGCGATGTACAAATTAGGCGCAACCACTTTACCGGTCTGCCCAACTTGGTATTCGTTTGGCACAAAGCCAGAATCCACCGCCGCACGGGATGCGCCGACCGCTGCGTTCAATTTCTCGGCAATTTCATCGAGCATCGCAAAATTCTCACCATTTTGCATACCTCTACCACCCGAGACGACGATGTCCGCACTGGTGAGTTCAGGCCGGTCTGATTGAGACAACTCTTCACCGATAAATTCTACAAGGTCTGATGCACCCGCTCCCGCCACTGTTTCGACAGCGGCGCTACCGCCCGTTTCCGCTGCAGGATCAAACGCTGTGGTTCGTACCGAAACCACCTTAGTTGCGTCTTCACTCTTCACCGTCGCCATGGCGTTACCGGCATAGATTGGGCGAATGAAAGTGTCAGCCGAAACCACGGATGTGATATCCGAGATGCCACTAACGTCCAGTACGGCAGCAACGCGAGGCATCACATTCTTACCTGCGGCTGTGGCCGCAAAAAGAATGTGCGTGTGCCCATCAGCCACGCTGAGCACCAAGGATGCTAAGTTCTCAGCAATCTCTTGAGCGTAGGCTGCATCATTGGCGTGTAAAACTTTGCTCACGCCATCGATGTTTCCAGCGGCGGTTGCAACATCAGCTGCCCCCTGACCCGCAACTAAAACAGTAATGTCATTGCCGATGGCTTTTGCCGCGGTGATAACGTTTAATGTGGCCGGACGTAAGGCACCGGCTTCATGTTCTGCAACTACGAGCGTTGTCATGATGTGTTCTCCAGATCTTACGTGCGGTTAAATGACTTTGGCTTCGTTACGAAGCTTCTCTACCAGCTCGGCAACACTGCTGACGATAACGCCAGCTTTACGTTGTTCGGGCTCATTGACTTCAACCACCGACAACTTGCTGCTCACATCCACACCCGTGTCAGCCACAGCAATAGTTTCTAGCGGTTTTTTCTTCGCTTTCATAATGTTCGGCAGTTTGGCGTAACGCGGCTCGTTCAAACGTAAGTCGGTTGTTAATACGGCAGGCATCTTCACTTTGATCGATTCCAGTCCGGCGTCCACTTCACGGGTGACTTTTGCAGTGTCCCCATCGAGCTCGACTTTAGACGCAAACGTGGCCTGCGCCATACCGGTCATCGCTGACAACATCTGGCCAGTTTGATTGTTGTCCCCATCAATGGCTTGTTTGCCCAACAAAACCAGCCCTGGGCTTTCTTTCTCAACGACATGCTTAAGCAGTTTCGCAATTGCCAAGGGCTCTAGCAATTCATCGGTTTCAATCAAAATGCCTCGATCAGCGCCCATGGCTAAGGCGGTTCGGATGGTCTCTTGGCTTTGCGCAGAACCAATCGATATTGCAATCACTTCTTCAGCGTTGCCCGCTTCTTTAATACGAAGCGCTTCTTCAACCGCGATTTCGTCAAAGGGGTTCATCGACATTTTGACGTTAGCCAATTCGATACCGGTTTTGTCTGCATTGACACGTGCCTTGACGTTGTAATCAAGAACGCGTTTTACGCCCACCAGAATTTTCACTGTTTCAAGCTCCAGATAGGGAGAGGGGTTAGATTCGTGTACCGCCGCGATACTACCTGTTTATGCGGCTTATAAGGCGACCAAAAGTGCAAAACGATCCGCACCGCCGGTCATAAATAAGATGTCATGTCGCCTGCTGTCGAGCAAGTGTCGTCGCTTAGGTGCGAAATTATTCGCCAATATCCTCGTTCCACAGGGTCGGCTCTTCCGCGATGAATTGCTCCATCATCGACACACAGGCCGCATCGTCCAAAACCTCGACCTTAACACCGCGGCTGCGCACATAGTCTTCCGGCCCTTGAAAGGTGCGATTTTCGCCCACCACCACGTGGGGAATGCCGTACAGCAAAATCGCCCCACTGCACATATCACACGGCGAAAGTGTGGAGTAGATGGTGGCTCGCTGATAGTCTTTGGCCGTTAGACGACCCGATTCTTCCAGGCAATCCATTTCCGCGTGCCGAATGGCGCTGCCTTGCTGCACACGCTGGTTGTGCCCTCGGCCAACAATTTCGTCATCAATAACCAACACCGATCCAATTGGAATACCACCACTGGCTCGACCTTTTTTGGCCTCTTCAATAGCGGCCTGCATGAAGCGCGTGTGATCGGTCATCGAGGGACTCCTAACTGAATTCGGCCATGCACTTGCACGGTTATTTGACTGGTTCCGCTCTGAAACGCAGGTTCTGCAACGCTATCCGAGCGCATCATTGAAGCGCCTTCACGCCCCCAATTCTGTTGCTGGTGATGAGAGCCCGTTTGGACGTTGATATCCAGCAAGTTGTAGCTGGGTTCACCGATGTTGGTTTGTATCAAGCTCGCGCGCTGCTTGAACGCATTCAACGCCTCATTTATCAGCTGATCTTCCACCGCCTTTCGAGTTTCCGGTTTAGGCATAAACTGAATGCCGGTGACTTGCAAACGTTCTTGCAATTTACGGATAGCCTCTCCGGCCGCTTTTACATCTTCAGTTTCCAACTGCAGCGATTGAGAGGCTCGCCAGCCGATGATGTTTTTGTGGCTACGATCGTAGGTTGGGTAGGTTTGATAGTCTTGGGTCTTGACTTTGATTTGCGTAAACGGGCGTAAGCGAGCCAGTGCCCACTGCATCGATGCATTGATTTTCGACTGCAATTCAGCGGCGTCTTCACTTTCGTTTTGCACCACCACGGTTGCGCGCATTAAATCGTTTGCCGCTTCTCCACTGGCAGACGCACTTAAAGAGAACACATTAACTGGCAGACTAGGTTCCTCGTGGCCCGCCGCCCAAGCGGCGCTGATTCCCACGCTACACAGTGAAAAACTCACCAGTGTGGCGAGCACCCAACGTCGTGTCTGCCGAATTGTCATGCCTGTTTGCTCACTTTTCTAATATAGCGGTTACACCCATGCCACCCGCGGTACATACCGATATCAAGCCCTTGCCACTGCCCTTTTCATTGAGCATTTTGGATAGGGTTCCCAGGATTCTGCCGCCAGTCGCCGCGAATGGATGTCCTACCGCAAGACTCGAACCATTTACATTCATCTTTGAACGATCAATGGACCCCAGGGCACCTGATGCCCCCATCTGTTGGCAATATTCGTCGTCTTCCCAGGCTTTTAACGTACACAGCACCTGCGCGGCAAACGCTTCATGAATTTCGTAAAAGTCGAAATCTTGCAACGTCATATTGGCGCGCTCTAGCATCTTGTGCACCGCAACCGTGGGTGCCATGAGCAGCCCCGCACCAGCAACGAAGTCCACCGCCGAATGCTGACCATGGGTGAGGTATGCCAGGATCGGCAGCCCTTGGGCTTTTGCCCATTCTTCTGAAGCCAGAATAACGCCACTGGCACCGTCCGTTAACGGTGTGCTATTGCCCGCAGTTAAGGTGCCCGCGTCGGTTCTATCGTAGGCGGTTCGTAAACCCGCCAAGGCTTCCAAGGTGGAATCAGGACGCATGTTGTTATCGCTTACCACACCCTCGCAAGGGGTGAGTAAGTCTTCATAGAAGCCGTTTTTATAAGCCGCCGCTGCATTCAAGTGACTGGCAAGAGCCAGTTCGTCCTGGTCTTGCCGAGAAATACCCCACTCCTTTGCCATCAATTCGCAATGTTGGCCCATGCTGAGTATGGTGCGCGGCTCATTCACCGACGGCGGCACCGGAGCCAGTTCCTTTGCACTCAAGCCTTTAAAAATACCCAATTTCGCTTGCAGCGATTTGGCTTTACCCAGCTTCACTAATCGCCTGGAAAATTTCTTACTGAAAACAATAGGCACATCGCTAACCGTATCCGTGCCGGCTGCAATAGCTGAATCGATTTGCCCCGTCGCTATTTTAGCGCTGGCTATGAGTGCGGCTTGTAAACTGGTGCCGCAGGCTTGTTGCATGCTAATGCCCGGCGTATTGGCCGATAGCCCTGAAGACAGAATGGCTTCACGTGATAAGTTCCAGTCTTTGGTGTGGTTTATCACCGCCCCGGCATTCACTTCACCCAGTTCAACACCTTTTAGATCGTATTTATCAACCAGGCCTTTCAACACAGTGCTTAGCATTTTCAAATTACCTAAGCTGGCGTATGCGGTGTTTGATCGACAAAACGGGATGCGCGTGGCGCCTACAATGGCAACCGGCCGTAATGATTGTGTGCTCATATTTGCGTGCCTCAGGCGTTTTCGTTGGCTAAGTAATGCATTGGCCCACCGGTAAAGGGTGCGAAGCCAGTGCCGAAAATGATGCCAGCATCCAGCAAGTCATCGTCGGCAACAATGCCGTCTTTGGAAGCAGCCTGGCATTCTTCAAGGAAAGGCTTCATCAAACGCTCGGCAATTTCATCCCCGTAGGGGCTGTTTAGATCACGCTTTTCACGATCGGCACGACCCTTCTCCCATTGATAAAAACCTTGGCCGGTTTTTTTGCCTAAGTGGTTTTTATCAATCATGCTTTGCAGCAATTCGCGCTGCGCTGAGACATCCCCTTCAGCTAAGGTTTCAGCGACTTTCATGCACACATCTAAGCCCACCACATCAGCAAGCTCAATGGGCCCCATTGGCATGCCAAAACGAATAGCGGAGGCATCTAAGGCTTCGATTGAGAAACCTTCCAAATGCATGGTGATCGCTTCCATAAGATAGGGTGCGAGAACTCGGTTGACTAAAAAGCCAGGTGAGCTTTTAGTGGGTAGAGGAAAACGATTAATGGCCGAGCAAAACGCACAGCCCTTGGTGACCCAGCCGTCGTGAGTGTTCTTCCCGTGAATCACTTCAACCAAGGGCATTTTGGCCACGGGGTTAAAGAAATGCAGCCCGATTAAACGTTCTGGGTTTTTTAACTCTTTGGACAATTCTTCTAACGGTAAGGCCGATGTATTCGTGGCCAAAATGGCGTGCTCACCCATCTTGGGTTCAAGTTCTGCATACAACGCTCGCTTGGCATCAGCGTCTTCGTAAATCGCCTCAATGACCACATCAGCGCGTGCAACACCATCGCCATTCACATCCGCTTTCAAACGACCGGCTGCGGCTACCACTGCCGGGCGCTGCTTCAAACGTTTCTTGAACAGTGAGTTGGCGCGTTTCAAAGCCGGTTCAATGTATTTCATTTCGCGATCTTGCAAGGTGACTTCAAAACCTTGCACCACACACCAAGCAGCAATATCACCGCCCATGACACCCGCACCGACGACGTGCACACGCTTAACTTTGAAATCACTGGCTTTGCCTAAGCCTTTCATGCGTTCAGTTAAGAAGAAAATGCGCCGAAGGTTTTTCGATACATCCCCAACCATAAGTTGGCTGGCTTCACGCGCCTCTGCTTTGAACATACGCTGACGGTTATCGCGATGCTCTTCCCAAAGATCGATCACTTTAAAAGGTGCTGGGTAATGCTCAGGGTTAACCTTATCCGCAGTCTTTCGTCGAATAATGGATGCTAGGCCCATGCGAATCGGTTTCCTATTCGTTAAAGCCGCTTTGCCTTTCGCCAACCGCTTTTTACGGCCCTTGGTAATGGCCCGACGAGCAGCCCAATCCAAGTTTCCAAATTCATCCACCAGTTCATCAACCACACCCAGCTTGCGTGCAGCCGGCGCTCGCAGCATACGGCCGGTGAGAATCAATTGAATACCTTCAAAGCCACCGGCTCTTTCGGTTAAACGAACGGTACCACCGAAGGCCGGAAATATACCCAGCTTGACTTCAGGTAAACCTAAACGAGTTTCTGGTACGTTCATCGCGATGAGGTAATCGCAAGCCATCGCCAGTTCAAGCCCACCACCCAAACAGAAACCATGCACTGTCGCCACGGTGGGGCATTTAAGATTCTCTAACCGGGCAAAAATCTCGTGCACTTCCAAGATTTTCTTTTCCACCTCTTCCGCTTCGGTGTAGTGATCAAACTCTTTAATATCCGCACCCAAGATGAAGCTGCCCGGCTTTGCCGACTTGATGACCAGCCCTTTAGGTTGGGTGGTTTCAGCATGCGCAACGATAGCTTCAAGTTCTTTTAGCAATGGCTCTGAAAGCACGTTAGTGGATTCGCCGTCCCGATCACACGCCGCCCATAAAATGCCCTGACTGTCAATTGACACCTGCCAGTGCGTCAATCCAAGTTCTGAATCTCGCTGCATGAAACCTCCTAATTTGGAATTACGTTACACCGGGGCAACCGATGCGGGCTTGCACAGTGTAGTGCCTTGTGCGACTAGTTACAGCGCTGGTAATTGTGAACCTTGTGAAACCCTTTGACCTGCGTCAACAAGTCGACTCGCTCCAGCGTTCATTTGCTGCTCAATGGAGGATAAATCAACCGACGCAGACGCGGAACCATACAAAGCCGAGTCCATTTGTTGGAACACACGTTCTAGCTGAGGTTCCTGCAAACGCTGCGCGACCACGAACAAATTTTTTGGCGAGCTTTGTGGCCAAAATTCGCTCGCCCAATTCAGCACAGCCTGTTGCACAGCGGCCAAGTCATTTTGGCGCACCGCTGCGCGTACCTGCGCAAGCGAGGGCACGCGTTGATTGTCTTGCATTGGCCTAGGGGTTGAACGCTCAGACCGACCTAGACTTTTCCAAAGTTGCCAAAGTCCGATACACAGCGCTTGAGCTATTAAGAGCCCGATTGCGCCAACCAACACCCATAACCAGGAAGGCTTGGACAAAACTAAATCTTGATGGGTCACCGAAGAGGCTGTTAACGCTTGCGAGTCGTCAGCTTGAGATTCAGGGATACGACTAGGTTCATCAGGATTGGAAGCTAAAACGGGCGCGGCTTCCTGCAGCGCCCCTTGAACGGTTAACGTTTGTTCGGGTAGTGCAGCCACCTTGGTTTGACCCGTATTCGTATCAAACCAATTCAGTTTCAGCGCCGGGACTTTAATGTCCCCGTTGCGCTCGGGTACCACCGCCCAAGTCACAGTTTGTGTGGACACAACCCCCTTATCACTGGCTTTGGATGAACGATTGACGTTATCCGAATACAGTTTTAGCCCCTCAATATTAGGCAGCTCTATCTCTGGCAATTGATCAGCGCTAATCCCCGTTGCAATGACTTCAATCGTTCGTGTCACGGTTCCGTTGGCGTCTATGTTGGTGGTATCGCCTGACCATGATTCACGAATCTGCACATCACTTGCGGGCAGCCACCATTGCCCTTGAGTACTATCCGGTCGGGGCTGCACATTAAAAGTAATGGGATTGCTCAAACGCTTAACGCTGCGGGTGGGCGTGAAGAACCCCTGTGCACCGTTGTTGCTCACTGGAATCTTAGCGCGCAGCTCGATAGGGCCAAACGTGTGAACACCACTGGATTGCGGAAACAAGGCGAATTGCTGTTCTTGGACCAAAAATTCTTTTCCATCTCGGGTAGCAACATATTCTTGGTCACGCTCTAAAGCTACGGTAACAAATTGATCTGAACCCAAATTGGTTTTACTGCTGTCTAGTAGATTGACTGATTGCCAAACTTTTACCGTCATCAACACCTGCGATTGCACGTAGGGGGCGTCGGTATCCACTGATGCTTCGATAAACAACACACGATCTTGACCCGTAGGGGTAGAGCCCACATTCAACGCTAAGGGTTGCGATTGAAAATTTCCCACCGAAACGGCGGGAACCGTTAACACGCCGGGCCGTTTGGGTTCAATTTGAATCACCCAGCTGGAAACGGCTGTTTCTTCACCATTAATGATGCTGACGTTGCGAGAACTGGAGCGACCCGTGATATTGAAGTCTTTTTCTAGCGGCGTTAAATCAATCGCTTTATCCACATTACGCGCCGATATTGTCAGTGCCACCGAATCTCCGAACACCATACTGGCTTGAGACAAAGTGGCCTGCACGGATGCATCTTGAGCGTGCGATGCGCTTGAAAACAACACAATAGCCAAGGCTGTCAAAAGCCGAATCAATTGCTGAAATTTAATAGTCACGACCGTTCACCTGCACATCGGGGTATTCACTGCGATGATTTTGCAATAGCTTACGACGTAACAAATCGTCTGGGTCATCAGGGATTTGTCGCAGCCATTGTTCGGTTGCCTGATCTTGCTCACTTAAAGGTTCATCTTCACCCGAAACCGCCACATTTTGCTCCTCGCCCACAGGATTATCGCCATTAGCGCCGGTGTCAGCATTTTGTAATGCCTGTCTTGCATCTTCTATTTCTGCGTCTCTGTCTTCTTGTGAGCCCGAATCAGCAGTCGAATCATCTGCAGAATTTGTTTCAGGAGATGATTGGCCCGCATCATCGGAGGGTTCATAATTGGGCTGCCCATCCCTGTCACCACTCTGCTCATCTTCCGAGTTAGAAGAGGAATCGTTATCAGAGCTTTGTTGCTGAGAGTCAGATGACTCGTTAGCGTCATCCGATTCACTCTTGTCCGCATCATCTGACTGCTCACCCGAATCCGAGCCCTCACCATTATTCCGGTCAGAATCTAACTGATGTTCCAGCTCCAATAATCGTTTCGCAATGGCGCGATTGCGAATCGCGGCTTCATTGGCTGGCTGCTTTTCAAGCAAGGTATCAAAGTTTTCAATAGCCGCCGTATAGTCACCTAACTGAACTTGCGTGGTGGCTTGATTAAATTGTTGACGCAGAGCGAGGTCACTATCCGGTGCCTGAATCGATTCATCCTTGGCCGAGAACGCCTCATTAGCGGTTTCAAAATCGCCTTTTCGATAGGCCGCCGCACCGCGCCAGTTTTTCGTTGGGGCCACCTTTTCTAAGCGCTCGAAATCGCCCTGCTGCCAGGCTCGGTTGGCCTGTTGACTGGGGGTTTGCCACCAATCACGAAACGTTGTTGGCCACTTGTTTGTGGTTTCAGCAATGGCAGAGTGAGGAAACAGTATGAGAGCCAACAACGCAATAAAATAGGCTTTGACTAAAGTCATAAAAAAAGCCCTCGCCGAAATAAACCTAACGACAGGAGCGCTAAAACCGGTAACAGCCAAACACCCTGTTCTATCCAATAGTCGGAATAGTTATCTTGTTGCAGGGGTTCATCAGAATTAAGGTTCGAGTCGTTTGATAACCGCAATGCTGTGTCTATGTCTTTTCCGCTGCGAGTAATGAGGGTACTTGCGCCCCCACCGGCCTGCCCAAGTTGCTGCAGTTCTGTGACATTCACTTTAGGCACAACAATCGACCCATTGGCATCGTACACAAACCCACCTTCGTTGCTGCGTAGAGGTGCGCCGTTTTTTGTACCCACACCAATTACCGATACCGTATATCCAGCGCCCTTAGCTCGTTTCGCGGAAGCGATGTCCCGATCATCAATATCGCTATCAGTGAACAACACAATTTGGCCAGTTTGCTTGCCGGCTTGTTGCAGTAACTCTACCGCTTTGTCGATGGCGAGATGTAAGTTACTGCCACGTACCGGAGCAAGCTCGGTAGACAAGGATGGCAGAAAAGCTTGCAGTGTGTTGACGTCATCGGTAATCGGGCTGATCACATAGGGCCGTTCGGCAAACACCAAAAGCCCCAGTTCGATACCCACGGCACGATCTAATAGATCAGATAATTTAAACACCGCTCGTTGCATGCGAGTGGGTTTTAAATCATCCAAATTCATCGAAGGTGATACATCCATAACCGCGACCAGCGAAGGCCTTGACTCATACACCGGCACCGGTTGCTGCTGCCACACCGGTCCAGCCAAAACTAACACGCACAATAACCAGCACAGAAACAACAGATGCACAGGTATCTTGGAACCCGGCGATGGTGAACTTAATACGTAGGGTTGTAATTCGGCATCAACCCAAGCGTCCCAGCCACTACCGGCTTGATGGCGACGAATAACCCACCACCAAGTCACGATCAAAGGCAATAGGCCAAGTAACCAAAGCGGGCGAAGCCACTGCCAGTCATCAGGCATCATGACAACACCCCACGTGGCAATTTAAGCAACGCCCAAACGAAACTTAATAACAGAGCTGCAGACAGAGGCCACGCAAAGCGTTCATGCCGTGGCCGAAAGCCATCGTCAATTTCATCAGTGGGTTCCAGCGCATCAATGTCCGCGTAGATCGCCTCTAGTTCAGAGACATCTCGGGCTCGAAAATATTGCCCACCAGTAACTTCAGCGACCGCCCGCAAACTGCGCTCATCTAATTCTTGTCTTTGCAAGCCAAAGCCTAACCGGGAAGAACCGGTGCCGCCAATACCGATGGTATAAATGCGAACATCGTTAGCTGCGGCTAATCGAGCCGCTTCCATCGGATTAACACCGGCGGTATTTTCGCCATCAGTTAACAGCACCAGCACGCGGGTTTCTGCATCTCGTTCACGTAGGCGCTTAACCGACAAGCCTATGGCATCTCCAATGGCCGTTGAGCGCCCAGCCAAACCAATGGATGCGTCCCTTAAAAAGTACTGAACTGTTTTGTGGTCTTCGGTTAACGGGGTTTGCACATAGGCTTGAGATCCGAACAAAATCAATCCCACACGATCCCCAGTTCGACGTTCAATAAAGTCTTCTGCTACCGCCTTAACCACAGCCATGCGTGTCACCGGCCGATTATTTAAATACAAATCTTGTTCACGCATACTCCCCGAAATATCAACCGCCATGAGTAAGTCTCGACCACTGTCAGGCAAATCCACAACGTCAGCAAACGTTTGCGGCCTCATGACGGCAATCAACAGAAACGTCCACATAAGTATCAACAAAATCCGTTGTAACCAGGTCACACGCGGTGCATTTGCATGACTTTGCCAACTCGCGGGGTTATCCACCAGCAAAGCCCTAGCACCAGTAACTTTGTAGCTTGGCAGCAACCAGGCCAACAACAACGGCAATGGCCACGCAAGTAACGCCAGCGGCCAAGCCCAATGAATACCTGCGATATCCATCCCCGTCATTGCGAAGTATCCTGCGGGGCTGCAACCTGTTGACGAGTGGAGCGATTATTCACTTGAGGTAAGTTGTTAATGTAACCTTTCATCCAATGCAACAAGCTGTGCACATCGTCCTTTGACAGTTGATCACTAACCGCTGGCTCGTAAGGTACCGATGTCAGTAAAGGATGTAAGGATTCATCCAAAGGTTGATTGCGGTTGTATCGTAACAATGTATCCAACCACGCAGCATCGGTTAACGCTGCCGTGGCAGCACGGCCATTTACATGCAACATCACTCGACGTAGCAAAGATGAGGATTGGCGAACTAACTCATGGCGTTCAAAATCTGAAGCATCGGCCACGGCCCTTTGCAGGGTACTAAGTTCTTGTAGGGCTTGTTTACGCCAAGCATTTTGAGCTTGTTTCTTTCGGTGATGACGCAAGAACCCAACAAGGCAACCAACGGTAACCAGAAAACAAGCCAGTACCCACCATCCAGGCGCAGGCCACGCCGACACACTGGGCACTTGAACGTCAGCCAGCTCCGCCAACAAAGCAGAGGTATCCGTCATTTCTGACAGATCCGTTAGTTCAGCAGCGCCACTTTTGTCAGCCATTCGCACCCACCTGCTCTGGCGAGTTCAAGCGAATACCAAACCAGGCTCGCATAGCTGCCTCGACTAACGGTTCATGCGACTGGACATGAGTGACCGCTTGCCCCCCGCCCAGAAATAATTGATTGATTCTGTCGCGGGTTTGCTGAGCACGAATGGAATGCGCTTTTTGTGCATCCGCACTGGTGTTTAAAACGGCCGCCGGCTCAGATTGAGCTTTGGCTCGTACGGGTAAAACGCCACGTTTAGGCAACTGATGTTCCAGTGCGTCCTGCACACATATGGGCGTTATTTCAAAGCGGCGAAGTAAGGCGGATATTTCTTGCTCAATGGCGGCATTTAACGTTTGAAAATCACTGATTAACACCAAGCGGCTACCCGAAGGTGCCAGCGTGCGAGCCTGTTGCAATGCACGCAGTAGCGATTGTTGGCTAGTTAATCTTTCTGTACTCGATTCAGCAGCAAAATCTGTAACCATCGCTTGCAACAAACGTTGCAATCCGCGCCGTTGACCCGCCGGTTTGATGCGCTGTAAATCATTGGGAAACGCCACAACACCACCAATACGATCTCCATCACTGAGGGCACACCACGCTAACAAGCCCGCCAAGCGAACAGCCATGGCACTTTTAAACATGCCACGCGTTCCAAATTGCATAGTGGGTGTTTGATCTACAACGAAAAGCACCGGACGCTCACGCTCTTCCATGAACACTTTAATATGCGCTTTGCCTGTGCGTGCGGTGACATTCCAATCCATCATGCGCACTTCATCACCCGCGTGGTATTCCCGCACTTCAGCAAAATCCAAACCCCGGCCAAAATGTTTCGATGGCGCGGTACCTTGTTGCTTAGCGGCAGTGCGTCGTTTGCGCGAGGTAACCTGTGCCGCCTGCGACTGCAAACGAATCAGTTCGCTTAGCGACGTGGTAACGGGGGATGCAAATTCAGGGGCTTTGGCAGACACGGCTCTAAGGCACGGCGACGTGCCGCACCAATTCGTCAATAACGTGATCTGCGGTGATGCCGTTGGCTTCCGCTTCAAACGATAACACCAAGCGATGTCTTAACACATCGTGCACCACGGCTTGCACATCTGCCGGCGACACATGCTCACGTTCGTTAAGCCAAGCGTGCGCCCTAGCACAAGCATCCAGCGCTAAGGTGCCTCGTGGGCTAGCACCAAAAGTGATGTAGCGAGTAAACGCGTTGTCCGCAGATGTGGCAGCGGCGCGATTACTGGGAACGCGTGTAGCTGTTACGAGCCGCACAATGTAGTCTTCCACATTGTCGGCGATGCCGACATCCAAAACGGCTGCGCGAGCCAGGTGTATGTCCGCGGCTCGAACAGTCGGCCCCGCTTGGGGTTCTGAACCTAGATCAATAGTGGCATCACCCACCATGGCGGTATTCATAGCGCCCGGCGTGGAATCGGCTTTCGCCTGGGCACGCGTTTCAGCTCGCACCAAGCGCAAAATGTCGGCTTCTTTATCGGCCGATGGGTAGTCGATGTTCACATGCATTAAGAAACGATCCAACTGCGCCTCAGGTAAAGGGTACGTGCCTTCCTGTTCGATTGGATTTTGCGTTGCCATCACCATAAACAAACCAGGCAAGGTGTACGTATGGTGGCCCACAGTAATTTGCTGTTCAGCCATGGCTTCCAGTAATGCCGACTGCACTTTTGCCGGCGCGCGATTAATTTCATCAGCCAGAATAAGATTATTGAACAGTGGCCCTTTTTGGAACGCAAAAGTACCATCACTGGGCCGGTACACTTCGGTGCCGGTTAAATCGGCGGGTAGTAAATCTGGGGTGAACTGTACGCGCCGGAAATCCGCTTCGAGTTGGTCTGCCAACGATTTGATGGCGCGCGTTTTCGCAAGCCCCGGGGCCCCTTCAACCAGTAAGTGCCCATCAACCAACAAAGCGATCAACAACCGATTAACCAGAGCTTCTTGCCCGACAACCGCAGCTTCCAGACGGTGCTGCAATGCACCGAAAATTTCATTCAAATTCATATCGTGCTAATTGTACTTCACTCAACGATAACCGTGATGCCAATACGAGCGCCTTCAAACTCCGCTGTAATGGTGGCTTCACCCACCCCAACGGCGCGGATGTCACCGCGATCACTGCCATCGTTATCCACGGTAACGATGCTAGTGTCTGAACTCGCCCAGTTCGCTTCATCAGTCACAGCATTTTCTTGAAAAAACTCATTACCTTGCGCCACTTCAAGACCTTCGAAGTCTGGATCGGCCAAGGTCAGTATGATATCGGCGTTTCGGTTAAAGACTAGGTTTCCACTGTTGCCTGCTACGGTAATAATTGCGCTATCTGAAAACGCACCGCAGGTTGCCACCACCGTTGCCGTGCCATTGGTGATTGCCGTCACCACGCCAGGATCATCACCCACCGTACCCACACGGACAGCTTGAGATCCTTGCGCCACACTCCAAGCCACACCGTTGGTCGCAAAATTTACAC
Source organism: uncultured Granulosicoccaceae bacterium (assembly GCA_937930305.1). GTDB lineage: Bacteria > Pseudomonadota > Gammaproteobacteria > Granulosicoccales > Granulosicoccaceae > Granulosicoccus. The sequence goes on along the minus strand of CALGLE010000047.1, from coordinate 16,481 downwards.
CGTTATTGGTGCTGTAGGTAACAGGCGCTGTTAGTCGTACTGATCGGCCAGTTAATACGTTTGCCTCTTTGGGCGAAACCGAAAAGCTCGTTAGGCTGTTATCCACATCCAACTGTCGCGTACTCGTGAACGCAGGAGTGCCCTCGTCCTCATTGGCAAGTACGGTCGCCGTAAGAGAAATGGCCGCTACCCCACCCGCGCTGGTAGGAGTTCTGCCCACCAAAAGTGTGCTCCCTGGGGCAGAGTTGGGCGCTCGAAATACTTCTGCATCGACCGCCAGCGAAGCCGCATCAATCGACCATTCGACATTCTCCAACGGCCGCTCATCCTCCCCACCAAAGTTTCCAATGGCAGAAAACGAAACCGCTAAGCAAGGGTCGAGCGCCTGTTGCAACACCCCGTTGTTGTCACCGCTACCGGCGATACGAGCGATGCCCTGCAAGGGCGTGTCGGATACATTGATCAACAGCGCCTCATTAGCAACCGAGCCACCTACTCGTACTGAAACAAAAGCGGTTCCTGGGCTGCGGCCAATTACGTAGCCCCCTTCACTCACGGTCAGCACCGATTCATTGCTGGACGTCCAACGCCGATTTTCTGGTGAAATAAGCAGCGGCTCATTGTCGAACGTTAAGCCATTAATAGCCAGCTGAATGCCTTGGCCGCTGCCGATGTAAAGTGGCACCAGCGAATTGGCCGGCGGGGCTATGCTTATGGACTGTAGATTTAAATCCCCTGCCTCGATTTGCTCTTCAAACGGTCGCGCATCCCCATCACAAGAGGCCACACTAACTAACAAGCCTGCAACCATTACTGCTTGCAGTGCGGCTTTCAAGGTCGTTACCCATTGAATCACGCCATTACCTCCACGCCGCACGCAAACCCAGCGCCCAGCTGTCAATATTGATGGGCTGATCAACGTAGTGCAAACGATACAACCCCACCAAGGATAACGGCGTTGCGCCTAATTGTTGACGCAGCCCAATCGAGAAGGTGCCTGCTTGAAAATTCTCTCGAACCGTGCGTGCTGCCCCTTGCGAATTGACGCCACGCTGACTCACGGAAAATCGAGAGACACCAAACAACATGAAGGCGGATAGCCCATCCATTGGGGGCGAATCAAACCGCAGCGACAGCGTGGTAAGACTTTCCAATTGAACGGTGAAATCGTCGTCTTCACCAACTTCCAAGGGGCCGGCGAAATTCAAATCAAGCCCGATGTGATCCCATAAATATCCACCGACTGAAAAATGGGCTTCGATGGGTCGAAACGAAAGTTCAGAATGCTGGATGCCGCCAACAGCGCCATGGATTTCACCATAGAAGCGGTCGGCCGAGTGGGCTGAGAAACTAAAACTGAAAGCTAGTATGGCGAGCAACGCGCGCACAAGTGCCCCACGGGTATTGTGATCCTTAAGAGAGTTAAAGATAGCAGCCTGCGCTGCTAACTGCTGGTTTCGCGATGGTCAGGTTTGTCGAACCCTAACTCGGACACTTGGCCGCTGCCAGAATGGGGGAATGAAAATTGTCTTGAATCAGTACCGCACAGCCCTCATTGGGGTCTGGGTCAATCGCTGCACTAAAAATGACCGAGTCCGATTTCGGAACCGCCCCGATGGGTTCCATCGAAGTCACCACGTTGTGGTTTTCGAGGGTTAAGCCTTTGTTTTCGCCTGAGGTTATTTCGGTCGTGACAGATTTCGTAAATCGAACTAACCAAACACTGGCATCAGACGCCTCTTTATTTGTGTTTGGGTTGTTGACTTTCACCCGCCATAGATTATCGACCTGCTCAATGGACACACTGACATCATTGGGTAATTTTTCGCGCAAAGCGGCATTAATCCGACTACGATCTGAACCCACGGCAGCCGTTCGCCCATTAATGATGGCCTGAGGCGTGTAAACACCGCGACGCCCTTCTAAGCGCTTAGAATCGTAACTGCGCTGGCGTTTTGAGTAGGCCGGATCTGAAAACGGGTCCACCCAGCTGCCGGCTTTGCCATAAACCAATGTGTTCCAGTAATCCACATGGAATTCCAAAGCAATCAATGATTCGTCATTCGAGGCTAACTCATTGAACAACGCTTCTGCGGGGGGGCAGGAATAACAGCCATGAGACGTGAAAAGCTCCAGCACTGAATCCGCTTTTGCACCAGAAGAAATAGACCCGGCAACGAAAAACAGGGCGGCGGACACCGCAGCCCGGAAGTGTAAGGCACCCATATGTTCACCCAAATTGCTTATCTTGGCTGTAGAACTTTTGAGTGTGTCTATCTTCATTGAAGTTCCCAAAAATCGCCAAAGTTTTTTACTTTTGCGACGTTTTGATCGCCTCGAACGCCTCTAAAGCCGCTTTCCGACTGATTTTCAAGTCAACCAATGGCGCTGGGTAATCCAGGCCCTGCCGCTCTATTGGCGAAAGCTCCCAAGGCTTATGTAAAAATTTGTTAGGAACTGAGCTTAATTCTGGCACCCAACACCGAACATAGTCTCCCTCTTTATCAAATTTTTCACCCTGCAACACCGGATTAAACACGCGAAAAAATGGAGCTGCGTCAGCGCCACTACCCGCGGCCCATTGCCAACCCATGGCGTTACTGGCCACATCCGCATCGACTAAGGTATCTCGAAACCAGCGTTCACCTTCTTGCCATGGGATTAACAAATTCTTTATTAGAAACGAAGCAACTACCATTCGCACTCGGTTATGCATCCAACCGGTGGCATAAAGCTCACGCATGCCCGCATCGATTATCGGTATACCCGTTTGCCCTCGCTGCCAAGCTGTAAGTTGTGGTTGATATTTTTTCGCCCAAGGAAATTTTTCAAACCGAGCATCCAAAGGCTTATCAATGGTGTGAGGAAATTGATAAATCAAATTATGCGCAAACTCTCGCCACACAACTTCTTTAACAAAGGTTTCCTCACCGACGTTAAGAGACATTACGCTGCGGCGTTTTCCAAAGGTGGCAGCAATGATTTGAAGAGGACTTATTTCACCAAAATGCAAATGCGGTGATAGACGGGAAGTACCTTGTATTGAAGGGATATCACGCGCATCGTTGTAATGTTTTGCTTCGGTTTTTAGGAATCGTGCGAGTTTTTTTTTCGCAGCCGCCTCACCCACTGCCCAAGGAGTCATCATTGAGTCAGCCCACGGCAGTTCAGGCAGTAATTCCAGTTTAGATAGGGGTATGTCCTGCAGCGATTTTATTTTCGATGCAGCCGTTTTTTTTAATACCACCGTGGGAATTTTTCTGGGTGCAGGCAACGGAAGGTTACCTGGTAGCAAATGCATCAAATTTTTCCAATAGGGTGTGAAAACACGATAAGGGTCTCCATTGGCTTTTAGTGTTTTCACCGGCTCGAACAATAGGTTGGCTAAAAAACTTTGTGCTCCGAAGCCATCCAATGCTTTCTTTACAGATTTGTCTCGCTTAAGCGTTACCGGATCGTAGCAACGATTCCAAAACACCCCTCTCACCTCAAGCGCCTTTGCCAGCTGGGGTAAAATTTTCTCCGGGTCACCGGCTAAGACATGCAAACTTGAACCTCTTGCTGTTAGCGATTCGTGTAAGGCTTGCAAACTATGATGCAACCAGACTTGAGTGGCTTGCCCAATTTGTCCGATCGTACCCTCACGTGAATCGTGGATGTATACTGGCAAAATCTCATCGCATTGATCGATGGCAGCAGTCAAAGCCGGATTATCTGCCAATCGAAAATCTTGCCGAAACCACACTAATCCAACACTCACGCAATTTGCCCCTAATTTTGAATAAATTCTGTCGCCTCTTAGCTATACGATTGCATCACATTTCCAGCCTACCTACCCACTTAACTGAGCAATAAGATGCCGATGCCCTAAGAGTCTGGCAGTGGTGCCCAGGCGTTACAAAGCCATTCACTAGACTTTTAGTGACCCATTACACAACTTCACCCGATGGGACGAGCATAGAACCGCAGGTCCGCAAGCCTGGGTCGTTAACCTTATAAAGGAGTGCAATAGCTGCCGAACCCTGAATCGGCCCCTGACCAATGAGCCCACCAAGCACATCAGAAAAGCCACACGGGCCCCGTTTGGCCGTCATCCCACGCTATCTCTCGGCGCTGCTTAGCCAGGGCCTGGTGAGTGGGTTTCACTTCGTCTTGAATTTAGTGCTCGTTCGCATACTGGCCAGCTATGACTTTGGTCTGTTCGCCTTGGTTTTCGTTCTGGCATACACCGCAACGTCAATCACCAATGCACTATTCGCAACTCCACTGCAGGTGTACTCACCTTCAGCAAAAAGTCACACAGAGCGGTTGCACATTCAAACTCTACTTACCACGCTGATGTCGATGTTCATGGGCGCCTGCGTTGTGCTTGTGTCACTGGGTTTATTTGGGATCGCAGGACAAGACTTAGATACCTATACGCTAGCCACAGCAGTCGGGTTTGTGGTGGCCTACGTCATTCGTCAATACAGCCGGGCTTTTGGCTACGCACGTTTCGATGTTATTGCGGTGCTGATAGGAGACATCACTTATGTGACTGTCGCCGGAACTATTTTGATCAGCCTGTTCCTGTCTGGGAAAACCATTACCGCGGTTGATGTGTTCAGCGCTTTAACTGCTGGCAATGCCGTTGCTGTAATGGTAGAAATCGCCCGCCTACCGAAAGAGAATTTAACGTTCGCACACCCAAAACGAGCCTGGACAGATTATCTACCCATCTGGGCACAAGCACGCTGGGCCCTGATCGGTTCAATTACAACCATCCTCGTGCAACAGGCTCATACCGCGGTTGTTGTGGCATTGGAAGGCCCCTCAAGTTTTGCTCCATTGGCGGCAGGTTTTGTCCTCTTCGGGCCGGTTCGGGTTTTGTTTCAAACCATTCAAAACGTGGTGAAACCAGAGATGGCGCTCGCGATTTCTGAAGATCGCTCACAGGATGCGAAACGCCAAATGATTATGGTCAGCGCACTGTCCTTGGTCGGTGTGCTGATGGTGGCCTTGGTGATGCAACTTGCCTGGCCTTGGCTGGATCAGCTGCTGTATCAAAAAGAATATAAAGACGAACCTATGCGTCTCATAGTGAGCCTTTGGGCAGCTATTACTCTGATCGGTGCCCTACAAAATGGGCTGTTCACCGCACTACAGTCGTTAAAGTTATTCCAACCCTTGGCGATGGTCACCGTTTATGGCGCAGTGATCGGCTTGGTACTGGTCACCGTTTGCGTGATTTGGTTCGCCATCAGTTGGTCACTGCTTGGCGTGCTGGCAGCGGAGATATTCGTGGCCATATGGGGTTATCGCTTAGTACTAAGTTCGTTTTACAAAATGGAATCCAAACCCAATAAGGAAGCGTCTTGAGTATCGTGATATTAGTGGGTGGCACCAGCGCCAATGGCAACTCTGAGCACCGCTATCTAGTCAACGCATTTTTGAATCAATTTGGCGATCAAGTCACGCGTATCGTTACGTGTGAGCCACAGCCTTTGCCTTTCATGACCCGCTTAAAACGTGCGTTGAAACGTGGAAATTATCGAGAGCGCTTGGCGCGCGCACGATATGGCAAAGGTTATGGTCCAGACGGTGAGCTGTTGTCGCAATGCCTATTTGGGGATACACCGATCAACGAAATGCCAGGTGGCGATAGGGTGACAGTGGTGTCATCACACAACAGTGTTGAATGCTCAAGAATTTTGGACGAAGAACAACCCGAGGTTATTGTGGTTTACGGAACCACCATTTTGAAATCACACATATTTTCAAAAGCGAAACAAGTCACCCTAAACATGCATACCGGTCTATCACCGCACTATCGCGGTGACAGCACTTTGTTTTGGCCAGTTTATTTTAACGATCCAGAACATCTGGGTGTGACGGTTCATAAACTGGTCGCGGACGTCGATGGCGGTGATATCGTCTTCACTGGCCAGGTGGTTTACCAGCCTGGCGATGGTGAAGCTGAGTTGTTCGCGAAAGGCGTCAAAGTCGGCTCTGAGTTGTACATCAAGGCCGTACAGAATGTGTTCGACGGAACCATCGTCTATCACCCTCAAGACTTGTCAATCGGACGAGAGTTTCGGTGGATCCACCGAACCGTCGAGGCGGAAAAAACCGTACTCGAAAATTTACAACGTTGGGCACAATAAGAAAATGTCACAAAGTCAGTCGACCAATAAGAGTCGTAAATTACTGTTCGCCTTCGGCATTTTATTGTATCGCCTGGGTCTTGCTCGTAGCGTCATTGCGCTGTCTCCCAATCGCGTTCGTGCCATGTTGTATCACACGGTTGAACCCGAAACAAATAACTGGACAGAAGGGCTTAACGTGAACGTTACGCCGCAAGAATTTGCTGCGAATCTGGATTACTTCCAAGAATACTACAACGTGGTAGACGTGATGGATGTGGTTCGAGGCGAGTTAGCACCTCGTCCATTGGTGATTACATTTGATGACGGTTACCAGAGTGTGGCAACGCATGCCGCTCCAGCGCTAATCGAGCGCTCGATGCCCGCGACGGTGTATTTGGTATCCAGAGCGGTTAATGGCGAATTGGTGTGGGTTAACTTACTCAATCGTGCGTTGCAATGCGCACCGGAAGAAACACTCGCCATAGCTCACACAATGCCTGAGCTATCTGACGTGGGCTCCCACCATGAGCTATTAGCTCATGTTCAAGAGGAATGTCAGCCTGCCACTGTGGATGCGCTGTGTGAAAAAATTCTTGCGCAAATGTCGGCTCACGCACTGTATCCCGAAGCGGCGTTGTATATGAATCGCGAGACGATTTTTGCTCTACAAAAGCAAAATATTCATTTCGGCTTTCACACCCGAGATCATTTCAACATGAGCCTATGCTCGCGTAAAGACGTTGCCAAACAACTCGATGCAAGCGATATTGCCGAGTGCCTGGACAGCGAATCGTTCGCCTACCCGTTCGGATATTTTAACGAGCATGCCATAACTGGCGTGGAGGCTAAAGGCTATAAACGCATTATGACGGTGGGTAATAACAATCACCGCTTCAACGGGCTGCATATGGATCGTATTGAAGTGTTCACTGCCAATCCGGCGCATGTTTTTGCGCATATTGAAGTGGTCGAGCCCATCATTGCCATCGTGCGCCGAGTTGTCCTCACCGTGAAAGGAAATTACAACGTTCCAGCCTCCTCTCCAGAATCGGCACCTTCATCCACCGCTCGTGCGCCTTAAACCTCTTCCTGTAAGAACCTAATGGTCGCCCAGAGCGGGGCTTAAACCCGTTACAATGCGGCGCATGTCATCAGTCTTTACGACCGGCCAGCGCTGGATAAGTGATACCGAAACCGACCTAGGCCTAGGAACGGTACTTGAGGTAGATTTTCGACATGTAACTGTCGTTTTTACAGCGGTTGGGGACACCCGCCGCTACGCTATGGAGACGGCCCCGCTCACGCGGGTAGAATTCTCCCCCGGCGACAAAATCACGAGCATCGACGGTTGGCGCTTGAACATCCAAGCGGTCACCAACGATGAAGGCTTACTGTTCTACACCGGTGTGCGAGAAGACAGCGGTGAGACCACCACGATCGATGAGTCCAAACTCGATCATTTCCTGCAGTTCAGTTCACCTCGTGAGCGGTTGTTCGCAGGGCTAATCGATGGCCCTCGTTGGTTTAATCTGCGCCGTCGTGTATTCGACTATCGACATGACTTAGCACGCTCCCCGGTGCGTGGCATCGCTGGCACTCGGGTCTCCATATTGGAGCACCAGATGTACATCGCGGTCGACGTCAGTCGGCGCCTGCACCCGCGTGTTTTGCTAGCTGATGAGGTGGGCTTGGGGAAAACCATTGAAGCGGGGATGATTCTGCATGCTCAGCTGGTGAATCAACAAATTTCCCGTGTTCTGATTGTGGTGCCGCCGGCTTTGTTGCATCAGTGGCTGGTGGAGATGCGTCGTAAATTTAACATTGCGATGTCCATTATGGACTCCGAGCGGTTTAACGAGCTGGCACCAACCGCCCCCGACGCCAACCCCTTTTTGGCTGAGCAACAGGTGTTGATGAGTCTAAATACGTTAACCGACAATCCCGCTATTCATGATGCCGCACTCGAAGCCGGTTGGGATATGCTCATCGTTGACGAGGCCCACCACCTAACCTGGGAACCTGGCAAGCCTTCAGCCGACTATCTCGCCATTGAGTCCCTTGCCCTAGAAACGCCTTCGGTCTTGTTACTCACCGCCACCCCAGAACAATTAGGCCAAGCTGGGCACTTCGCCCGCTTACGATTACTGGATTCGGATCGATTCACCAGTCTAGAAAATTATTTAGAGCAAGAACAGCAGTACGCTTGGCTGGCGCAAGTGGCCTCTAACTTAACCACTCATCAAGCGCTCGATGATGCGGCCATTGAAAAACTCGAGGCCTTATTACAAGAGCCCTTTAGTGAAACCGATCGGGCCACACTGCAGTCCCCTTCCGCGCTTGCCGTGACCGAGTTGGCCGATACGCTCACCGATCAACTCATTGATCGACATGGCACAGGCCGATTGTTATTCAGAAACACCCGCCATGCCATTCAGGGTTTCCCCGAACGTGAATTGCACACTTATAAGCTAGAAAATGATGCCTTACCCAGCATTGCTGATTGGTTGATTGGTTTTCTAAAAGATCAATTCCCACATAAGGTGCTGCTCATTTGTCGCGAAAGGAAAACGGTGGATTCCCTAGCCGAACGACTTCGGCAACAAGGTGTGTCTAGTGCACGGTTCCATGAACACATGTCGATTGTGGAAAGAGATCGCGCAGCCGCCTACTTCGCCGACCCAGAGGACGATTGCAGAATCTTACTGTGCTCAGAAATTGGTAGTGAAGGTCGAAATTTTCAATTCTTGCATCACTTGGTGATGATCGATTTGCCCAGCCGACCCGATCAGTTGGAGCAACGCATAGGTCGCTTAGACCGCATTGGGCAAGAGAACGATATTCAACTGCACGTGCCTTACGCAAAAGATTCGTTGGATCACCAACGATTACGTTGGTACCACGAAGGTCTGAATGCGTTTGAATCGATTTGTCGCACTGGCGACGGTGTGGTTAGAGCCCTTAATGATGAATTGCACGATTTACTCGGAGAGCACGCCAGTGTGCTCGTCGACGCAGCTCCCGCTGCCACAGCTAAATCCGATGCTGACGATTTAGACGATGAGAATATGGAATCACTGGTGGCAGCGCTTAGTGCGGAGAGTGATGATGACTTTCTCAAAGCGATTTTCAGCGCTGATGATGAGCCAGAGGCGTCTGACGCCGTGTCCGATACAGACACAAACACTGGCGAAGACGCAGACCTAGATTCTGAAACAGATTCATCCAGCAAAACATCAAAACTCGAACCCGAACCGTTCGAACCGCTGGATGAAAAAACCCTAAATGCATTAATTGATCGCACAAAAACCTTAACCGGTGAGCTATCAGCTGAATTGGAAAACGGCCGTGATCGTTTGTTGGAATTACATTCCAACCGACCTGAACGCATACAAGAACACCTCGACGCACTAGCTCGTGCGGATAGAGACGTCACCTTGCCAAACTTTATGTCGGCTGTATTTGATCGGTTTGGCGTAGAGGTAGAAGAACAAGGTCACTGGTGGATTGTGCGACCTGGGGACCATATGCAAGTGGAACAATTTCCCCACCTACCAGCCGATGGATTATCTTTGACGTTCGAACGTGAACTGGCTTTGCAACGCGAAGACTTTGTTTATTTAAGCTGGGACCACCCCATGGTGACGGACGCCATGGATTTAATTTTGAACGAAGGTTATGGCCAAGGTGATGCGCAAGTCATATCCACCACTGAACTGCGCGCAGGGCTTACGCTCATTGAAGCGGTTTTTACCGTGCAATGCACAGCCCCTGCCGAACTTCGCACAGAGCGCTACCTGCACAGCAGCACAAAAACGATTCATGTTGGCATTGACGGTAAAGACTATTCCGACATCATGGCAATGGTGGATGTGGAATCCCACCGCAAACACTTTGATCGGAATAAACTAAAGCAAGTCGTACTCGGCAACAAAGGCCCCATTGGGCAAATGATTGATCGAGCCAGAGAACTGGCCGATGCGGAATTACCCACCCTACTCGCCGATGCTAATCAAGCACTTGACGATGAATTCTCAGAAGACATTGACCGGCTTACCGCCTTATCCAAAGTGAACCCACTGGTCAGTGATGAACACATCACAGCGCTTGAGACTCGCCGCGAAGCCATCCGTGAAGCGATTGCAGGGGCTGTTGTTCATCCTGTTTCGGTGCGTGTGTTGTTTAACCAGTAACATGATCATTGCCTCGTTCAACGTGAATAGCGTTCGTTTGCGCCTCCCTCAAATCCAAGCTTTGGTGGATACGGTTAACCCGGATGTCATCGGACTTCAAGAGACCAAAGTGCAGGACCACGAGTTCCCCATTGATGACTTAAATGCCATGGGTTTTCACGTTGAATTTTGTGGACAAAAAACACACTACGGTGTGGCGCTACTTTCCAAATCCCCCATTGAAAATGCATTCAAAGGCTTTGATGGCGATGCGGATGATGCCCAAAAACGTTTTGTCGCAGGCACTGTCGCCTCACCCAACGGCAAACCCGTGGCCATTTTAAACGGCTATTTCCCTCAAGGTGAAAGCCGTGCACACGAAACGAAATTCCCTGCAAAGAATAAGTTCTACCTAGACCTGAACAAACACTTGGCTAAATATCATTCCCCCAAAGACGCCTTAGCCGTTATTGGAGATTTTAATATTGCACCCAGTGATAACGACTTAGGCATCGGACCCGATAACGTTAAACGCTGGTTACGAGATGGCAAAGCCAGTTTCTTACCCGAAGAACGCGAGTGGTTCGAAACCCTGTGTGCTTGGGGACTAAAGGATACTTGGCGACAACAAAATCCTGACAACAACGACTGGTTCAGCTGGTTTGACTATCGCAGTAAAGGTTTTGATCGAGAACCCAAGCGCGGCCTACGCATCGATCACATCCTAGCAACGAGCGTGCTATCAAACACGCTGAAGAATTGTGGAATCGACTACGACATCCGAGCGATGGAAAAGCCTTCTGATCATTGCCCTGTGTGGGCAGAGTTTGATTATTAAAATAATCAACGACTGCTCTTTGAGCGGAAACTTATACAGACTTTACATTTTCATGATCAAACGGACAGTGCCTACAGCCGTTCCCGCAACAACGACCGCGAGCTAGGTGATAGGTTTCAGTCAGCACCATAAGACCATTCTCCATATAGAAATGCACGTCTTCTTTCAGTTCAGGAATCGGCCACTCGCTATTAGACTGATTAGTTGCAGACGGGTCACTTTCAGAACTACTGTTTCTTTTCATGCGAAGTGTGGCTGTTGTGTTAGTAAGCAATAAAGCCCTAGTGATAATTTGAGACAACCGCTAGGAAGACAGCGAACGCTCACTTTTCTTAAGCCCTTTTTGTATCTCGTAGATTGACACAGGCACATCTGGCAGTGGTTGAGGAATTCGAATCGGGATTTCTTTCAAACGTGGTGTGAGCGTGGGCTTTCCACAAAGCATTCTAGTGTCGTAGTCTTCAATGCCAGCCCAACTGGTTAATGAACCCATGATGGGAAACGCATCAGCTGCCATCATTTCATAGAATAGAATTCGCCGTGGCTGACTTGATGTGTTCAGCGCGGAGCCATGCACAATGCGCCCGTGATGTATGGAAATCGATCCCGCTGGCCCTGTGAGTTCAACCGCATCTGCCGGATTAAGCCCAACATCGGTTGGAATAAAAGCCCCTACGAATTCCCCATCTTTATGATGGTCGTAGACTGGTCCTTTGTGGCTTCCGGGATACACCATCAATGGCCCGTTTTCGCTTTTCATGTCATCGATAACGACACCAATGGCAAGGATGTCATCGTTAGTGTGCGGGTAGAACGCATAGTCCTGATGCCACTCAACAGCCGAACCGTTTTCGGCTGATTTCATATTCAGCTTAGTGGTATGCAGACGTAGATCTGGCCCAATCAGATCTCGTGCGGGCGCTAGAATATAGTCTGAATACATTAATTCCCGCATCACAGTACTAATTTTATGCGGTAATCTGATACGTCGAATTCGAGGATTGTCGGCTGTGTGCCCTTCCTCCAACTCCAAACGATCATTCGATTCGGTCAGGCTACTGGCCTCGTCCTCGAACCGGGAGATCTCGTTTCGAATGTCTGTGATCACATCACCAGGTAAATAGGCGTCAAGCACGAGGTAACCGTTCTCATTGTACGAGGCGGTTTGGGATTCAGATAGTACTTCAGCCACAGGCCATCTCCTATTTCTAATCGAGTTTTATCACACAAACAACTAATGCACACGTTGAAAGCGTGGAAAGTAGATGCTCGTGTCTTCAAGCAAGGTAGCGAAGTTCAGATCGTTTGTGCAAAAAGTCATCACCATCTCGATGAACGCTAAATTCTGTCTGCATGCCTTCAACGATTGGAGCAGCCAAGCTAGCTTCACTGCTCCATCCAGAATCTGGATTGTAGAATTCCGCCAAGAGCAAACTTCCAGGCTTAACAACAACAGCGGGGCCAGGCCACAACCAGTTTGGCTCTGGACGTGATAGAAACGCCGCTGGCATGCCGTTGGCCTCGCCGGAATAGAAGGTCTGCTTCGCCTTACAAATAAAATTTGTCCGTATCCGTGAAATCAAGATGTTCGATTGAACGGACTTAGCTTAATACAAATTCCGGCTTGCTAGCTGCTTTGCATAGTTGGGTAAGGATGGATGTGAATTGACTAAGCGATTCTGTTGACCGCTGACTGAATCGATAGTAAATTTAAATCGTTACTTTCTAGCTTCAGACTGAAACCACTCACAGACTTTTCTGGCAACTTCCGATGGGCTACTACGCGTCGTTTGTAGCTGAAAGAATTGTGAATAGTACGGTTCACTCTGTCGTTGTAGCTCTTCCATAAGCGCGTATTTATTGGATGCCTTAGCGAAGCGTGGTCTGAATGTTGAGGCATGGGATCTAAGCAAGCGATCCACAATCTCATCAAGATCCGCAATTAAACACAGGATGTAGCCGTTCTTTCCCATTGCGTCAATATTTGCTTGATTGATCATAAACCGACCGCCAGAGGCGATGACTAGATTATCTCTCGATGATAAATCTCGAGCGACCCTCTCCTCAATTAGGCTAAATCGAACATCACCATCAGAGTGATTGAAAATATCAGCAGTTGGGCCAAAATGTTCGTCAATATACTCATCAGTATCAATGAACTCACGCTTAAGATTGTTTGCGACCAATGGGCCGATGGTCGATTTACCACTCCCCATAAGACCGGTAAGAACAAGGTTTTTTTTGTTAGCTTTACTTAAAACTGAATGTGAGATACCACTGCTCATGTTAGATCAATTTTAATCGTAATTTGTACAGTCCATTAGTTAACCTGACAAATATTAGACGGCAAAGAGGCGTGTTTTAACACGTCCCTCTATTGATATTAACTCAGCCAAGTTCTGTTGACAGCCTAGATTTTTGTGGATTACAGTTAGTTGAGATATGTCATAAGCTCGAGCGACTTTCTAAATCATTCGTTGCAATGGTATCGCAAGTCTATCGGTGTTTAACCGAAGGTGTCCGACGCCCGTCCGCGAAACGCATTATCAATATTTCCTCGGATCTACGCTATGTCAAACTCTCTTGTGTGCTCTGCTTATTATGGGTGGGCGGTTTCTTTGCGAAGCCGCAAATAAAAGCGTTCGCTCAAATGTTGGTGGGATAAAGCTGGGGTAATGTATAGTTGGGAAGCTACAACTTCAACAAAGGAGTGTTGGTGCATGAACTTGAAACCCATCGATTCATTATCAATTCGATGTTATGGAATTCTGTTAAGCGCTTTATTGTTAAGCGGCACAGCGCTCTTAAGCGATACGGTGCAAGCGGATCATCTCAGCAATAAGTCCGTTAAAACGGTAGACATTCCCACGGTAATTACACTGCCAAAAGATGACGATTTCCCGAAGATCGAATTGCTTAGTTATAAGATTAGTAGTGGTGGCGTTACCGTTGCGCTTCGAGCAACAAATGACTCGCCTTACCGTGCGACCTTGGGTCTTTGCGAAGTGGTGGGTCATATAGGGCGATGAAAGTTCCGACCGAACCTTTGTTGATTTTTATAACCAACTAGGGCCGGGTTTTAATATGGTGGGAAGTGCCGATTTTTACATCTCAAAAAATGGTCGTGCCACATGGGATAAATCTGTCGATATCAGTGATATTGAACGGGTTGAGATTGATTGTGATTGGACAATGCGAGACGAAGAACCCAGCGAGCTAGTCGAATTTTCGTTTATTAACTACAGGCAAGACAAGAAGGGCAATATCTACTCTAATATTCGGATAAAGAATAACTCTGATATCGCACTGCGCTCATACGACTGCGCGCACACCGGTATAAAAAGCAAAGAAGTGTTGGTCAGTGGTTTAGAGTCTGCTTTCAGAACCCTGGGATCAGGTCAACAAAAAGAGATGTTGGTAAAACTATTTGATGTAATAGATCATAATTCTCATGCCAAAGGAATTCAATCAATAAACAACGAAGACGTTGAAAAGATTGGCCAACTAGATGAATATGGATTGTATTGTAGCTTTACCGGTGAGCGGGAATAACGTTGACCAAAATTAGTAATACCAACATTATTTAATTATACGTCCTACATTCGCCGTAAATTGCCGTTGAGTATTTAAGACCGTAGCGGTCGCGTAGGAAGTGAAAAATCAAACTGTCGAGTTCACGGCTTCGTTAGGCCTGCGCCGCGAGAGCTCTCAGTTCGATTTTGCATCGTCTCTGACAAGGATGTCTTTGCAGTTTTAGTACTGTCGAAATTTGAACTGCTAAGCCATGTGCTCATAATAATTTTAACCTCTGGCCATTCGTCATCCAGTATTGAGTACCATGCTGTGTCTCGGTTTTTACCTTTGAAAATAAGATGGTTGTAGAAGATCCCCTCAAACCTAAATCCAAGCCTCTGTGCGGCGTGTCTTGAGCGTTGATTCAAGGCATTGCAACGCCACTGCATGCGCCGATACCCCAACTCGTCCATAGCGTACTGCAGCATAAGAAAAAGAGCCTCAGTGCCCCCTGGGGTCTTTTGCAGTTCAGTTCCGAACCATATGTGACCAATTTCGATTACGCCGTTCTGGGCATTAATATCAAGGAAGCTAGCTTGTCCGCAAGCTTTACCGGTTATCTTTGAACGAATGGTGAAGAATATGGGATCGAAGCTAGAGGACTGCGCTTTTAGGGTGTTTTTGTAGCTCTCTACATTGTCCCAAGGCCCGTAAGTCAAATAATCCCAGATCCTCAGCGCTTCTTCTGTGGAATGCCCGGCATGGTATAGCTCCTCACCGTGTTGTTCTGCATTCTGAGGCTCTAACGTTACGAAATTCCCTACCAATGGAATTCTGCTTGGAACTAATGCAGGTGGGGGCAAGACAACGTTTTCTCCTGAGAGAGGTCTTGGGAATATTTGTTCGATGTCAGAAACCATGATCTGCGTTAGTAGTGAGCTACTTAGGTGTTTCAGTTTACCTCAGAGATGTGTAAACGTCCGATGTAACAATAAACACCCGCTTGGTATAATCACTTCATTCGAGTTAAGTACTAACTGTCATACGCGGGCTTCCGGAAAGTCACTAAGCTCGCTTTGAAGTTCACACCAATTTGCCTTGTATTTCGTAAAAATCTGCGCATCAATTACAACGGGAATTTCATCATCAAATAAAGCGATCGCTAATTCAATTTCTTCGAAAGCAGCCCCCTTGACGCGGAAGCCTATTCCAGAGCCACATTCCATGCAAAACGTACGTATAGATCCATTTGAAGCAGTGAATTCCTTTAGAAGGCCCTTACCAGACAGCCAAATAAGACCATCAACGCCCACCAATGTCCCAAATGCCGCACCATGGAACTTACGGCACATTGAACAGTGACAATTTGCAGCACGCTCACTAAAGCCACCCACAGAGAACGACACCGCGCCACACAAACATGATCCTTTATATTCCTTTCTCACCTGCACCCGCTTACCCTTTATTACAACTGTATTTATGTGTCATAACTAATAAATTTCGTCTGTAATCGTACATGATATTTTGCTTAACCGACAACACTACGAAGCTAGTCAAAAACCAATAAAATAGACATTCACAAGCCGTTCTAGTAAAGCTGTAGTGGGTCAATTGGTGCACCAAACGATTTATGTTACAAACAATGTACGGACTTGTTACGGCTAACATCCGCCATCAGGAACACTGTATAGACGGGGGTGTTCCCCACATCGAGTGGGTGACAAAAGCTGGGCATAATGCCAGCACACAATCGAGTTGCGCTACACTGCAAAATCCATCTGTTTTTTGTTTAGTGAATCGCAATGGACGAACTCTCCCTCTACGAAAAAATACTTA
>CALGLE010000046.1 GCA_937930305.1 uncultured Granulosicoccaceae bacterium | reverse complement strand
TTTCTTTCCATAGATCCATCCTCAAAACAAGAGGAGCAGGCGTTCCAGCCCATATGATGCAATTCATCACCGATGCCAGGCATCTCGCAACGGCTGATAACTTGCGAATAGGTCGGACTCTCCGGATCGGCATCGACGGTGGCCAAATAATCAGGCTTTTGAATGCCTGTACCCACATAAATTGCGATGGTGTAGAGCAATTTTTCACGAGGGGCCTGCATGGCATCAGCTGGCGATGCGTATCCAGGTCCACAACAAGGGGTAATTGCAGACATTTAGTACGGTGCTCCGCGAAAATGAAATGAGTAACGCCCGATGGTGCTGATGATGCTAGCACTCTGGCGACCAATGAAACAGGGGTATCGCCAATCTAAGTCGCAACGGGGAAAATGACTATGCCCAAATTTACCCAGAGCGCAAGAATCTCGATGTCAGACCTGCTTTGAATTTCGACTAATGCCTCAGGTGCTAGACCGGGCTGGGTGGGTGCTCGTCTTGAATGAACTCAGAGATTGCTGTGAGTGCGAAAAAACTCACGAGCTCTCTTCCAAGGGGATTGATCCAGATCATTTAAAGAGAGTAGTGATGGCAACAATTGAGCAGAAAAGTCTTCAGAGCTTTCTAAAGGCAATAAGGAGGGTAAGTTGTCGATTGCCATGACGTCCAATGCGGGATGGTTATGAACTCTAGTGACTGGATTCTGCCAACTGGTTACTCGGTCGTATACCGCAACCGGATTGTACGGGCTATCAGGATCACACGCGATATCGCCAATGACACTCAAACGACGGGGCGCATGTTTCGCTGTATCCGGCACGAACATTGGGATACGAGCATCCGCTAATACACAGTTAAAAAACACATCATGATCTAGAATTTCAGGAAATGGCCCACCCTGGCTTGTTTCATCGGTATCCCACCCAGTAACGTCCAAGTCTAGGTTATGGCATAGGTCAATAACGCCGTTTCCAACTCGCCCCAAAGCGCCAACCACAATGGCACGGGGCTTAACGCCACTGGATTCAGATAGGTCTAATTGCACATCAGAAAACAAGGTGTGTTTGTTCGGATAGGCGCTCACCGCTTCGCATGTTGACTGACGTTGTTGCGCAGCCCAAGCTTTCAGAGAAACCGCAGCGCCGGCAAAACCTGCCCAATAACCAAAAGCTGCCAGCCTGCGATCTGAATCATCCAGTAAATACTCCAAGTCGTACAGCACCCCCCCGCCTGCTTTAAAGCGTTGGAGCAACGACTGCCCTGCCGCTTGTCCTTTGTACGCATGACCAAACATAATGTGTCGATGTGATAGGGCTGTACCGTCATCGGGTAACTCTTTCAAACCAAATATTATGGCATCTGTAGGAGCGGCAGGCCAACTGTTCTCTGCGGCAAGTTTGGCTCCCGCTTCCACATAACTTTGGTTTTGAAAAACCCGAGTTGAGCATGCTTCCACGGTTAGCGATATGCCAGCGTCAATCAGAGCCTTAGCCCCAGCAGGGGTTAAACCGACTCGCTGCTCATTGCTGCGCTGTTCTGCCCTCAACCATAGATGTGGCATTGCCTAAACTCTTAAACTTAGTGAATGAGTTCAGTATATCTACACTCGTCGACGGATAGGCAAGTCCAGACTGCTACGCTTGGATTCATACTCAGCATCGGCTCGAGCAATTCCAATATCCCTCAACTCACGATCAGTAAGCTTTGCCAAAGCCTTTCTCTCAGCACGAACGCTGCGTGCCAATTGAAGCGTCCTCTGAGTTTTCCGAACCAGACCGATCAGCATCAATATCATGGCCTTGATATGGTGTCGGGGTACGTTGTGTCTCACCGCTTGAATCGCATTATTCATTTTTCGCCCTATCGCTTAGTCTTGGACTTCACCTTTATATTGCGTATGGTTGAAGGGAAAGAAAAACGATAGTTTTTGATAACAGCTATCGCGAATCTTGATAGTTGTCGCTTCATCAACAACAGTGATTTCTATCATCAAATTTATTGATGCGTATTCCGCGGAGGAATCTATGCAAAGGAATTTAGATATCGGTACGTTGCGCTCGTTAATCACGGTCATCGACATGGCAGGTATTACAAAGGCGGCGAATAAACTAAACCTCACTCAATCCACCGTTAGTATGCAAATAAAGCGTTTGGAAGAAACGCTAGACACCACGTTACTTCAACGAGACGGGCGCACGATGAAACCCACACGTGAAGCGGAACAACTGCTTAACTATGCTAAAAAATTAGTTGCCATTAATGATGATGCCATTGATCGACTGACCAACATCAACCATGGCGGTACAGTACGCATAGGAGTTCCAACGGATTTAGCTCACACCTATGTTCCAGAAGCACTCAAGCGCTTTGTAAACGATTATCCTGAAGTTACCGTGAGTTTTACCATCGACGACACGCCCATTTTGTTGGAATGTTTTAAAGATGGAAAATTGGATTTGATTCTAACGACAGAATTTGGCGTAGGCGATAACGGTCAATGTTTAATGTCACGAAATTTAGTTTGGACTGGCGCCCTAGGAGGGAATGCTTGGAAGCGCAGCCCTGTTCCCATTGCGTTTGTGGGCGAATGCATGTTCTACAAGCCGGTTACTGATGCTTTGGAATCTGCTGGTATTGAATGGGTAGATGCGTTAACCGTTAATCCGCACCGTTTTGATTTATCGTCCATTGCGGTTGCAGCTGATCTTGGAATTCGTGCCGATATTGAAGGATTTTCTGCTCCGGGCACAGCTCCAATACCATTTACAACCAAGGGCACCCGCTTACCCACCTTACCGCGCTATCAAATAAACGCCTATGTAACCGATGGCCCAAACAAAGGCATAGCCGATGTGTTTGTTCGCAGTGTTCAAGCGCTATTTTCCGACACCAGTAAGCCAAGATTATATGAAGACATCGCGGTATAGCTAAACTTACCTTGCGAAGCTGACTAAATAAACTGAGAATCAGTTCTCGCCTTAAAAGCAAAGCAGCAGAGCCTTTATGGGTCTGCTGCTCAATCACATCGAGAACCGGTTAGACATTCAGAGTACCCGCCGATAATCCGGTTACTGAATATTTCCTTTTTTAGCGACCAGTACGGACCTGTTTGTGAATTTCTTCGGACTGCAAGACACCGCCAGACGAAACTCTCTTATTTTATTAGGGGTCTTTTCCGCTGCCATGCTGGTGTTTGGCTGGTTCATCAGTAAGCTTGCCCTAGTATTCGCCAAATTATTGAGTTTCGGGTATCCCAGCATTGAGCCCCAATGGGTGCAAATATCTATCGTAAGCCTCACCTGGGGGTACATCCTTTATAAGTGCTACGAACGACATCGGGATATAAACTACGGTGGTGGAGTTTTGGCCGAAGTTTTTGGTGCTGAGCAACTGGATGACTCGACCGCTACAGGTAAAGAGCGAGAGCTGACCCATATCGTCGCCGAAATGGCGGTCGCTTCTTCTGAGAATCCACTCCCCTGCTTCGTCCTTCGAAACGAACCCGGCATCAATGCCTTCGTATTGGGCAAACAAGATAACCCCGCGCTTGTTGTGACTCAAGGTGTAATTAACGAATTGGATCGAGATGAAACATCTGCGGTTGTTGCGCATGAATATGCGCATATTGCCAATCAAGATTTAAAACTTAACATGAGAATGCTAGTGGCGCTTGGCGGATTAAATGCCATCAACGAACTGGGAGAATCCCTGCTGGATGGAGCAAGTGATAATACTCATCGAGAATCGAGTGCTCTGTCGATGCTTGGAGATAATCACTCCGGTGGATTTATTATTGCGTTCGTCGCTGGCATCTTTTTATGCTTTTTAGGTTTCATCCTCGTATTATTCGGCGACATTATAAAAGCGGGTTTTTCTAGAAAACGAGAATTGTTAGCGGATGCTAAAGCGGTTCAATACACCCGAGATACCTGGGGCTTAGCCAGTGTGTTGGATACCTCATCTAACGATCCAAAGAAACCCTCTTTGGATTCTGTTTACGCGGGTGAATTGGAGCATCTTTGCATTAAGGGGCCTTGGAAACACAAATTATTTTCTGGATGGCTGGCAAATCATCCTGCTCCGGATGCACGTATTTCCTTGATCGAGCCACACTTTCTTGTAAAAAAACGCAGCCGAGCTCGCCGCGACAGCGAAGAGGAAACCGGAAAAAACAACAGCAAGCGCTCACAGGGTTCTATGAGTGTGGGTGCAGCCGGCATGGCCCTACCGGTTGAGACATTCGAAAAAGAGTTGTCCGTCGTGCTGTCGGTTATGGTGGGAATGGCGGGTTACAACGATGAGAAGACACGAGTAAATTTCAACAACGCTATGCGCTGTTATACCCATAACGAATATCCCTTACTACTGAAAAGCGAAAAAGGTACCCGGCAAAAACTGGATCAAGCACTGGATCAACTACAAAACCAATCGCCTGCGCAAAAACAAGCGTTAGTCGACCATCTGCAAGAGCTCATGTTGCACGATGGCATCAGCGCCCCAGAAGAAGAAAGCCTGTTGGCCTATATTTCGGAACGTTTAGTTCCTGGCGACAAGGCCGCCTAAGCTAACCGTAGCTAAGATACGGCAACGACCATCTTGCCAAAGCCTTCTCCCAACAACAATTGATTTAAAGCGCGAGGCGCGTTCTCCAGCCCGTCAACCCGCTGTTCTTTGTACTGAATTTTTCCAGAGTCTAACCACTGAGTCATATCGGTACGGAATTCATCGTAAGTTTCTTTTCCAAAACTGTCGAAAATAATAAACCCCTGCATTTTGACTTTCATGCGTAACAGAGTGCCCATGATAGCGGGGCCAAAATCTGGCCCATCGGGCAACCCAGTTAAGTTGTACCAAGCAACGACACCGCACACGGGAATTCGCGCGAAAGGGTTGAGTAGTGGCAACACCGAATACAACACTTTGCCACCCACGTTTTCAAAATAAACATCGATCCCATCGGGGCACGCAGTTTTCAAATTTTCAGAAAATTCCCCTGACTTATGATCAATACACGCATCGAAACCTAAATTATCAACAACGTGAGCACACTTTTTTTCACCACCTGCAATACCCACCACGCGACAGCCCTTGATTTTGGCAATTTGCCCAACCGTTGCACCGACGGGGCCGGACGCTGCAGCCACCACCACCGTTTCACCCGGCTTGGGTTCGCCTATTTTTAATAACCCAGCGTAAGCGGTATAGCCCGGCATACCCAGCACACCCAATGACCACGTGGGATTTGCCGGAGATTTTCCTAAATTCAGTGATTGGCTGCCGTCTGATAGCGCATAGTCCTGCCATCCGCTGCCATTGAGCACCCAATCGCCGGGTTCAAACCCTTTAAGGTTTGAGCTGACGACCTCAGCCACCACTTGCCCGGTCATCACTTCGCCAATTTTCACCGGCTCAGCGTACGATTTTGCATCATTCATGCGTCCCCGCATGTAGGGATCGAGCGATAGAAAGTGGGTGCGTAGCAGCATCTGATCAGCCTCAGGGTGAGGTATCTCCGCTTCTACCAATGAAAGGGTCTGGTCGTTGGGCAAACCCTGCGGTCGCTGCGCCAGAACTATTTTTCGGTTGCTTACATTAGTTTGGGGCATAAAGTGCTCGAGAAGAAGGTGTGCATGGATAGCGAATCGCATCAGTATAAAGAGTTGAGGCAAGCGACACAGGCATCTGAATGATTGGGTGAATGCCTGCACCTCACTTACCTCAGAATGCGATCAGTGATTTACACTGCCAGTCTATGGTTAATCACTGGCCGACGACCCATTTAACGCATGACTGAACGAGCAATACAAGCCCTATCCGAGGTCAAATTCCTACCCTATTGGTTGGACAGCGACCAGGCCCCGTCTGCAGAAGCTGCTTTAACAGATTCCATTGAGACGGATTTGTTGATTGTCGGTGGCGGTTTTACTGGACTTTGGGCGGCGATCATTGCCAAAGAAAAAAATCCTCAAACTCAGATTGTGTTGATTGAAAAAAACACCATCGCATTTGGCGCATCGGGTCGCCCTGGTGCCATATTGTCGGCCTCCGTCATGCACGGGCTGCACATTGCGTCTGAAATTTTCCCAAACGACTTGGACACCTTGGAACGCCTCGGCCGCGAAAACATAATGGCGTTTAAAGAAACGATCGAACGCTACAACATCGATTGCGAAGTGGAATGGACGGGTGAATTAACAGTAGCCGTGGGTGACGAAGGCATGCCCATGGTGAAAGACGAATATAAATTGCACCAACAGTATGGACACGAAGCTGTCCTTTTAGATGAGCAGTCGGTGCAAACCGAATTAAATTCGCCACTGTTTAAAGGCGGATTTTGGTCAAAGAAAAACAGCGGCGTCATTAATCCAGCAAAACTGGCTTGGGGATTAAAGCGGGTGGCACTCTCTTTGGGGGTTCGTATTTACGAAAACACCTCACTGCAGCAAACGAAGGACGAACACACTCACTTAATCGTTACAACCGACGGCGCAAAAATTCGCACCACGAGAATGCTGCTGTGTACGAATGCATTTGCGGCTGGTCATAAAAAGATTAAACAGCGGGTCGCCATGATTCGCGATCGCATCCTGATGACAGAACCTCTAACTCACGAACAACTCAATCGAATCGGTTGGAAAAACCGACAGGGCGCTTACGACACCCGCACTCAACTTAATTACATGCGCCTTACCAAAGACAATCGGATGTTGTTTGGTGGGCGGTTGGGTTACTTTATGGCGTCAAACCCAAACCCACAAACTGATCTCACGGTAAAACCCTATATCCGGCTAGCCGACGCATTTTTCATCACATTCCCACAATTGCAAGACGTAAGATTCACCCACGCATGGAGTGGCCCCATCGGTTTAACCACACGAATGGCGGTTCACTTTCAAAGTTACTACGCTGGCAAAGCCATTTATGTGGGCGGTTATTCAGGCTTTGGGGTAACAGCCAGCCGCTTCGGTGCTGAATTTGGATTGGCGAAATTGTTTAATGAAAATCGCGAGGAACTCAACCTTGAATTCGCAAGCACTTTGCCTAATTGGATTCCACCAGAACCTTTTCGGTACATCGGTTCTAAAATCACTATGTACGCTCTGGACACGGCAGATGAAAAAGGAGGCTGGCGAATCGCTTGGTTAAAGTTGGTCGATAAAATGGGGTTCCCATTGTCTTGGACGACGGGTGATGAACCTAACGAGACAAACGAGCGATGATACAGCCGTTTTCTATTCACGTTTCCGATGCCGAGCTTCAAGCCATCTATTTCCGGGTGGCTAACTATCCGTGGCACGAAATGCCTGATGATGGCGGGTGGGAGTACGGAACAAATCTTGATTACATGAAAGAATTTACCCATTACTGGGTGAATCGGTTCGATTGGCGCGAACAAGAATCAAACCTTAATGCCTTCCCGCAGTTTAAAGCTCAGGTGAAGGGTGTTGAGATGCACTTCATTCATGAAATCGGTAGCGGAGACAACCCAACACCCTTACTCATCAGTCATGGCTGGCCTGGAAGTATCGCTGAATTCACCAAAATCATTGAACCTTTAGCGCACCCTGAACGATTTGGTGGAAAAGTTGCGGATGCTTTTACCGTGGTTGCGCCATCACTACCCGGTTTTGGTTATTCCCAACGCCCACCGAGACCTTGGGGACCACGCGCCATGGCTGACAGTTTCAACACGCTCATGCGAGACGTCTTAGGCTATGAAAAATATCTTGCCCAGGGAGGAGACTGGGGTGGTGCAATTGCTTCTTGGCTAGGATTTGATCATCCACAATACTGCAAAGCGATACACATTAACATTCTTACCATGCGCCATCCTCACGGCCCACAGAACGAACAAGAACGAAACTGGGAGAACCAATTCTATCTAGATCAAGTTAGCGAGAACGGATATCGAACTCAACAAGGCACCAAACCACAAACGTTAAGTTATGCAATGCACGACAGCCCCGTGGGTGTTGCTGCTTGGATACTTGAAAAATTTAATTCTTGGTCAGACACCCTCGGCGATGAAATTGAAAGCGCACATTCTAAAGATGAATTGCTGACTAACATAATGATTTACATCACCACTCGCACCTTTAATTCTGCGTCTTGGATTTACTATGGAAGAAATGAAGAAGGCGGAAGGTTTCTTTCTGACAAAGATGAGCGTGTGGAGGTACCAACAGGGTGCGCTTTATTTCCAAAGGAACTACTTGCTTGGCCGCCCAAAAGTTATGTTGATCGGCTATACAACGTTCAACAGTGGAGCGAGTTTTCGAGTGGAGGGCATTTCGCGGCAATGGAAGAACCCGATGCGCTCGTTAAAGACCTGCGTCAGTTTGCCAACAGGATTGGCATTAGAAATTTAGTCAACATGCAGAATTAATAATCACCATGGACGACAACGATACCATCGGCGAAGACAGCATAGACCAGATGCATCTGGGCCAATTTTTAAAACAACTGCCCACGATTCTATTTGGTCATATCGTAGCGGTTACCGTTTGCACGTATCTGCTGATCGGTCGTGTGGACGGGGGAATACTATCCGCTTGGGTTATCGCGTTCGGAATCATTCTTTGCTGTCGTGCGGGTATGTATTTCCACCATACCAATAACCCAACCAACCGCGACAACTATCGGTCTCGAATCCGATGGCATGCCGTGGCTTCAGGTGGTTTAGGTGCCTTGTGTGGAGGACTTGCTTTTATATTGTTGGGTGAAACCAGCAGCATTACCACGATACTAATTGTGCTGGTACTCGCCAGTTTGGTGGCCAGTGCGGTTGCACCCACTGCCAATTTACAACCCGTCTTTTACTCATTTACCCTTTTAACGCTGTTACCTGCCGTACTAAAATTTATTCTACTGGGGGGATCTGATAATTGGTTTTGGGCTGTATGGATACTGTTGTTTTTATTCTTTACTAGAAAATTTGCCAGTGGTGCTCATCTGGCAACGAAAGATGCTATTCGCTTTCGATATAACAACATCCAACTCATCGAAAATCTCAAGCTTGAAAAACTGCATGCTGAAGAATCTCAAAAAAATGCAGAATCTTCACTGGAACACGCAGAAACCGCCAACCACGCAAAAACCCAATTCCTTGCAGCAGCCAGTCACGATTTAAGGCAACCCTTACACGCCTTGCGATTGCTCAGTGCAACACTAGAAAATACCGAGCTTCACCCTCAACAGGTTCCAATTGTTGAAAAAATCTCCGCCTCGGTACACTCACTCGAAGAATTACTAAATTCACTGCTTGATGTTTCAAAACTAGACGCTGGAACCCAGTCTGTCTCCCGTGAGACGTTGTACCTATCGGATATATTTGACAACCTTCAACGTAACCATTCGAGTGTGGCAGAGCACAAAGGGGTAAAATTTCGTGTTGAACACAACAATGCTTTAGTACATACCGATCCCATACTATTAGAACGATTGTTATCGAATTTAATTAGTAACGCAATTACGTATTCCCCCAAAGGGACAGTGACCGTATCCACCCACCTGAAGATGAAACACTGCGTTATTCGAGTACAAGACACAGGCGTAGGCATACGAGAAGTAGACCAGGAGCGGATTTTCGATGAATTTGTGCAACTCGATAATCCAGAAAGAGATCGCAGCAAAGGTATTGGTTTGGGCTTAGCGATTGTTAAGCGAACCGCACTTTTGTTGGATCTGCCGCTTGAGTTAATTTCTTCCCCTGGACAGGGTTCGATATTCAGTCTTACAGTGCCACTGGGAACCATAGCGCCAAATTTAACCAAAAATATTTCGACTATAGAGAGTAACCAAGACGTGGGTGGCATGCTGGTTTTGGTGATAGATGATGAAACTTCAGTACGAACCGCGCTCGAAGTTTTACTCGAAACATGGGGCTGTGCCGTGATATGCGCTGGTAATGGTGAGGAGGCGGAAGAAATCATCCGAGCCATTGATTCTGTTCCTGACGCAATTGTTGCAGACCTTCGCCTGCGCGACAACGAAACGGGTGTGGATGTGATTGAACGAATTCATTCTGTATTCGACGAACAATGCCCAGCGTTGATCATCACTGGAGACATTGCCCCAACTACCCTCAGACAGATAAAGAACTCTCCCTACCCGATTTTGCATAAGCCCTGCGATCCGCAGGAGCTTAGAAAATTTTTGTCCATTTCACATCCGAACAACCGATAACTTACACAACTGTTTTATGCAAACGTTATTCTGCTACTCGACTGGGGCTATTTTGAATTACACTGAACACAACGAAACAAGCCCTCAGTAGCAATTTGTCGAAATCCGAAGCCACTGATCGTGGCTTGTTCTAAGGAATTGCCGTTATGTCTTTTCGTCCAGTCACATCCACCACATCTGCAAAACCCACCATGGAAGGCGCTGGGGTCAAATTACATCGGGCATTCGGGTTTCATGAGCCTGACCGCTTTGATCCTTTTCTGTTATTTGATGATTTCAGAAACGAGCACCCAGAGGATTACAAACACGGTTTTCCCTGGCACCCTCACCGTGGAATTGAAACCATAACGTACGTTTTAAGTGGCACCGTGGAACACGGTGACAGTTTGGGCAACACCGGTACCTTAGCCGATGGAGATCTGCAACTGATGACGGCAGGCTCAGGAATTTTGCATCAGGAAATGCCCGAGGGGAATGAGCAAGGTCAAATGCACGGTTTTCAGCTTTGGGCCAACCTGCCTTCCGCACTAAAGATGACACAACCTCGCTACCAGGACATACAAGCCAAAGATTTACCGTCATTACAAGAGGACGACGGCACAGAGATAAAAATTATCATTGGCGATTACCAAGGCAAAGCCAGTCCCGTCGATGGTATCGCTGCCGATCCACAATACCTCGATGTGTTCGTGCCCGCAAACATCACGAAACGTCTCAAGATTGATACCTACCGGCGAGCCTTTGCCTATATTTTTGAAGGGGCCTGCCAGTTTAAAGCCGCATCGGACCCAACGGGAGTTCTGGTTGAAAAGAGCGTTGATGGCGAAGAATTACATCTTGCCGATTTAAGTGGCAACCGAACGTTGGTGCAATTCGGCACGGGTGATGAAATTGTTGTTCGTGCTGGCCCGGAGGGCGTGCGTTTTTTATTGGTATCAGGCACTCCCATACAAGAACCTATTGCATGGCATGGCCCAATTGTTATGAACACACAAGCAGAACTCCAACAAGCCATGCAAGATTTACAAAACAATAGCTTTATAAAAGCGCATGGATAAGCTGTTGCCTATCGAATAAACGTTTTTCTACGTTCAGGACTTACTGCGATGACTGATGAAACCACGATAGCTGTATACAACGAAAAAGTTGGCGACTACCAAAAAATGGTGGAAAACTTAAGCGCAGGTGTTGCACTTGATGAATTCATGGCAGCCCTTCCTGACAAAGGATACGTCATGGACTTAGGGTGTGGGCCTGGAAACAGCGCGGCATTAATGCGCAACAACGGTTTTTTGTTGGACGCGGTAGACGCCTCCCCCGCCATGGTGGCCTTGGCAAATGAAAGCTTTGATTTGAACGCCAGGCTAAGCACGTTTAATGAAGTGAAGGCACTAGAAACCTACGATGGTATTTGGGCAAATTTTAGCTTACTACACGCAACCGCAGAAGATTTCCCGTCAATTTTGAAAGCAATCCATCGCGCATTAAAGCCCAATGGCGCATTCCATATCGGAATGAAAACCGGTGAAGGCGCCCAGCGTGATGCCCTAGGGCGGTTCTACACCTTTTATTCGACACAAAACCTCACAGAGCTTTTAGGCGATACTGGCTTTACGATTCAATCGGTTCGTACTGGTATTGATCCAGGATTAGCTGGCACAAACGATCCTTGGGTAACCTTACTGAGTACGAAGACAAACCCATCAACTGGCTAATGACTGCGTCAACTCCCAAACACTGGCTTCAATACTAACCTCACTCACGATACGTGTTTTCGAACCAGGCAAACGCGCGTTGGGTTGTGCGTCTATTGCCTTTGATAAGGTGCCGAGCCGCTCCCAAAACGCATCCCCACTGATCGCGGTTGGATCGAGTAGAAAATAAAATTGGCCTAAGTCGTGCGGTTCTCCTTCCGGCACTTTCAAGCCTGCCACATCTAAAGAATTCACACTGCCAGTAACCGCTGCGGCAAGAACTTCCGCCATTAAGCCAAACCCGTAACCCTTATAGCCGCCAGTTGATACCAGTGACCCCTTTAACGCAGCTTCTGCATCCGTTGTGGGGTTCCCCTCTGCGTCGATCGCCCACCCTAAGGGAATGCTTTCACCCGCAGCTTTCGCCATGGTGATTTTGCCTAATGCAACGGCACTGGTACTTTGATCGAATTGGAAAGCAACGCCACCGGTTTTAGCGGGAATGGACAGGGCGATGGGATTGGTTCCAATAACCGCTTTATGACCGCCCGGTGGTGCGACAACGGCCGAGGCGTTAGTGAACCCTATTCCAATGTAACCACTTAGCGCAATTTGCTCAGTGAAATAACCTAACGAAGTGCACGTGTGTGCATGACAAATAGCCAGTGAGCAAGTACCAGTTTGCTTAACGGTTTCCAGAGCTACAGGCAGGCCACGGGCAAACGCTGCTTGTGCAAAACCAAAACCAGCATTCACTTGAACAGTGGCTATTTTTGGCTTTGAAACCATGGGTTCTACCGCGCCATCAACACGACCGGTTTGCAGCTGCTTACAATAACTCTCTAGGTAATAAAGCCCACAAATAAGATTACCAACACTTTCTGCTTGTCGAATGGCTTTGGCCATCTCTGCGGCAATCCAATCTTCAGCGCCATGATTAACCAATGCTTTATGACTGGTTGTTTCGATGTCTTTAAGAGATACAGTTACTTGACTCACGGCCTACTCAATGTAAATGGTTGATAAATCTAGAAAGGGTTTCTTGGGATAATTAAGACGATAAAAATTACGATTCTTCAGCACACGCAGAAAAAAATTAATCTGCGTAGTTAGAGCCTTCATCGTCTAAGATCGCTTTTAATTCACTCAGATGCCTGTCTGCCATCTCTGGATATTCTTCAATTTCTTGAGCCGTTTTTGCGGCTACATCATGCGATAGAACACGTAATGGTTGTCCCGTTTGTAGCGCTCGAATGTAGGTCTCAGCGGCACGTTCGAAATAAAACAAACGATTGAATGCGTCTGCCACGCTGTTGCCCATTACCAACACCCCATGATTCCCCATAATCATCACCTGTTTTGTGGGGTCAGACAACAAAGCGGCACAGCGTTCACCTTCAGTTTCTGTTGCTAAACCACCGTAGCCGTCATCGATGACATAGCGTTGGTAAAACGTTGCAGCGTTCTGATCTATCGGGGGGAGATTAGAATCTTTTAAACTGGCTAATACGGTAGCAAACATGGAATGTACGTGCATAACACAACGATGATGCGGGCAATGCCTATGCACGCTGCCGTGTAAACCCCACGCAGTGATATCGGGTGCATCCGGCTGCGATAAGGCGTTTGCGTCATTGGCGTCTAACAACAGTAAGTCAGACGCCTTAATGCGTGAGAAGTGGCGTTGGTTAGGGTTAATTAAAAACTGCGAACCATCCTCATTAACCGCCAACGAGAAATGATTGGCCACAGCCTCATGAAAATTCAGACGCGCTGCCCATCGAAACGCTGCCGCTAGGTCGATGCGTTCTGCACGGTGCACATTGGCACGCGCATCCATCCGGTTGGTTGAGACTGACATTGAGCGATTACCTCCAAACAAGAACGGTTCTGAGATCAAACCAAGGAACAAAAAAACTTTGACACGCACCTTGAGCGCCCTACTATACGCCGCTGTGCGGCAAGCTTCGCGACAAGCATTGCCTTGAACTTTAAGCTTATGGGCAACGATGGGCACCCTGCATTCTGGTTTTCCAACATTTTCCAAAGAAAAACAAGGATGCTCGATAGACGCGAAATTAAGCAATATAAAGCCTATAAAACCGCTTTTACCTTCATTTTACGTCTTTATAATGTCGCAAAAAGTCACTATCCACGGCTTTCATTTGTCCAATTTCCTTGGACATACGCCGCATGCAGCATGACTTAGCAGCTCTATTTGGCCTATCCTACGCAAGGTCCGTTTTTGCAATGACGGCATAAACGACCTTGGGAGCCCTCAGCGAAGAGGGTGGATACAGGACGAATCATCACAGGCATGTGTATGAACTCAGGTGTACAGATGTTAAACCCCGCAAAAAAGTCCCGGCAATCGTCAGCCACTCATCGGGCAGCGGAAGAAATCCGCCAATTGATTTTTACCGGTGTTCTCACAGCCGATAGTAATCATCTTGAAAGTGAACTTGCCGATCGCCTAGGGATATCTCGAACACCAGTTCGAGAGGCCACCCTGATGCTTCAAGCCAGTGGCCTTTTGGAGGTGCAGCCGCGTAAAGGCGTTCGAATTAACGCGCTTTCCGTCGATGATATGCAAGAAATCTATGCTGTGCTGACTGAAATGGAATGCTTAGCGGCGCGCCTAGCGGCCGGCCATGGTTATTCAAAAGCAGACTTAGTCGCAGTGGATGCCTGCATCGCAGAAATGGATGAGGCACTTAGCAAGAAAGATTTAGAGGCCTGGGCAATGGCAGACGAGTTATTTCACA
This sequence comes from uncultured Granulosicoccaceae bacterium, assembly GCA_937930305.1. GTDB lineage: Bacteria > Pseudomonadota > Gammaproteobacteria > Granulosicoccales > Granulosicoccaceae > Granulosicoccus. Next base: position 21,069 of record CALGLE010000046.1, on the reverse strand, counting down.
TGCACTTGGTTGAGCTTAGCAAGAACACACGCATTGCGGCCGTTGTGGCGAACTTTAATGACCAAGTTAGGCGGGCGCGATCCATCACGCTGAAATTGCGACCGTTTCCTACTCAATCAAACCGTGAACATCGCGCACTGTACGAAGCCATTCTTGAAGGCGATGCGGCGAAAGCAGACGAAATTCATAGACGTCATCGTAAGCAAGCTGGTAAAACATTGATTACTATTCTCAAACAATCAGGCCTGAATCGCGTATGACCGCAGGGACGACCACACCAGACCCCTCTTCCAAACTCAGCTTATTCCCAGTTCCCCCTCTCAACGAACTTCCCGACGATTTGCAAGCCATGATGCTGGCCGTGCAAGACAAGGCGGGGTTCATCCCAAACGTCTTTCTAACCTTGGCTTGGCGCCCTGATGAACTTCGTGCATTCATGGCCTACCATGACGCGCTAATGGAAAGGGAAAGCGGATTAAGTAAAGCGGAACGAGAAATGATTGTGGTGGCAACCTCAGCAGAAAATCGCTGTGGCTACTGCGTGGTCGCACACGGTGCAATCCTTCGAGTTCGGGCGAAGCACGCCTTAGTGGCCGATCAGGTATCGATGAATTATCGAAAAGCCGACATTTCCGAGCGTCAGAAAGTCATGCTGGCATTCGCTGTGAAAGTGGCCAATGAGTCATACAAGATCGATCAATCAGATTATGAAAGCCTGTACCTGCAAGGATTCACTGACGATGATATTTGGGATATTACTGGCATAACCGCGTTCTTTGGCCTTAGCAACCGAATCGCGAATGTCATCTCGATGCGGCCCAATGATGAATTTTATACCATGGGACGAACCCCCTAAATTAGGACCTGATTCGCTTCAAAAGCGTACGCTTACTAACAAGTCGGGCAAACCGGCGCAGCCGTTGCATAGCAGTGTGTGGAAATCCCAGATAGACCCACACAAGAGACTTTTATGCTCGCCCAATTCAGACGACTGGTCGCATCCACTATCGCGCCCCTGGGCCTTTTGCTTGGCGGCTGGGCGCTGTGCACAGTTCCCGTATCGGCAGCCACCCTTGTCCTTGGCGCCACCACCGACTTCCCAGTTCGTGACGCAGGTGACGCGCCCTACTATGCTGAGCAAGTGCGAGGTTCTTTAGCAATCCAAGCATCCATCGTGGAATATCGCGGTGTCTTTGCAAGAGCAGAAACGGTGTTCAGCGGCGACAACGGGCTCTACAACATCGCGTTGATTGGTTTAGCTGAATTAGACGGTGAAGCAGTTTACAAGCTATCTGTCAATTCAGAACTTATTGGCTCATCAACCAACCCAACCACCAACATAGATTACTTGCCCATCTCACATAAGTTTGCCCAAGTGAGTTTGCGTAACGGCGATGTTTTGGCGGTTGAATCGATTGCAAATTCAAACGACAAGATTCCAGAAGGCAATGGTTTTGCTTTCGCTCGAGGTCGATGGACTGAGCTACGGTTAACACCGGTGGGTGAAACAGACACACAGCCTGACAAAGTGTCGTTAATCGGCAACGCCGCTACTCTGTCAGCCGACATAGACGTGGGCGATCAAATTACCATTGATTTTGCCGTACTCAATGAAGACACAGCAATCGCAACAGCAACCGACGTCAACATCGTGTTTGATGTACCCGAAGAATTTGCCGTGCTTGAGTTGGGTAGCTGCACACAAACAACCAGCACACATCCTGGCGCAAACATCGTAGCTTGTCCGATTATGGAACTGCCCCCAGGGGATTCCACCACGGGGCAGTTATATTTAGTCGCAAACGCTGCGGCGGCCAACCTAACCATTCAATCCACCGTCATCGCCAATGAGGCGGACGTCGACGGCGCGGATAACCGAGCTGACTTAGCCTTTACGATAAACACCCCAGACAACAACTCAACAATCCCACCCGCGGTTGAACCCGGCGATGTGTCGAACCCGGAGCCAGATCCAAATTCAGGTGTAGAACCGAGCCCCGAGCCCAACCCAGCGATATCTTCTGGCAACATGCCGACACCAATGGACTTGGCGAACAGCGGCGAGAACAACAAAATCGATGAGCCTGTGGTAACTACAGGCGTACTAGGGATCGCAACGATGACTGTGTTATTTTTATTTTTTCTGGCCGCTTTTCGACAAAAGGCCAGTTAAATGACCACTCCAATGACCGATACAGTTTATCAATCTTTCCAGGTTCCTTACCGGTTTCCAGTAAGTTTTACAAGCGGGTTATTTAAACCCGAGAACCCAACATTTCGGGACACGTTGCAAGGACGCGATGCAGGTAAGTTACATCGCTTTGTTTGCATCGTTGACGATGGTGTTGCTGAAGCCTGCCCCACGTTACTTGAAGACATTCAAACCTATGTGGGCACTCATTCTAAGCAAATACAACTCGCCAGAGCGCCAGTCGTTGTGCCAGGTGGCGAGTCGGTTAAAAACGACGATGAATTGCGTGAGCATTTACACCAAATCGTGGTGGATACGCGTCTAGATCGCCATGCCTACGTGGTCGCGATAGGTGGTGGTGCATTGCTTGATACGGTGGGTTTTGTGGCAGCCACAGCGCATAGAGGCATACGCCACGTGCGAATACCCACCACCGTTTTGGCACAAAACGATTCAGGAGTTGGTGTTAAAAATGGGGTTAATCGTTATGGGCAAAAAAATTATCTGGGTACATTCGCACCACCCTATGCCGTATTAAACGACTACGATTTTATTCAAGCGTTGCCAGATCGAGACAAAATCTCTGGCATGGCCGAAGCGGTTAAAGTGGCATTGATACGTGATCAATGTTTCTTTGATTGGCTGGAAAAACATCATTCCAAACTTGCTAATTTCGATGCAGATGCGATGCAGTACATGATTCGTCGCTGCGCAGAATTACACATGCATCAAATCGGTCACGGTGGGGATCCGTTTGAAACCGGTAGCGCCAGACCGCTCGACTTTGGTCACTGGGCTGCTCATCGACTGGAAACACTGACGCGATATAATCTGCGACACGGAGAAGCTGTCGCCATTGGACTCGCTTTAGATTCTCGCTATTCTGTGCTCGCTAATCACTTAAGCGCTGGTGCAGACGAACGCATATGTCGACTGCTAAAAAGATTGGGTTTTAATCTTTGGGATGATGCACTGTTAAGTAAAAATGAAGCGAACAACTGGAATATTTTGCAAGGTCTTAGTGATTTTAAAGAACATCTGGGCGGCGAGCTGTGCATCACTTTATTGAGTGACATCGGTACCGGTGTGGAAGTTCATCAAATGGATGAAAGCCGAATACTGAACGCGATCGACTGGCTGGATACGAGAAAGCTCGCTGTAGCCGCATGAGTGATGCTGTAACTTTATTAACGCAGGTTTTGCGTGCCTCCATAGCCGATGAACAATGGCAGTGGTTAGATTCTCAGCGTCACGCCTTACCTGCCGACTCAAGCAATAAGACCCTTCACATCACATTGGGGCTGATTCCAAGAAAACTGGGTCGAGCGGATTTAAACGTGAACCCGCAGCAGTGCCGAGAAGCAAGAGAATACCTAGCTGGCTGGAACCTTGAGCACTGGAGTGTGGATACCGCGGCCCGTGTTTTAGTCATTAACGATCTTGCCAACAATCGCCACAATAGTTTTAGTGCAACCTACACAGATCTTTGTCGCACCGCTGACTTAAACGAACAAATCGCACTTTACCGCGCGACTTGTTTACTCGAACCCAACGAGGCTCTGGATGCAGCTTTAGGCGAAGGTTTAAGAACCAGTATTCAATCGGTGTTTGAAGCCATCGCGCATCACAACCCCTACCCTAAAAATGCGTTTGATGCCCACCGTTGGAATCACATGGTATTAAAAGCATTATTTATAGAAAGCACACTGCACCCCATTGTGGGGTTAGACGAAAGAGCGAATCCTGAACTGGCCGCTATCCTGTGCGATTATGCGCATGAGCGATGGGCTGCGAATCGCCCGGTAACCCCTGAACTGTGGCGATGTGTTGGCCCCTTCGCCACAACCGATTCCCTCCTGAAAGATTTACACAAAGCGCTTAACGACAGCACGCCCGGCAGCACCGAAGGGGCACTGCTTGCCTTGTCCAGCTGCCCGCATCCAGATGCCTTACCCAAACCCCTGCGAGAGCTGCACAGAACCAATTTAACAGCGATTGATCGTGGGGAATTGACTTGGGCCGCCGTGTACGAAACGTTTAGCTAGCAGAGCGTTGCCCGGTGCACTAATCTTAAAGCTTTAATCCACCGGAGCGGATACCATGATGTTCATCGACCCTCATGCACACATGATTTCTCGAGTCACCGACGACTACGAGCGCATGGCTGCAGCCGGGGTGGTAGCCGTGATCGAACCCGCCTTTTGGCTGGGCCAGCCCCGCACACACGTTGGCACCTACATTGACTACTTGTCCTCGATTGTGGGTTTTGAACGGTTTCGGGCCAGCCAATTTGGTATTCGACACTATTGCACCATCGGCCTTAATTCCAAAGAAGCGAACAACGAAGAATTGGCCGACGCGGTTATGGAGATATTGCCCCGCTTTGCATTAAAAGAAGGCGTGGTTGCCATCGGAGAGATTGGTTACGACGAACAAACGGAGTTAGAAGATCGCTACTTTCGAGCGCAATTGGAATTGGCGAAAGAATTGGCTCTACCCATCATGATTCACACACCCCATCGAGATAAGAAACGCGGCACCACTCGTTCGATGGATGTGTGCGAGGAACACGGGGTAGACCCAAGCATGGTGGTGGTTGATCACAACAATGAAGAAACGGTTCGCGAGGTTTTAGACCGCGGCTATTGGGCAGCGTTCTCGATTTACCCATCAACAAAAATGGGCAATGCTCGCATGGTGGACATACTGGCGGAGTACGGTGCCGACCGCATCATGGTGGATTCAGCTTGCGATTGGGGAATTTCTGAACCACTGGGTGTGGCTAAGACGGCCAAACTTGCCTTAGAGCGTGGCATCCCAGAGGAACACGTGCGATTGGTGTGTTACCAAAACGCATTAGACGCTTATGGTCAAAGCGGCCAAATGAAAGAGGAAGATTGGTTAAACCCACCAGCCATTGACCAACGCTCTGTGTACGAAGGGAACTCAATACTGCGTGGTGGTCGCGAACCGGTCGTCACACAATCGAGTCAAGCGGCCAACCCCGATCATTTAATTATTGAATAGCGCCGCTTCGCCCACGATAAGGTCGCACTAGACTATTCATCAAATACGTGTTTGAGCACCAGCGATTTAATATCTGTTTGAGCCACCGTGTCAGGCAAGTGCGAAGCATTCGATGTGATGAACACCGGCCCGTGATCTGGGTCATCAGTGGGCCTTCCATGCGAGCCTTTCACCAATTGGGTCTGCTGATTCGAGATCACATCCATCAAGGTTCGAAAACCCAATTTCTTTCGAATTAACCGAAGGCCAATCGCCAACATCGGCCATTTAATTTTAGGATCAACGAATAACTCCACGGGATCGTAACCAGGCTTTCGATGGATATCCACGGTGTTTGAATAGTCGGGCGCGCGCGCATCATCCAACCAGTAGTAGTAACTGAACCAACGATCTGCAGCCGATATAGCCACCAGTTCCCCCGAGCGCTCGTGATCTAATCCCCATTCGCGTTTGCCTGCATCATCCAATACGTGTTCAACGCCATCTAAGGATTCTAGTAGGGCCTTAGTTTCAGCCAAGCGATCTAAATTATTCACATACACATGGGCGATTTGATGATCAGCCAACGCAAACGCATCCGATGCCCCCGCATCGAGCTGCTCACGCCCCTGCTCGCGTCGAACTTGTATTAATCCGGCTGCTCTAAGCGCACGATTGATATGAACCGCATCAGTGACCGGCGTTATGCCATATTCTGAAACCACCATCACTTGCATATCAGCCGCATCAGCTTCGGCAATCAATTCACCGCACAGTGCATCCACAGCCTGCAAATCTTGCTGTATCAGGGGGTGCTCTAAATCAGGCCCCAGGCGTTGTAAGTTGTAATCCAAATGCGATAAGTACGTTAGTGTCAGCGTTGGACTGCGGGTTTGCATCACGTACTTAGTGGCATCCGAGATCCAGCGACTGGAACTGATGTCAGCCGCCGGCCCCCAGAATTTAAACAATGGAAATTGACCGAAGCGACTGTCCAATTCATCGTGTAAATCCGCTGGATAGGAGTAATGGTCAGGAATTTTTCTTCCATCGGCTGGATACATCGGACGTGGTGTCGCGCTCCAATCCGCGGTGGAATACATGTTGTACCACCAGAACATTTTCGCGCACGTGAAATCGGGGTTACGGCGCTTGGCCTCATCCCAAATTTTTTCCCCTCCAACCAACTTATTTGACTGACGCCACAACCAGGTTTCAGATAAGTCTCGGAAATGCCAGCCATTGGCCACGATGCCGTGTTCTGACGGGGTTAAACCGGTCACCATGGTCGACTGAGCTGAACAGGTAACCGCTGGGGTGACCGCCCTCATCGGGCGCAATCCACCACGCTGGGCCAGTTTTGATAGGTGAGGGGTGTGCTCACCGACCAAGGCTGGGCTTAGCCCCACCACTAAGATGACTAAGGTTTGTTTCATGCACCGGTTTATGCACGGTTCGTGCAAGTGTAGGGGTATGGACCTCTCAGCTCGATCGGCCGCGCTCGGCCACCTCAGTTATTGTTCAAACATTCACGCCGGCGAAAGCTGGGAGGATGTGCTGAATAATTTGCGCACGCACATCCCGATTATCAAATCCAGGCTCAGCCCGAACCACCCTTTTGGTCTGGGCTTGCGGCTGTCAGCAGAAGCTGCTCAAGAGTTGGCTAAACCTTCTGCCATCGCTGATTTACGAGAATTTTTAAACCAAGAAAACTGTTATGTGTTCACCATTAACGGTTTTCCACACGGTACCTTTCATGGGGAAAGCGTGAAAGAGAATGTGTATCTTCCCGATTGGAAAGACGCGGCCCGTTTAGAGTACAGCAACACCCTAGCCGATGCCTTCGCTGAATTTTTACCACCCAACTTAACCGGTAGCATAAGTACCGTCCCTGGCGCATTCAAAAGCTCAGTTACCTGCAGGGAAGACGTTGAAAAAATGACCTACTACTTTGTTGAGCAGGCCGCTCACTTAGTGGACATCGAACGACGCACCGGTAAGCAGATTGTTTTAGCTCTAGAACCTGAACCTTGTTGCTTTCTAGAAACCGTTGAAGAATCTATCCAATATTTCAACGACTACTTGTATGGTGATGTGGCCCGCGCTCAAATGGCAGATCGACTCAACGTCAGCTCCGAAATAGCCGAAGACTTGCTGCGTACTCATTTAACCTTATGTTTAGACTTATGTCATGCAGCCGTTGAATTCGAATCATGCCATGCGTGTATTGATGAAATTGAACGCGCCGGAATCACTATTGGTAAATTGCAAATCAGTGCCGGGCTACGCCTGCCCAATCTTTCAAGCAAAAATAAGCATCTACTAACACCATTTATCGACGAAGTGTACTTGCATCAGGTAATAGAAAAACACCAAGGCAAGATCAATCGCTATACCGATTTGCCCGAAGCCTTAGCAGCACTTGGCGACAGCACAGAAGAGCGCGAATGGCGGGTTCATTTTCATGTACCCATCTTCTTAGACGATTTAGGTGAATTTTCATCCACACAATTTTTTGTTCGAGAAGCCTTACAGCGACACGCAGTCAAACCGATCAGCCAACACCTGGAAGTGGAAACATACACCTGGGATGTTCTACCCGAAAGCTATCGTAGCTTAAGTTTGAATGAGGCCATTGTGCTTGAGCTTGAGTGGGTTCAAGACACGATCAGTGAGAGAAAACAAAAGGCCGCCTAATCATTGACCATGAATACTGATTCCCTCGCTACAAGAATATCCTCCCAACCATCGCGCCTGAGTTTGAAAGCGACGCCGATGGTGTGGATGAAACTGGGTCGAGTTTCTAACCTTCCTACCGTATGGACCAACGTACTGACCGGATTAGCGCTGGCCAGCGCTTCGGGTACGCAATTACACCCTTACACGGTTATGTTCAGTTTACTGGCCATCACATTTGCATATTTAGCGGGCATGTTGTTAAACGATGTCTTCGACGTTGATTTTGACAAGTTGCACCAGCAGGATCGGCCGATTGCTAATGGCGAAGTCGCATTGAAGACGGTGGTGTTTGTCGCGTTGACACTTTTGGTCTGTAGCGTTTCCACCACACTTATAGCTGCACATATTGCTGGTCAGTCGTTAGGTCAAGCATGTTTTTCCGTCTTAGCGCTTATTGGGTGCATCCTGTTGTACAACGCCTGGCACAAAAACAACCCGCTCAGCCCGGTCATTATGGGTTGCTGCCGAGCACTGGTGTACATCACTTGCGCGTTGATCGTGTCACGCGAATTAACGCAGAATGTTTTAATCCCAGCGCTTATGTTGTGTCTTTATGTTATGGGTTTAACCTACACCGCGAAGCAAGAACACTTGAATCAAATAAAACGAGCATGGCCACTTCTGGGCCTGGCTGTGCCTCTGATTTGGGCTGGCTATATGGCGGTGAATGATCCCCTAGCTGCAACTGCCTTGTTTTTTTTATGTGCCAGCGTAGCCTATGCCTTACATCGGGTGTTTCGCCGTGCGACTGGGGACATCCCTGTGGCTGTGGTGACTCTTATCGCAGGTATTGCGTTGTGGGATGCGGTGGTGCTGTTCGCTAGCGGCTTCCCTGCCTTAGCCATGCTTGCTATGGTGTGTTGGGTATTAACCCTATTGCTACAACGTGGGGTGTCAGGTACTTAACCTGCGTGTTTCATGCATAGGTAATAAAAGGCTGCGCGATTTTTCATCCGGCTGTCAGACATCTTTTTCGCCACATCTGCGCAAATCGCCTTGCCTTTCTCTTCGTCATCAATACCTAATTTTTTTACGATGAAGTTACGACGCACCGTTTCCATCTCCTTCGGATCCGATCCTGCGACCGACAAAGCGTCTTTGTTATCGATGACCAGCTTTAGATTATTGACAAGCTTCGACAACACCGCATCATCAATGTCAGACTCACCCGCTTTTTCTAATTGCCCTAAGGCTTCAGCTTTAAATTTCGCCAATTTCGCGTTCAGTTCACTCATCTCATTCGTCCTCTTTTTTAATGGTGTTCAACACCCGATATTAGAAGAAAATGAGTGCCGGCGCAAAATCGGCGATATAGTTCTGACACTGGCAGCTGAGCAGATTACTTAGTGGGTCTGAGATCAACCGAATTCCCGCAGTTGCCGCAATCAGAAATCTTCCATTTAATCTGAAGGCACAAGCTATCGGTCAGGAGACCAATGCGGTCTTATAAAATCGGCACGCACAAAGGACAATCTTAGATCGAAACAAGCCATGATATTGATTACTTTAACCTCATAACAATGTTATACAACAACGCGCAGACTATCGACATTTGGCCATATATGTGTATAATTTTTAAATATATACACATCTCAGAAAATGTCCATGCGCACTAATATAGATATTGATGACAAGCTGCTCTCCAACGCGATGAAAGCCACTGGCGCTTCCACCAAGAGAGAAGTCGTTGAACTGGGTCTCGCATCACTTGTTAGGCTGAAACGGCAAGAACAAATCAAAAAATATCGAGGTAAACTTAAGTGGGATGGCGATTTGAGCCAGATGAGGTCTAAGAAGTGATCTTAGTCGACTCCAGTGTATGGATCGACTTTTTCAACGACGCCGGTTCGCCTGAAGTAGAGTTTCTAGATAACGCTCTCGGAGTACACGCAATTGCAATAGGCGACTTAGTCATAACAGAAGTTTTGCAAGGATTCAGATCTGACAAAGATTTCACTACTGCAAAATCTGCTCTGGCTGAGTTCGAACAACTGGAGCTGCTGGGCACAGATCGGTCGAACAAGGCAGCTGCGAAATTTCGTGAATTGCGAAAAATCGGAATCACGGTTCGCAAAACTAATGATGTAATTATTGCTTCGTATTGCATTGACGAGAAGATCCCGCTTCTATTCTCTGACAAAGACTTCAAACCATTCGTGGATAAACTAAACCTAATCCCAGCACTTGCATGAACTAGACGTTCTACTTGGATTTCAATTCCAGCTTTTCTTAAGCCTCAACAGATATATCCATTGCTGGCTATCAACTGCCGTAACTTGCAGTTGAATTTATTGTGACTGGAGCGATAAAGCAAAGAGTAATAAATCAACTTTCGAGTTCACGGCTAAGTTAGACAGCAACGTCAAACGTTAGAGTCGATCAGTTTCTTCAGGCTCAACATCTGGAACTTTTCCTAATACGCGCTCGAAACCTTTACGACTGGAAAGTTTCGCTTCCGACTCAAGAAACTCCACAGCTTTAAGCGCAGACATTTTCTCTGCAGCTGCAACTACTAAGAATTGATTAATTGAAATTCCTTCAGCTTTGGCTAAATCCTTTAGTTGATTATGCAACGATTCCGGAAGCCTTACAGTCATTGTGCTCATTTATCTATTCTCCCTACTTCAATAAGAAACTGTTTCGCGTTGACAGGCTTTATACCAAACGATTCTTCAATGCCCTTTCCTACGAAGTCTTTCGAGTTGTATGTCACGATATATTTGCTCTGAGATGCAAACGCAGCTTCAAGCACCATGTCGTCTTTTGGATCTTTTAACCAAGGTCTCCATAGATAGTGAATCGCTTGCTTATGGCTGATGCTTGATAAGTACCGAGTCAATTCTTCTATGTCATCAACAGTGTATCCAAGCTCCAACACCTCCGGTCTAGACAATACATCCTGATACTCTGTATACAGAGGTATCGTAAGCACTATTTCAAAGTCGTCGGCTGGCAACTCAGCTAAAAGACTAAAAGATGCGCCTCTTCTTGAACGAAGAGCCATCACGAGCACATTGGTGTCTAGAACTACTTTCATATGGTGGCATATATACCACCATTATTTAGGATCGGCAAATGGTATTGTGAGGAAGTTAACGAAATTCCGGTGGTTTTGGGCTGTTGAGGGCCTACTGCCCAGGTGTAGCCCGGAATCTCGCAATAACGTGGTGTCGAACCAATCGTCGCGAACATTCCGCATTGCAGGCCAACATCATCCATGAGTTGCATGTGAGTTTGTGCGACCGAAGCGGTCGCGTAAGGAGTGCGAATTCACGATGTCGACTCCATGGAAACGTTAGGTTTCAGGACGCATTTTTGGAGCTAATAAGGTCTCTGGCAACATCAATTGAGAATTTCCAATCCAAATTATTTTGAGGCATTCTGTTCATGCTATGAATAATCTTTCCTAGATTGCATTGCTTGAGACCGCCTTCGTACATGATTGCGTGTTCGTAGTTAAGCATCAAATCTCGCAGATTACCCAGAGCGCTTCGGTTGTTTGTTTTCGTTAGTTCGCACAGTTGATAGTCTTCGAAGACTCGGTGAATCTGTTCGTCGCTAAAACCTTCGATTTCCAGTAATTGGGACAATCCATTCGAAAAAGTTTGCGGCATTGATTTACTGTTGTCTTTGCGTACACCAAACAGTAAAAACGACAAGAAAGTTCGCTCACTCATAAAAAGAATACATTTTCGCCTGTCTATTGTGAGTAAATTGCAGTACCAATTACCGAGCAAGCTATCTGCAGAAACAGACTCACAGGCATCGGATGTGGACACGCCGAATTGCTTGAGCACTTTTGCTGTGCACCGAATTTGAAGCACGGATCGCCCTATACTTTACTACAATGCCCACAAATAGGAAGTAGATCTTGGCCTTATGACTCGTTTGTCACTTCGCTTCAAATCCGCAGCCATCTCTCGCTTCGCATGTTTCATAAGAAAGAATTCCTTCCTTTTCCCATGCATATAGTGCGTCGCAAACTGCCCCATAATCTCCATCGGGCTCAACATCAATGGCGAAAAGCACGCCGTCTGCATTCTCATGGGACGCTCTAAATTCATTTAGTTTAGACAGCCTTTCAGCTCGTTCAGTTACGGATGCCTTGTCCATGAAAACAACTCGTAGCGTCTTATGCCCGCAATATTCATGTACGCTGAGTATCGACGGTTTTAATTCTTCTGATTCAGCTTTTGCATAAACAATATCGTAGAAGTTCAGTCCGTAGGCGTGAAACGGCGTATTTCGCATTCGATATAAGTCGCTGCCCAAGTCTTCAGCCCAGAATGCCTCGCCACCTACTTCCTCATTTCTCGGAAGTTCTAGATGGATTTTTGTTAGATTTTCATCGCTCATAAACTGTTCGAATATCAGTAAAGGGTCCGGTCAGCGTCAATTCGCGTATTTGCTCGCAAGTTCGACAAAGGGATTATAAACGCCGTAGACTACCTAAGCCACACGAATGCAGTCGAGCACTTCAGTCGAGTACTTCAACTGAGTCAGTTGATTGATGCACGACACTCTCCGTTCCAATTGTCGTAACGCGGCTCATTAACGTTCAAAGCTTAACCCATTCGATGACAGTTCAACCGCCTGTCCTGTAGCAATGGAATGTTGCGCAGCCATACCTAATACAACAGCACGCAAACCATCCAGCGCAGACACTTCCACTCCACGATTCAACGCACTAAGTGGGTCGGTCAACTTTGTTTGAGATGATGTTTCACTGCGCGTTTTGGTTGTTGAGGATTGCCCTACCGGCTGGGCAATATGTTCTGCTACGGCTGCAAAAAACAATTGATGTTGGAAAAACGTAGAGCCGTTGTGATCGCCTGCTTCAAGTAGCTCTTTATCAACCGGGATAAACGTTTCGATTGGACCAGCGGGATGCCTTGGGCTGATGGTTAACCGTGGCTCGGGAGCTGCACCTAAGTTGTCCGGCCAAAACCGGGTGGGCCCTGGAATATCACAAACCACTTTGGCCTTGGGGCCAAGAGCTACGATGCTTTCTTGATAACGCGATCCCTCAGCAAACATACACAGTTCTAACATCGCTCTTTGCCCACCGGTAAAGTCAACAATGGCGTACGCATTATCAATAATGTCGGGTACCTCGCCCTCGTATCGCTCAGTTTGGTGGTTGTGATCGGCTGCCCCGCTGGCAAAAACACGGCACGGTTCTGACGGGATTAGTAATCGCATTAAATCAAAGTAATGGCAGCACTTTTCAACGAGGGTGCCACCTGAAAAACGATTGAATCGATTCCAGTCGTCTACTTTTTCTAGAAATGGGAAGCGGTGTTCGATGATAGAGAGCATCTGTAATTTCCCGGTTACACCATTACTTAACGCCTCTCTGAATTTTTGTACCGGTGGCATATAGCGGTACTCCATCGCTACCCACACTGGTGATGGGTGTTGCTCAAAAGCATCCACTAAGAGTTGTACATCGTCGAACTGGGTGCAAATTGGCTTCTCTACTAAAATCGGAAGCTTGGTGCGTTGCAAGATGCTGAGTAATTGTTCAGCGTGTTGGAAGTTAGGGCTGGCGATTAATAAGGCATCTATGTCGTTCGCTGCCAGCAATTCATCGAGCGTGTTACATAATCGAGCGTGAGGTGCCAGTGCTTTATTTTCCGCTTGCATGGCAGAATCTGGATCAGCTATCGCGGTAACCGATGCGCCATCAATGAGCTGTAGGTTACGGATGTGCTCTTTGCCCATCATGCCGCAACCTAAAATTCCGTATCGTACATTCGTCATTTAAAGCACCAAAAACTGGTCAAGACCATCTGGCCGTGTATCGACATTGTGCCGGATCAAACCAGGTTGTCGATACCTCAGCAACCTCATCGAGTTGGTTCCAAGCAGTCCTGTGCACCACGCCACAATCGCGCGTTGATGAAGGGTTAAACCAGCCTGGCGCAGGCTCGCAACCAACGGAATCTTCGACGCGAACAATCCATTGATTGAAATGCTCACGGTAATGATTATATAAAGAGTCGGATAAATCTTCAGCTCGCAGACGCTTGGCGTGCTTAGCGGCGATACAGATTTGCTCTGCAGCCACTGGCGTTTGATCAAGTGTTCGAATTCTTCGAATGCGCCAATGCTTTGAACGGGCGTCCAGTTTGAGTTGCTTAGCGGTTCTCGCACAAGCGACCAAGTCCACATCCAGCACTTGCGCACCGGGCAGGCCGCCACCATCCAAACGTTCAAGCCGAAAAAATTGATACACCGCAGCTTGGTTCTCTGGCGGCAACGCATCGCTCTTTTTTACATAGGTCCCAGACCCTTGACGGCGCTCCACCAAGCCCCTGGATTCCAGTTCGGCCATTGCTTTGCGCAAGGTACCCACGGCCACATTCAAGTGCGACGCCAGTTGACTCTCCGGCGGAAGCCGGTCACCAGGCAGATACTGGCCGCCAAATATCTCACGCTGTAAGAGCTCGGTAAGCTGCATGAAACGAGGTACAGAAGCTGTGAGTGGTGAATTTTCTTGAATCATTATGTGGAAAATCATACACTATTCATTCACTACCTAGCACATGACCTAATTGGAGCTTTTGTATGAGCGTTGTTCCTGTTACTAGCGAAGCATTAACCGGCTCTGAAGTATCGTGGTTCGCACCCATCTGCAGCGATGATTACCGCTATTTGGGTGTTCCCGAAGGGGATTTACGTTCCAGTTGGGAAAACACACGAGACATCGCCATCAAGGCCGATGAACTGGGTTTTCGTAACATGCTGTGCCCCTCTTCTTATCAGGTAGGCCAAGACACACTCACATTCACATCAGCGGTGGCACCGCATCTAAAGCAAATGAATTTGCTTGCTGCCATTCGTTGTGGGGAATTGCATCCGGCTATGTTGGCTCGAACGGTTGCTACGCTCGATCACATCATGCAAGGGCGTTTAACACTAAACGTCATCTCATCAAACTTTCCCGGTGAAGATGCGCCCAGCCCTTATCGCTACCAACGCTCACGAGAGGTGGTAGAAATTCTGCGCCAAGCTTGGACGCAAGATGAAATTAATTACAATGGCGAGATTTATCAACTCAATGGATTGAACACCGATCCTGTTCGCCCCTATCAGCAAAATGGGGGTCCACTTTTATACTTCGGCGGATACTCCCCAGACGCACTAGAACTGTGTGGCCAATTTTGTGATGTATACCTTATGTGGCCAGAACCTGAAGCCACCTTAGCGGATCGAATGAAAGCTGTTCATGAGCGCGCCGCTGCCCATGGGCGTGTGCTCGACTACGGTCTGCGGGTTCATATGATTGTGCGGGATACCGAAAACGAAGCCAGAGACTACGCGGAAAGCTTAGTTTCAAAGTTAGACGATGAGCAAGGCGAAGCCATTCGAAATCGCGCTCTAGATGCAAAAACACTGGGCGTCTCTTTCCAAAAGGAACAACGCAAACAGGCCGATGATGGTGGCTATGTGGAACCGCATCTTTGGACTGGCATTTCACGTGCTCGCTCGGGTTGTGGTGCAGCCCTTGTGGGTAGCGTTGATCAAGTCATGGATAAAATTGAGCGCTATCGTAAGATGGGTATTCGTTCTTTCATCTTTTCAGGCTACCCACACATCGAAGAATGTGAGATTTTTGGTAAAAAAGTTTTACCCCACCTGGAAACCGTTTCGTTGCCTGAAGCCTATGGCCGTGTTCCGTCTGCTGTGCCGGCCACACCACTGGGTGTTGGCGAGCGGCGTTAGTGCGATCTGCCTCTTTTATCGGGCTGTTAGGGCTCGGCATTGCGTATATTTATTCGCAATTCTTTCGAGCCTTCTTACCGGTTCTTACCACCGAACTCAGTACGGAACTTAACGCCACACAATCGGATTTATCCACTGCGGCTGCCGCTTGGTTTATCGTCTTTGGGTTAATGCAGTTCCCTGTGGGCGTGATGCTAGATCGCATGGGCCCACGTCGCACCGTCGCGTATTTATTTGGTGTGGCGGGTACCGCTGGTGTGCTGTTATTCGCGATTGCTTCAAAGCCGTGGATGATTGTGTTAGCGATGAGTTTAATTGGCATCGGTTGTGCGCCCGTGCTGATGGGTTCGTTGTTTATTTTTGCTCGCACCTTCGAAGCGAAACAGTTGGCCATTTTAACGTCTTGGATTGTTGCTTTTGGCAACATTGGCAATCTAGCCAGTGCTGCCCCTTTAGCTGCGGCCACGGCACAGTTTGGATGGCGCCCGGTGATGATTGCTATTGCAGTCAGTACGGCAATGGTTGCTGTGCTGATTCTGCTTAAAGTGAAAGACCCAGAGCAGCAACCGGGCAACAATACGGGTTTAGCTGGCTTTATAGAACTGCTAAAAATAAAAGCCTTATGGCCAATTCTGCTAATGGGTTTGGTGCTCTATGCACCGGTTGCCAATTTGCGCGGCCTGTGGGCAGGGCCTTTTTTAGCAAACGTATTTAATGCTGACAGTATTGCCATTGGTAAAGTCACACTGGCGATGGGTATTGCTATGATTATCGGCAGTATCGTTTACGGCCCGCTAGATAAAATTCTTAACACCAGAAAGTGGATCATTTTCGTCGGTAACCTTCTAACGATGGTTGCTATCGCCCTGCTGGCGTTCCAACCCACCGCTTCATTCATGCAAGTAAGTTTGTTGTTCGTGGCCGTGGGTTTATTCGGAACCTCTTATGGTGTGCTGATGGCACATGGTCGATCATTTGTACCGGAGGCTTTAACAGGTCGTGGAGTCACACTGCTGAACTTCACTACAATATTTGGCGCCGGTGCGATGCAGTACTTAACGGGCTCTGTAGCTAATCAACATACCGACCCTTCATCCGTTACCGCATATCAATCGGTGTTTTGGACATACGTGGGATTTTCAGGGTTTGCTTTGATGATCTATCTGTTCTCCAAAGACGCGAAACCGCACGAGGTTAAGTCGTAAAATAACGCACCGTGACGCCAATGAATTTATGAATCAGCAATCGTTAATTGGGATATATATTGGGTATTAGGCCCATTACACGTGTCTAACTGTGCCAAAACTGTCAAAATTTCTTGTAATTGTCCACTCACGACCTGATAGTAATAAGACATTCGACGCAGGAAAGATCACCCATGACCGATTTAGCCAAACGCCGTACATTAAAAGGTATGGCAGCTGTCGCTGCAGGTTCAGCAACGGCCGGCTTAGCAACTCAGGCATTCGCTGGCACGGACGGTAACGCACAGAAACTACCGTCACAGGCTACCGAAGGCCATCTCGCCATTCAAACCCGCATATCACCACGCGCTAACGACATCGAAGCGGTGTTTATCAATGCCGGTGATGACACATTAAATATAGAATCTCTAACACCTCATGGTGTGACAACCTTTCGTGGCAAATTCGATGTGGCAGCACTGACTGCCAACAAGCCACTGGTTTTGGCACCCGGTGAAAGCGTCAGCGTACATATGACACCACATGGGGATAGAATGAAACTCAATGAATTGATGCTGCAAGGGCAATCGCTTAGCCGAGTACTGCAGACATCCGCCACGGCGACAACCACTCAAGGTGTACCCATTCATATCACAGTGAACGAAACGCGTCCTTTTGCATAAGCGTTGGTACCGATGAATTTTCGTAACTAAGCAGTCAAGCATGCTGACGACTGAAACAGGTCGTCAGCATGACACCAATAATTCGATATCAGCGTTCATTTGAGCGCTCACGCCATTCGAAATAAAAGCTGAAGTTCCTGTGGTCTTTTGTCTACACTTTAGCTAAACCGTTTTGCCCATACTCACCCCCATGAATATTGAGAAAAAAGCTTTGGGTGTCGCGTTGATACTCGGGGCAGCCGTTCTATGGGGTACCACGGGCACAGCGCAAGCTTTTGCCCCCCTATCACTGTCATCGCTTTGGATCGGCACCCTTCGATTGCTGGTATCCAGCGGCTTTTTTTTGATTTGCTTAGCTTTTGTTCATCCCGCTTATTTCAAGCTAGAGCAATTACGTACACTTCATTTACACTTTTTTCTGATCGCAGCTATAGGGATGGCTGTTTACAATTTGGCCTTCTTTGCGGGCATCAGAATAACCAGCGTAGCAGGCGGCACCGCACTGGCCCTAGGCAGTGGGCCAATATGGGCTGGCATTCTTGAAACGCTTTATTCACGCCAGGCACCTGCCAGAACTTGGTGGCTAGGTGTGGGCATCGCAGTATTCGGATTGGTTATGATCACAGAGCTGAATTCAGGCGCTGCCAGCTGGCCTTTGAGTGGCGTTGCTTTGTGTTTACTCAGCGGTCTTTCTTATGCCGTTTACGGAATCGCCACGAAACGAATTATAAAAACCACACCCCCACTCGTTTCCGCCACCGTAACATTCACACTGGCTGCGTTAATCGCAATCATTAGCACGGGTCTGTTTAACGAGATACCTGCATTGCAGCTCCGAGAGCTCGGCATTCTGCTGTGGCTGGGTGTGGTGGCAACCGGGTTGGCTTACCTACTGTTTAGTTACGGTTTGCGTTTTGTTAGCGGAGCAACCGGCATCGCTTTAGCGTTGATGGAGCCCATCGCCGCTTTGGTGTTCGCTGTGTCTATATTGGGTGAGCGACCTTCGATGAAAACTTTTGTTGGCATTGGTATTTTGTTACTGGGTTTGGCTTTGCTGATATCCAGCGAGCTTCGGCAGAAATCGAACCCCTGATGATTAACTAAGAACCAACAGTGGCCTCCACACTACCGCGCTCGCGGATTCGTAACCTTGCCTGAGCAGGCTAAGCTACTATGGCATTCGCACAAAGAGTTTCCCGTTTGCATCCACAAACGACACTAACCCAAACTCATGCGCGTAAGTTAATCGCGAAATTCTTGTAGCAGCGGGTGCAACAGAAATCGGCTCAACTATGCCGCCAAAGGCATCAATATGCATCACGTTTTCGTATGCGACGCCACCGATGGTGACGTCACCGATAAACTCTACATTATTGCTCGGCGATGTCGTGTTCTGATCGTTTGGGCCACCAAGACCTGCATCGAAGCCTCCGGTTAATCTTGTTCCTACCGGAGATTCAATAGACGCTTGGAGTTCGAGTCTCTCGTCCGCCGGGTCAAGATCGAACTGCTCTATTTGTAAGTATTGAGAGTTTATCGCTAATTCGCCATCTTGCGCGACCAGTTTGGATGTTGCGGTTAGAAAGCAAGTGACTTCGTCGCTGCTTTGCGCTGAGTTCGAGCCGACGAATGGCTCATTGAGTACCATAGCACTGCGATCAAAGGTATTGATCGACCCGTCATCGCTACTAAATTGAACCGTACCTGCAGTTTGGTCTGCCTGCCACGTACTAAGTTGTGGATGATCAAAAACGCCGCAATCGCGTTCTTTCGCTGACGGATCGCAAGCGTATAGAAACACACTTGTGGTGGCCATGAGTACAGTTAGAATTTTCATAAAAAAATCATTCCCTAGCTTCGATACTGTTGCACTTTCAAACACGAGGTATGCGTTGTGGGTTCCTCGCGCTTCATTTCCTTTTTTTTGCGATCAGTTGCCAATCGTTTACTTTGACTGTTGTCAAACCAAACGATGCCTCCGGGCAAGAAATGGCTGTCAGGCACTACCATAGCAGGCCAAACTACGGCTTATTTAGGTAATCCTACAGTTATCCGGCATGTAAAGCCAAAGTATATAAATCCCCTCATCCGGCGGTCTCTGCTGTGAATCCCGCCAAACGCCTACCTGCCCGCTATTATGTGTAGATTTATCGGGTTCATACTTTGGTAAGGTCTTCGGTAGAGTACCCTTAGGATCTTATCTCCAGCAAATGCCCTCATGACGACTAACACCCAATACGTATATCAATCCATTGCAAAGAGTTTGGTCGAGCACGACGTCAAAACGAGATGCCTGCCTTGCAGTTCCGAGATATTGGCATTCTGCTAATGAAAACTTATGCCGGCATTGGTATTTTGTTATTGGGTTTGGCTTTGCTGATCTCCAGCGAGCTTCGGCAGAAATCAAAGCCTTGACGGCTAATGAGCTGGGACAGAAATCAAAACCTTGATGGCTAAAGTAGAAACTTGTGGCAGCAACCGGAAACCACTTTAGGCATCTGTCTGCATAGCTGTGGTTATTTTGCCTAAAATTCGCTGCAGGGAATCCCACTCTTTTTTCGACACCGAGTTTTGTATTTGCTCTTGGATGGCAACTACTTTAGGGGTGACTTCTTTCTGCAGCTTTAACCCTTGCTTCGTGGCAACAATGAATACCTGCCGGCGATCGTCAACGCAGCGCACGCGCGATACAAACCCCTTCTTCACAAGGCGATCAATAATGCTCACCAAACTCGGTGGTGACAGCAAGGTACGTTCCGATAAATGCGATGAGGTGACATCCTCATTGGTCCAAATTACGCGCATGACACGCCATTGCTGCTCAGTCAGATCGTAACCGGTAAAAAGATCACGATAGGCGGGCATGACGGCATCCAATGCACGGTTAAGAATCATCGGGAACGAGCTGTCGAAGGCTTGCATTGATTAAGCTAGTGAATAGTTAATTGTTTAACTAATTTACCACTAATTTACCATCGCGCAAAGCCTTTGTGAAAGCTTAACCGTTCAATGGTTACTCAGAGCCTTCCAAAGCCTCCTTTATCCCCGGCTTCATCTTCCAACCTGGCACCGGTTGCTTTTTACCCGCCTCAGGTATGTGGCGCGAGGCGGCAACCAATTGCATCTCGGGGATGTAGCGCCCGCAATTCAGATAAATATGTTCCGTTTTCACTTCCACCAATCGCTTGGCACCGGGGAAGTCCGCTTTGTGTGGGTGTTCATCATATAGGGTTGCTTTGCCATTGACCCGAACCCGCAGGTACCGAGCGCTCTCTTCTGCATCAAACTTGATGAACAGCAAACCCACGTTCGGATTCTCAATAATGTTGCCCAGTGACTTGTACATCCGGTTGCCGTCGTAGTCTGGGAACACCAACGTATCAGGACCGGTAATTTTTACGAAACTGTTCGGTCCGCCTTTAAAGGAACAATCTGTCGTCACAGCTCCTGAGGTGGCAAGAAAGAAGAATGAGCACGTCTTAATGAACTGCTGATATTCCTCGGTAAAGGTTGCGCTTGCGGTGGCTTTGTTGATCAG
>CALGLE010000045.1 GCA_937930305.1 uncultured Granulosicoccaceae bacterium | reverse complement strand
ATAGTTCGTGGCGAAGTGGTCGTGCCAGAACAACACCATGCGCTCAGTTTGTGGGGATGTGGTGGTGAGCATTTCGTCAACCCACCAGTTACGCAGTTGCGCAAGCTCACTGTCTCTTAACCGATCAAAATTGCGTTGTTGTTCTTGGTTCAAATCGCGACGCGTCCAATACAACGGTGCAACATCCCGAGTCCAAGCTGGCATCGGCCTTTGCGGTTCCTTACTGAATCCATCCATGACTGCCTCGATCGCTTGGCGCCGGGTTAAACCGGTAAGCAACCGTTGTGCTTCTGGTGCCGCATCAAAACCCGTGCGGGCCAATAAATGGCGGGCATCGGCCGGTGTTAAGCTTTGATCCAACCAAACCCGATTGACGTCACCGTGGGTTGCTGGTTCGACGGCATTGGCAAGGCCAGATCCGCAAACCCAAGCGAGCATTAAAAAGAGCGCAGTTTTTGGTATCAGCTCCATGTTCTTAATCACCCTTCCCAGTTGATTTACACATCACTTGAAACCTGTGTGCTCATTAAGAGCGGTCCAACGAGCCGTGTGATTACGTATATTAGGTAGATCATATAACGGCCGTCACGGTAAGGTTACCCACAATGCGCATCTCAATTGGGCTTGTTCTGGCACTTTTGCTCAACCTGTCATCCAACGCATGGGCGGATAGTTCGACCCAGCGCACAGACCTGAAACCAGCGGTGAACATGGAACCCGATGCTGTGGTTCAAATTGTAATTGACGCCCTACGCGACAATGATCCAACCGCTGGAGATGATGGCATCGCCACCGTGTGGCGCTTCGCCGCCCCTAGCAATAAGGCCATGACTGGCCCATTGGAAAGGTTTACCCAAATGTTGAAAGGTGGGTTTAGCGAAATGCTTAACCACATTGACAGCGATTACGGGCCGATGGAAATTGACGGGGACCTCGCGATTCAACCAGTGTGGTTGATTACCCCGAGTGGCGATGAAGTGGGCTACGTCTTTCAACTTCGTAAGCAATCGGCCGGGCCATTCCAAGGCATGTGGATGACGGAATCGGTGTATCCGATTGCCCCGAAAAAACGTGGCACCACCATTTAAGGGCGGTAACTGCGTGTGCCGAGTGGACGGCACACGCACCACGTATTTAACTGAAGTGAGTTAAACCACCCACCGTTAAGTTAACTAGGCAATTCGACATTGTGTTGACGCGCCGCTTGTTGCACGGTGTTGTGCAATAAACAAGCAATCGTCATGGGGCCAACGCCACCGGGCACCGGTGTAATCGCACCCGCAACCGCTTCGCAACTGGCGTAATCCACATCCCCTACTAATTTATTTTTACCGTCCCTTTCAATCCGGTTGATGCCCACATCAATGACCGCAGCACCGGGCTTTACCCAGTCTCCTGGAATCATTTCAGGGCGACCGACCGCGGCCACCAAAATATCAGCCGAGCGACACACATCGGGCAAGTCGGCGGTTCTTGAATGCGCAATCGTGACCGTGCAACTTTCTTTTAATAACAACGCAGCCATCGGTTTACCCACGATGTTCGAGCGGCCAACCACCACCGCATTTTTACCCGACAAACTGCCCAATCGTTCTTTCAACATCATGATGCAACCCAATGGGGTACAAGGCACCACCCCATCACCGCCGGTATTTAATAAACCCACATTCGTCAGATGGAAACCATCTACATCTTTACGATAATCAATCGCGTCAATAACCGCCGCTTCACGCATGTGATCGGGTAACGGCAATTGAACCAAAATTCCGTGCACGGTTTCATCGTTGTTCAGTTGATCGATTAAGGCGAGTAGCTCAGCTTCAGATACCGAAGTGTCGAGCTTATGCTCATACGAGTTCATTCCCGCTTCTAGGGTCTGCTTGCCTTTGTTTCTGACATAAACTTGGCTGGCAGGATCTTCCCCAACCAACACAACCGCCAACCCGGGGGTGATGTTGTGGTTACTTTTCAGCCATTCGACCTGTTTGCCAACGCCAGCTCGCACCGACTCGGCAAAGGCTTTGCCATCAATTACTTTACTCATGGTTTTCAAACTCGATGGAACCGCGCTAATGACGTGTTCGCATAATTTAGGGATAAATATAATTCTTTGGTTATGTTTCCAAAACCGTCACACCAGAAAGTGTACAGCCCCAACGAACTGTCGTATGGTCTCACCACGACAACAGCCAGAAGATACGCGATGCTTATGCGACCTACACGCCTGAATGCGCCACTCAGTGTACTCTTTTTATGCGTTTTATCCGCTTGCAGCAGTAACAGCAACGACGACCCAGTCACTTCCGTTACAGACGGTGAAAACAATCCACCCAACGCACCTGCAGAGCTCATCCCTGGCTCCGAGCCTATCGTGGATGTGAATCAGAACGACCCTGCCCAACCGGTCGAACCACCAGCCAATGATCCGGTAGACCCCAACACACCGGCAGAACCTACAACGGATGACCCCGGAACGCCGCCGCCTGCCGATGATGATCCTGACGCCCCTCCCAGCAATGACCCGGACGCTGATCCAGATGCCCCTCCTAGCAACGATCCAGATGCTGACCCAGATGCTGACCCAGACGCTGATCCAGATGCTGACCCAGAAGGCGAACCCACACTTGAAGAGCTAGGCGTGCCAACGATTGACGGTGACGACAACGAGTCGGTAAGAGCCTTTGGCGAATTGGTTGAGCAAGTGGTGGTTGCTGGCATGATTGATTTAAACGAAAAGCTGCAATCGGGCGAAGAATTCAGTGAGGCTGAATCGGAGTGTTTAGGCAGCTTTGACCCCGCATTGGGTGAGGCACTAACCGCCATTGATTGTGGTGATAATCGCTTGGCATTGGAAAACGATGTTCACCCGGTGTATGTTATTAACGCAAGCCTTGCGGCAACATCGGTTTGCAACGATGGGTTGCTGGCACTCAACGGCGATGAATGCCGATTGGTGAATGCTTCCATGACCGTGCCAGTCGAGTGGACAACACCAGACTCTGGCCTGCCAGAACCTTTTGCCAATGGTGACATCGACTTTAACAACGAGCCAGGAAGCTTGAACATCAACAGCCTGCCAGATTCGCTAACACCGGCTTACGACTGCCGTTTTGATTTCGCCACTGGCCTGATCGATACCGATACGGCATCCGCAGATTGCCGTTCTGCGCTCAACGACTTATCGGAACGCTTGCAAGTTTGGTTGGATAGACGCGCCGACCAGCAGTAAGGCGTTGCGTTAAGTCAGTTGATTTAAGAAATCGTTTGCGATGCTGTGCACGTCTTTGACGCGCACAGCATCCATGCGTTCTGCGTTCTTGCACATCATCGACCAGCGATGATTACCTGCCAATGTCTCTTTATTATTTAATATCCAACGCCAAAATAGTGCATCCCAAATAGCGCTCCATTCGCCCTTTTTGTAATGGCTCATTTTAATCACGTAGTTGGAGCCCGAAAAATACGGCTTAGTTGTTATCGCACCGCCATCGGCGTGTTGACTCATGGCATACACATTGGGCACCATCACCCAATCGTAGCTATCGATAAACATTTCCATAAACCAGCGATAGATATGTTCTGGATCGATTTCGCACAAGAACATAAACCCGCCTAACACCATCAAGCGTTCAATGTGATGGCAGTAGCCCGTCT
>CALGLE010000044.1 GCA_937930305.1 uncultured Granulosicoccaceae bacterium | reverse complement strand
GAGATTTAACGAAACATCTCGCAGAGACTCTATTACGCTTCAGATGATCGCGAGTTTTGGGGAGGGATAGACTCGGCTTCGCCTCGGGGCTGCGCCCCAACGCGGTGAACCGCGTTGTCCTAATTGCTGCGCAATTAGTCGAACCCTCGATACGAGTTACCCCGTATACCAACTTTCCAGGCTGGCGCCTTCGACCACTCGGCCACCTCTCCGCTGTAGGGGTAGTGTAGCGAAAAAATTCGTGCTTAGCTGGAACCATCCCCACCCGTTGGGGTGTAAATGGGGGATGGGAACGGGGTGACTTTGCTGCCATCGTATTCGGTGATGCGGGCGGTGCCGCGTTGCTCGACGGCGTCGATGCGGACGATGGAGTGCATGGGCAGGATGGTTTGCTTTACGCCTTCAAACTCGGATTTCAGTTTTTCCTCTGCCGGATCGACCACGACGGTGGTTTGCGTATCGAATACCAACTCTTCGATGATCACAAAACCATACAGCTCCCCTTGAAATACTGATTTGGCATAAATTTCATACACTTTATCTTGGTTGATAAAACGTACTCGGTACAAATGTTCTTGAGACATAAACGCTTTAAAGCTTCCTGGATTAAAAAACGAATGGCTACGATTAGCTTAGAGCCAAAAACCCGACAGAAAATTACCTGAGGTCTGGACTACTAACGTCGCTTACGCGATTTTCTGCGATGCCTGGGGTGTACGGGTATAACTCGTAAATTATCACTGGGTTTGGCAGATAACTTAGCCAGTTTGGCAAGATCTTCCACATCTTTTGGGGTGAGTTCGTGCACCTTGCCGCGCGGTAGCCACTTAGGCAATGACACGGGTCCATAGCGGGTTCGGATGAGTCGGCTGACGAGCACATCTTGTGACTCCCACAAACGTCGCACCAGTCGATTACGCCCTTCTTTTACTGTGACGCGGAACCAACGGTTCACACCTTCCCCGCCCTCGTCGGCTAAGCGATCAAATTTCGCCAAGCCATCTTCTAATTCAACGCCGTTTCGAAGGCGCTGCATCATTTCATCGGACACTTTGCCGTTGATGCGCACCGCGTATTCGCGTTCAATCTCACTGGAAGGATGCATGAACGCGTTAGCAAGTTGTCCATCATTGGTAAGCAGCAACAAGCCCAAGGTGTTGATGTCCAGTCGGCCCACACTCACCCAGCGGTTGTTGTGCAAATTTGGCAATCGATCGAACACGGTTTTACGCCCTTCCGGGTCTTTCCGAGAGGTCACTTCCCCGACTGGCTTATGATACAAAATCACGCGACGGATGGATTTCTCATCGGCAACCACCCGATAGAAGCGTCCATCCACCACTAAATCGTCGTCCGCACTGGCACGATCGCCCAGTTTGGCGGTCTGCCCATTCAGGCGCACCCCACCTTCGGCGATTAAGGTTTCCAACTGCCGGCGAGAACCCAGCCCGGTGTTGGCCAAAATTTTTTGTAAGCGTTCTGCCATAGAGCCGCGCATACTACTGGAACTAGCTTTCACAATCAGGTAACGGAGCGACGAACTGTTATGGCCGATGCGAAATTTAAACCTTTGAACATTGCTGTACTAACGATTTCAGACACGCGTGGCGAGGCCGAAGACGTCTCAGGCAAGCGACTGGTCGAGGCTTTGACCCAAGCCGGGCACAGCAATGCAGAGAAAGCCATCGTCAAAGACGACATCTACGCCATCCGGGCGGCAGTGTCCCGATGGATCGCCGATCCTGAGATCGATGCGGTGCTAACCACCGGTGGAACGGGGATTACAGGCCGCGACGGCACGCCAGAGGCCATCACGCCGCTGCTGGATAAAGTCATAGACGGCTTTGGTGAGATGTTCAGAGTACTTTCTTATGAGGACATAAAAACCTCTACCCTGCAATCTCGGGCCTTGGCGGGCGTGGCCAATCGTACCTTCGTGTTTGTGCTGCCCGGCTCGTCTGGGGCGTGTCGTTTAGCGTGGGAAAAATTGATCTCAGCACAGCTGGATTTTCGGACCAAGCCCTGCAATTTGGTTCAGCTGATGCCGCGATTGATCGAATAGCAGCTCGATTCGGTCACTTTTTGCCCCCCGCGGGGGGCTGTAATGATTAAGAACCGCTGAATTAGCGGGTTGTGGGGTGTTATTTGCATTGACCAAGGCTCTAGGTAACTTGAGTCCTTCATTTTGGTCACAGCTGTTCCTCCTCGTCGGTTCGATTCACAACGCGCGAATTCCCTATGTAGAACCCGAAGCACCTGCTGCAACCGCATTGGCCTGCTCGCAGGCTTGGCGTTATTGTGCGCCTTAGTGCCAACGCTATTGGGCGTCAGCGCACCAACATCAGCCGAGCAGACACGCTTTATCGTGACCTTTGATGCGTCTGTGCAACCACGCAACACGTGGTTACTGAACGAACAAATCAATCCGAAACTCAGCACCTTGCCGCACGCTCAATGGCAACGTTTAGTCTCCGGCAACGCGCGCATCCTTACCGTCATCGGTGACAAGCCACAAACTGAAAAAACATTACGCACACTGCAGCAGCATCCTGCCGTTGAGTCTGTGGTTAAAGATGTATGGGTCACGCCCACTGAAGCCATAAACATTCATGAACTCAGTCAACCCATTACCGCTTCGCTGCTTGCAACCAGCGGTGCAGCACCGAACGACCCCTTGTTTACTGCGCAATGGCAGTTACACGACGACAATTGGCATGCAGCGGCAATCGATGCGGTGGGTGCTTGGCAAATTACACACGGCTCTGCCGACACGGTCATAGCGGTCATCGACACAGGCGTTCGTCCAGAGCACCCTGATTTAGTGGGCCGCTTATTACCCGGCTACGATTTTGTTTCAGGCCTACACGAAACCGGAGACGTGTTTAATAACTTACCCATCGATTTACAATTTGCTCGCAGTAACGATGGTGATGGACGCGACCCGGATCCCACCGATCCTGGCGACGGTGTGAATGCGGCATTAGCCGCTCGACTCACCGAGCTCAACATTCCGTGCGATGCGGCCAACAGCACTTGGCATGGAACCGGTGTCGCCTCCTTGATTGCCGCCAATGCGAATGACGGCGTTGGCTTAGCCGGCATTGACTGGAACACCATGATTTTACCCGTGCGTGCTATTGGACGATGCGGCGGTCACCGATCGGATTTAATCGATGCGATTCGATGGGCCGCCGGTGTTGCAGACCCCGCCTTACCAACAAACCCATACCCCGCTCATATCATCAATCTAAGTTTGGGTATGAACGATCGGTGCAGCGCGTTTGATCAAGCCGCTATTGACGATGCGGTTAAAGCCGGCGCGATTGTGGTGTCAGCCGTTGGCAATCAAGGACGTAACACCGCCGAGCATCCGTCATCTCCTGCACAGTGCCTGAATGTGGTTGGTGTCGCCGCCACCGATGAATCGGGTTATCTGGCCAATTACAGTAACTTTGGTCGAGACGCCGACATTGCCGCCCCGGGTGGCATGCGATACCCCAGTCAGTACGGTGTGGAAGTGGCCACGAATGCAGGCGTGATTACCGACAGCGCTGTGCAAACCTGGAAAACCGTATCGGGTACCAGCGTTGCCGCCCCTCTGGTCAGTGGCACTTTAGGTTTGATGCGAAGCGTACAACCGAACATCAGTGCTGATGAACTCACACGCTTGTTGTATGCCAGCGCTGCCCCCTTTCCCAATGACTCACGAAATCGTTCAGCCAATTACTGTAACCGAGACACCTGCGGCACCGGCATGCTGAACACCCACCACGCGGTACGAACAGCCGTGGCTTATATTCCCAGTCTTTATGAAGATGCCAGCGACATTTGGACCGATGAACCCGCGCTCGGGGCCGCGAACGGACCGGTTGTGGTTGGAGGTTCGGGTTTAGGGTGTTCTATCGTGTCGGTGCAATCGCTACAGGCAACTGGCACGGGAAGCTATGCCAAAGATCCTTCGTTGTTTTTGTTGCTCATAGCCGCTTTAGTAGGATTGATTCGGCGCACCGCTACCAACCTCTAGCCTGTTTCACTTTGTCGTACGCTTTACGAATATTTTGCGTTTTGTTCGTGGCCAATTGAACCATCTCTTCAGGCAAGCCTTTCGCAATGAGTTTGTCAGGATGATGTTGACTCATTAGCCTTCGATAGGCTCGTTTCACACTCGCTTTGTCGTCAGTGGATGTCACCCCTAGCACTTTCTCGGCATCACGCAAAGAAATTTCGTTCGTTGTTCGC
Organism: uncultured Granulosicoccaceae bacterium; assembly: GCA_937930305.1. Taxonomy (GTDB): domain Bacteria; phylum Pseudomonadota; class Gammaproteobacteria; order Granulosicoccales; family Granulosicoccaceae; genus Granulosicoccus. The sequence goes on along the minus strand of CALGLE010000044.1, from coordinate 12,368 downwards.
GGTGCACGACCAGCACCACCGCTATCCCTGCCACTGCCTGCCCCGGCTTGACCTTCATAAGCTTGCGATGGGGGTATGCCCATACTGGAACTCACCAAAGACACTAATTGATCAAAGATAAATTCAGGGAAGCCCAACACATCGGCGATGGTCAATAGCACTTGGTGCTCTTCTTTACGAATCACACCATCGGCTAAAGCCGCTTGGATCTGAATCTCCATAAACAAGCGATATAAATTCGTTCGGCGCTGACACTCTTGCCGAAACTGCAACACCACCGGCCGCAGTTGAAAGGTTTCGTTCTTACCTTCCATGAACAGTTTGATAGCGGCCTCTCTGAGTTCGGGGGTGAGTTCCATGGACTCCATAACGTTTTCAGCTAAGGCTATTTCGGCAGGATCAACACGGCCATCAGCTTTGGCGACGTGCCCCATCACAGAAAACGCAGCACTAAAAAATCCTAAACGAATGCGGTCCGTATCCCCTGGCGGCATCATCTCGTCTTCCCAGCCATCAGGGGCAGGTAACGCGGCCGATTCGATACCCTTATCGACCTGATGACCTAATGCCGCGCCAATCACGAGACCCAGCGGGCCGCCGATCATAAAGCCAAAGACGCCACCGAGTAGCTTTCCCCAAATCATGCGTTTCGTTCCTTAAATAATTCGTTCAACAGCGTGGTGGCAAAAACACCCGGCGCTAAGGTAAACGAAATCTCAATCGTGTGTTCATTTAACCACGTGTATTCGATATCGTTACACAGCGCTCGGGTTGCCCGGTGTGAGGCACTCACTCGCAAACGACACAGCGCGTTGATTAACGCGGCATGGTTAGGGTCAGTCTGTCGTGCAGCCCTATCTTCGTTTAGCGCATCCAAATCATTCATCTCGGGCCCATCCCCGATCAACGCAGCGCTAGGATGGATATCCATGATCTGCATTCGAGCAACCGTTGCATCCACTTCTTCCGCATTCGGCAAAAACACACTTTGGCTGCCGTTTAAAACACACAGCTCCCCCAATCGATAGTGATTCCAATTACCTCGTTGCACTCGTGCGGCCAGCACTCGGTTAAAGGCCGCACTTCGAACCGCAGATAAATAGTGACTGCGTTTATCACGCGCCATCGATGGAATACGCTCTGAACCGGTTAGCCATTGCAAGCCCTTGTTTAAGTTAGCCCCTTGATGACCAAAACGTTGCGGCCCAAAGTAGTTAGGAAAACCCAGGGTCTTTAATGCAGCGATTCGTTCATCGAGTAAGGTTTTGTCACCGGCTAAATAGTTAACCTCGTTTAACCGGATAACAAACCCGTTCGCATCATGCGCGCCTAGGCGCAGTTTTTTACGATGTCTTGCCACATCCAACAGTCGAAACGGCGGCGCATCATCGGATGCCAACCAAGTTTCTAAAGGGGCAGCATCGGACGGGGTTAACACACTGAACCATTGCGTGGTTACCGCGTGTTTGTCTTTTTGGCCAGCAACCCCAATGTCTTTTTTGGGCACTTTGAAACAACGCTTTAGGGCATTGACCACATCTGAGGTGTTGCGCCCGATTTTTTCAAGCTGTAAATACAGGTGTTCGCCTTCGCCACTAAAATCAATGCTCAGTTTTTCGAACACTTTGAAGTCTTCTGGCGCTTGTTTGAACGCGGCTTCAAACAACGGAGCGCCGTGCGCGCTAGGCGTTTGAGGGGGTGTAATGGATGGCGTGACAGACATAAAAACAAATGGCCGGAGTGAGGCGAGCTATCGGTATACTTATTCGTATTTCCGACCGTAGACTAACACTATGACAGCTTTTGTTCGTATCTCACCCGATGATGCCAGGGACATGATTGATGATCGTGACGTCATGATTCTAGACATCCGAGACCCCGACAGTTTCGCCGCGGGTCGGATGCTTGACGCTGAACATTTAAGTAACGACAACGCCGCCAGCATTATTGAAAACTGTGATAAAACAAAACCGGTGGTGGTGTGTTGTTATCACGGCAATTCCAGCCAACAAGCTGCGCAGTTTTTAACTGAACAAGGCTTTAAAGAGGTATACAGTTTGGACGGCGGCTTTGAAGTGTGGAATGCACGTTTTCCCGATGATGTGGAAAACCAAAACGACCAGTCAGCTTAACGGTGGTCCCGCTGTCGTCTAAGCGCTAGGCGACAAGCGCCAGGCGCTAACGGAAACAGCTGGCAGACATTAGTTAACTTATGGGCAATCGATAAAAACGTCTGTAGCATCCATCGCATCAAACCATGCATCCGCCATGCGCAAATAACCCGCAGGTGTTGGATGCAAACCCACATCAGCGGGGTCAATGTCGGCAACCGTGACAGCAGAAGCCTGTTCCACCAAAAACACGCGATCATTCATCTCACGAGCGGCAATGCGTGTGCGTATATCGGCATTAAATGCATCCACTTGCAGCTGCTGCCCTGGGTCACGTTTTGGCATGATGGTAGCGACAAACACGGTAACCGGATGATTCGATGCTTCCCAAAGCTCCAGCGTATCCAAAATCGAATCGATGCCAGCAGCTTCGGTCGGAGTTTGATTCGTACCGATGTGCAACAGCAACACATCACTGGGTTTCTCAGTTAATACTTCAATGAGTTTCCCATCAATAAACGAGATATCCACACCGGGATACCCGCCATTATCTTCATCGCGAATGCCCGCATCGGCACCGGCGCGTTGTCCCGATTGACCGGTGAAATCCACCACATAGCCGGCCGCATCCAGCTGTTCCAATAACGATTTTCGATAACCCACTCGAACAGGTACCGGAGGCGTATCGATGCTGCCATTATAGATTTCAACACCGTGCGTAATCGAGTCCCCCAGCGGCATCACGCGCATAGGATCCAAGCGAATGTCCATTCGACCGCTCGCCGCGACAGAGTCATCAGCAGCCACAATTTGATAAGTGAAGAAATCCGGATGTCGGCCCGCAGGCGGCTGGTATTGCAATTCGCCTAAGGTTTCATCAAAACCCAACACCGCACCGCGCGGCATGTCATCGAGCACCAAGCGCTCACCGGCACCCAATTCAATCGTAATCTTTTGAGTACCCGAGCCGGTGTTGATCAAATCCACTGCGGTACAGCTTCGCAGCACGATCGGCTCAGTCGGCTCAGTCGGCTCAGTCGGCTCAGTCGGCTCAGTGGGCTCAGTGGGCTCAGTGGGATTCTGGACCGGTGGATCGGTCGGGGGAATATCATCCGCTGAACGGCTGCCGCTGCATGCGGAAACCGTCCAGAGGGTGGCAATCAGTAGAGCGACACTAGTTCGCGGCAATAAAGCTTTCGACTTTTTCAGGTTGTAGGTGCCCAGCGTGTACTCCGGTGATTTCACCGTCTGGGTTGAACAACAAGTAAGTGGGGGTGCCACGTAGTGATTCCTCTGCAATTTCTACCATACTGCTGCCGACGGTTAAGAACTCGCCAACGCTATTAGGGAAGGATACGTCTCGCTTGGCTAAATAATTCTGCACCGCGGACATATTCTGATGTCCGTCAATGGAGATGCCGAAAACTGTGACGTCGCCCTCTTTATGTTTTTCATGAAACTTAGAGAACAACGGCTTGTCGATCTCACAGATATGGCAACTCGTGGCCCAAAGCATCACCAAGGTCCACTTGCCTTCACCGATTCCTGGATGAATGGCGGTCGCGTTACCATCCACACTGAGTAGCTCTGGGAATAGCAATTTCTCGGCCGTATCCACTGCAGGTTCCGCTGCATCAGAATCGTCAGCCATCACAGGCGAGAAGGCTAAGGCCGCGCCGACCAGCGCAACGGCTACGAATATTTTTCGAATCATAGTTATTTTCCGAACCTGTGAGGCTTCATTCAGATGCCCGAGGGTGACCTAAGGCTTATAAGTGAACGGGCGAAGGCGGTAAACGACTGCATGACACCCGAGCATGGGACGTGAACGAGCGTGAAAAGTTTCCGCCCCCGCTGGCTTTGCAAATACCGTGCGACCTGGTTCTGTATGATCACACTGGGAAGCCGAACAACTTTGAGTTAACTAATTGAAATACAAGAAGTTACACCCATATTTTGCGGTATGTCTCAAAATGTAAGAAGTGTGGCCTGAACCCACTGGTTGATGTTGCGCTGTCCTTTCCCACTCATCGGGTATTTGTTTCGTGTTTGTAAACTCCTCAAAACTTCTGATATCGCCTCGGAAATTGCATAGATCCTGGTAATGAATCGCCTTAACTTCCAATGGAGCTTACGGTGCCTTTTGGTGCTGGGCGGCTGCCTGTTTGCCACTTTGGCAACAGCAGCTCCTGAGCTTCGTGTATTTGGTGTGGATGAGGATCTTGAACAACAAATTAAATTGTTTGTTGGCGCACCGTCCCACGACACCGATCGCGCCACTCAGCGTTTCATAGAATCCCTTCCTGATCTGACGAAACGGGCACTGGCGGCGGTGGGTTATTACGGCGCTGAAGTCAAAAGCAATCGCAGTCAATCGCGTGATGGGGATTTCATCGATTTACGCGTCACGCTCAATGACCCCACGCTGATCAACATCATCAACTTAAGTATCAAAGGCGATGCCCGAAAAGATGCTGCGTTCATGCGCAACTTAGGTGGGCTACCGATTCGAAAAAACAATCTGTTTGTATCCGCCGACTACGAGGCGGCCAAGTCACGCTTAATTGATGCTGCACAAGATTTAGGCTACTTTGATTTCGATTTCACCGAATCCAGTGTGCGAGTCAGCCGAAGGAACTTGTCAGCGGATATAACTCTGGTGGCAGACAGTGGTGAGCGCTATACATTCGGCCCCTTGCGCTACGATCAAACAGTGTTCACCGAAGCGTTCTTAAAACGCTGGACACCCTTCGAAGAAGGTGACCCGTACGAATCGGGAAAAATTGCTGAAGCGGTTCGAGATTTACAGGCGTCGGGTTATTTTAAATCGGTACGTGTGCTGCCACAACGCGATCCTCGCTACGGCAAAACGGTGCCGGTAACCATTGAACTGGAGAAGAAAGACAACAATCTGGTGGGCATCGGCATCGGATACGCCACCGATACAAAAATTCGTACAAAATTAACTTGGTCCAGGCCGTTGTTAAACCGCCTGGGCCATTCTGTGGAACTGCAGCTGGAGTTATCGAAAGACACGCAAAATGCGTCGGTGTCTTACAAAATACCGCGCCGGAAACAACCCCTCACAAACTACTTCTCCATTGACTACGGCCTACGAAATTCGGTTGAAGGTGAAGCCAAGAGTTTCCTGTCTACTTTAAGCTTTCAACGGGTGCGTCGATTAAGTTCTGACTGGCAAGAAGCTTTGTTTCTAAAGTGGGAGCGTGAACGCTACACCGTCGGCAATGAAGATCCTGACACCACCGACCTTTGGTTACCGGGTGTCACCTGGAGTCGAAGTCGATCCAAGGGGCGACCATTTTTAACCTGGGGGCAAAGCAGTTCAATCACCCTGCTCTACGGTTCAAGAAAAGCGTTTTCCACCGTGGATTTGTATAAGTCCGTGCTGAACTTTAAATACATTCGCGCGGTAAGCGAACGCAACACCTTCATAACCGCCGCACAATACGGTGCAATCAGTAGCAATGATTTTGAACGTGTGCCGCTGTCACAACGATTTTTTGCCGGTGGCGACCGAAGCATCCGGGGCTTTCGATATTTGGACATCTCCCCGCGCGACTTAGACAACGTGGCCGTGGGTGGGCGTTACCTTGAAGTGCTCAGCTTTGAGCACAACTACCGTTTTCGTGATCGTTGGAGCTCCGCTATTTTTGTTGACGGGGGACGCGCGTTTAATAACTTTGACGAACCCTACAGCGTGGGTGCCGGCGTCGGTATTCGTTGGCAGTCTCCGGTGGGGCCATTCCGGCTAGACATAGCCGTTCCCGTTAGTGAAAACGTGGACAGCAGAAAAGTTCGTGTTCACCTCTCATTAGGTCCAGACCTATGAGTGAGAGCACAGTGAATACAATGGTGGATGAATCAACACCCGCCAGCGAAGTGACAAGCAAAAACACGGCTAACAAAAAAGCCAAACCAGGATTTTTGCGGCGCTTGTTAAAAACTTTGTTTTGGATTGTCTTGTTCATCCTACTGTTGTTTTTGTTGGCACTGGCCATCGTGTGGTTTTTAGCCGGAACCGACAAAGGCTTTGACTTGGCCATGGCCGAAGCCACCAAGCGCGTCCCTGGCCTTGAAATTACCCAACCTGTGGGAAATTTAAACACCGGCATTGGCGCTAACGACGTTACTTTCAAAAACGATTCGGTCAACATAGAAATGACCGGTGTGGATACCGAATGGCAAACGCCGTGTTTGGCACAAGGTAAGTTTTGCTTTGATCGAATGGTGATCGATAAAGTACGGGTGGAAAGTTTGCTTAGCGCTGAACCGAAAACCAATGAAAAACGCACAGAAGCCATTGAACTGCCCAACATTGATATTCCGTTGGATGTGAACATAGACAACATCCACATCAAAGAATTTGTGTTTCAACCACCGGGGGACGCTCCCGAACAAGTCGTTAACGATATTCGTTTGCAAGCGGAAAACGTTGGCAGCAAACTCAGAATTAAAAATCTTTCAGCGGTGTATAAAAACTTCGATGCAACGGCAAGCGGGGATATCACCCTAGAAGACGGCTATCCGCTGGACATCAACATCGTGGCTAACGCCACTGATGTTATTGAAGAACACGACTTCAGCGTGAATTTGCGGGCCTTCAATTCGGTAAAGAATTTATCGTTTGAAGGCGCAATCGAAGGGGCTGCGCAAGTATCGCTATCGGGTACGGTAAAACCGCTTGAAGCCGAACTACCGGTGACGTTACAAGTCAACGCCACCGAAGCCGGTTGGCCATTGGACACACGGGCCATCGCAAAAGCCCGCGATGTGGCTGTGACGATAGATGGAGATATCAACGATTTTAACGTTGCCTTCAACACCCAAGTCAGCGGCCAGAACATACCTGAGAGCACCGTGGCGGTAAAAGCCATTGCCAACCCGTCTCGAGTATTGGTGCCGAACATCACCGTACAAACCTTGGATGGATTCGCAACTGGGTCTGCGGCGGCCAAATTAGGCGAGCAAATCTCGTGGATCACAGACATCATTATTAAAGACATCAACCCCTCAAAGATGTTTCCTGAAATTAAGGGCAGCCTGAATGGATTGGTTCGCGCCAACGGCGGGGTGCACGACGGGAAATGGATGCTTAACCTGAAAGAAGGCGTTTTAAACGGTGAGATGCGCGGCATCCCGTTTGACCTGAATGCGGTGGTGTCTAAATCCTACACCGATCAATGGAATGTTGAACAAGTGGTGCTGAACAACGGCGCTAACCGTGTGAACGCACAAGGCAGTGCCAGTGAGCAATTGGACTTTGATGCGGACATCAACCTAACGCAACTGCAAAACTTTCTTCCTGGTTTGGCCGGTGGTTTTAGCGGTAAGGTGAAAGTGTCGGGCAGTGCCATCTCCCCCAGTGTGGATGTGACTGCAAAATCGGATGTCTTAAAATACGATGACGTGTTAATTACCGGTTTAACGCTAGACGCTGATGTGGTCAGAGACGCCAAAGATCCGAGTTCACTGAATTTGAAAATCGGCAAGCTGCAAAAAGGCACGCAGGTGGTGCAAAACACCCGCTTAAATTTAGACGGCACGCGAGAGAAACATCGCATTAAATTCTTTGCCGATGGCCCTAGCGCAACAGCGATTGATTTAACCGCAGAAGGCGCACTCACCGATTCATTTGATTGGTTGGGTGAATTGCAAAACGTGTTGCTGGAAGTGCCTGCGCATAAAATCACCCTTGCCAAACCGTTTGATCTGGGTTGGAACAATGAGTTAAAAAAGGCTCGTATTGGCGCGCACTGTTGGAAAACCGAAGAGACTCGCCTGTGCTTAAAGAACGAAGTCTTAGCTGAACAGACTGGAACGGCCGTCGTTGCCCTAACACGTTATCCCCTCAATCGACTGGATCCGTTTCTTCCCGCAGGTTCGGAACTGCAAGGCAAGCTACAAGCCGATGCCACCATCCAATGGGGTAAAGAACATCCGGGCGGCTACAATGCCAAGCTGCTTGCCAAGGTGGATGACGGCGGCATTAAGGTGGTTGATGATTCGTTTGATGAGCTGATGTTCACCTACGACACCTTTACGGTGGACAGTTCCGCCAACGGCGAGACCATGGGTGCGAAAGTTAACTTGCAATCCAAAGGCTTGGGTAACGCCAACATCAACGTCCAGGTCGATGCCACACAAGAGCCTAAACCCCTCACAGGAGATTTAACACTAAAGGGGTTTGATATCAGTTTTATTCAAGCCTTCCTGCCCCAGTTTGATGAAATCGGTGGGGAAATTAATGCCAACGGAACCCTGTCGGGAAAAATGACCGACCCGCGTTTCAATGGGCAGGTGATATTGGACCAACCCAGAGTGCAGGCAGAAGTTCTGCCGTTGAATATTGATGGTGGGCGCGTTACGGTTCGAGTGGATGGCAAACGCGCCAAAATTAGAGGTGGCTTAAACAGCGGGGAAGGCAAACTGAATGTCAGCGGCACGGCTGATTGGTCAAACGCTCCGAAATGGGCTTCCGACATTCTGATCAAGGGCAAGACACTAAACGTACAAACCGATCCGTTAGTGGAAAGTGCGGTGGATGCCGAAATTCGATTGGCACTGAAACCGGGCAGTGTTCGCGTACGCGGTGATGTCGAAGTACCCATGGCCCGAATTGAAGTGGCAGAAGTTGCCCAAGGAGCTGTGTCCTTATCCGATGATGTAGTCATCATTGAGGATGAGGAAGCTGAAAACTTAGCCAATCAAGGTAAAGCGGCGGAAGCCAGTGAAACCAACATTGATGTGAAATTAAATGTGTCGCTGGGTAAGGATGTTCGGCTGGAAGCGTTTGGCTTGAAAGCACAACTCGATGGTGATATGGCCGTGGCGGTTAAACCGCCTCGACCACCACAGCTCAGTGGGGCTGTACGCATTGTGGAGGGCATTTTCAAACAATACGGTCAAGACTTACTGGTTGAAGACGGCGAAGTCTTGTTTGTGGGACCTGTGGATAAAACGCGATTGAATATGGATGCGGTGCGCGTGATAGAAAGCGAAGATCGCGTGGCGGGGCTGCGTGTGGCTGGGCCTTTGGCCGAACCTGAAGTCACTTTGTTTACCAATCCGGCCGATAAATCACAAGACTCCATCTTGTCTTATATTTTATTGGGTCGAGATATCAATCAAGCGTCTGATCAAGAGCAAAACTTGCTGGCGCAAGCGGCCCTCGCTCTAACCCTACGCGGCGGTCGAGGCAAAGCCACCGAATTTGCCGAAGCGTTTGGTGTGCAAGAATTCACGGTGGACGCCCGAGGGCGTGGTGATGATACCGAAGTGGTGGTGAGTGGGCGACTCAGTGATAAACTGTTGCTGCGATACGGTCGCAACGTGTTCTCCAGTGGCGAAACCCTGTATCTTCGCTACGATATATCCCGTAAATTTTACTTAGAAGCCACTCGAGGAGCCGCCCGAGCGGTGGACTTCTTTTACAACTTCTCGTTCTAATCACGCAGGCCCCTATGCCAAACGCGCTACCCGAATACAGCATGGTCGACACCGACGATGCGTTGGTCCTCTTGTGTGAGTCACTCTCTGGCGCACCGTATCTGATACTCGATACCGAATTTCTACGCGAACGCACCTACCGCCCTGAACTGTGTTTAGTGCAAATCAAGTATCAAGAGGTACTGGCCTGCATCGACACCCAAGCGGTGAAAAACTTAACTCCGTTATTTGATTTACTGCATAACCGCAATATTGAAAAAGTCTTTCATGCAGCTTCTCAAGACTTAGAAATTTTTTATCTGTTATCCAAGCAAGTGCCCGGCCCCCTTTTCGATACCCAAGTTGCCGCCCCCCTGTTAGGTCACAACGAACAAATTGGCTACGCCAACTTGGTGAATGAGCGCTTGAACATCGAACTCTCTAAATCACAAACGCGCACGGATTGGACCCGTCGCCCATTAAACGAATCACAAATTTCCTACGCCTTAGATGACGTGATCTATTTAGAACAACTGTACCTAGCCATGAAGTTGGAACTGGAAGAAACCGAACGCTTAAGTTGGTTGAACGATGACTTCGCTGCTGCAGAAGATCCTGAAAAATACGAACAACCGGCCAAACTGCGTTGGCTAAAAGTGCGCAACATTCAACGCCACAAAGGCCCCACTCTGTCCATCATTCAAGCCTTGGCAACTTGGCGAGAACTTAAAGCACGCGAAATTAATCAACCGCGCAACTGGTTGATGAAAGACGATGTGCTGTGCACCCTGGCACAACAAAAACCGGATTCTGAAAAAGAGCTGTCGCACATCCGCGGCCTGGATAGAAAAACACGCGATCGTTTCGGTCAGGAGTTAATCGAGCAAGTAAACACCGCCAAACAGCAAACCCCAGAACCTTTGCCGCCCTTTATCAAGAAAGTCAAACTCACGCCACAGCGATTGGCAACCGTGCAGTTGTTAAACGCCTGGGTGCATCAACGCGCCGGCGAACTCTCCATTGCAGCTTCCATTCTTGCGCCGCAAAAAACGCTGGAGAAAATGGTGATGGGCGATGGGCGAGCGGCACTGGATGGCTGGCGAGACCGATTGATCGGTGAGGACCTGGACGCCATTTTGTCGGGCAAAGCGACAGTGCAAGCCAAAGGCGATGGCATACAGCTGCTTTAAACTCGCCATATAACTTGTGAATACAAAAATAGGGTCCTACCAAAGCTTGCAAGTTGATTAAGAATCGTGCAACTTTGGGGTTATGACTACTGAAACTTCTTCAGCCGCGACGCTGAACCGCCCTCTATCCAACACGAACATACTGTCTTCTGCCGCGCTCATTACGCCGACAGAACTGCGCGAGCAGTATCCGCGCTCAGAATCCGCTTCAGCCACGGTTGAAGCTGGTCGTTCAGAAGTCGAGGCCATCCTGGATCATCGCGATAATCGCTTACTCGCGGTCGTGGGCCCCTGCTCCATTCACGACATCGCCTCAGCCAAAGAGTACGCCCAACGGTTAATGAGTCTGCGCGAAGAACTCAAAGACCACATCGCCATAGTGATGCGTGTGTATTTTGAAAAGCCGCGCACCACTGTCGGTTGGAAAGGCTTAATAAATGACCCTCACTTAAACGATTCGTTTGAAATTGAAACCGGTCTGGGCAAGGCGCGTGAACTGTTGGTGTGGTTAGCCGAACTCGGTATGCCCACAGGCACCGAAGCACTGGACCCGATTAGCCCACAATACTTATCCGATTTATTCAGTTGGTCGGCCATTGGCGCACGCACCACAGAAAGTCAAACGCATCGCGAAATGTCATCTGGGTTATCCACCGCCGTTGGCTTTAAAAATGGTACCGACGGTAATTTAGGCGTTGCCGTCAACGCTTTGGAATCTGCTGCCAATGGTCATCAATTTTTGGGCATCGATGGCAACGGTAAAGTCTCTGTGATGCAAACCCGCGGCAACCAATACGGGCACATCATTCTTCGTGGCGGCAAAACACCCAATTATGATTCTGTGCATGTGGCGTTAACGGAAGCGGAATTAGATAAAGCCGGGCTAGCAAAACGCATCATGATTGATTGCGCTCACGGCAATTCCAACAAAGACCATGAGCGTCAACCGCTGGTGGCGCAGAACGTAGCCGAACAATTGGCCAACGGCAACCAATCGATTGTGGGCATCATGCTCGAATCGCATTTACACGCAGGCAATCAAAAGTTAAAGGATCCTAAAGATCTAGCTTATGGCGTATCGATTACCGATGCGTGTGTGAATTGGGAAACCACGGTGAACACGTTGCGGAAATTGGCTGAGACTTTGAAGGCTCGTTAAGCTTTCAGCAAAGTCTCAACACCAAAGAACGGCTCAGGGATCGAGCCGCGCGATGTGCCCGCGAACTGCGGATGGGCGTAAAGTGCCCTGCAATGCACTAAACTGAGTTATCCCAGCCGATTCGGGCTGTTCATCGATGACGTCACCCATGCCCAATGACAAACTCAGTGCTGTGGCTAGCTCCATCACCGGTCACGCCATCATGCTCTTTGCCCGGCTGGTCACAGCCGTTCGTGGCGAATGGAAAGGTGTTGAGCCCATCCCCACGCAACGTGTGTACTTTGCCAATCACGTCAGTCACGGGGACTTTGTGCTGATATGGACCACGCTCCCGGCACGGCTTCGGCATCGCACACGGCCAGTGGCAGGCGCTGATTATTGGCTCACCTCCCCGCTAAAACAATTTATTGGTGAGAAAGTTTTTCGTGCGGTGTTAATTGCGCGCAATGCAAAGCCTGCTGA
>CALGLE010000043.1 GCA_937930305.1 uncultured Granulosicoccaceae bacterium | reverse complement strand
CATAGCCGGCTCGAATGACTCGATTCAAGCCCGGCTCTTCTAAATTCATTTCCGCTAAAAATTCGGCCCTATCCGCATCCTCTAACTGGATGATTTCGGCCTCGATGGCAGCGCATACCGCAACGACGCTGGCATTCTCGCTTGCCGCGTGTTCGGTTAAGGCAGTCAACATCGCGTTGTCTTCAAACCCGCCTTCGTCCACATTCGCGATGTACATGGTGGGCTTGATGGTCAGTAAGTGATACAGCTTCAGCCAACCCATTTCCATGTCATTGGCTTCAAAGGTACGCGCTGGCTGGCCATCGTTTAAGTGCGCCAATACTTTTTCAGCAAAGGCTTTCTCAGCGATGGCTTCTTTGTTGGACGACTTTGCCGTGCGGGTGAGTCGGTACACCACTTTGTCCATGGATTCCATATCCGCTAACAACAGCTCGGTGTTGATGGTGGCGGCATCATCGATGGGGTCGACCTTGCCCGAGACATGAATGACATCGTCATTTTCAAAACAACGCACCACGTGTGCGATGGCATCGGTTTCACGGATGTTGGCTAAAAACTGATTACCCAACCCTTCCCCTTTTGACGCGCCAGCCACCAAACCGGCGATGTCCACAAACTCCATGGTGGTTGGCAGAATGCGTTCAGGCGATACGATCGCCGCTAAGGCATCTAAGCGCGGATCGGGCACTGGCACGATGCCCACATTGGGCTCGATGGTGCAGAACGGATAATTTTCGGCTGCAATTTCTGCTTTGGTTAAAGCATTAAACAACGTGGATTTACCGACGTTTGGCAATCCAACAATGCCGCATTTGAATCCCATGGCGTGTGCTTCTCGTGTCGACTACGTCGGCTTGTGCGTATGAATGTTTTGCGTGGCGATTTTCACATCACCATCAATAAGCGTAAGCGATTGACGAATGGCTACGTCCAAACCCTCGCTTACAGGTCGTTCTATATCGGCCGGCGCACGTTTCAGCACGTAACCCGACACAGCACTTTTATGGCCTGGGTGCCCAACACCCACGCGCAAGCGCCAAAAATCTTTTGTCCCGGTTTTCGCGATGATGTCACGCAAACCGTTGTGACCACCATGGCCTCCGCCTTGCTTTACGCGAACGACGCCTGGCGGTAAATCAATTTCATCATGCGCCACCAACACTTTATCCATGGACACTTTAAAAAAACGCGCAACGGCTGCCACGCCCTGCCCGCTGTTGTTCATGAAATTCCACGGCTTAACCAAGTAAATGGTGCGACCACCCAACCGGGCTTTCGCCACATGCGAAAACGCTTTCTTATCACTGGTAAAGGGGGCGCTGAGTTCTTGCGCCAAACGGTCTAAATACCAAAAGCCTGCGTTGTGCAAGGAGTGCTCGTATTCAGCTCCGGGGTTTCCCAAACCTGCAACAAGCTCAAATTGAATTTGATCACCGGCCATGAGCGCCAACTTGAGTTGATGGATGAGTTGGTAGAGTAAAAAGCGCTCATGGGGGCGGCCCCATGAGCGCATGTCACTTCATGCTGCAGTGCAATTGCAGTGCGGATGCATTACTCATGCACGGCAATTGCCGTGACAGAAGCTTTGCAAAAGCCAAGCAAATGCAGAACAAAGATTTAGTCTGAAGACTCTTCCGACTTGCCTTCATCACCACCTTCGGCGCCAGCTTCAGCATCACTGTCAGCCGCTTCAGTGGGTTCTTCTTCAACCACTGTGCGTTGTGCAATTACCGATACAACCGCTCTGTCTGAATCGTCGCCCTTCTCACCGAGGTCAACCAAAGTAACGCCTTCTGGCATCACCAAGTCAGATAAGTGAACCGAATCACCGATCTTGAGTTCGAGCATGTCGATATCAATGGATTCTGGGATGTCACGCGGACGACAGCTGACCGTGACTTCGATATCGGTTTTATTGATCATGCCGCTTTCGGTTTTCACACCGTAGCAAGTGTCTTCGTTAGCGAAGTGCAACGGAACCGTGACTTGCAGTGCCTGACCGGCCACAACACGCTGAAAATCCAAGTGCAGGATTTGCTGACGGAATGGATGACGTTGCACGTCTCGTAAAACGGTACGAACCGTTTCTTTCCCATCCACGCTCAAACTCAGCAGCTGCGAATAGAACGATTCGTTTTCGAGGTGTTTGATTACTTCGTTGTGCTTCAATTGCAGCGCTTGTGGTTCGTCTTCAGCACCGTAAACGATGGCTGGAACCAAATTTTCGCGACGTAGGCGGCGGCTCGCACCTTTTCCGAATACCGTACGCGACGCTGCAGCGACTAGAATGTCGTCTGACATGTCGAGGTCTCCCAATGAGATTAATTGTGCGACTTGGCCAGGATTAACCAAAGTCGTTTCTTGCCCGCGACCAGGCAAAGACCGCCAAGTATAGCAATTTTTCGCCCGCTTACGCAGGCGTGGCTTACTCCATGTACACCGTGCTGACGGATTCGTCTTCGTGAATTCTGCGAACTGTTTCACCGAGTAGTTCAGCCACCGACAATTGTCGGATGCGGCCACACGCTTTTGCCTCAGCAGACAGCGGAATGGTGTCGGTCACCACCAATTCATCCAATTGTGAATTTTCGATATTCTCAATGGCGGGGCCGGATAAAACCGGATGCGTAGCAAGTGCCACTACCCGCTCGGCGCCGTGTTGTTTCAGCGCTTCAGCCGCTTTGCACAAGGTGCCTGCGGTATCCACCATGTCGTCAATGATGACGCAGGTGCGATCCTTTACATCGCCAATGATGTGCATGACTTGCGCTTGATTCGCCTGCGGTCGACGCTTATCAATGATGGCCAAATCGGCATCATCCAATTGCTTCGCCACCGCTCGTGCTCGAACCACACCACCCACATCAGGCGATACCACAATGAGGTTGTTGTACTTATTACGCCAGATGTCCACCATCAGTAAGGGGGACGCGTAAACATTATCAACCGGAATATCGAAAAACCCCTGGATCTGCTCTGCGTGCAGATCGACCGTGAGCACGCGATTCACGCCAGCCACATGCAACATGTTAGCGACCAGCTTGGCCGAGATGGGCACTCTGGCTGAACGAACGCGTCGGTCTTGGCGGGCGTAGCCAAAGTACGGGATAACGGCTGTGATGCGCTCTGCGGAGGCGCGCCGTAAGGCGTCAACCATCAGCAACAAGTCCATCAGATTGTCGTTAGTCGGCAAACACACCGGCTGCACAATGAACACGTCGCCGCCGCGCACGTTCTCCAGAATCTCAACGGTGGTTTCACCGTCACTGAAGCGAGACAGGTGAACTTTTCCCAACGGCTGCTGGAGGTACGCTGCAATGGCTTGAGCGAGTTTCGGATTGGCGTTGCCGCCAAAGATCATCAATTTCGGATCTCGCATTACTTTGCAACGCATCTAGAGAGGATGGCTGGGCCGGGAGGATTCGAACCTCCGAATGCCGGGATCAAAACCCGGTGCCTTAACCGCTTGGCGACGGCCCAATAATCGAAGTGCGAAGACTAGCCTGAAAAGTCGTAGAGAGGGGAAAAATTTCGCCCTTTCACAACATATCCGGTCATAGAGTCAGGAAGTTCGGCGCAAAGTTCCTGCGCGTGCTCTTCGCTTTGACACGCAGTAAAAACACAACTTCCAGTGCCGCTCATCTTGGCTCGGCGTTCTGGATTCAATTTACGAAGCAAGTCTAGTGCCTCAGCAACCTCGGGGTAACGTGCTCGAACGATGGGTTCAAACACATTCATGCAACGCCCGTCCATGAAATCTCGAATGGTGATGGGGTGCGTGTTGCGGGTGAGCTCTGGCACATTGAAGATCAGTGCCGTCGAAATTTGCACATTTGGGTTCACCACCAGATACCACGGCTCGATGGGTGCCACGGGGGTGAGCTTGTCCCCGATGCCTTCCGCCCACATCGACTGACCATAAACGAACACAGGCACATCCGCGCTGACTGTGACACCGATCTCTGCCAGCTCCTTAATGCTTAACCCTAAGCGCCAGAATTCATTCAACGCCACTAGGGTGGTTGCGGCATCCGAACTGCCGCCACCTAAACCGCCACCGGTGGGGATGTGCTTCATCAGTTCGATGTCCGCACCCGAGCGCGTGCCGGTATGGGCCTGCAAGGCCCTAGCCGCGCGCACCACTAGGTTCTCTTCCGGCGGTACTTCGCCGAAGGAGGACGTAAGCTTTACGTCATTATCATCACGCACGGCAAAGCTCAGGACATCACACAAGTCCACGAACTGATACACCGTCTGCAAGGTATGGTAGCCATCAGCGCGGCGACCAGTGACGTGCAGAAACAAATTTATTTTGGCTGGGGCCAACCATCTGGCAGTCAAGAGCGATCCAATCTCTGTAGAAGTTAATTCGAAGTTCCCATGTTAGCGATCATCGCGCCGCAATTCAAAGGCTGTGACCCCCTAAACCGGTGCTTTTCACAAAGGTTATGCCTCTGGGTAGCGCTTAACTGCTGCGTCCAGGAATACTTAATCGACCCGCAGAGTCGCTTGCAGCGGGCTTTGTGTCGGAATTTATCGGATCAAAGCGCCAGTCTTTTAACACTAGCCGAACGTTATAGGGCCCGCCCTTCGCTGTTATCAGGCCAGGTACGTCCATATTGTCTGCTTGGATATAACGCAGAACGTTGGCCCGCCAGCGTATGCCCGACTTATCCACATACCCAAGAGTTTGCAAGCGCCCCGCATTGTCGTACGTCAAATTCGTCGCCGAGCCCGGCAGGCCACGCATCCAAGATGACAATTCGCCCAAGGGCACGGGCACAACTAAGTTCAGTGCCTGTTGCACCAACACGGACGGGTCTTCTCCGGCCATATTCACAGAACCGCGGCGCAAGGTGGCCCCTGTGGGTGAATCGCTCAGAATCATCTCCCCGACCCCCAGCGGCCCTCGCAAAACCACATTAAGCTGCTCAGCCCGTTCCGACCACTCCAGCGATGCGGTGATGTTTTGTTCGGGTGTGTCGCCGTTTTTTTCAGTCCATATCCCTAAACTGGCGCGCGCCGACCAATTGGGCCTTTGCTGCAAAGCCAACAATAAAACAGGATCAGCACCACTGATGCCAGCTGCTGTTCGTTTGGGCAGACTTTGACAACCAGCGGTAAACACTAACAACAGCACACAGGCGGGGGCTATCGCCAAGTTGTGGAAGATACGAAATAGTGCGATCAATTATCTTTTCACCCAGGGTTGCTCACTTGTTGACGAAGCGCCTAATGACTTCGTTCAACACTTTATGATCGGGCTCATCTGCCAAGGCTTTGTCCCATAACTGACGCGCGCCGGATTCATCACCCTGCATCCACAACACCTCACCTAAATGTGCGGCAATTTCTGCGTCTGGGAAAATAGTGTAAGCCGACTTCAATAAAACTTTGGATTCTTCCAAACGTCCTTGCCGAAATCGCAACCAACCCAAGCTGTCCATAATCGCTGCGTCATCTGGCTCTAAGGCGTTCGCTTTTTCAAGATGTCGTGCCGCTTCATCCAAGCGTTGGTTGTTTACCACCAGGTGATACCCCAAGGCATTTAAGGCATGGGCGTTGTTGGGATCGCGTTGCAGCAACTGCCCTAAGTCGGCTTCAAATTGCTCGTTATCGCCTTTGTTTTCCGACGCTAAGGCTCTGGCATAGAGCAATTCAGCATTGTCTTCGTAGTTGGATAAACCATCAGTGAGCACATCGATTGCCTCATCGACGCGACCGGCTTGCTGCAAGATTCGGCTTTGTGCCGAAATCAATTGCACCTTTAAGGCCGGCTCAGAAGCCAGTGGGCTGAGCTCCTGTATACGATCAATACCCCCATCCACATCGCCACTTTCGGCGGTTAATTCCGCTGCTCGAATTCGAGCTGTGATGAAGAATTCGCCTTGCGGCACCGAATCGTAGTGACTGATTGCGCGCTCATGATCGTGCTCGCGGTCTGAGATTCTGGCTAGATAAAAATGCGCTTGTTCATTATAGGGATCATCCTTTAGCACTCCGCTTAAATACACTTTGGCCGAGTCGTTTCTCAGCGCAGTCAGTGATAACAAACCCAATCGCAACCACGCGTCGGCATCGCCTTCACTGAGTTCGGCCGCGCGTTCAATAACGGGACCGGCCCGATCATACAATTCCGATTCAACCAACAATTGTGCAAAGCCTAGGTGCAAAGGCAAGGAATCGGGCAGCTCACTGACCGCTTCTTGCAACGTATCGATTGCATCGGGCGACTGCCCTTGAGAAATTTGCACTTGTGCTTTAACCAGTAACGCATCCACCGACGTGCTATCCAGCTCGAGTGCTTGATTAGCAGCGTTTAACGCGTCATCCCGCTGATTCACCGATAACGCCAATCGGGCTTTGCCCACATGCGCTAAAGATTCGTTCGGATATTGTTGGGCCAAAGCGGCGGCTACGTCATACGCTAAAGCCATGTCCGGATCGCGAAGCAGCAACTGATTGACAACGGCCAGTGTGTCGGTTTTGTTGTCCGATGAGTCGACCCAGTCGGAGAACGCATCCACGGCCTCGGTGGTTTTGCCCTGACGCAGATAAATTTGCGCCAGAGTTTCTCGGGCTGCGATGGCTTCTGGGTCGAGAGACAACCAACGCTTCGCCGTGGTTTCAGCGGTGTCCCATTGTTGATAATAAACGGTGAGCTGAGTGGCTCTTTCAGCCACCCGCGGGTCATCGGTGCGGTCCGTGGCGCGTAAATACCCTTCGGTAGCCACCGCCAAATCCCCACGCCGAATGGCTAATTCGGCAACCAGCAATTCGTAAAAAAGTTGGCTTTCAGCCGAACTGACCGTCTGTTGAGCGTTGGCGGTTCCCGGTGCTATCGGTGCGGTTGTGCATCCAACTAACAGGGCCACAGCCAAGGTGGATGTAATTCGGCGGGCCATCATTGTCACGCGTAAAGCCATTCGTTCTCCAGCAAACAACACAGGTATTCTCATTCTAGTGGGCATTGCCGCAAGTCGTAGCGCTGATCTCGTGACGAATTCGCTGGTTTGGCCCCCCTGTCTGTTTGGTATCATCTCGTTATGTCGCTCATTGCTATCGGTCTTAACCATCATACGGCCCCCGTGGACATTCGGGAACGTGTGGCTATCGACGAAACCCGACTCGCCGAGGCATTGACCAATCTAAAAGACGTGGAAAACATTCACGAAGCTGCCATTGTCTCCACGTGTAACCGAACTGAATTTTATTGCGGTGTCCTCGAGGCCGACCCTGCCCCCATCATCAATTGGCTGCAAGACTACTTGCAAATCGACTCTGATCAAATATCCCCTTATTTGTTCCATTATGCCGACGACGCGGCCGTGCAACACCTCATGCGAGTGTGCAGCGGGCTTGACTCCATGATTTTGGGAGAACCACAAATATTGGGGCAAATTAAATCCGCTTACCGTGGCGCCAGCGATGCCGGCACGCTCGGACTCCACCTCACCCCCCTGTTCGAGTCGGCGTTTTCGGTGGCGAAACAGGTTCGCACCGACACCGACATTGGTGCAAATCCGGTATCCGTCGCGTTTGCAGCGGTCAGCGTTGCGAAACAAGTGTTCGCCGACCTTTCCCAGCGTACGGCTCTGCTGATTGGCGCTGGCGAAACCATTCAATTAGCCGCAAGGCACCTTGCCTCACAAAACATTGGCCGGTTGATCATTGCGAATCGCACGGTGCAGCGAGCTGCGGATCTTGCCTCAGAAGTGAACGCTCAGGCCATGGCACTGGCCGATATTCCTGAACACCTTGCCAGTGCCGACATAATCCTCAGCTCCACAGCTTCCCAGTTGCCCATCTTAGGTAAAGGGGCGGTTGAACGTGCACAAAAAGCACGTCGTTATGAACCAGTTTTAATTGTCGACATTGCGGTACCTCGCGATGTAGAACCGCAAGTAAGCGACTTGGAAAACGTATTTTTATACACCATCGATGATATGAAAAACGTCATAGAGGACAACCAACGTTCACGAGCGTTAGCGGCTGAGCAAGCCGAGAGCATCATTAGCAGTCAAGTGGAACTGTTCATGCGCCGACGGCGCGCGATGGACGCCAAAGAAACCATTCGTGAGTACCGTACAACGGTTGAGCAAACAAAAGACTTCATGCTGAAAAAATACCAACGTCAATTAAAAGCCGGCAGTGCACCGGAAGAGGTGCTTGAACAATTCGCACACACGCTCACCAACAAGCTCATGCACGGGCCAAGCGCACGTCTACGAGAGGCCGCAGAAGAAGGCAATCATGACTTAATTGACGCCGCAGCTTCGCTATTCGACTTGCGTAAAAAACCATGAAAGCATCCATTCTGGCGCGCTTAGAAGCGGTCAGTGAACGCCATGAAGAAATTGGACTCTTGCTCGGTGATCCTGAAACCATGGCAGATCAAAATCGCTTTCGCGACTTGTCCAAAGAGTATGCACAATTGGAACCGGTGGTTAAAACCTTTTCACAGTGGCAAACCACCAACGACAACCTAGCCAGTGCGAAGGAACTAGCCAATGACCCAGACCCAGAAATGCGTGCCATGGGTTTGGAAGAACAGCCCGAACTTGAAGATAATTTAGAGCAACTGAATTTAAAGTTGCGCACTTTACTGTTACCGCGCGATCCGCGTGATGAATACAACGCATTCTTAGAAATACGTGCTGGCACCGGCGGGGACGAAGCCGCTATTTTTGCAGGTGATTTGTTAAAGATGTATTTACGCTATGCGGAAAGCCGACGCTGGCAAACGGAAGTGATCTCTGAACGCGAAGGGGACCATGGCGGCTACAAAGAAGTGGTGTGTCGTATCGCGGGCGATGGTGTGTTCTCGCGCTTAAAATTTGAATCCGGTGCGCACCGTGTACAACGTGTGCCAGAAACTGAATCTCAAGGCCGCGTGCACACCTCGGCTGCTACCGTGGCCATTTTGCCGGAAGTGGCTGAAGTGGAAGCCATTGATATCAACCCAGCCGATGTGCGTGTGGATACATTTCGTGCCTCAGGAGCGGGTGGGCAGCACGTCAACAAAACCGATTCAGCGATTCGTTTAACGCACGAACCCAGCGGCATCGTGGTGGAATGCCAGGACGAACGATCCCAGCATAAGAACCGTGCAAAAGCGATGGCCTTATTGCAAGCCCGATTGTTGGATGTGGAAACCTCTCGCCAACACGCTGAAGAAAGTGAATCACGAAAACTGCAAGTGGGTTCGGGGGATCGTTCAGAGCGCATTCGAACCTATAACTTTCCTCAGGGGCGATTAACCGATCATCGAATTAACTTAACGTTGTACAAATTAGATGATGTGCTCGCTGGCGGGTTGGAAGAAGTGGTGCAACCGCTCATCGCTGAGCACCAAGCCGACTTACTGGCTGAGTTAGGCGACTAAGCTCAGTTAAAGTCTTAAACCAGTGAATTCCATAAACTGTGCGATTAACGTGGGTGATTGGCTTCGCCAATCCACGCTGGATCGTGTCGATGCGGAAAGTGTACTTTGCTATGCGCTGCAACAACCGCGCAGTTATTTGTTTTCCCACAGCGATGAACCCCTCGCGCCAACCGTGCTTAAAAATCTTGAGCAGTTAAGCCAACGACGCGCAAACGGTGAGCCGCTGGCGTACATCACTGGCACTGCCGAGTTTTGGTCCCTGTCATTGTCGGTTACGACCGATGTGTTAATCCCACGAGACGATACCGGTTGTTTAGTGGAGGTGGCCTTATCGCTTTGGCCAACTGTGCCTCAAGATGGGTTTGTTGTGGATGCTGGCACGGGTTCGGGTGCGGTTGCCATCGCTTTTGCAAAAGAGACTGGCGCGAACATTATTGCCACGGATGTATCACCAGCGGCGTTAAAGGTGGCCCAAGCCAATGCGGCGCGTTTAGTACCTGGCTTAATTCAATGTCAACAAGCGAATTGGCTGCACGGCTGGAAACCGAATTCCATTAGCTTGTTGCTGTCCAACCCGCCCTACATTCGTGCCGATGATCCACATCTGAAAGCCGCGGAGTTGCAACATGAGCCTGAATCGGCATTGATATCGGGAGCTGATGGCTTGGATGATTTACGCACTCTCATTCAAAATGCAACAACCGCGTTAATGCCGGGTGGGGCTTTAGCGTTTGAACACGGTTACGATCAAGCCGAGGCGGTACAGGCTTTGTTAATTAATGCAGGCTTTCAAGGAATCGCAACTGTTCAAGACTTGAGCGGGAATGATCGAGTCACTCACGCCAAGGCGAGGTAATCACTGCTACCCTACTTAGAATGAATGATCGGACAGAAAAGCCCTCCTTTGCGGCCATCGACCTAGGTTCAAACAGCTTTCACATGGTGGTGGCAGAACCTGAAGGGGACTCCATCCGGATCATTGACAGTTTGCGTGAAGGCGTGCGACTGGGTTCGGGCTTAGACGCAAAGAAGCGTTTAACCGATGAAACCATGCAACTCTCATTGGAAGCCCTGCGCTTGTTTGCCGAGCGGCTTCGTGATGTTCCGCGAAAACAATTTCGGGTCGTGGGCACCAACACCTTACGGCGAGCCAAAAACGCCGACGTTTTCATGAGCGAAGCCCGAACCATTCTGGGCAAAAACGTGGAAATTATTTCCGGTCGAGAAGAAGCGCGACTGATTTATGCCGCGGTGGCTCACACGCACCCCGACCCAGAACACAAACGCCTCGTGTGTGATATCGGCGGGGGCAGTACCGAGCTAATTGTTGGTCATGGCTTAAAACCTCGATTAATGGAAAGCGTGAACATGGGCTGTGTGAGCGTGATGAATCAATTTTTCAATCCCGAAAAAATAAGCAATAAGCATTTTAGTAAGGCTGCTACCTACGCCGAACTGGAACTGCAACCACTTAAGCAAGCGTATCGTCACAGCCAATGGGATACGGCGATCGGCTGTTCTGGCACCATCAAAGCCACCGGTCGAATGTTAGCCGAGCTGGGTATCACCGATGGGGTGATCACGCGTAAAGGTCTTCGCGCACTGCGTCAGCACTTGGTTGATATCGGCAACATTGACCAATTGAATCTTTCCTGCATAAGCCAACATCGGGCACAGGTCATCGTCGGGGGCATCGCGGTGCTCACAGCGGTTATGCACTCCATGAAAATCGATACCTTGAACGTATCGCAAGTGGCGCTTCGCGAGGGCATTATTTTTGACATGATCGGTAAGCGACAACACACCGACATTCAACAAGAAACACTGAGCACATTAAACAGTCGTTTCCTGGTGGATGAAGCCCAAGCTAATCGAGTGGAAACGACTGCCATGAAGTTATACGGCCATGTTAAAAAAGATTGGGCCTTAGATGACGACAGTGATCCGTCGCTGTTGTGTTGGGCTGCTCGCCTGCATGAAATTGGGATGGGTGTTGCGCACTCGCAATACCATAAGCACGGTGCCTATGTGGTTCAGCACTGCGATTTCTTCGGTTTTTCAAAAGCCGAGCAAAATGCGATATCAATGATGGTGCGTTTTCATCGACGCAAAATTGAATTGGAAGCCTTCGCAGGGTTACCTAAAAACGAACGCAAGCGATTGCTAAAACTTACGGCTCTGCTTCGGCTTGCCGCGCTATTGCATCGTGGCCGACACGATGATGACTTAGAGCGCGTCACGCTGAAAGTGAAAGGCAACACTTTAACGTTTTCACTGGCTGCCGATTGGATTGAACAGATGCCATTGACTCATGCCGAATTAGAGTCTGAAGCAGAACGCTTAAAGGAACTGGACATTGAAGTGGTGACTCGCTCAGCAGTGTAGCGAACATTATGAAATCGCTTCGCGATGCTGATTCGCTGCCGCGAGTAACTCTGGGAAGAAGGCATTAAATGCAGCCATTAATTCCGCTTCATGCTCAAGAACTACGGCTGCGCCATCGGCGATCGGAGCAAAGCGTTTTGAACGCCGACTTAATCGGGCCAGCGTTAACTCCACCGCACTAAAATTTAAGTTTCCCTCCAGCACTTCCTCTTTTTCAATAAAAGCGGCGAAGCGTTGTAGCCCAAGCGGCAGTTGCGAGTGATGCTCGGCCAATGAGGCGTGTACATACGCCACATGCTCAGGCAATGACGCATCAGAATAGGCCTGCCAATTTCTCGCCAAATAGTGATCAAAAACCACATCGGTGACGATGCCGGCAAAACGGCGCACCGGTGGTTTAAATAGGTGGCGTACCTCAACGGCGGCGGGGTGGTGATCGGTGTATCGATCAATAAAGCGGTGCATCCGTATGCCCAATTGAATGCCAGGACTGTAGGCGGAGAGATCCGCACCACGCACAAAGTCCCCCGCGAACTGCCCGGCCAATCGCTCACTGTTGCCTTGTGCAAACAGAGAGTGTGCTAAAAAATTCACGCGTTGCCCCTTTTATTGTGCAAGTAACCCACGTTACCTTGTTAAGCTGATCCTCGTCGACAGCAAGGCA
Source organism: uncultured Granulosicoccaceae bacterium (assembly GCA_937930305.1). Lineage (GTDB taxonomy): Bacteria > Pseudomonadota > Gammaproteobacteria > Granulosicoccales > Granulosicoccaceae > Granulosicoccus. The sequence continues at coordinate 26,515 of CALGLE010000043.1, read as the reverse complement.
AAAACGTTACCGTGGACCCAAACAGTGTAGAACGATACAGCCGCCACCTCACCCTGCCTCAAATTGGTGAGGTTGGGCAAAAGAAAATACAAGATGCACACGTGCTGGTGGTGGGCTTAGGTGGTTTGGGGTGTCCTGTGGCGATGTATTTAGCCGGTGCTGGTGTGGGTCAACTCACCTTCGCAGATTTTGATACGGTGGAAGTGTCTAACTTGCAACGCCAAATCGCGCACACCACCGATCGCGTGGGGGAACTGAAAACCGCTTCCGCTAAAGCCCAATGCTTAAGCCTGAATCCCGAGATTAAAATCCATACCGTGGATCACGGCCTGGATGAAGAAGACTTAGCCGAGCTGGTGCCACAGTGCACGGTCGTGGTGGAATGCAGCGATAACTTCCCAACCCGCTTCGCCGTCAATGCAGCTTGCATGAAACACGGTGTGCCTTTGGTCAGTGGTGCCGCCATCCGATTCGATGGGCAAATGATGGTGGTGCGGCCCGATAAACCCGGTGGTCCGTGTTACCGCTGCTTATACAAAGACGGTGATGAAACCGTGGAAACGTGTGCGCAAACCGGCATCCTTGGCCCCGTTGTTGGCATGGTGGGTTGCGTGCAAGCCATCGAAACATTAAAAATCATCACTGGCATTGGTGATGATTTAAGTGGGCGATTGGTGTTATTTGACGGGCTTTCTATGGAGTGGAATGAAATTCAACTGATGCAATCGCCGGATTGCCCGATTTGCAATGGGTGAACACACGGGGTGGATTCCCGGGGTGAATACCAGGGAGCTAAGACGGATACTAGTGCGCCACACCCGAGTCGTCATTCGTATTTTCATAACCAGGGGTGGCATTAAATAACGCATCCACATCCACGCGGTCATAGCGATAGGCTTCATCACAAAATTCGCAAGTCACCTCTATCTGCTTTTGTTCTTGCAAGATGTCGTTGACTTCTTTTAAACCCATGCCCAATAACAGCCCATCAATTCGCTCTCGGTTGCACGAGCAAAGAAACGCCACCGACTCGGCATCAAACACCCGCACCTGTTCTTGGTGATACGCCAAATGCAGCAGGCGTTCTAAGTCTTTTTCCAGTAATTCTTGGGCATTGAACGATTCGGCTAACGCGACGGCGCGGTTAAACCCGTCTTCATCCTCTTCAGTTCTGCCATCAACCGGCAGTGCTTGCAACAAGATGCCACAAGCTGAATGTTCTGACACTGCAAACTGCAAGTGGGTTTTCAATTGCTCACTGGTTTCAAAGTATTGACGAATGGCATCACTTAACGATTCACCTTCTAACGCCACAATGCCTTGATAGGGCTCTGCCCCTTCAGTGGCTTCGATTGCGATGGTGAGCTGGGCGCCTTGGCCAAACACCTCTAACAGGGACGTTTGTTCAGGGATGGCTTTCCATCGCGCTAAACCTCTCATGTTGCCATCGTGGGTAACTTGCACCACCAACAGATGAACATCGCCAGAGCCTCGTACTTGCAAGGTTAATTTGCCATCGAATTTGATGGTGGCGGCCAATAACCCAGCCGCCACAAACGCCTCCCCCAAAACCTTTGCCACCGGAGCGGGGTAGTCCACTCGCGAGCAGGCGTCTAACCAGGTTTTATTTAGCGAGATGTATTGCCCGCGCACATCACAACTTTCTAATAAAAAGCGTTGACGTGTGTCAGATTTCAGGGCCACTGTCGAAACCACTGAGCGAGTTCCTTAGCGGATAAATAGCGCGTTGTCCACACGGCGAACCCCGTCGACGCCGGTCGCGATGCGCTCGGCGGCATGCAACTCAGCCGTTGAACCGACTATGCCTTTTAAGATCACCACATCTTCATCGGTTGAATAAACTTCAATTTGCAGCAGGTTGGTTTCAGGGTGGTTTCGTAGGGCCGACTGAACGTTTAAAGACAGCGGCTTACCGTCACCACCTCGACGCCCCACAGCAGGTAATGCCAAGCCGCGACAACCTGAAAGGGCCGCCACACCCGCAACAGCCAACACAGCGCGTAGAGCCACACGACGGTTCATGATCTAACTCCGATGATGCAAAGAATGTTAAAGGGCAAGACACCCGGTTCACTGACAGTTTAGCCTATGGCGCATGGCGGCTCGGTGACAAGCGGTAACAACTAACCCTCAAGCTTCTTTTTCAGCAAGTCATTGAGCTGCGCTGGATTGGCTTTACCTTTTGAGGCCCGCATGACTTGGCCAACAAAAAAGCTCATCAGTTTATCCTTGCCGCCGCGATATTCTTCCACCTGCCCTGGATTCGCTGCCAGCACCTCATCCACCATGGCTTCGATAGCACCCGTATCGCTGATCTGCTTTAGCCCTTTATCAGCGATCACCGCATCCGCTGACGCGGCACCGTTCCATAATTCATCAAACACTTGCTTGCCGGTTTTCGCCGAAATCGTGCCGTCTTGCATGCGAATCAGCATGCCTTTGACCTGCTCGGCAGTCACGGGCACCGCATCTAAGCTGACATCCTCTTTGTTCATGCGAGCAAACAATTCACCGGTCATCCAGTTAGCTGCTAGCCGAGGTTTAAAACTCTCATCTAAAGTGGCTTCAAAGAAATCTGCCGTTTGACGATCGACGGTTAAAGCCGCGGCATCGGCTGCAGGTAATCCTAAGCTTTCCACAAACCGCGTTCGGCGTGCTTGGGGCAATTCGGGCATGCCCTGGCGAACAGAATCAATAAACGACTCCTCAACAATTAATGGCGGTAAATCTGGATCGGGGAAGTAACGATAATCGTTGGCTTCTTCCTTACTGCGCATCGATCGTGTTTCATCTTTATCGGCATCGTATAAGCGTGTCTCTTGCACCACCGTGCCGCCACCTTCAACCACATCAATTTGGCGTTCAATTTCAAATTCAATGGCGCGCTCTAAGAATCGAAACGAATTCACGTTCTTTATCTCTGTTCTGGTGCCCAACTCGGTGTCGCCCTTCTGCCGAATGGATACGTTGGCATCACAACGGAACGAACCTTCTTGCATATTGCCATCACAAATATCGATGTAGCGCACCAAGGAATGAATTTGACGAGCGTAAGCTACCGCTTCTGCCGAACTTCGCATGTCCGGTTCAGACACAATTTCCAATAACGGGGTGCCAGCACGATTTAAATCAATGCCCGTGGCATCGGAGAATTGATCGTGTACCGATTTACCCGCATCTTCCTCCAAATGAGCCCGAGTTAAACCCACCACTTTTTCGGTGCCGTCACTTTGCATGACAGCGACTTTCCCCTCACCCACAATGGGCAGCGCCATTTGCGAGATTTGATAGCCTTTGGGTAAATCGGGATAGAAGTAATTTTTTCGCGCGAACACCGAGGTACGACCAATCTCAGCATCGGTTGCCAATGCAAACTTCACCGCCATTTCGACAGCCGCTGCATTCATGACCGGTAAAACACCGGGCAAACCTAAATCCACCGCACAGGCTTGTGTGTTGGGTTCTGCCCCAAAGGCGGTGGATGCACCAGAGAAAATTTTACTCTGCGTCGCCAGTTGCGCGTGAATCTCTAAACCAATAACCACTTCCCAAGACATGGCGCGCCTCACACCGACGCTGGCATTTTTTGATGCCAGTCGGTTACTTGTTGAAATTGATGAGCCACCGATAGGATGCGAGCTTCGTCGAAGGCACGCCCCACCAACTGCACGCCAACCGGTAGGCCATCCACTAAGCCACACGGCATGGACAACCCAGGCAAGCCACTTAAATTGGCAGAAACGGTGTAAAGATCGTTTAAATACATTGCCACCGGATCATCTGTTTTTGCGCCCCGCTTAAAGGCTGTGGTGGGAGTGGTGGGCCCGAGCACGACATCGACCGATTCGAACGCTTTGTCAAAATCATCACTGATTAAACGACGAATTTGCTGCGCTTTTTTGTAGTAAGCATCGTAATACCCTGTCGATAAGGTGTAGGTGCCAATCATGATTCGTCGCACAACTTCCGCCCCAAAACCTTCACCCCGTGAACGCTTGTATAAGTCTTCTAAATCAGCCGGGTTATCACAACGATGACCAAAACGAACCCCATCAAAGCGCGACAAGTTACTGGACGCTTCAGCCGGTGCAACAACGTAATACGCCGGTATGCACAAATGTTGATTGGGTAACTCCACCTCACTAACGATTGCGCCTAAGGCTTCGAGCTCTTTCACCGCGGCATGAACAGCGTCCCCAACCGCTGCATCTAAGCCGTTACCAAAATACTGTGCCGGTAATCCAATGCGCAGACCCTTTATCGATTCATTTAATCCGGCACTAAAATCGGGCACTGCGACATCGGCACTGGTGCTGTCACGTTCATCAAAACCCGACATCGCAGTCAACATTAATGCGCAATCTTCCGCGGTTGCAGCAACCACCCCGCCTTGGTCCAAGCTTGAGGCAAACGCGATCATGCCGTAGCGAGACACTCGACCGTAGGTGGGCTTAATGCCGGTGATGCCACAAAAGGCGGCCGGTTGACGAATGGAACCACCCGTATCCGTAGCCGTAGCCGCGGGCACCAATCGAGCCGCCACCGCCGCGGCACTGCCGCCAGAGGATCCGCCAGGCACGAACTCTGGGTTCCACGGGTTTCCCACCGCACCAAAGTAGCTGTTTTCATTGGACGAGCCCATCGCGAATTCATCCATGTTCGCTTTGCCCACCATCACCATGCCCGCTTGATTCAATCGATCAACCACCGTCGCGTTGTAGGGGGCAACAAAATTTTCCAACATGCGAGAACCACATGTGGTTTTAAGCCCTTCGGTGCAAAAGATGTCTTTATGAGCCATCGGCAGGCCCGTTAAGGGGCCGGCATGGCCAGCCGAACGGACCGCATCCGCCGCATCGGCGGCCTGTCTTGCGCCATCGGTGTCCACCTGCAAAAAGGCGTTGATTTCTGGGTTAACCGCTTCGATGCGCTGCAGGCTGTGATCCACCAATTCTCGGCTGCTCACCTCCCCTGCTTGCATGGCGCTTTGCATGCCAGCCAGCGTTAGCGTGTGCAGTTCGGTGCTCATTCGATCACCCTCGGCACCAAGAAATAGCCATCTTCTGCCGACGGCGCAGGCGCTTGTAGCGCCTCTCGGCGATTCTCTTCAGTCACCGCATCGGCGCGCAATCTCAGCCCCGAACTACCCGGATGTGCCATAGGTTCTACTCCGGTCGTGTCGACCGAATTCATTTGCTCAACGAGTTCCAACACAGTGGAAAGATCCGTTGCCAGTTCGCTCAGCCTTGCCTCGTCCAACCCAATTCGCGCCAGGTGCGCGATCGAGCGTACTTCGTCAGTGGTTAATGCCACAGAGAAAGAACCTGTTGTCTGCGTGAAAGACCCGGAAATTTAGCATAATGCCCCACTGCCCGTCGCCAATACCGCCAGAACCCATGACCGATACCCAACGCCTTGAGACTTTAGAATTGAAGTGCATGGAACTTGAAAACACCGTTCAGGCATTAAATGATCAGCTGGTGCAGCAATTTCGCGATTTTCAGCGCCTTACGCAGGAAATCGTGCGCCTGGAAGCCCGAATTGACACCGTACAAACGTCGGCCGACTCCAATAACGACGGGCATGAAGTGCCGCCGCACTATTAAAAGCGAACGGCAAATTGTGCTCGGGGCCTTGACTAACGTCTCGATGCTCTGCCCAGAAGAATTAACTCTTCTTCCACATCGTAAACAGGCACACGCAGGTTCTTCACCGATGCATCGGTGAAACCTGCAAAAATTCGCCCCGCCGAATCAAAACGCGCAGCATCACAAGGGCTGATGTATCCACCCTCTGCCCGACTGAGGTCCGCTTCAATAACGCAGGCTTTATCTTCACGAACCGCCAAAGCAACAAACCATTCGGGTGTTTTTGACCGATAGGCATTCACTGCCCAGCCCGGCTGTACAGACCGACTGGATGCCGCATCAGCTAACCCCGCTTGGTTCTGAGACAGCCATTTAATCTCGGCCTCGGTGCGACGGTGTATCAGTATCGGTCGGCCATCCCAATTCACCTTCAAGGTATCGCCAGGCTGCAATTGAGATACCCCCACAGACATCGCATCCGGGCTAGACTCACGACGTTCTGGGCTGAAAAACGCGGCACCAAAGACATACAGCACCGCCAGAACAGCAACCGCAAGCTTGCCCTTGATCGCAACGCGAAGACGTAATCGTGTGGGTGAATCGGTCATTACAAAAAAAGAGTCATTGAATTGCCTGTGTCGGATACGAATAAACACACTGAATGGACGCCACCGGCGATCGCGCTGCAAGCACTCACCGACAAGGCCTTGCCTTTATGCATCGCACTAGCTGAGCAATTAAACGCAAGCCGTGAACATAGCGGCGAAGCCATCATCATAACGGCAAACGAATCCGCGCCATCACACTATTGGGTGTTAAAACTCGGCGATGAATTGCCACGCCTACAACGGGCCGATGGCGTGCACTGGGCTATTGATTTTTGTAACTCAAAGATTCGGCGTCGAGCCACTGAGCCCAATCGCAGTCATCACCCCATCGCAAAAGCCTTAGGGATCAGTAAACTCAGTGCAGCTGAGCGCGCCACATGGCACGTTGTGGATGGAACCGCAGGTGCAGGAGCGGACGGCTGGCAACTGGCCGCAGCCGGTGCCACAGTGACTTTGGTGGAACAAAACCCCGTGTTATACACCTTGTTGGAAGCTGCGATCGTGGCAGCGCTTGATGCCTCGGATGAGCCCTCACGCCTTATCGCGCTCAGAGTGAGCGTATTGAACCAACGCGTTGAAACAATGTTGAGCGGTGAAATAAACCCCCAGGTGCGTAGTGGGCTAAGCAGGGCAAACAGCCCATCGTTAAAACCGGTTAATGCTGTTTACCTAGACCCCATGTACCCAAAGCGCCGCAGCAGCGCGGCGGTTAAAAAGCCGATGCAATTCATTCAAGGCTTGGTGGGCGCAGGCCCCGACCCGATCGACGTTTTACAAAGCTGTTTACTGGCATTAGCCGACAGCTCTAATGCGCTGAGTCGGGTGGTTGTGAAACGACCGAGTGAAGCGGCTGCGCTGATTTCATCACAAGCTTGGGATGGGCAGCTGATCGACATTGACGCCGGTGCTGCGCGTTTTGATGTGTATTTGAAGCGCTAATTTGGTTGAACGACACGACAACTATAACAACCGACAAGTCAATCACGAAAATTCTGAAATTGCATCGGCAAACCTAATTCGGCCTCTTTCAATAACTTCATGGCTTGCTGCAAATCATCACGCTTCTTACCCGTGACACGAAGCTGCTCACCCTGGATTTGTGCCTGCACCTTCATCTTGGATTCTTTGAGTATTGCCACCGCCTTTTTTGCAGTTTCTTTATCAATCCCTTCTTTCACTGTCATGCGTTGCTTCACGCCCTTACCCGAGGATTCAACTTTCCCCGCTTCCAAGCACATGATGTCGATACCGCGGGACGTTAATTTGGTGTAAACGATGGGGTGCATCTGCTGAATTTGAAAATCACTGTCAGCGGTTAACACAATAGTGGCATCACTGATTTCTGCACTTGCCGAGGTGCCCTTAAAATCGTAACGATTTTGAATTTCTTTTTGCGCTTGATCTACCGCATTAGTTAATTCGTGCTGATCCACTTCAGAGACCACGTCGAACGAAGGCATAGCTCCCCCTCTTTGTGCTTTACAGTATGCTTGATGGGAAATCGTAACATTTTAAGTGCTCAGCCACCGGCGTGCCCGGCACGAGCTGGAGCGCAATGAGAACAATCCAGCATGAGTGATGACACACTGATCGAAGCGCGTCGCGATTACACGGCGAGCACCCTGCGCCGCGGTGACCTTGCCGATGGCCCAGTTGAACAATTCACACATTGGTTACAAGACGCCAGAGGTGCAAAGCTCATCGATGCCACTGCCATGGTGGTGGCCACAGCGGATGCATCCGGGCAACCGCATGCACGGGTGGTATTGCTCAAGCAGTTTGATGAAGCTGGCTTTGTTTGGTACACCTACCAAAACAGCGACAAAGGCCAACAACTACTGGAAAATCCACAGGCCAGTATATTGTTTTACTGGCGGGAACTAGAGCGTCAAGTTCGAATTGAAGGCGCTGTAACCAAGTTAGAGCCCAGCTTAGCCGACGAGTACTTCTACTCACGTCCAGAAGGCAGCCGATTCAGTGCCGCCGCATCATTGCAATCGCAACCGGTGGATAATCGGGAGCTTATGGAAGATCGCGTGGCCAAGCTGCACACCGCCTACCCTGACGGTAATGTGCCTCGCCCATCGGTTTGGGGTGGTTATTCGTTAAAACCGCAGCGTTTCGAATTTTGGCAAGGCCGAGCTGATCGTTTGCACGATCGCTTTATTTACACTCGCGATGGGGCCACGAGTGATACCTGGTCGATTACGCGCCTGCAGCCCTAGATAGCGCTTGCAGTCACGTTTTATATTCCGGGTTTACCTTTGGCAGTGCAAGGCTCACACATTCGCTACTTGGACGGATGAGGCATCACCACCCGTGTAGCGTTTGAGCATATTGGCAATCATTTCTTGGCTGACGGGTTTGGTCATGTAGTCGTTCATGCCCGATTCCAAACACCTTTCTCTATCCCCAGGCAGCGCATTGGCCGTAACCGCCACAATAGGGTATTGCACGCCTTGGTCACGAGCTTCCGTGGTGGCTTGCAATCCATCTTTGCCAGGCATTTGGCAATCCATAAACACCATATCAAACTGACCATCGCTCATAGCTTGCAAAGCTTCCTCGCCATCATCGGCCAAACTCACCGAACAACCCAACTGCTCTAACATTGATTCCAACAGCATCTGATTAACCGGATTGTCTTCTGCAATGAGTACGTTAAGCCCAACCAGTTCAGCGTAAACCGGTTGTGTGAGCGCGGTTTCATCTGGCACTTGCAAGGGCAGCAGTAGCGTAAACGTTGACCCTTTGCCCTCTTCACTGTGCACGCTCATTTGACCCCGCATCAGTTTGACTAACTGACGCGATAAGGTTAACCCAAGACCCGAGCCACCAAAACGACGGGCCATGCTGCCATCGATTTGTTCCAAATCGGTGAACAAGTTTTCCAGCTTATCCGCAGCAATGCCGATACCGTTATCGGTAATGGCAATGCGCAACACGTCAGCAGGCTCACCGATGCTCTGCGCATTGATACCGGCATGGGCACCCATATTTGGACTGGGCTGCACATCCACCACCACATTCACTTGTCCGTTGTGCGAAAACTTCACGGCGTTGTCTAGCACATGATCCATCACTTGAGCGATGCGCATACTGTCGGCAATCATGTGTGGTGGAACACATTCGTGAACTTGCATCTCAATGCGAGCATTCGGATGCGCATCCCGAAATTCGTCAATGCAATGTTGTAGGCACTCAGTAATTTCAAACGGATGTTCATTCAACATCAATTCATCGTTGTTAATTTGAGAATGATCCAGCAGTCGATTAACCAGCTTCAACATGTCATCGCCCGAACTGCGGATGGTATCTACCCAGCGAGCTTGCACATCATCCATTTCGGTACGGGTAAGCATATCGGCACTGCCAATCACACCATTGATCGGCGTTCTGATCTCATGACTCATACGAGCCAGAAAGTCACTTTTCGCCTCAGCGGCTTGCAAGGCTTCTTTTTGTGTAAGTTCCAGTGTTTGGTTTTGCTCGGTTAAATCATCGATTAACGATTGATTGTGGATTCGCATTTCAAATGAATCACGCAGCCGGCTGTGGTAATTTTTCAATAAGGTGATATCCAGCAGTATAAACACCAGCATCGGGATCACCATGGACAACATACCTTCAGACTGGGTGATAGCAGCCCATACAAAAAATGGTATCTTCGCCGACAGCACAACCGCTAAGGAAAACGGTGGCCAGGCACCCGCCGATGTTACCGAACCCAAACACACCACAATGGGCGCTAGCACGAACATCATTTGCACACCAACTGACATGTCGTTTTGCCAGAACGCAAACAACAACGACCAAAAAATGCCACCCAAAAATTGGCTGAACATTAACCCACGATAACGCGCGGGGCTAATGACCTTATTGAGTGCGGATGCAGTAATCGCGAAGCGAATAAATTGGGCGGCGATGGTGGCTAAGGCCCACACTTCAAACCAAATCGAATCAACCAGTGAGTGCATGCTGAAGTAAATAACCAGCACGGCCACAACGACAAGAAGCAAAGTGGGCAGGATGTCACGCACAGCCGCTTGCTGCATCTCTTGACGCAATTGTTCGCTTGCTCCATCGCTCAAGCCGCCTGTGCTTTGAGCGGACGATTTCCCAATCATCGGCAATTTGAAAAATCCCATTCTCATGAACGATTTATCGGCCGCCGGAAGGGCCAGATAAATACCGAGAGAATCAATCCTGTACAAGCAAGGCCTCAACAATCCAGCTCAGTTGTGAACTGGGTCAGATATTGGCGCATAGTTGGGTATTAATAGTGCCAGTTCAACGAATAATGGACCCGTTACTGACACACTTGTTTGCTTCCCGGCTCAGGGTGTTCACCTGAGAATGCGTACCCTCCATTCGTGCAACGAGCCGGGAATTTTTCTAATCGCTGGCAGCGGCCGCTTGCTGATCGGCGTGGTAGGAGCTTCGCACCATGGGGCCGCTGGCCACATGTGAAAAGCCCATCGCCTCGCCAACCACCTTTAATTCATTAAATTCATCGGGATGCACAAAGCGCATAACGGGGTGATGATCGGCACTGGGTTGCAGGTATTGACCCAAGGTCAACATGTTCACGTCATGATCGCGCATATCCTGCATGACCACTTCCACCTCTTCCCGGGTTTCTCCCAAACCCAGCATCAGGCCAGATTTTGTCGGCACCTTAGGGAACCGCGCTTTGTGGTTTTTCAGTAAATTCAGCGACCACTGGTAATCAGAACCAGGGCGGCACTGCTTGTATAAGCGTGGCACGGTTTCCAAATTATGATTAAACACATCCGGTGGGTTGTGACTCATCGCTTCCAGTGCCATATCCATTCGGCCGCGATAATCGGGCACAAGCACTTCAATTTTAATACCGGGGGAGGCCTCTCTGACGGCTCGTATACAGGCGTCGAAATGCCCTGCACCGCCATCACGTAAGTCATCACGATCGACTGACGTAATCACCACATAGTTTAAATCCAGCTGGCCAATGGCTTTAGCCAGGTTACGAGGCTCGTCCTCATCCAACGGGTTTGGCCGGCCATGGGCGACATCACAAAATGGACAGCGGCGGGTGCAGATATCTCCCATGATCATGAAGGTTGCAGTGCCGTGACTGAAGCATTCGCTTAAATTCGGGCAACTGGCTTCTTCACATACCGAGGATAAACGCAGCTCTCGCATCATGCGTTTGATTTGGGTGACTTTCGGATCATTACTCACACGGGTGCGAATCCAATCCGGCTTTCGCAATCGCTCTGAGGCCGGCTGCGGTTGCACTTTTATTGGAATGCGCGCCAGTTTCGTAGCGCCGCGTTGATGGCTATCGGGGTTTGATCGCGAAGGCGGTGTGTGATCCATGACTTGAGTCTAGCAACTTAGGAGCCTAAGCAGGTTTGCAACGCCTGCAACAGTGTGTTGATGGTGCTGTCTCGATCAAATTCAACCCCCTCGGCTAAATGATCCACCAATCGAGTTACCCCCAGCTGCTGAAACCCACACGGGTTGATGCCCTGCCAGGGTGCAGGATCTGAATCCAGGTTCATTGAAAGACCGTGGTAGGTGCAGCCCTTGCGCACGCGCAGACCCAAAGCGGCGATTTTTTCATCCTTCACGTACACCCCTGGCGCATCACGCCGCGCCTGCGCCTGAATGTGGAATTCGGCCAAGGTGTTGACAACGGCTTGTTCCAATCGCTCAACCATGCCGCGTATGCCATAGTTCTGCCGGCGTAAGTCCACCAAGGTATAAATGACCACTTGCCCCGGCCCGTGCCAGGTGACTTGCCCGCCGCGATCGGTTTGCACCACAGGTATGTCCGCTGAATTCAGTATATGTTCGATCTTGCCTGCCTGGCCTAAGGTATAAACCGAATCATGCTCCACGACCCAAAGTTCATCCACGCTTTGGTGCGTGCGGGTATCCGTGAATTGGCGCATGGCCTGCCAGGTTGTCTCAAACGGTTCCCGTTGAAGACGGCGAATGGTGAAAGCCGAGTTCAGAGGACGTACAACACGCGGCTGTCTGATCTAAGAGCGGCGTAGATGGCGTGCAATTGTTCTAAGCTCTCTGCCACAAAATGGGCCCGCACCGAGACGTACTTTGCGTGTCGACTTTCCACCTCGGTTATGGCGACCGCGTTCTCACCCGGCACCAACGGTACCACTAAGGATTCCACCACCGACGTGAAATCTCCATCGTTCAAGCCCATCGCTTTTACCGACAATTTCGCCGGGAATTCAATCAGTGTTTCAGGTGCGTCGTTTCCGGTATCACTCATGGCACAGAGCTTAAGGTGGGTTAACGTAGGCTAATCAAAGTAACGCATGATGGAATGCTTCATGCGCAAAAAAATACCGCCCTGCTCGACTCGTTGCAAGGCCAGCAAAGGCACTTCACCAATCACGCCTTCGCTGGTTTTGAGCACCGAGCGCCCATATTCATCACCGATGTCTATCGGTGCTTTGATGTAATCGGCAATTTGAATTTCACTTTTCAGTGCATCAAATTCTGATCGCGGTAAAGTTAAATAAAGATCTTCCGCAACACCCAGTTCAATCTCTTCTTGCTGCCCCATCCAAATGCGAGCTGCACTAATGACTTCCCCTGCGGAGTACACTTTTTCAGTGCGAAAGAATCGGTAACCGTAGTTGAGTAAGCGTTGGCTTTCTGCAATGCGGGTTTTGTCACTGGCCGTGCCTGTAACGATGCTGATCAGGCGCATGTTGTCTCTTACTGCAGATGCCACCAAACAATATCCTGCGGCTTCCGTGTGTCCGGTTTTGATGCCGTCTACTGAATCATCACGCCATAACAAGGTGTTGCGATTACGTTGTTTAATGCCGTTAAATTCGTATTCACGCTCTGAATACATCGGATAATAATCGGGATGATCCGCGATAGTAGCGCGTGCAATGATGCTTAAATCTCTTGCTGTGGTGTAGTGGTCTGGGTGCGGCAGCCCCGAGGAATTAGCGTAGCGAGTGCCCACCATGCCAAGCTCTTCTGCTTTGCTGTTCATCAGATCCACAAACCCTTGCTCGGAACCTGCGAAGTGCTCGGCTAAGGCTACGCTGGAATCATTGCCCGATTGAACAATAAGGCCACGCAGTAAATCTCCAACCGTTACGACCGTACCTTCTTCAACGAACATGCGCGAACCGGGCATGGACTGCGCGAAATCACTGATGATGACCGGCTCATCAAAATCAGATGCGCCTTTCATGAGTTCATCGATGACGATATACGCCGTCATCATTTTCGTCAGGCTGGCCGGCTCAATGCGCAGGTCTGCGTTGTGTTCTGCCAGCACGCGACCACTCACGTGATCGATCAACAGGTAGCTTTCCGCAGAGAGCTGAGGAGGCGCTGGCAAAGGGGCGGCCTGAAGCGGGCTGATGGCCGATGCCATCAAAGCCAACAGCAGCACAAAACACGCAACCATGCGCGGGATAACAGAGACGAAACAGGGTTTAAGCATGAACAATTCGCAAGCTATGTGAGTGAGCCAGACCGGCCCTCACATGATAGAGGAAAACCCTCCAGATTTCGCAACGATTACTGCACCAATGTCACCATTGTAAAGTTGGTGAGCCCTTTTGATTGCAGGGCTGCAACCGCCTGGTCACGTGCTTGAATTGAATCAATTGGCCCCACCCAAACCCGATACAGTGATTGACTCTGATCGTGATCAATCACCACGGGCATCGCCACAACACCGGCTAAGCGTCCACGTAAATTTTGCGCATTGTTCGGCTCGCTGAATGCGCCCAGCTGCAAATAGTCGCCACTCACCGGCAAAGGATGCTGCTGTGCCAGCGGTGTGATCGCTTGCGCTGCCGTCTGTTCTGTCACCTCAGGGGCAATCTGAGCGCCAGTTGCCGAAGCCGATGTGGCCGTGCTTGGCAGCAAATGAGAGCTTAGGGCTTCCACGATGACAGGGGCGGTACCGTCTTTCACAATCCCTAAGGTGGACGCGGCTTGGTACGACAAATCGATAATGCGGCCGGGCACAAAGGGGCCCCGATCGTTCACCTTGACCACGATTGATTCACCGGTGTCGGTTCGGGTGACTCGAACGAAGGTGGGCAGAGGCAAATTTTTGTGCGCCGCCGTTAAGTCATACATGTCATAACGTTCGCCACTGGAGGTTTCACGGCCATGGAATTTTTTACCGTACCAAGAGGCGTAGCCCTGCTCAATATACCCTTCAGCGCTGTCCAACACGGTGTAGCGCACGCCACCCACTGAATAGTCGGATGGGTTTCCACGGCGAGATTTGGGTAGGTTTTTAACCGTCAGCGGCTGCGGCGCCGCTGATGGTCGTCGCCAACCGGGGCCATCGCCTGCGACGGCATCCGCCACCCAAGCTGCCGGTTGTCCAACCGCAGCTTGAGTCGATGCTTTTTCTGTTTCCGACGCGCCGCCGACAATTCGTTCTGGTGAATTTGCACAACCGGTTGCAAGCAACAGCAACCCTAATGATATGGCCCAGCTTCGCATTATCCATCCACCCTTAATTGTTGAGCTAACTGCATAACCGCCATGGCGTACAACCGGCTGTGGTTGTAACGCGTAATAACGTAGAAGTTTTTATAGCCCACCCAGGTTTCATTGCCGGACTTTCCGTTCAATTTCATCACCGACACCAGATCATTGCCTACTGCAGGAAATCCTAGCGCTTGAACCGCTGCCACTGAAATTTTCGGTTTGAGTGAATCGCGGTCCAGTTTTGCCACCGCTGCAGCATTGTCTGCGGTGGTTTTCCAGCGCTCGGCGATGGGTTCCCCAGTTCTCCAACCGTGGCGCGCTAAGTAATTGCCCACCGAACCAATCGAATCCTCCACGCTATTGATTAAATCGCGTTTGTTATCGCCATCAAAATCCACCGCATAGGCGCGATAGCTACTCGAAATAAATTGTGGAAACCCCATGGCGGCGGCGTAGCTGCCACGCCGCTCGGTGGCATCCCAGCCCTCTTCGCTTGCCAGAATGATGAATTCTTCCAGCTCATCGGTAAAAAATTTACTGCGCGGCGGGTAGTCAAACGCCAAGGTGGCTAGCGATTCCAGAGCCTTATGCTTACCTGTATGTTTGCCATAAAAGGTTTCGACACCAATAATCGCTGCAATGATTTCAGCGGGCACGCCATAGGTGTCTGCTGCTCTTTGCAAGGTGTCTTGATGCGTCACCAAAAATTGCCGGCCTGCGCTGATGCGCTCTTTACCCAAGAAAATGGGCCGGTATTCGCGCCAAGTTAAGGTGTGTTCAGCCGGCGTGGATATGGCTTTAAGTATGTGTGGCAACGGCTTTAGCGTGCGAAACCAACCCGCAATCGTGTGTTGGTTTAGCTCATTTCGATTGGCCACATCGCGAATAAATTCGCGCACTTCCGTGCGCTGAATGTACGGTGTTGGATTGGTGCTGAGCTCGTTTGTTTCAGCCGTGCTCGGGCTGGCAAAACTTACGGCCAACACCAACGCGCACACGGAAAGCTGCGCACTCAGCGACGAAAATAACGATTTAGAAGACGTCGTGCCAATCAATGGGCGACTGTTCTTTCTCAACCAGCCATTCGTTGGTTTGAGAAAAGTGCTGACACCCAAAAAAACCCCGGTGCGCCGATAAAGGCGATGGATGCGGTGCTCGAAGCACGCTATGTCGTTTGGCATCAATGACCTGACCTTTTTTTTGCGCATAACTGCCCCACAGCAGAAAAACCAAGTCATCGCGCTCATCACTTAAATATTTGATGACCGCATCGGTAAAGGTTTCCCAACCGCGTCCTTGGTGAGCGGCGGCCTGCCCCTGCTCAACCGTTAAAACACTGTTCAACAAAAACACGCCTTGCTTGGCCCAATTTTCCAGGCAACCTGCGCGACGTGCCGCCAACGACGCCTCCCCCGGTACGTCGGTATCGATTTCTTTGTAAATATTTAACAATGACGGCGGCAACTTCACTCCCGAGGGAACCGAGAAGCTAAGCCCGTGGGCTTGCCCAGGGCCGTGATAGGGGTCTTGCCCTAAAATCACCACTTTCACAGACTCCACCGGAGTCAATGCGAAGGCGTTAAACCATTGCTTTGAATGAGGATAGACCAATACTCGCTGAGTCTTGCGATGAGCTAAATACTGCCGCAATTCGTTCATATACGGCTTCGCGAACTCAGCGTCTAGCAGGGGACGCCAGCTGGGGTGGATGGCAGCAGGAGATGAATTTTCGGACATGGGTGGATCAGACGCGGTTGTCGCAGTACAGTTTACGGGAAAAGGCGTCTATCATTCGCATTGATCCATCCCATAGGTTCTCCCCAATTACTCGCATCCCAGCGCAGCTCTTGCTAAGCGCCAGCATTCTTCTCGTGTCCGCTCAAGGATTCGCACAACAGTGCCCGGCGCCTACGTTTGTCTACACCCCCGGAACGGCGGTGGTGCAAGGAACCGACGCGCCTGTTGAAGCGCTAGCCGACAGCGTCCTGAGCGAAGACGGTGTGGTGTCTTTAGATGGGAACACCAGCATTACCTACCAAGGTCGAACCATCACGGCTGAGAACGCAACTTACAACCCAGATACTGGCGAAGTTGCCATTGATGGGCAGCTCAGTTTTGAAGCGGAAGGCATTCAGTTAGAAAGTTCAAATGCCGAGATCGATCTGGACAGCAACCGGTTCAAAACGGGTGAATCGGTTTATGAGATGAACATTAATGGCAAACGTGCCACAGGCCGAGCCAACGCCATGGAGCGATTGGAAGATGGCAGCTTCGTTATGGAGGGTGCGACCTACTCCACCTGCCCGCGTTTGGATAACAGTTGGTTCATCAAAGCTAACCGCATTGAACTTTATCCAGACGATGGCTTGGGTATCGCCAAAAAAATCGTTTTGCGTTTTAAAGGTGTGCCGTTTTTAGCGGTACCTGCGTTCAGTTTTCCAATCAGCCCAGATCGAAAAACCGGTTTCTTGGCGCCGGTGTTAGGCCGTGGGGAGAATACGGGATTTGAATTGGAAGTGCCTTGGTATTGGAACATACGCCCGAATCTGGATGCCACCCTAACGCCACGCTGGATGAGTAAACGCGGTGTGCAATTGCAAACCGAATTACGCTTTTTGAATCGTCAGGGTAAATGGAGTCTTAATAACGAATTACTCTCGGACAGACAGTTTGATGGTGGGCGAAGACGCTTTACGCAACTTCGGCACAGTGGGCAATTCGGCCCCTTTTGGCGCTCTTCCATTATCGCCAGCCAAGTCTCTGATCGAGACTACTTTCAAGACCTTGGCAACAGCTTACAAGTGGCCAGCATTACGCACTTAGAACGTCGCGCCGATGTGGTGTACGACTGGGCGGATACCACCATGGAAGTGCGCCTGCAAAGTTTTCAAACCGTTGACCGCGATATCCCATCCAATGAGCGCCCGTATAAACGTTTACCGCAATTCACATTCGCAACAAAAGCCTCTGACCATCCGTTTGGCTTACAAACCACAGTGGAAAGCGAAGCGGTATTCTTCGAACGCGACGACTCCATCACGGGGTTGCGCATCGATGCCACCCCAAAAGTGTCACTACCGATTGTCAGTAGTGCTTGGTTTATAAAGCCGTCCTTTAGTCACCGCTTTACCCATTACCGATTGAATAATACTGATAACACTCAACCCAGTCGGCAAAGCCGAAACCTGAACACGGTATCGATAGACAGCGGTTTATTTTTTGATCGAGTACTGGATGATGACGGCTCGGTGTTAACGCTTGAACCTCGACTGTATTACCTACGCGTGCCGTTTGAAGATCAATCCGGCATTCCGGTGTTCGACAGTAATGAATTCGATTTTAATATCGCGCAATTATTTCGTGAGAACCGTTTCACCGGTGCCGATCGTGTCGCCGATGCCAATCAACTGTCTTTAGCTCTGACCAGTCGCTTGATTAACGGCGGTGATGGTCGAGAAGTTTTACGTGGCAGTATTGGGCAGATCGTTTATTTTGATGATCGGCGGGTTTCCCTAGACAGCGACCAACCCGACACCTCCGACACGTCTGATTTTGTGGGCGAATTAGCCGCTGAATTGAAAAACGATTGGCGCGCCAAGGGCAGCATCCAATGGAACCCTGACGATGACCAAACCGTCAGAAGTTCTCTGTTACTGAGTTATCGGCCTAATAAAGATAAAATCATTAACCTGGGTCATCGAAACGTCAGCACGCGTAACAGTGCGGATACGGAACAAGTGGATTTCTCTGTTCTTTGGCCCATTGGGAATCAATGGCGCCTGGCGGCCCGGTGGAATTATTCCTTGGAAGACAACACCAGCATAGAATCCTTGTTGGGTGTGGAATACGACAGCTGTTGTTGGGCATTTCGATTTGCCGCCCGGCGTTTCATTGCTGATGATGGGTTGGAACACGACACCACTTTATACTGGCAGTTGGTTCTCAAAGGCTTAGCGCCTTTAGGGCAAAACTACGGCGATTTACTGGAGTACTCTATTTTGGGCTACCGAGACGAAGTTGAATGAAGATCTGGCTCGTAACGTGGGTAAGCAGCATATTGCTGTTCGTCAGTGCGGCAACACTCGCCGAAGATGTGGTGCTCGATCGCATCGTTGCCGTTGTCAACGAAGGGGTTGTGCTGGAAAGTGATGTGACCACAGAAACCGCATTCGTAGTGTCTGAATCTCGTGCGAATGGGGTGGGCCTACCGGATACAGCGGTGCTTCGTGAACGCATTGTAGAACGCTTGATTGATCAAACCATTCAACGTCAACAGGCCGCGCGCCTCGGCATCGTAGCCGATGCCAGTAGTGTGAATCGCGCCTTGGCGCAAATCGCTCGCGGCAATAATATGAATTCGCAACAGTTTCGCGAAGCGTTAATTCAACAAGGGTTTGACTACAACCATTTTCGTCGCTCCATTGAACAGCAATTGATAACCGAACGCTTGGTGCAACGCGAAGTGCAAGCGCGCGTTCGAGTGTCAGAACAAGAGATTGATGACTACTTAAAAGCTGCTGAGAACAGTGCGAATAAGCAAGCCCGTTACCGCCTGCAACACATTTTAGTTGCCGTGCCATCCTCAGCGAATGCTGCTGCTATTGAAGCGGCCAACAAAAAAGCCGATGCCATATTGGCCCAACTGCGAGCCGGCGCGGACTTTGCCACCGTCGCCGCCTCTCAGTCGGACGGCTCACGTGCTTTGCAAGGCGGAGACTTAGGCTGGCGACAACGACAAGAGCTACCCTCATTTATTGACACCGCTTTAGACACGATGAAGGTGGATGATATTCGTGGGCCACTGCGCTCCCCGAATGGTCTGCACATCATTAAATTAGCCGAAAAACAAGTAGGTGATGGGCCGGCACAACAAGAAACTCGAATTCGCCATATCTTTATCGCGGGCAACGAAGGCAATGTGTCATCGCGTTTGTTAAGCGCGAAAGATCGCATTCAACAAGGTGAGGATTTCAGCACCCTGGCCGCAGAAATCAGCGAAGACCCGAACAGTGCGAATAATGGTGGTGAACTGCCTTGGTTTAGCCGCGGGCAATTGCCACCAGCATTAGAGCAAGCGGCAGATCAATTGCCCATCGGCCAACTCAGTGATCCGTTTCAAACCCAGTACGGTTGGCATGTGGTGGAAGTGTTAGAACGACGTGTACGCTCTCGTACCAGTTCCAGTGCTCGCTCCGAGGCAGAAAACACCTTACGCATTCGCAAAGTAGAACAAGAAGCGGAACGTTGGATTCGGCAACTGCGTGATGAATCGTTTGTGGAGTTACGTTAACGGTGGCGGTGCCTAGGCTGGCATTAACCCCCGGTGAACCCGCCGGCATTGGCCCCGATTTAACCCTGCTGTTGGCGCAACACGCATTGGATTTTGAGTGTGTGGTGGTTGCCGACCCCAACGTTTTAAACGCCCGAGCCCAGCAACGGCAATGGACTGTGGATATTAAAGTCGTCAGCCTGGATGAACTCAGCAATACCGATGCGGTGCGCACAACGAACCGAGCGCAGCAACTTAAAGTGCTGCCCATATCGGTGGCAGCGCCTTGTGTTGCTGGTGAGTTAAACACCGCGAATGCGCCTTATGTTTTAAACACATTGCAGCAAGCGGTTGAAGGCTGTCAGCAAGGCGTATTCGATGCCATGGTGACAGGCCCCGTGCACAAGGGCGTGATTAACGATGCTGGCATTGCCTTCACCGGCCACACAGAATTTTTGGCGCACCACACCGGCGGGGAACCGGTGATGCTACTCACCGCAGAAAACGCAACACCCCCCTTGCGTGTGGCCCTAGCCACCACCCACATGCCCGTATCAGAAGTGTCGCGCGCCTTAACGCCTCAACGCATCGAACGCGTGCTGCATACATTACATTCCGAATTACAAAGTCGTTTCAAAATTAATAAACCACACATTTTAGTGTGTGGGCTTAACCCACACGCTGGCGAAGGTGGCCACCTTGGCCATGAAGAAATTGACGTGATTGAACCCACCCTGAATAAGTTACGCGAACAGGGCTTGAATTTAACCGGCCCACTACCCGCGGATACCTTATTCACGCCGCATCATTTAACCGATGCCGATGCGGTGCTAGCGATGTTCCACGATCAAGGTTTGCCGGTGCTGAAATACGTCGGGTTCGGCCAAGCCGTTAACGTCACGCTCGGCCTACCCATTGTTCGCACTTCCGTAGATCATGGCACCGCATTAGACAAAGCCGGCTCGGGTGACATAGATCTGGGCAGTTTGCAGGCGGCGGTTTTACTCGCCGGCCAGCTTTGCTCGTGAAAGACGCAACATTTGGGTCTGAGCATCACCGAGCACGCAAACGCTTTGGTCAAAATTTCCTGGTTCGTGAGGATATTATTCATCGCATCGCACAAGCGGTGAACCCGCGTGCTGGAGATGCACTGGTGGAAATTGGCCCAGGCTTGGGCGCCCTCACCGGCCCGTTACTCGAAGGCGCAGGCCAACTCAAAGTCATTGAGATTGATCGCGACTTGGCCGCCCGGCTTCGCGAGCGTAACGATGCGCGTCTAACTGTTATTGAAACGGATGTGTTGAAGGTGGATTTCGAATCACTGAAACCTGCCAACCAAAAATTGCGTGTAGTTGGCAATCTGCCCTACAACATCAGCACACCGCTACTTTTGCAATTGGCGCACGCACATGAGTGCTTGCAAGACTTACACGTCATGCTGCAGCGGGAGGTGGTGGATCGTTTGATTGCCACCAGCGGCACCCGTGCGTATGGCCGCTTAAGCGTGATGCTGCAAAGTGTGTTTCAAATTGAACAAATTTTAGCCGTACCACCCGATGCGTTTAAACCCGCACCCAAAGTGCAATCTGCCGTGGCCCGGTTAACGCCAAACGCATCTGTACCGGATGCGGCAACACTCAAAGCGTTGGAGAACACCACACGCATTGCGTTTGGCAATAAACGCAAAACGCTGCGTAATAATTTCAAAAAAGTTTTGAGCGAAAATCAACTGCGAGAATTGGATATTGACCCTGGTGCGCGCGCTGAAACACTGCCGCTGGATGCGTTTCATCGCCTAGCCAATGCTATAGTCGACCTTCCGCCAGATTAGCTTGTAAATGACCATGATGGACAATGACGCACAACAGATTTCTATTGCTGTGAAAACAGCGTATTTGGAATCTGAAAGCGACCCAGAACAACAACGCTTTGTGTTCGCCTACACCATCACCATTCGCAACACCGGCCAAGTGGCCGCCAAACTAATTTCGCGCCACTGGGTCATTCGGGATGCCAACGGCAAAGTGCAGGAAGTCCAGGGCGATGGCGTGGTGGGTGAACAACCGCATCTGCAACCGGGTGAAGGCTTTGAATACACCAGCGGCACACTACTCGAAACCTCAATCGGCACCATGGGTGGTAGCTACTTAATGCAAACCGATGCAGGTGAACAATTCAACGCCCCCATTGACGAATTTTTGTTAAGTGGGCCACGCACCCTGCATTAACGACTCAAACCGCGATGAGCACTTACATAATCGGCGACGTACACGGTTGTTTTTTATCGTTGCAACAACTGGTTGAAAAGCTCCAATTTAATCCAGTCTCGGATGAACTGTGGTTCGTCGGCGACCTCATCAATCGCGGCCCGGATTCATTAGAGGCCTTACGCTATGTAAAAAGTTTAGGTAACAACGCAATTTACGTATTAGGCAACCATGACTTACATTTTCTGGCGGTTTATCACCAAGTAAGAAAACGATCGGGTAAAGACACCTTGCAACAACTCATTCATGCACCGGACTCGAATGAGCTGGTGCATTGGTTACGCCATCAAAAATTCTTGCATCATGATAAATCGTTAAACACGGTTATGGTGCATGCAGGCATACCACCCATGTGGAACCTGAAAACGGCGAAAAAACAAGCCAACAAGCTGGCAAAAAAAATGCGCTCTGATGACTATGTGGAATTGTTGCATGCCCTGTTTGGCAATCGCCCTGAACATTGGCACGATGCTGATACCCCGCGTCGGCGAAGACGGTTTGCGGCCAATGCGCTTACTCGAATGCGATACTGTTGGAGTGATGGGTCGCTGGACTTTACATTCAACGCACAACCGGCCGCTCGTCCTCAAGGTTTATACGCTTGGTATAACGTGCCCAACAGACAGCCCATTGAAGAAACCATTGTGTTTGGGCATTGGGCAGCCCACCCCGCGATTGCGCCACCGGGCATTATGCCCATCGATCGAGGGCGAGTGTATGGTGGCAGTTTGGTCGCGTATTGGGTGGAGGAACAGCGCTGCGTTTGGGTGAATTAACCGCTTGCCCTACACAAGGTTCGTGCGCTCTAGTATAAGGTACGCAAAACTAGGCACAGCCCCCATGGCCTGCACCTCCTTACGGGAAACCTCTTGCCACTCACTGGGTACATAACTGTTTAACCAGGTGTCGCCTTCATAGGCAGCATCGATCGATGTTAGGTACAAACGTTGCGTGAGAGGCATAGCCAGCTCACAAATGGCCGCACCACCAATAATCATGACTTCATCAGCATCCGTTTGTTGTGCCAACTGAATGGCTGCATCCAGAGATCGCACCACATCCACACCCTCCGATTGCCAGTTGCCATTGCGTGTAATCACGATATTCTGCCTTCCTGGTAAAGCACGGCCGATCGATTCATGCGTTTTGCGCCCCATAATGATCGGCTTGTTTAAGGTGATTGCCTTAAAGTAGGCCTGCTCCCCTGGAATTTTCCAAGGCATGCCATTGTCTTTACCAATCAATTGGTTCCTATCCATGGCCATGACCATGGCAATTGTTTTTGTGCTCACAGCACGCACTCCACGTTGCCTTAACAGCGGTTTAAGTTGTTAGTTTTTAGCTGTTATACACGAATATTTTCAATGATTCAGTGTAGTACAGATAACCCTGTGCCTAACCAAAGACGTACAAAATCTCACAAGCGAGACCGCCAGTCTCATCGCGATAGAGACGTAGGGTTATGACAATCTAAAATTTGCAAGGCACTACTTACTTTCGCCCATTTGGTACTTAAACTCATAGTCAAATCTCTCGTCCCCCCATCAATGGAATCGTATTTGCTGCCGATCAAGAGATGGATAGCTGAAGTTAGGTGCTTCGTCGAGAAGACCAAAATAATTTCTGACATCTGACATTACTGGTTGACTGCTGTCTGCGAAGGACAGCGACTTCCCAAACCGGACGTAGATAATGATTCAAGCCCTATGGAACCGACTGACCGGTCGGCATACTGACGACGCTCACCAAAGGTCTGCTCGCGCACGCTCGATCTGCAACACCCGTCGAAGCGGTTTTGCCACCACAGCGATGACCGGTGTTGTGTTTGCGTCAACGCTGATATCAAACCAAGCAATGGCCTACCAATACTGCGCATCACTGCCAGCACCTGGTGCTTGGGATTTAGCGGATAACGCGATTCTCGATATCCCGATGGATTTTAATCTCGGTGACGAAGACACCAAGGTGCTGGCGTTCAACAATGCAAGTCTCAAAATCGATCACACCTACGCAGGTGATTTAGGGGGCCGGGTGTTCACTCCCGACAACACCAACTTGCATTTATGGCAACTCGGTGATGGTACGGTTGCACCCAATACCAGCCCGTCCAGTGTGGGTCGCGACGGCTACGACATGATCTTCAGCGACACCGGTGGCGTGCCGCTGATTGTCGTTAACGAGGGCACCTACAACGTCGGCACCGACAACAACACCTTAATCAGTGGTTCGGGTGGTATAACCGATCCCTATGTATTCCAAACCCCGGTGTCTCCAGCACTTCAGGGAACCGCGCAACCCATTACTGCACTGGCTACGGCAATCGGCGACAACCCGGTCGGTGAATGGACTATGCAAATCGGTGACTTCTATGCCGCCGATGTGGGACGGGTAACCGAAGCTTGTATCGATATCGAATTCAGCTCCGTTATTTATGACATGTGGGTCAGCAGTGATGCCAGCTGCGCCGACCTTCAAGACACCGCGACCTTTAACGCCGGTGATGATTTTTACGTGTGTTACGTCTTAACCAACCGCGGGACCGAAGATTGGAATCTAGCAACGGTTGACAACACAAACGATCACTCGGCTGATCTGTCCGGGCTTGAAGGCATACTCGACAATGCGACCACCAGCGCCAATATTAAAACGATTTCCATTCCCTATGTTGCCGGCACCGGAGCTTTCCCTACCGGCACCACTGCTGCAAACGCTGAAGTGATTGTGCGTGGACTACCCGGCGGTGCGTTCGATGAAACACAAAACCTGACCACCAATGAGACCGTCAGTGTCACCGTGGTTCCAGCAGCAACCACCATCACGAAATCAGTCAGCTCCGTATCAGTTGTGGGTTTAAACACCTACGACATCACCTACGAGATCAACGTCAACTCAACCGGTGGCGCGCAAGCCGACGATGTGCAGATCACCGACGATTTAACTGCCGCGATAAATAACGGCGCGACCTACACCATACAGAACGTGGCAATTACCGATGGCTTTGCCACTGGCGGTGCACCTAACTTCCCAGGCTTTGACGGCGCTACCGATCAGAACCTACTCACCGGAGGCACCACTTCTGGCGCTTTATTGAACGAATCTGGCGGTGCAGATACTTCAGCCGTTGTGGAGCTCACCGTCCGAGTGGACACCGCAGCCGGAACACCAACCGCACAGAACGTCGCGACTTCCGCAGCGTTTGGTGCACCTAATACCGCATCGGATGGCACACCATTCCCAACCCTAGGCGATGTCGACGGTGATGGAGTACCCGACAATGTCGAAGTGAGTGAAGGCACTGACCCGAATGATCCCGTCAGCTTTGTTGATACCGATCTTGATGGTAGCCCGGATTACGTGGATCCCGATGCCGATGGCGATGGTGTACCCGATGCAAACGAACCCGGTGGCAACCCGTACGCTGACGCGGATGGTGATGGTATTCCCGCTTATTTAGACGATGACGATGCCGACCCTGCCGTCGGCAACGACGACGGCCTGATTGAATCCAGCTTTGATTCAGACGGCGACGGCGACCCAGATTTCCAAGAGTTCGACACCGACGGTGACGGCGTACCCGATGGCGTTGAAGCCAGCGAAGGCACAAACACCAACGACCCAACCTCGTTTACAGATTCTGATTTTGATGGCATACCCGACTATGTCGAAGTTACGTCCAATGGCGGAGCCGATTTCACAGCCGGTACAAGCGATGCCGATGGCGACGGTGTTCCCGATAACGCGGAAACCCCAAGCGATCCTTATGCGGATGCGGACGGTGATGGTGTTCCAGCTTACTTAGATGACGATGACGCAGATCCTGCTGTTGGCAACGACGATAACGCCGTAGAAACTGCGTTTGACACCGACAACAATGGCACAGCGGATTTTCAAGATCCAAGTTCCGACACCGATGGTGACGGTGTCCCCGATGCGATTGAAACCGCTGAAGGCACCGACCCACAAGATGTTTTGGCCTTTACCGATTCAGACAACGACGGTACGCCAGATTATGTTGAAGTCACATTCAACGGTGGTGTTGATTTCGCCGCAGGTACCACAGACGCTGACGGTGACGGTGTTCCCGACAGCGCGGAGGCACCGAGTGATCCCTATGCGGATGCAGACGGTGATGGTGTTCCCGCTTACTTAGACGATGACGACGCAGACCCAACCGTTGGCAACGAAGACGGTGCCGTTGAGTCGGTATTTGATGTTGACGGGAATGGTGTCGCTGAGTTCCAAGATCCAAATTCCGACACCGACGGTGATGGT
>CALGLE010000042.1 GCA_937930305.1 uncultured Granulosicoccaceae bacterium | reverse complement strand
TCATCTAGGTTCGGCTGGGGCGATGAGTCAGGAGTCAGTTTTCAATAATATCTTTCCAACCCGCGTTAATCATTTTTGTTCCCATCATAATAACTTTTTTGCCTTTGTCTTCATCAAGCTGTGTGGCGGTGTACACCATGCTTGCCACCATATTTACCTGCACGAGAATAAGCAGTTTCAGTGAAGGTCGGCGACTTGATTTGACTAGGTGACGACATCCCTTATAGATGATCTCGATGTTACGTTCAGTATCTGCCGTATCAATCTCTTTAAATTGTTTATCGGTTGATGAACCCAAAAATATGTCGTGCAGCACAGGGTCTGTACGATACAGCTCATAGTACCCTTCAATTAAGTTACTCATCAGCTGGCACACATCGGCTAGATTTTGCGGGGGCACTTCCATCGCCTGCTTTATACCTTCATGGTTGATGTCGAAATAATGCTGAGCCAATGCGGCGACGATGGTTTGTTTGTCGGGATAGTATTGATAGATCGATCCAATACTGATGTTTGCCGTTTTTGCTATGTCAGACATCTTTAAGCTAGCGCATCCATGCTGCTCGATTAGTTGTTTGGTTGCTAACAGTATCTGATCAACGCGCTGCTGACTGCGCGATTGCTGTGGTGCTCTTATCGTTGTTTTAGAAGTCATAGATAGTCGTAAATCATCGTGATTTGTTAGTTAGTTAGCAAGTCAATATCGATTTTAAGTCCAGGCTGTACATTCGCTAACGTTAACTTTTCATGTTAACGGTCTCAAGCGCATTCGAGTGCGATTTGCCCACGGTCTGTGTTGGGTGCTGTTTCACGGCCTGCATCTACCGCTTCCTAAATATCGATCAAAATATTAAAATCTGAATATATTTCAGATAATACTTGACGGGCCGATAATGTCAATGTATAAAATCTGAAAAAGATTCAGGTAATGGTCAGGAACTTGCTAATTGTTCAACAAGTTACCGCCCATCGATATAAGAGGAATAAGTTATGAATATATTAAAAAACAATGACATACGATCTATTTCATCGCCTTTTAAGGGGCTGGTTGTAGGTCTTTGCCTTTGTTTGTCTCCTCTGGCGTTCGCCTCAATGTTCGTTGAGGAGGGGCCTAAACCGGTGAAGCTCATGACGTTGGAAGATGGCAGCGTTGAGACATCCACACGACACTTTTTCGGACGAGTCACCGCTCGACAAACGGTAGATTTGGGTTTTCAAGTCTCGGGACAGCTGGAAGCTATTTCGGTGCTGGAGGGTGATGTTGTAAACAAGGGTGATGTGATTGCGCGATTGGATCAGGAACCGTTTCAAATCAGTTTGGATAGAGCCCGTGCTCAAATGGACCAATCTGATCGTGATTTTAATCGCTTAAAAAAATTGCAGGGCACAGGCGTTAGTAAAGCGTCGGTTGAGGAAGCGAGAACGGCGAGGGCGATAGCGCGCTCTGCTTTGAATGAGGCTGAATACGCCATGTCCAAAACGGTAATGACCTCTCCGTTCGACGCCGTGGTTGCCAGTCGCTCGATTTCGAATTTCTCAACCGTCGCGCCTGGAATACCCATTATCAGGTTGCATGATTTATCAGAACTGCAAATTGATATCGATGTGCCTGAAATTCTGTTTCAACAGGTGGGAGACAACCCTCACTTAGACATGCATGCAAAGTTTCCTAGTCACGACACCGCCTATCCGGTTGAATTTTGGGAGTTGAACGCGGAAGCTTCAAAAATTGGTCAAACATTTCGTGTCACCGTTGCTATGCAACCTCCTGAAGGATTGTTGTTGTTTCCAGGCTCTTCCGTCACGGTGATTGTGAAACTGCTTGATCAGCCGCAAACCCTGCGTGTTCCTGCGTCCGCATTATTTAATGATTCCGATGGTTCTGTGTCGGTTATGCGCTTTGATGTGGGCTCGGATGAGAACGCGGGTTTGGTAAAGAAAGTCCCTGTTGAGGTAGCGGTTGCAGATACCGGAGTATTTGAAATTATCAGTGGACTTGAACCTGGCGCTGAGGTGGTTATATCGGGTGTTCGAGATCTTCGAGATGGTCAGTCTGTCCGCAGATTCACTTCTTTCTAAGGCTATAACCGGGGACGCAACAATGAATATCGCAAAAAGCAGTATAGAAAACCCCATATATTCCTGGCTTTTAATTTTAATTTGCCTTATTGGAGGAATTTGGAGTTTTTTTTCCATGGGGCGGTTGGAAGACCCCGCTTTCTCTATCAAAACGGCTGTGGTGGTTACTTCCTATCCGGGTGCCACGGCTGAGCAAGTCGCTAAAGAGATCTCCGAGCCGATTGAAAGTGCGATTCAGAACGTGGTGGATGTGGATGAAATCGTATCAATCAACACACCAGGCCAGTCTTTAATTGAAGTTGAAATCAAACCACATGTGACGGGTGATGAACTACCTGCGGTTTGGACAAAACTGCGCGCAAGGGTTTCTGATGCCACGTTTTCTCTGCCCGAAGGTGCAAGCGAACCTTATGTGGACGATGGGTTTGGTGATGTGTTTGGTTTGTATTTCGCGGTAACAGCGAACGGTTTTTCTGATGCAGAAGTTCATCAGCTTGGTAAGTACTTACGTCGTGAGCTGATTGCTGTGGATGGTGTAGCGGATGTGGATCTTAGAGGTTTACCCGAGGAAGCCATATTCGTTGAGCCTGATCTTTCACTCGCTGCTAAACAGAACGTACCTCCCATGGCCATTGTGGGTGCCATCGCTAATTCAAATTCCGTGGTGCCTGTAGGTGACGTGGGTAACGTGTCAGTGCTCGCACCCGAGGGTTCAGACAGCGTCACAGATATTGCCGGTCTAACCATTGGTGTCAGTGGTCAGGTTGTGGGTATGGATGATGTCGCTGTAGTTAAACGAGGAAGAGTTACTGATCCGTCTTTGATGGTGCGTTTTAATGGTGCCGAGGCGTTTACTCTTGGCGTTGCCGGTTTGCAAACAGAGAATATTGTTGAAGTTGGGAAGCGAGTTGAACAACGGTTGAATGAACTAACCGCAGAACTTCCTTATGGCGTAAAAGCCCAACCCATCTATGAGCAGCATAAAGTCGTTGAGGAAGCATCCAACGCCTTTTTAGTCAATTTGTCTATGTCTGTGGCCATTGTCGTAGTCGTGCTAGCGCTATTTATGGGCTGGCGATCGGCAGTGGTTGTGGGTGGAACCTTGTTGCTCACTGTCATGGGCACTTTACTGTTTATGAAGTTACTGGGTATTGAGATGGAGCGGATATCGCTAGGGGCGCTCATCATCGCGATGGGAATGCTGGTGGATAACGCCATCGTTGTCGCAGAAGGCATGCAGGCGGCTATGAAACAAGGCAAAAATTCACGTGTTGCCGCTGCTGAATCGTCCTCAAAAACACAAATTCCTCTGCTAGGCGCAACCGTCATCGGCATCATGGCGTTTGCCGCTATCGGTTTAAGCCCGGATGCCACAGGCGAGTTTCTTTTCTCATTGTTTGCCGTCATCGCTATCTCGTTGCTGCTGTCGTGGTTGCTCGCTATAACGGCCACCCCGTTGCTTGGCCACTATCTATTTCAGCAAGCCTCAGTTACGGGGGAGGACGCCTACAACGGGCCGATTTTTAATGCCTATGGCGCGGTTCTGAAAGCGTCTCTTTTCGCGCGTTGGGCCATCATCCCGTTGTTGCTTGCCATCACGATTGCGTCAGGTTTTGGCTTTACACATTTGAAGCAACAATTTTTTCCAGATTCCAATACACCGTTGTTTTTTGTCAATTATAAATTGCCGCAAGGCACGAGTATTGACGAGACATCTTGGGATTTAGCAACGATTGAATCCTGGTTAATGGATCGGCCTGATGTTGAAGCGGTCACGTCGTTCATCGGTGATGGGGCATCAAGGTTTATGTTGACGTACCCAACTCAACGTCCGAATCCGAGCTACGGACATCTTATTGTTCGAACATCCAACTTAGCAGCCATTGCACCGTTGCAAGCAGAACTTGAAGCGTTTGGTCAGTCACAGCTTGCCGGTGAATTTCGTACCAAACGATTGTTGTTTGGCCCAGGTGGTGGGGACCCCATTCAACTAAGAATTTCAGGTCGAGATCCTGCCGAATTGCGATTACTTGGCGAGGAAGCGGCGACACGCATGCTGTCAGCTTCCTCTGATTTTGTGGGTATGCGTACCAATTGGCATGAGCCTGAGTTGGTCATTATGCCCAATTACTCCACTGAACGAGGGCAGACTGCTGGTGTTACCCGAGAGGAAGTTGCTAATACTTTACGCTTTGCGACTGACGGGTTGATTGCAGGGGTATACCGGGAGGAAGAAAGATTGCTACCGGTTATCGTTCGGGCACCCGAAGATACGACGGTGGGCTTAATTGATCAGCTGGCGCTTTCTGATTCTGCACAAACTCAAGTACCCATGGGGCAGGTGATTGATGGGTTTAGCTACGAGTTTCAGGACACTTTATATCACCGCCGAAATCGAGTGCCCACATTAACCTTATCAGCCGATATCTCTCGCAATGCAACAGCAGCTGCCGTGCACAGCGCAATTCGAGACAGCGTTGAAGCCATGAATTTGCCTGCTGGGTACCGCATAGAGTGGGGCGGTGAGTACGAGGATTCAGCTGAAGCACAGCAATCTCTCGCCAATCAATTACCGATTGCGTTTGTTGTCATGGTGTTGATATCCGTGCTGTTATTCAATGCAATAAAGCAGCCATTGATCATTTGGTTATTGGTGCCCATGTCGGTGTCGGGTGTGGTGGTTGGCTTACTCGGAACCGGGTTGCCGTTTAGTTTTACCGCTTTGCTGGGGTTGTTAAGTCTCTCAGGCATGTTGATTAAAAACGGTATCGTACTGATCGAGGAAATTGATCTGGTCCGGGATGAAGGGTTGCCGTTGCAAGACGCGATTGTAAAAGCGTCAACTTCCCGATTAAGACCGGTTGTTCTCGCGGCTGCGACCACCATATTGGGCATGATCCCGCTGTTAGGGGATGCATTTTTCGTCTCTATGGCGGTAACCATCATGGCCGGTCTTGCGTTCGCATCCGTGTTAACACTGATTGCGGCTCCGGTTCTTTACTACGTGTTTTTTAAATCAGACGAACCGGTGGATGAAAGCATCGACAGCCGTCAATGGATGGAAACGACAATAGAAGAATCGTTGGAGCCGATTGAACCACCTGTCACACTAGACGTGGGGTCTGCGGCATGAACACTCATCGAATGATTAATTCTTTTTGCCTATTCAGCACACTGTTATTGCTATGGGGTGGTAACTTTTGGTCAAGTACCTCGCTGCAGGACTCATTGTAGGCTTCTATGAATTACAGCCCCAGGATGCATCTGCACATGCGGATCGGAACTTCGCTGAACAGGAGTAGAGTACTTGACGCCCGGATACAAATATCGCCGGCAGGTTACGAAAAGGTTGTTGCCTCATTGGAACTGCTCGCTGCCATTGACCGCTTGAGCACAAGGACAGGAGCGAGTTAATGTGGCAGTCATACTGCCCCAGCCATATTTTTCCTAAGCTGGGGCAGTTAAAACCTTAAACAATCGGCGTCTGTTTGCCAGCGTGTTGCTTTGCCAAAATCAATTTCTTTTGATAACGCCCTTGCACTAAATCAATCAGCACCAGCACACCAATCACAAAGTAAAACGTTGTTTTACTCATGGGCACTACAGGGTTGCCGAACAAGGTGAGGTGGGCTAGGTGTCCGCCTTCACCAATCAGCATGATGCCGACGATAAAGAGAATGAATAAACCCAGCACTTCGTACATGCGATTCTTCTCTAGAAAATCGGATACGCGATCACTTAGCCAAATCATCAATAAACCACCAATGACAATGGCGGTGGTCATCACCCACAGCACATCGGTGAGCGCCATGGCGCTTAAAATGGAGTCGAACGAGAACACTGCGTTCATCAATACGATCCAAAAAATTACGGCACCGACTGATTTTTGCGATGTTTCGCCGGAATGAATGTCTTCCAGGCTCATCATGTGCAGCACTTCTTTGGTTGCGGTGTATAAGATAAATACCCCACCAATCAGAACGATGATGCTGTGTAAATTGAACTCACTTTGCACGATGTTGCCAATGTTGATGCCAAACAGTGGGTCTTGCACGTAGGCGATTAATTTCACCAATACAAACAGTAAGGCAATACGCAGCAATACCGCCAAGCCAATGCCCACTTTGCGCACCATGGCTTGTTTTTCTGCCGGTGCTCGCTTGGACTCTAGCGAGATGTACAGCAAATTATCAAAGCCGAGCACCGCCTGCAGCATCACCAATGCGCCAAGCGTTGCAAAATTTTCTATATTAAAGAACGTTTCCATTGCGAATCAGGGTCTCGAGTTGGTTCGTATAAGGGGGATTGTAGCTGCCGAGAGGTCGGATCGCAGCCCTTGTCCAGGGTATTGTTCCTGCCAAATCGGGATGCATGGGCGACAATACCCGCCAATCGGCACAACCTTGCTGGTTTTAGCACCCTAATTCACACGCATTGAACAGAAAAATTACGAAGTATGAGCGAAAGACTAGTTGGAGACATAGGCGGCACCAATGCCCGGTTGGCTTTACTCGGTCCAGACGGCTGGCCGGTAGACCCCATCACTTACGCCTGTGATGATTTTCCTGGGTTGGATGAAGCCATTGCCGCGTTTATGCAAGAGCGCCAAGTGTCCAGCGTGACCGATGCCGTGATTGCGGTGGCCACACCCATCACCTCCGATCAAGTGAATCTGACCAATAACCATTGGTCATTCTCCATCTCGGGTATCGAGCGTTCTTTAGGCTTGGCCGCAGGGCGATTTCAGGTCATCAATGACTTCACTGCGCTGGCTATGTCCGTGCCGCATCTTACGCCTGATGATGTGCGGAAGGTTGGCCCGGGAGAAGCCGTCGCGGGTAAACCGGTGGCGGTGATTGGCCCGGGTACTGGCTTGGGTGTTTCCGGCTTAATCCCCACACCGGCAGGGGGCTGGGTGGCGCTGCAAGGCGAGGGAGGACATGTGTCAATTGGGGTGCGAACCGAGCGCGAAATCGCCATTCATGATGTGCTGAATGATCGTTATCGACATGTGTCGGCGGAACGTTTTTTATCGGGCGAAGGGCTTGAGAACATTTGCAGTGCGTTACGAGAAATTGATGGCCTAGAACCGTTGGAGTTAACGCCTGCTCGAATTTCTGCACGAGGCTTATCGGGTGAAGATCCGGTGTGCACCGAAGCTCTGAACATATTTGCAGAACTTTTGGGTTCGTGTGCGGGTAACTTGGCCTTAACGCTTGGATCCGAAGGCGGTGTGTACATTGGTGGCGGCATCGTGCCGCGCTTGGGCGATTGGTTTGCCCAATCAGGCTTTCGCGAGCAATTCCAAGCGAAAGGGCGTATGTCGGGGTTGTTGTCGGGCATGCCGACTTACGTCATTGTTGCCCCTTATCCAGCATTAACCGGTGCCGCCAGTATGCTGTTGGATTAAACCGATGTCGACCCGCACCGCCGGTCTTATCTTTCCGCATCAACTGTTCAAACAGCATCCGGTTCTGCAAGAAAATCCGGAGAAGGTTTATGTAGTGGAAGACAGCTTGTTTTTTCACGATTCGCAGTACCCGATGCACATGCACCAGCAAAAGCTGGCCTACCACCGTGAAACCACGCAGCTCTTTGCCCTGCAGTTGGCTAAGCGAGTTGAGGTGGAAGTGGTTGAGTGGGTGTCCAAAAAGAACGCATTGAAAACCTTGTGTAGAAAGATCGCAGCTTGTGGCATTACCCATCTGAGTGTTTGTGATGTGCACGATTTTTCTTTACGCCAACGTTTGCAAAAGGCTGCAACTCGCCATGGCTTAATGCTCAATGAGTTAAACACGCCCATGTTTTTAACCACTGGGAAACAAAACACCGACTATCGCGCAGGCAAAAAACGTTGGTTTATGGCGGACTATTATCAATGGCAACGACGTCGCTTGAACGTGTTGATGGAAGGGGATGCACCGGCTGGGGGTAAGTGGAGTTTTGATGAGGACAACCGAAAAAAACTGCCTAAAAAATTAATTCCTGAACTGCCCGATTTACCCACGGTGCGGGCCAGTAAGGAGCGTGCGAATGCCGTGAAATTTGTGCAAGCACGCTTTGCTAAAAATCCCGGTTCAGTCGATGGTGTGTATTACCCCACCTCGCACACCGCCGCTGCGAAGTGGCTGGATAGGTTTTTGGAAGAACGCTTTGAGCGCTTTGGCCCGTATGAAGATGCCATTGTGGAAGATCAAGCTTGGCTGTACCACAGTGTGTTAACGCCTATGTTGAATGTGGGGCTGCCGACCCCCCAACAAGTGCTGGATAAATCGTTGGATGCGGCCGCCAACTACAACACGCCCATGCCGAGTGTGGAAGGGTTTGTTCGGCAAATCATCGGTTGGCGAGAATTTATGCGCGCCACCTATGAAGATTTAGGGGTGGATATGCGAACCACCAATCATTGGGCTCACCACCGGCCGATGCCCGATGCGTTTTATACCGCCACAACCGGTATTGACCCTATAGACAACACGATCGAGCGTATTTTAGAGACGGGCTACTGCCATCACATTGAACGCTTGATGGTGTTAGGCGGGTTTATGTTCTTGTGCGAAATCGATCCGGAACATATTTATCGCTGGTTTATGGAAATGTTTATCGACAGCTACGATTGGGTGATGGTGCCCAATGTGTATGGCATGAGCCAACACGCCGATGGCGGTGCGATTACAACCAAGCCGTATTTTTCAGGCTCCAACTATGTGATTAAAATGAGCCATTACAAGAAGGGCGAATGGTCTGAAATCTGGGATGCGTTATTCTGGCGATGGATCATCAAGAACAGCAATCAGCTAAAGGGCAACCATCGCTGGGCAATGATGGTCCGTAATGCTGAAAAGATGGACGAAACAAAGAAAAAGCTTCACTTGAAAATCGCCGATAACTACTTAAAGTCGTTATAGGTTCGCACACAAAGTATCAACAAAGGTTCCATAGATAACGCGCTCTGGTGATCCTGCAACAGAGCGTTATCCGGACTCCATTACGCAACAAGCGTTTCTATAAATCCTTTTACCGCATGCACCCCATCCTGCTCCATCACGCGGATTGTTTCCGAGCCAACCACTGCAATATCGACCTTGCCGCGAAGGAAGTCGATATCTTCACGACTCTTCACGCCGAAGCCAACACCCAGTGGCAAATCTGTACTGTTGCGGCACAATTGCAGGTATTCAGAAAGGTCTTCAGAGAACGCCGTATCTTTACCAGTCACACCCTTGCGGGCTACGCAGTAGATCATCCCGGTGCTGTTATCACTCAGATGTCGCATCCGTGATTCAGGTGTTTTAGGCGTAAAGATATGAACCGGTGAGATCTCTGCTGCATGCATCGCATCCAGATACTGCTGACCTTCCGCTGGAGGCAGATCAGGAACAATGCACCCGGTAATACCCGCACTCTTGCAGCGATTGACGAATTCATCCACGCCGTAGCAGAAAAGGATGTTGTAGTAAGTCATAAATAAAAACGGAATATCAAACTCTTTGGTAATGCGTTCTGCGGCCTGAAAACTTTTCTCGACAGTCGCACCCGCTTTTAATGCCTCTGAGTTTGCCTTGAGAATCACCGGGCCGTCGGCCATGGGTTCAGAAAACGGAATTTGTAATTCCATTAGATCAACACCGGCGTTGACCATGTCTTCAACGACTCTGAGGGAGTCATCAAAGTTTGGATAACCCAGCACAATATGGGTCATTAAGAGGATATCTTTCTGTTCACGGCCCTTGCGTATTGCAAGCTCCAGTGCGGTCGGGTTGTTAGCCATTTTGCATCTCCG
>CALGLE010000041.1 GCA_937930305.1 uncultured Granulosicoccaceae bacterium | reverse complement strand
CTGTTCGTGCATCTGCAGGGTGATTTTGCGTTAATAGAATCTCGCAGCAAAGCCAGACAGGGGCATTTTATGAATTTGGCGTTATTACAGAGTCAGTTTGACACCTTAGAGCCCTTAGACCCCAGTGAATCGGCCGTGGTGGTGAGTATTGAGCCCACATTGAATGAAGTAGTGGATGATGCGATAGCAAGAGTGACGCAGCACCCGCTGTTCGTCGAGCACGGATAACACGCAACATGGCAGGCACCGCAAAGAAGGAAAAGCTAATCGACCTGACGCGAGGTTTAACGATGGCCATGTGGCTTGCTTGTGCAGCTGCCATCGTGTCGGCTACAGAACCTGCCGCAGCATCTGATGCAATGGGAAAGTCGGGGGGCTTTTTCCCGGTTGAAAGTTTCCCAAAAACCCTACCCAAAGATTGTCGCGACGGTAAGGCTAAGCTTTACGATGAATGTGGTTCGCAGTTCGACGTCGTTAAGGCCGCCGTTGCTCAAGCAAAGACCATGAATAAAACGCCCCTCATTGTTTATGGCGGTGAATGGTGTGTGTGGTGTTTTGTGTTTGATGCAGCCATACGCGGTGAGTATCAACCAAGCTACTACGTTTATGCGCTTAACACTGTTTCAAAGCAATGGGAAGTTCAAGAAAAAACCGATGAGCAAGTAGCAGAGCAAGCCAAACGACTTAATCAGTATGTTTTTGAGAATTTTGTGGTTGCCCACATCGAAAGTCATGTGTCACCCGATGGCGCGGCAGCGATTGACGCCACAGGCTTTAACAGTGCAGCCATTGAGTTCTATCCGGCCATCCTGTCGTTAACTACCGATGGTGACTATGCCGATCATTTTTTTGCTTACGTGGCGATGGCAGCAAAAACCGAACGAAAAGATAAGCAGGGTCAAAAGTTGCTTGAATTTGATCGGCTGTTGTTGTTGGAGCAGTTGCAGCGTTTGAAGCAATCAGCGATGGGAAAGTAATGTTGAGTCAGCGTGCTTAAGAAAATATTAAAAAACGCATTGATTGATTTTACCTCTTTGGTGCACGCTTTATTCATCGAAGGACGCCACCACAAGCACTTCCGTTTTCGCAACGCAGGCATTACGCGCATCAACAAGGGAGATGGATTCTGGCCCATTTCGATAGGCGTTAAATGCTTTTTCTGACGGGAATTCGATGAGGTGGCGCTCGTGGGCGCCGTTGTTCGGGCGTTGAATGGAAATAACTTCACCACCATATTTTGCCATGTTGGCAAACGCATTTTGTTCAAACTCATTAAACGCTGTCAGCCTACCTGGCACGACCCAAAGGTCAACCTGTAACCGATAAGGGCTTGGGAATTGCCAGTTCTCTTGACAGGCAGATGCTTGATAAATGAGACCGTCGTCATTGAAAAAAAGCGTTTCAGATGTCAATGCGTTGTGCTGATTGGTGTACAGCAGTGTCATCATTTGATGTCCTGTCAACACGTGTTTAACGCAGAACTTCAGATCCGGTTGCTCAGCTAAAGCCATGCTCCAATACTCACGCAATAACGCCTTACCCTGAACATCGCCAAAGCCCACGTGATGCAGCGCTTTTCTTGATCGAAAGACGATGTCCTCACTGAAGAACGACAGAATTTTTTCTAAATCATGGGCATTCCAAGCCGCTTCCCATTGCTCAGAAAATTGATTGAAATCTGGATGATTCATTTAGCAAACAGAGCCTTATACCGCTCACGCAACACATTCTTCTGCACCTTGCCCATCGTATTTCTTGGTAGTTCATCCACCACAATAAGTTGACTGGGCTGCTTAAAGCGCGCCAATCCTTGCTCGACCAACGCCTGCACGCTGTCGGTGTTTAAGGTGTCTTTGTTACCCACGATCACGCCCACTACCGTTTCGCCAAAATCCGCATGCGGCACACCGATCACAGCACTTTCGGCTACTCCAGGATGATCGTCTAGGATCTGTTCAATCTCTTTGGGGTACACGTTATAACCGCCCGTGATGATCATGTCCTTATCACGGCCCACAATGATTAAGTAGCCATCAGCGCTTAAGGTGCCTACATCGCCTGTGATGAAAAATCCGTTATCACGCAGCTCTGCAGCCGTTTTTTCTGGCATGTTCCAATACCCCTTGAACACATTGGGCCCACGCACTTCAATGGCACCAATTTCACCGGTGGTTAGTTCAGCGCCGGTTTCGGCATCCGTAATTTTCACTTCCACGCCCGGTAGAGGAAACCCCACCGTTCCGGCTCGTCGTTCACCCGCGTAGGGGTTGGAGGTATTCATATTGGTTTCTGTCATGCCGTAACGCTCTAAAATTTTATGCCCGGTTGTCGATTCAAATTGCCGATGTGTTTCTGCCAGCAAAGGCGCCGAACCTGAGACGAACAATCGCATGTTTGTCACCAGAGCCTGATTGAAGCGATCATCACCGAGTAAGCGGGTGTAGAAAGTGGGCACACCCATCATGCAGGTGGCCTGTGGCAATCGTTCAATGATTCGATCAAGGTCAAACTTAGGCTCGAAAATTAATCGAGCCCCGGACAATAGCGTGACGTTTGAGGCTACGAACAATCCGTGGGTGTGGAAAATGGGCAAGGTGTGCAGCAACACATCATCGGCTGTGAATTGCCATAACTCGGTTAAGGCTGTTGCATTTGACAACAGATTTTTATGCGTCAGCATGGCGCCTTTTGATCGGCCCGTGGTGCCTGAGGTGTAAAGCAATGCGCACAAGTCATCGTCTCCTCGGGCCACGGTTTCAAATTCACTGGAAGCTGAACTAGTGGCTTCGGCTAAATCACCGGCGTGCCCATCGGCGCTTAATGTCATCAACGTGCAGGCGTGTTTGTTCACCACTGGGGTGAGTGCATCGAAGTTTTTTGGATCACACACCATGAGCGTTGCACCACAGTCACCCACGAAATAGTCCACTTCAGTCGCTGTGTACGCGGTGTTTAACGGTAAGTACACAAAGCCTGCACGAACGCACGCACCATACAACGCCAACGCATTGATCGATTTACCCACCTGTGCAATCACGCGATCGCCTGGACTTAGCCCACGCTGTTGCAAAACATTCGCTAATTTGCCAACGCGTTCAATGAACTCGGCATAGGAGACTCGACGATCTTCGAGGGCATCTTCAATAAAAACGGCTGAATTGTTTGCATGTTTTGCAAACAGAGCATCGTAGAGCACGTTAGCCATGGTCATCCCTCAGAATCGGTTTCAGTGTTTAGAGCGACTTGATTGAGCATGGCGCGCATGCATGCGTTTTGCAGTATCGTGGATGTCTGCGTTGGCAATTACAAACGCATCCTGTGCATAGCGCTCATGGTTAGAGGCAACCGCATCCAGCTCGTAGCGGTAGTTCACCATAGCGCCAGCCGATTGCTGAAACCCCTTTTTTGACGTGTCCGCATTCGCGTGAACTGCGTGTATTACCGCACCATTACCTAAGTGAAATCGTGACACGGGATCGTAGGGCCAACCGTCATCGCGTTTCGCATTAACCAGATAATGCATGGCTAAATCTCGCACTTCATCTGGGTCTTTGGAATTAACTTCAATCGAGTTCTCACCCAGCCACTTTTTAAGGGCGGGGATAGGTGATAGCGTGACAAAGTTGCTTAGGTTAGGCAACTCTTTGGCTAAATCTCTGGCCACTTGCTTGATTAAAAAATTGCCAAACGAAATGTTGGTCAAACCAACCTGACAGTTGGATATGGAATAGAACACAGCCGTTGTCGCATCGCTGGCCTCAATAGGTTCACGCCCATCCGCCAACACCGATTGTATGGAATCGGCCACTTCCGTGGTGAGCGCAACTTCCACAAAGATAAGCGGCTCATCAGGCATGGATAAATGAAAGAAAGCAAAACAGCGTCGGTCACTGGGTTGCAAACGCTGGCGCAGTTCATCCCAGTTATTAATGGCATGAACGGCTTCGTAAGCAATGATTTTTTCCAATACGTGCGCCGGTGTTTCCCAGGTGATGGGGCGCATCACCAGAAAGCCTCGGTTAAACCAAGAGGTGAATAGGTGTTGGAAATCCAAATCCAGTAACGCCAATTGATCGTGCTTTTTTTTCATTCGAAGCACATCGGTGCGCATGATAACTAGGCGTCCGGTCGCACCCGGCACGCGATTCAGTCGCCGAATCAGTTCTTGTCGCTTTGGATCAACAGCGACCAGGAAAGCGGAGTAGTTAGCCGCTGTTGGTTGCTTTCTATACGCTTGCAATGAGGTTTCAACGGATAAGGGGTCGATGTCCATGTGCGTGCAGAGGTACAAAAAAAATTGCAGCTTGGCCGCATCACTGGATTCATTGAACTGATCCAACAAACGGGTCGCTAAGGCAATGCCCGAACCTTCGCCGGAGCTACTGACCAGCGCGTTGGCCAGCTCTTCTAAGGTTTGTTCTGGGTCATCAGCTGATTTTTTCCACGGCGTGTACCGTCGTTCGAACACATTTGAAACAAGATCACCTACAAAACTCATATCGTCGTACCTGTGACCGCATCCGGCAGCCAAGTTGCAATGCCTGGGAACAAGCATAACAGCAAGATGGCGATGATCATGCACGCGACGAAAGGCAGTGAGCCTTGCAGAATGGTTTTCAGTGAAATATCGGGGGCGATGCCATTGATGACATACAAATTTAAACCCACGGGCGGGCTGATCAATCCAATTTCCATATTGATGGTGAGCACAACCGCGAACCGAATGGGATCAAACCCTGCCGTGGTAATGATTGGCAAATGAGTGCTACCAGCGCAACGTTTCCTGCATCCACGCAATGCAGCGTTCAGCCACACCATCATCAATCGGTTGTTTCACCAGCTCGGGGTAACGTGCCATGCCCGCAGCTTCATCATCGAGTCGCAAAATGTGCGTTAAATTCTCTTCAACATGAGTGGTGATGGGAGCTTGGGTCACCAAATGATGTAAGGCCACCGTATCGAGTGGGTCGCACTGGGTATCTTTGCCGCCACCCAAGGCAAATGTGGGCACTTGAATATTTTTTAATAACGTTTGTATGTCCAAGGCCAACATTTCACGAAACCACTTGGCGTTCATCGTGGCTTTACCAAAATTGACGGTGTCGCCGGTTGAGTGTTCAATGCGCTTTAAGAATTTTTGTTGAATACGCACGAACCCACCGCGTAAACGCATAAACGAACGCGCCACCATCCCCTGAAACCCTTTCATGGCATTGACTTCATGGGTACGGTTAATGGCCTGCTGCAATAACACCTCTCGCATCGGGCGAGCGAACGGGCACAGTAAAATGAGGCCATCCACATCGATGGTTTGTGCCACTTGCGGTGCGATGGCCGCCCCTTCGCTGTGCCCGAGTAACACAATAGGCAGTTGCTTGAAATCATCTTGCTCGCGCACAAACTGCACGACATGCCTCGCATCTTCAACAAAATCACTGTGACCTGCGGTGATGTAGTCCCCACCGCTGGCACCACAACCGCGTTTGTCATAGCGCACGCTGGCAACATTTGCCGTCGCAAAGGAGTCTGCCAAGGCATTAAAAATATTCATCGCAAAGTTGGGCAAATTTTCATTGCGATCAATGGGGCCGCTGCCGGCAAACATCACAACGATAGCCTGTGGCTTATCCGCAGCCGGACGGGTGATGGATGCCGCTAAGGTGTGTGTTGCGGTCTCGATAGCAACGGCTTCTTCAACCATGATTTAAGGGGTTATCTGGTCAATCGTTATCGAAAAAACTTCAGCACTCGTGGCACCTTCAGTTTGCACATTCTCTTGCTCACCGAACCAATCACCTGGCTTTGCAATGGCATCCCCGGAGCTAGACACCCGAGCACTCAAGGTCACCGACGGGAACGCTGACAAGGTCATGTTTGGAATCATCGCTTGCGTATCGTCTAACCGTACCGTTGTGGGCAGATCAGACACGCTCATGCGCACAACCGCCAGCGGCATGGGTGGGCCTTGGCTTGCCCGGGCAAAAATGAACACCGTGTCGTTGTCGTTCACCGCACTGGCCGCCGCATCGCTTAACGCAACAGCAACGTTGATGGCCGTCTGCGACTCGTTCGGTGCTGAATTAGTATCGCTTGCGTCGCTTGCGTCGCTTGCATTGCTTACATTGCTTACATTGCTTACATTGCTTACATTGCTTACATTGCTTGCATCACTTGATGTGCCGGCATCATTTGCATCGCCGGTCGGCACGTTCAGCCTTTGATTACCTTGGTCGCTGTCGCGGCCATTGTCGATTTCGCTGGACGGCGTTTGCCCCAGAGCGCTTTGCGATTGTTCGATCATTTGCGTTAAGTTGGCCACCCCTTGCGGGCTGAGCAGGGGGTTGGCGCGCAGCGCTTGAAACAGTTCAATGGCCTGTTCGTGCTCACCGGCTTGTTGATGGGACAAACCCAGCAGTAGTTGCGCGCGTTGATTTTCAGGATCCAGCGCTAAGGCCTTTTTAATTAGAGCTTGAGGTTCACCGGCTAGTTCGCCTTGATTTTGCAGCGCGCCAGCTTCTGCCAACATGATGATCATTTCAGGGTTGCTGTCATCGAGTTCATTCACTTTCAATAAAGCGTTTTGCGCCTTTGCGAATTCGCCCATGTTCATATAGGTTCGGCCCAGCAGTGACCAGCCTTGGACATCATCGGGGTTCTCGGCTAATCGGGCTTCCAGTTGTGGCACCAGATCTTCTAGGGACTGCGTGGTTTGAGCGGGTGCAGCACTTGAGGCTGCGCGTGCAGCTTCAGCCACTTCTTGGGCCACGGTTTTTGGGTTAGCACCTGCTTGCAAAGCGGTGGCAACTTGTTGGTTAACGGTGGCTCCGCTGGGCACAATGACCGCGCCAATTTGTGAAAGAAATTGATCTTGCATGGATGCACGATTACCCAAACGCTGATACATCAATACGCTAACTGCCACGGATAGACCGACAATAAACAACACGGCCAGGCTGCGCATCATGCGAGATTGTGTGTTGTTGGGGCCGTCGGTTAATTCGGCGGCAAGGGTGGCTTCTATATCACGCAGCTCGTTTTCGTAGGTGTCTTTATCGATGTTACCTTTCGAAAAGGCGTCTTTTATCAGTGACTTTCTGTCCCGAGCGATGCCGATGTTGACGTCTCGGTGATTGGTTTCATCGCGTAAGGACGTAGCCAGCACACTTTTAAGCAGCACAACAGCCAGCAACACCATCATGGCGGCGGCGAACACGTAGAAGAGGGTCAGAATCATGTGGTGTCAGTGACTGGTTTTAGGTGTTGCGAGAAGTTAGGAGCCGTCACGCTTCAAGCGGCTGAGGTTTCAATAATAAGACAGTGATGTTGTCGTCGCCACCGGCGTCATTGGCCACCGCAATTAACGTGGCGCACAATGAGTTTAGCGGTGAATTATCGCTTTGATGTTCATCTAGCAGTTCGGCTAGCTTGGCGTCCGTGATTTTGTCCGATAAACCATCAGAACACATCAACCACAAATCGTTCGCTTGGCAATCGGTGACCACCCAATCGGGCACCACGTGCTCATCCAAACCGATGCCTTGCAATATGACATTTCGGGGGGGAGCCGCGCCATATTGTCCACTGTCCAGCCAAGACTGATACCACGACTGATCTTTGGTGATGCATTCTAAGGTTTGGTTTCTATAGCGATAGGTGCGACTGTCGCCCACATTGAAAATCATGGCGTTTCCGCTGTTTAAGAAGATGCCGCCGGTGAGGGTGGTGCCCATTCGAGCGCTGGAAACCATGGCAGCGCCGGCCGCATAAACTTGAGCGTTAACCACATCCAGCGCACCATCGAGCAGCGCTTGAAATTCTGGATCGCTTAAGTCTTTGTTCGATTGCATTGACAAAGTCGTGCGCAGTAATTTGGGCAGTTCGCTAACCGCTAATTGACTGGCATCAGCACCGCCGCCGTGGCCACCCACCCCATCGGCCACCGCGAATAGCCCTAAATCGTGTTCCG
This sequence comes from uncultured Granulosicoccaceae bacterium, assembly GCA_937930305.1. Taxonomy (GTDB): domain Bacteria; phylum Pseudomonadota; class Gammaproteobacteria; order Granulosicoccales; family Granulosicoccaceae; genus Granulosicoccus. Next base: position 29,489 of record CALGLE010000041.1, on the reverse strand, counting down.
CTAAATACGCATCTTCATTGTGCGAGCGAACCCGACCCACATCGCTGGCCGCGGCAATCTCAACAGGCAAGGGCAAGAACGTCAAACTTCTTCCAATTCAATAAGGCAGCCGTGAAAATCTTTCGGGTGCAAAAACAACACAGGGTTTCCGTGCGCACCAATTTTAGGCTCGCCATCGCCTAGGATACGCGCACCCTTGGCGCGCAGTTCATCACGCGCGGACACAATGTCATCCACTTCAACGCACAAGTGATGAATGCCGCCGTTTAGGTTACGTTCTAAAAAATTACTCACGGGCGATCCATCCCCCAGCGGTTCGAGTAATTCAATGCGTGTGTTCGGTAAATCCACAAACACCACAGTAACGCCATGCTCTGGCAAGGCTTGAGGCTCAGACACCGTCGCCCCTAGGGTATCGCGATAGGTGGCCGTGGCTGGCTCTAGCTCGGGCACGACCATAGCCACATGGTTTAAACGCTTAATCATCGGCTAAGCATCCGCATCGCCGGCATAACCTAAAGCGCTTAAGGCTTGTTGAATTTCATCTAACACGGCTGGGTCTTCAATGGTGGCGGGCATCTTCCAAGCCACGCGATCGGCCATAGATCGGATGGTGGCGCGTAAAATTTTCCCGGAACGCGTTTTGGGTAAACGAGCCACCACAGCCACTGATCTAAAGGCGGCAACAGGGCCAATGTGTTCACGCACGCGTGCGACGAGTTCCGCCGCAATGTCATCATGATCTCGTTCGCAACCGCCATTGAGAATCACTAAACCTAAAGGCAATTGACCCTTTAATTCATCCGCCACACCCAACACCGCACATTCCGCCACATCGGGGTGCCCCGCTAACACTTCTTCCATCGCGCCCGTGGATAAGCGATGACCGGCAACATTAATGACATCATCGGTGCGCGCCATCACATAGACGTAACCGTCGTCATCGATGTATCCGGCATCGCCGGTATCGTAGTAACCATCAAAGCGATGAAAGTAACTGGATAGATAACGATCGGGTGCATTCCAAAGATTGGGAAAGGTGCCCGGTGGCAGTGGAAGTTTGATGACTAAAGAACCAATCTCACCACGAGCCATCGGTGTTCCGGAATCGTCCAACACATCTAAGGCGTAACCGGGCACAGGCACAGTCGGAGAACCGGCTTTCACGGGTAGGGTTTCGAGGCCCATGCAATTGGCGCAAATCGCCCAACCTGTTTCAGTTTGCCACCAATGATCAATCACCGGGCGCTGCAATTGCTCTTGCGCCCAGCTCAGCGTATCGGGGTCACAACGTTCACCGGCTAAAAATAAAGTTTTAAACGAAGACAAATCGTAGTCTTTAATTAATGCGCCACTGGGGTCGTCTTTTTTAATGGCGCGAAACGCGGTGGGGGCGGTGAATAGCACTTTCACTTGGTGCTCTTCAATGACGCGCCAATAAGCACCCGCATCGGGTGTGCCCACCGGCTTGCCTTCGTACAAGATGGTGGTGCAGCCCTGAAACAGAGGCCCATAAATGATGTAGGAGTGCCCAACCACCCAACCGATGTCGGATGCGGCCCAGTACACATCCCCTGGGTCGGTGTCGTAAACCGCTTTCATCGACCACTTTAAACTCACCACCGAACCGCCGGTGTCTCGAACCACGCCTTTGGGTTGCCCGGTGGTGCCTGAGGTGTACAAGATATATAACGGGTCGGTGCTTTTGACGGGTACGCAATCGGCCGGCGTTGCGGATTGCATCGCGCTGGCCCAATCGTGATCGCGTCCATCGATCATGCTGGCCTGACATTGTTCGCGTTGCAAGATAACGGTGTGAGCTACTTTGTGTTCGGCCACGTCAATGGCTTCATCCAATAAGGGTTTGTATTCCACTAAGCGGCTTGGCTCGATACCGCAAGATGCTGCCACTATCACCTTGGGGGTGGAGTCATCAATGCGCACCGCCAGTTCCTTTGCGGCAAAGCCGCCAAACACCACCGAGTGCACGGCCCCTAGTCGAGCCGTGGCTAATACGGCCACCACTGCATCTGGCACCATGGGCATATAGATAAGTACACGATCGCCCTTGGAGACGCCTAAGTTTTTCAGAACGCCGGCAAAGCGGGACACTTCATCGAGTAATTGGGCGTAGCTTAGGGTGCGTTGAGTTTGGGTAACCGGGCTGTCGTACACAATGGCCGCTTGCTCGGCGCGTCCGTTTGCAACGTGATGGTCCAGCGCGTTGTAACAGGCGTTAATTTCACCGTCGGCGAACCAGGTGTTAAATGGGGAGTTTTCGGTGTTAACGCCAACGGTGGGAAAGCGCGTCCACTGGACATCTTTGGCTTGCTGTAACCAAAACTTAGATGCGTCGTTAAGCGATTGTTTGTACGTGTCTAGGTACTGACCCATGAATTCTCTCCTTCCGTGCCACCGATCTGTGAAGTGCCAGTGATCACGGAAAGAGAGTATACCGGGCTTAGTGGCCTGGGCGACGCGCTCTTAGGCCCAGGGCAGCGACCATGGCCAGCAACAACGCGTAGCCAGATGCACCACCGTATTCGGTCACGCTGGCGGACAGGCCGTATTCGATTTCAAAATCCAAGTCATGATCGGGGTCATAGTCGTGATCATCATGGTCGTGGCCATGGTCACCGTGATCATCCCCATAGTCGTCTTCATCGTCAAAATCATCGCCGTGTTCCTGTTCGTTCATCGGTAAGTGCGGGGCATGCGGCTGAAAATCGGCAGACTCCAGCGGCAAGTCTTCCAAATTTCGGTGGGTTAAATGCGACACGGAATCCACCACGCGTCCTGTCGATGCATCCACCACATCAATGATCAAGTTGTAGTCACCTGCGGGGTAGTTGCCCAATAAATCCACATCCACCCGGTAGCGATCACTGATGGCTTGTTCGTAAATGGTGAACACGTTGGTGCTGTGTAATAAATTGGGTTCTACGCCATCGGGTTGCAGATAAAATTTGGCGAAGACGTCCGCAGAATCCCAACTGACGTCCACATCGATGGATACACTAAAGCCTGCAAAATACCCATCGTCATCGCTGTCGTTGAATAATAAGGTGCCGATGTCGGCAACCCAGATCTCGGGTTCATGGAAGTGATGACGTTTATTGCTCTGGCGACTCAAGGGCACCACGTGTTCAATCCATGTCTCAACGGGGTTGGCATAGCCTTCTGCGATGGCGTTATCTTCACCCACGGTCTGCATTAATAAGGGCATGGTTCGCGATGAGTTGTCGGCTGCTGCTGATGTGGCAAAAAGGCCAGCCGCCAGTGACAGGCTTAACAACATCGTGGCACGCAAACGGGTTCTCGTTGAAGGATTCGTGGCCTTAGCTGTGGGTTCGCCGTTGAATTCGGTAGTCATGACGTTGGCTGAATTTTGTGCACTTCGGGTTGTCATCGTGTTTCTCCAGTGACGTTATCGTGGAGAGGATGATGAACAGTGTTGCCTGAATGCCGCCTGAACCTGCACGATTGCTCGTGTAGCGGGATGTAACTGATTGACACAATGTGGGTATAGGCGCACAATTGGTGTGCTGCTTCATTCAGGGGGCGGTCGTTACGCGTCTGCCAAAAAGGTTACCAAACCTGATAAAAGACACGAACGCAGGGTAACAAGTACACCTGATAAGGATAATAACATCATGGCCAAAGGGCAGTCGTTGCAGGAGCCATTCCTTAACACGCTCAGGAAAGAGCGAATCCCAGTCTCCATCTACCTCGTTAATGGCATTAAGTTGCAAGGCCAGATAGAGTCGTTTGATCAGTTCGTTGTATTGCTCAAGAACACCGTCAACCAGATGGTTTACAAACACGCAATTTCGACGGTCGTTCCGAGTCGCCCCGTGAAAGTGGCGCTGCCCGGAGAAGAGGAAGACAGTTCCGAGTAAGTCTTTAGTAAAACGTGGCTCTCGGACGGTAAACGGAAGAAGAGTCATTGTTTGAACGTCCCGTAGCCAGCGACTTAGCTTTGCTGGTGCACATCGATACTGACGACGCCAGGCGGCGGCGCACCTCAAACGGTGCGCGTGCAGATGAACCCCTAAGCTCCCATGAACACGGCTTGCGGCTCGACGCCTCGCGCGCGGAATTTAAAGAGCTGGCGGTGTCCGCCGGCTTGCAAGTCACCGATTTCATTGTGGGTAAACGCAAGCGGCCCGACTCACGCTTATTCGTGGGCAAGGGCAAGCTTGATGAGGTGCGTATGGCCTTGTCAGAATCCAAAGCCGAATTAGTGTTATTCGGCCAGCGCCTGTCTCCCAGTCAAGAGCGAAACTTAGAAGCCGAGCTTAAGGTGCGTGTGCTGGACAGAAATTCTCTCATTCTCGACATCTTCGCCCAGCGGGCTCGCAGTTTTGACGGCAAGCTGCAAGTCGAGCTGGCACAGCTGCAACATTTATCCACCCGTCTGGTGCGTGGCTGGACACACCTAGAGCGTCAAAAAGGTGGAATTGGCTTGCGTGGCCCGGGTGAGACGCAACTAGAAACCGATCGGCGCTTATTGAATGAGCGGGTCAAGGTGTTGAAGGGACGTTTGGCGAAAGTTCGCCGTCAACGCGAACAGGGCCGAGCCCAGCGCAGCAAAACCGGCATTCACACCGTGGCCTTGGTGGGTTACACCAACGCCGGGAAATCAACGCTTTTCAACCGTTTAACCAATGAGAACGTGTATTCTGCAGACCAACTGTTTGCCACACTCGACCCCACGTTACGCCGATTGGAGTTAGCCCATGGGCAAGCGGCGGTAATGGCCGACACGGTGGGATTTATTGAAGATTTGCCGCATGAATTGGTCGATGCGTTCCGATCCACGCTCACGGAAACCCGAGAAGCGGATTTACTCGTACACGTGGTGGATGTGGTGGACGATGAGCGCGAACAACGGCAGGCGGAAGTGAATCAGGTTCTCAAGAGCATTGGCGCTGGTGACGTACCGCAGCTGGTGGTCTACAACAAGATTGATTTGGTGGAATTGAGTCCCCAAGTTAGACGCGGCGAGGGCGATACGGCGGAAGCTGTTTGGGTGTCTGCTTTGTCGGGCGAGGGTATTGAGCCATTGCTTGAGGCCATCGCTCAGCGTTTGGGAGGCGCCAGAGTGACGGGAACGCTGCATTTGTCGCCCGATCGCGGCAAACTTCGTGCACAGCTTTATGCGGCATCGGCGGTCAGTGACGAACTGGTGGCAGATGACGGAACAGTGGCTCTTACCATCGATGCCGATGCCGTAGATTGGGCACGGTTGGCCAGTGAACATGGCATTGATGCCGAATTTGAACGTTAATATCATGGTTGGCTGCGCCAACCCGGAGTACAAATCATATGGCTTGGAATGAGCCAGGCGGTAACGGGAACGATAATGATCCGTGGGGTAACCGGAATAAAAATTCGGGTGGGCCACCGGACCTTGACGAGTTCTTCAAAAATTTAAGCGATAAGCTCAACGGCTTATTTGGTGGTAAAGGTAAAAAACGCAGCAGCGGCGGTGGTGGAAACTTTCCCAACGCGCCCAAGATGAGCGGGATGGCGATGTCCATCATTGCCTCCTTAGTCATCGTTGCGTGGCTGCTCACCGGTTTGTACTTGGTGCAACCAGCTGAATCGGGTGTGGTCACCCAGTTTGGTCGTCATGTTCGCACCACCCAGTCGGGTTTGAATTGGCATATCCCTTGGCCGGTTCAAAAGGTCACCTTGGTTAACACCGAAGAAATCAATTCGTCAGAGGTGGCGCGTCAGTTAGCGCTCACCAAAGATGAGAACTTGGTGGAAATTGCGTTAAACGTGCAGTACCGCATCGCTAACGCTGAAGACTATTTATTCAACGTGCGTTCACCGGAAGACACGGTGCAACAGGCGGCGGAAAGTTCTTTACGGGAAGTGGTGGGTCGTACTGAAATGAACCCACTCATCACCTCTGGTCGAGACGCGGTCACCATTGAAGTGGAAACCAGTTTGCAATCCATTCTGTCCGACTACAAATCCGGTATTGAAATCACCGAAGTGAACTTAACGCAATCGGAAGCCCCGGAAGAAGTGCGTGATGCGTTTGAAGACGTGATCAAAGCACGAGAAGATAAAGAGCGTTTTATCAGTGAATCTGAAGCTTATCGAAATGAAATTCTGCCGCGAGCTCGAGGTGATGCTCAGCGTGTGGTTGAAGAGGCTGAAGCTTATAAGTCTCGAGTCACTGAGGCGTCTGTGGGTGAATCTCAACGCTTCCTGTCTTTGTTAACCGAATACGAAAAGGCCCCGCAAGTGACGCGGGATCGTTTGTATATCGAGTCGATGGAATCGGTACTGTCAAACACCAATAAGGTGTTGATGGACGGTGACAACGGCAGCAACATGACGTACCTGCCGTTAGACAAACTCATGCAAGGCTCGCAACAACCGCGCACGAACGTGAACACCTTGCCCACAGGCAACGGTTCCATTGTGCCTAGCGCGACTGACTTACAACGTGTTCCAACCACCATCGATCCCAATAGAAACACCGGTGGTGCGCGTTCACGTGATCGAGGGACTACCCGATGAATCGTTTGTTAAATCCAGTCACCTTGGTGCTTGCGGCGGTCTTGTTTTTGGTCGCCATCAACAGTGTGTTCACGGTTAAAGAAACCGAAAACGCGATTAAGCTGCGACTGGGAAAGATCCAAAACTCATCCTATGAGCCGGGCCTGCATCCCAAAATTCCGTTTGTGGAAACCATCAAACGATTTGATAAGCGCATCTTAACCTTAGACATGCGCCCACAAGGGGTTCTGACCAGTGAGCAGAAAACCGTGATAGTGGATTCGTTTGTGAAGTGGCGGATCGCCGACCCTGAAACGTTCTACACGCGTTTAAGTGGTGTGGAATCCAACGCCATTAATCGCTTGTCGGACTTTTTACGCGATTCGCTTCGAAACGAGTTTGGTAATCAAACGTTGCGACAAGTGGTGTCAGAGAATCGAACCTCGTTAATGTCGGCCATTCAACAAGCCGTCAACACCCAAGCCACATCTCTTGGCATCGAAGTCATCGATGTGCGCATCAAGCAAGTGGAATTGCCGGAGAACGTTCAGGACTCGGTCTATCAACGAATGGCGAAAGAGCGTGCAGCGATTGCGCGTGAGATTCGTTCAGAAGGGGAAGAGACGGCCAAGATCATCGTGGCAGGGGCTGATCGTCAGCGAGCGGAAATTCTGGCCTCGGCCTATTCCACGGCTGAAACCACCCGCGGTCAAGGCGATGCCAAGTCTGCTCAGGTGTACGCGGATGCGTATTCTTCTGATCCGGAATTTTATAACCTGTATCGCAGCCTGCAAGCCTATCGTAAAGCGTTCAGTGGCGGTAATGACGTGTTGATGCTGAGGCCCGATTCGGACTTCTTCAAGCACTTCAATGCGGCTCCCGGTGCCGGTACGCCGTCTGCACCTGCCGAGCAGTAGGCCTTGGCGGGGTTTTGGTTAACCGCCATCGGTCTGGTCCTAGTCATTGAGGGGCTGATGCCTGCCATCAGCCCCGATGCCTATAAGCGATTTGCCAAAATGTTGGCCGATGTGGGCGCTGATCACCTGCGGCTGATCGGCTTGTCGAGTATGATTGTCGGCGTCTTGTTAATCACCTTCGCTCGCTAGAGCAGAGCTTTTGCTGCCATGACTGAATCAACCGCCGCCTGGCAATTGCCAGATGGCGTAGACGAACTGCTGCCCGCCGATGCCTGGCGAGTGGATCAGCTTCGCCGCCAATTCACCGATTGCGCTCGCCACTCAGGCTATGAGTTGGTGATGCCGCCGCTCATCGAATACATTGATGCGCTGCTCACCGGCACCGGTGAAGCCACCTCCCTACAAACGTTCAAAGTGGTCGACCAGCAAAGTGGTCGCACCTTGGGCGTGCGCGCCGATATGACCCCGCAAGTGGCGCGTCTCGATGCGCATGAATTGCGCACCGATGGCCCGAATCGTTTGTGTTACACCGGCACGGTTCTGCGCGCGCGTACCGATGGTTACGGGGGCAGTCGCACACCACAACAGTTTGGTGCGGAATTATTTGGTCACGCCGGTAATGCCGCTGATATCGAAGTGATTCGCTTAATGCTCGACACCGCCGGTTTGGCCGGTCTCAGTAATCAGTCTTTGGTGCTCGACCTAGGGCATGTCGGTGTGTACCAAGGGCTGTGCACCGCCGCAGGCTTTACTGACGCGGAGCAAAGAGCGGTGTTCACCGCCATGAACCGAGGCTCTTTGCCTGACATGGAAAGCGCATTGTCTTCGGCCCAATGTTCCGATGGCCTTAAACAAGCGTTTGTGGCTTTACTGAATTTACGCGGTGGCAGTGATGTGGTTGAACAAGCCCAAGCTGAATTACTTGCCGATGCCGTGACTCAAGACATGCCCACGGGTGGTGCCGAGGTTATAACAGCTGCATTGCACACCTTGAGCGACGTCATCGCAGCGATTCAACGATCCCACGAGGGCGTGCGACTCGTCATTGATTTAGCCGAACTGCGTGGCTATCGCTATCACACCGGTATGTTGTTCGCAGCGTACAACGAAGCAGGCGATGTGCTTGCGCGTGGCGGTCGTTATGATGCGATTGGCACCGCCTTCGGTCGAGACCGACCGGCAACGGGTTTCAGCGGGGACTTAACGCAATTGTCTCGATTGGCGGCCAACGCGCAAGATGCCTTCATTAACTCAGCACCCAAGCAAGGTGTGTTTGTACCGAACACAAAAGACTTAAGTGTGGCATTAGAGGCGGCACTTTGGCAACAAGTACGTAACTTACGTTCATCGGGAACGCGGGTGGTTTTGGCATTACCGGGGGACAACAGTGGCCCGGAGTTGTATCAGTGCTCCCATCAACTGCTTCAACGCGACAATGATTGGTGCGTTGAACCGATAACATCTTAATTTTTCTTTAATCAACTTTTCGTTTAAACGGTTATCTCATGTCAAAAGCGGCTACAGGTGTGCTGGTGCTCGGCACGCAATGGGGCGATGAGGGTAAGGGTAAGTTTGTTGACTTACTCACCGAACAAGCATCACTGGTTGTGCGTTTCCAAGGCGGTCACAACGCCGGTCACACGCTCATCATTGGGGATGAGAAAACCGTGTTGCATCTGGTGCCCAGCGGCATCTTGCACGAACACGTTACCTGCGCCATCGGACACGGCGTGGTGCTGGCCCCCGATGCGTTTTTTACTGAAGTCGATGACTTAGTCGAACGCGGTGTGGATGTAAACAATCGCCTGGTGGTCAGTGGCGGTTGTCCATTAATCATGCCGTACCACATCGCCTTAGATCAGGCGCGTGAACGAGCCGCTGGAAAGTCAGCGATCGGCACCACCGGTCGCGGCATCGGGCCTGCGTATGAAGATAAAGTGGCCAGGCGTGCCTTACGCGTGCACGAATTGTTTGACTTAAACACCGTCGAATTAAAAGCCAAACTGCAAACCATACTCGATCATCACAACATCGCGTTTGCGCAACACGGCGAAGAAGCGATTGATGTGGATCTGATGGTGGAATTTGCTCAAGCCTATGGCGAGCGATTAAAGCCGTTTGTGCGCGATGTTCCGGCGCTTATAGAATCGTACCGACAAAAGGGTGAGGCGGTTTTGTTTGAAGGCGCGCAAGGCACCTTGTTGGATGTGGATCAAGGCACCTACCCGTTTGTAACATCTTCCAATACCGTCAGTGGCGCAGCGTGCACAGGTTCCGGTGTCGGTCCTGCCGCTATTACCTATGTACTAGGTGTTGCTAAAGCCTACACCACACGTGTCGGTGCCGGTCCGTTCCCCACCGAGTTGTTTGATGACGTGGGTAAAGAGCTGGGTGAGAAGGGCCATGAGTTTGGTGCCACCACCGGGCGCCAGCGCCGTTGTGGTTGGTTGGATGCGGTGGCGTTAAAGCGTGCGTGCTTGATCAATGGGGTTACCGGTATTTGTTTAACCAAGTTGGATGTGATGGACGGTTTGGCCGAAGTTAAAATTTGCACCCAGTACGAATTAAACGGCGAGATCATCGATGCACCTCCGATGGGGGCTGTGGGCTTGGAAGCGTGCACGCCTATGTATGAAACCTTACCGGGTTGGCAAGCACAGACTGCCGGCGTTACCGAACTGGCCAACTTGCCTGAGGCCGCCAAAGCCTATGTGAAACGCATCGAAGAGGTAGTTGGCGTGCCAGTGCATATTATTTCCACAGGCCCAGAACGTAACGAAGGCATCGTGTTGGTTAGCCCGTTTGACTGACTGATTGAAACCAACGCGATATGGTTACCACACCAGAGCCACCGCTAGCGTGATTGATAGCGGATAGAGGGCAGTGGACTGTGGACAATGGATCGCGGCTAATTGATGGTGCTTAATTGATGAGCGACGTGGACAATGACAACTACCTAGCACTGGATAAATGGGAATTTGATTCCGAGGTGTGTCGCGTGTTTACCGATATGCTGCGTCGTTCCATCCCGCAATATGACGTAATGCGCCAAAGCGTGTTTGATGTAGCGCGTCCGTTTGTTAAAAAAAATACCCACATAGTTGACTTGGGCTGTTCGCGAGGCGATGCCTTAGCCCCGTTTATTGAAACCTTTGGCACAGATTGCCACTACACGGGTTTAGAGTTATCCGATGCGATGTTGCAGGCATCGCGTTCTCGTTTTGAAAAGCTCATCGACAACCATCAAGTCACGATTAAAAAGCACGACTTACGCGAACCGTATTTGGATATTCAGGCATCGCTCACGTTATCGGTACTCACCCTGCAGTTCACCCCCATGGAACATCGCCAACGCATTTTGCGCGATATTCGTCGCTCTACGGTGAAAGGTGGCGCCTTCATTTTGGTTGAAAAAGTGTTGGGGGATTCAGCCGATATCAATGACATGATGGTACAAAACTACCATCAAATGAAACGGCACAACGGATACTCTGATGAATCCATTGAACGTAAGCGCTTAGCCCTGGAAGGGGTGTTGGTGCCGGTAACCGCCCGTTGGAATGAAGAGCTGCTTCGCACCGCAGGTTTTACGCAAGTGGATTGTTTTTGGCGCTGGATGAATTTTTGTGCTTGGGTGGCGATTGCTGATTAAGAAAAGTGCAGGGGCTTAACGTCATAGGCGATTGCCTATGCTTGTTAAGCCCAAGCTGTTATGCAATCACTTGACAGTGATCGTGACTAATTCAGAAATAATCGGTGGATTATGTGGCACGTGGAACTTGTCCCCCATAATCAGTTGCAAGGTATGAGTGCCAGGCTCTAGCCTCAATGTGGTTTGAGTTTGACCTTTACCAAAGTGCAGTGGTGGATTACCCATCGGTGCGCCTTCTTTCGGCAGTTCGGTTTGATCAACCAACAGGTGATGGTGCCCTGCTTCGGGATTGTCTGTGCCCGCAGGGGCCACCCCCATGCCTTCCAAGCCGAATAAAACCACGACTTCAGTGCCCACGGTATCGCCGTCATTCGGGGAAATGATGGTGACTTTTGCGCCTTCAGGAGCAGGGGTCACCGGTAGGTCATTGGCCACAGCGAGACCAGCGATTAGGCTGGTGCCGGTGAGAACTGCAATTCTTAATTGTTTGAATAAATGCATATCTTCTCTTCGTTTGTATTTTTAATTCAGTCGGTTAGGTCACATCTCACCCCAATAACACGCAGCGGTTGAGTTTTATTCCATCGGCTTTCAAATTTTTTTTCGTCAAGGTTCAAACTCATTGCCTAAAATTCGATTAGTCTGTATAAGAACCCAGCCAAGCCTTGCAGATCCAAACCTTGTAATGTGTGAAATCGCCCAACAACTGACCCACGAACTGGATGCGCTTTGGCGTTTTGGTTTGCGTCTGACTGGTAATGAAGCCGATGCGCAAGATTTGGTGCAACGGACCTGTGTGAAAGCACTGGAAAATGCTGACCAATATGAGAACCGTGAACGCTTACGCAGCTGGTTGTTTCGTATTGAACATAGGCTTTGGCTTAACGTGGTTCGCTCCCGGCAAACCCGTATCAGAAAGCTGCAAGATGAACACACCCGTCTTAACGCGCAAATCAACACGGAACCAAACTCGTCATTAAGTTCAGTCGGTTCCACAGCCTCGCCTGAATCTGCGTTTCAGTTACGACAAATGGTGAAAGCCGTAGAATCACTACCTGAGAAACAACGCACCGTGGTGCTATTGGTGTGCGTTGAAGGATTCAGTTATGAGGAAACGGCCAATATTATGGACATACCCATCGGCACCATCATGAGTCGTTTATCGCGTGCACGTAAAACACTGTCGGAACACGCGGGTGTGGGCCAACAAATCTCAGCTGACAGCTCGAGTGAAAACAATGAACGCGAAGCCAAAAAATCTCAGTTGACGGTGGTTGAGTCTTCCCAATCGGCTAGGCGTAGCAAACCTTTAAAACCGCAAAGCGAAATGCATTGAGGTGTATGGATATGTCATTTACACTAGATGAACGTGAAAAAATTCAGGCAGCTTACGAGCAAAGCTCAATCCCTGCTGTGCCCGATTCATTAAAAAATTACTTAGATGGTTTGGTTGACGTATCTTCACAGGAAACGTTAGCGCAAGATACTGCGGATTCCTCCGCCGGTGGGTGGGGGCGATACGCCGCCATGGCAGCTTGTGTGTGTGTGGGTATTGCCGGTGGTGTATTGCTTTCCCAGTTCGGTTTACAAAAAACCGTGCCAAACAGAACAACAGTTGTTGCTGCAACTGATATCGCTTCAACGGGTATTACTTCAACCAGTGTGCATCAAACGTGGGTGCAGCGAGTGGCCGATTACCAATCGCTTTATACTGAAAAAACCATCGCTGCATTATCGCCAACGCGTGAGGCAGATGCATTGCGTTTGTTGGAAACAGTAAATCAACTCAAACCCACCCGCACCGGTATCCCTGATTTAACCGAATTTGGTTACACCTTCGCGCGCGCACAGCAATTGGGGTTTAATGGCACGCCATTAGTGCAGCTTGTGTATGCTAAGCCAGGTTCTGCGCCCATGGCGTTCTGTTATATGTCAGGGGATACTGGAACCCAACGTGAATTTCAAGTGGCTGATGTGCACGGATTGGGTACCGCCAGTTGGGCAACGGGTGGGCAACATTTTGTCTTGGTTGGCGATGAACCAGCGAGTGTGATGAGTGAGATTCATCGGGCGATTGAGGTAGTTTTTTAAAGAAACTCTATCCATCTCGGGTTGGATAAATACCTTAGTCCGTCGTGCGTCACACCTTGTAGAAACGTCTTTCGCAAAATAACCATTCACGATTCCAAAAAGAGCTGTATCTGGTAGGAATACCACGTGGTGTTAGGTATGCATGCTTGGGCGCTCTGCTACACTGATTTTGTGTTTTATCACGTTAGATCGCAGTATTTCTGCTGTGTTTTGATGGTTTTTCAATCCGTGAAATCGTTAAACAATTCACTTCTGCAAACCCAACGTATTATCGTTCCGGTATTACTGACTGTTTGGCTTGTCTCGGCGTGTTCCAGTGCCAATGATTCCTCATCTGACTCAGAATCTAACAGCGATACCGCTGGTGTTTTGGGTGATGGCGATGAAACGACAGAGGATTCAGATAACTCTAACAATGCAGAAGAATCGGCGATGGGTTCAGAATACTCTGACGCAGTCACCAAGCAAATAGAATTTCGCATCACGGTTCCTGCCTATCAATCCAACGCCCTGCAAGTACAGCTTGATTGGAGAGAGATCACATTAAACGCTAATTGGAATAGTGATGAACTGTGGACAGTGAACGGTGAATTTCCAGTCAATGCCGAAGATCTTATGATTATTACTTTCTACGATGCTAATGGCGACATCGTCATCGGCACTGTTGAAGAAGATTTTGCAACGGGTTCGGCTGAAAACTCCGTTGTTCAAATAAACGCAGCTCAGTTTAATACTGACATTTGGGATGATGACAACGACGGTATCAGCAATTTCGACGAACTCAATGCAGGCACCTACGGTGTTGAAAACGAGCCACTAATTCCTGTCGAGGTTGATATTGAATTTGTCGCAGATAAAACCTTTCGTATTAGTTGGCAACCCATCGAAAGCGCCACCCACTATCGGGTATTGGAAAACGCAGATGGTGTATCCGGCTATGTGAGTGTTACTGAGGATTTGCCGAGTTCAACGTCGTCATTCGAACACCGGGTAGCGTTATATTTAAGGCTGAATGCCAGCTACATGGTTCAGGCTTGCAACGCATTGTCGTGTGAAGATTCTGAAGCGGTGTTTGTTACCGGTGCGCTTGAAACTTCTGTGGGTTATTTAAAGCCAGTAATTCAGAGAGTGAAGACTACTTTGGCGTGTCGATAAGTTTGAACGCAGACGGCACCATCATGGCCATCGGCACAGCACGAGAGGAAAGCGGCGCAACGGGTGTTAATGGTGATCAAACCGACAACACGGCACCCGATGCAGGGGCTGTGTATGTGTTTGCGCGAAACGATGGCAATTGGCAACAGCAGGCTTATCTAAAGGCCAGCAACGCTGGTGTGCTAGACGGGTTTGGAGCGAGCATCAGTTTAAGTGGGGATGCAAGCACTTTGGCTGTTGCAGCTAGTTCAGAACAAAGCAGTGCAACAGGCATCGATGGTAACCAGAATGACAATTCGAAGAGTTATTCTGGGGCAGTCTATGTATTCGCTATTGATGATGCTGGCAACCCACAACAGCAGGCTTATTTAAAAGCCAGCAATGCCGATGAGCAAGCCTATTTCGGGGGATCAGTTAACTTGAGTCACAAGGGCGATATCCTGGTGGTGGGTTCCACCGGTGATGACACGTTTGGGCGTGGCGTTTACAGCGATGTGCCCATAGATACCATCAGATCCAAATCGGGTGCAGCCTATGTGTTCTTGCGTAGCAATGGACAATGGCGGCAGCACGCCTACTTGAAAGCCAGCAACGCTAATAACAGAGATTTATTCGGCCGAACCGTTAGCATCAGCGAAGATGGTGAAACAATCGCGGTGAGTGCTACTTTTGAGGAAAGTTTGGCTACAGGAATCAACGGTGATCAGAATGATAATTCAGTGGACAATTCGCTGGAAGGTGTGGGTGCTGTTTATTTGTACTGACTATATGTAACTAAGACATATAAAAGATGAATGAAAAAACTGAAACCGGTACAGCTCGATCGTCATTGAAGTCGCTTTCAAAAAATTCTATTCTTCATGTGTTTTATAAACACCTCTGGTAGTTTTTGTAATCGCGCCGGAATCACTCAGTTTTTTCAAAGTTCGATACACAGTCTCTGGCGCAAGACCAACGATTTCGGCAAAGGAGGTAATGTTATCAAGCAGCAGTCCATCCCGAAGAGCAGACAGAATTCGTTCATCCGCATTACGAATGGATAGCAGCTCCACACGGCGGCGACATTCTTGAATCTGAACAGCAAATCGGGCTGCCATTGAGCGTGTGAAGTCGATATCTGTGCCAAGCAATGTCACGATGGCTGATCGTGTGAATTCAATAAGCTGTGACTCACAAGCAGCGGATGCTGTGCAGTGATAGCGATCCGAGAACACCGAGGCTTCAGCGAACGTTTCTCCCGAACGGGCCCGATGAATCGTCATGCTGTGGCCACTTTCCGTCATGCGTTTCAGATCAATCGTTCCAGAAACCAGAT
This sequence comes from uncultured Granulosicoccaceae bacterium, assembly GCA_937930305.1. Classification (GTDB taxonomy): domain Bacteria; phylum Pseudomonadota; class Gammaproteobacteria; order Granulosicoccales; family Granulosicoccaceae; genus Granulosicoccus. The sequence continues at coordinate 13,840 of CALGLE010000041.1, read as the reverse complement.
AAAACAGTCCAGTGGTTGCGCTGTCTTGAATAAACAGCGTTTCCCCGTTTGCCAAAGTCCGGTGCTTTTGGTCGCTACGGGGTATGCGATCAAAGGGAGGTGGAAGAATTTCATTCGACATGATTCAGATCATATTCGCTTTTAGATAAAAAACACATACTAGAACGCAAGCTGCGTCTGAATCTTCTGTTATGCCGTATCGATTGATTACGTTGGGTAGTGTGTTGGTGGCGCTTTTGTCGCTCACCCTTTGGGCCACTGAAAAGCACACCGGTCATAACCCGAATATGAACCATGGTGGAATGAGTGGTGATCATGCGCTGCCACAGGAAGGGGGACAAGCGGCTTTTTCCGCGTTAATCGAAATCGTGGCCATGTTAGAACAGGATGCTGAAACCGATTGGGAGAAGGTCGACATCGATGGGTTGCGTGCGCATCTATTGGATATGAATCACATGATGCTTAACACCGAAGCGACGTCAACCGTCACGGAAGGCGGCCAAGTTCAATTTGATATTCAAGGCAACGCTGCATCGATTGCGTCCATCCACCGGATGGTGCCTGCTCATGCGTCCTACATTGAGCAGTCGCGTGGCTGGGAGATCGCGCACGAACTTCAGGATATGGGTGCAACGCTGACAATTAAAGCCAACGAGGAGGCCCCGATTAGCCAACTCAAGGCGTTGGGCTTCTACGGGTTTATGTCACTCGATTCGCATCATCAGGCCCACCATATTCAAATGGCTAAGGGTCACTCTCACTAAGCCAGTAACAACAACTAATATTGGGAATACACCGCGATATCGCCGGATTCTGTGAACGACAAAACGGCGTAGTCCTTAGGTGTACGGCTCCCCATGCCCGGTGACATCATCGGCATGCCAGGCGCGCTAAGGCCCTTGATATCGGTGGGTTTTTCCTTCAACAAGCGTTCGATGTCGCTGGCTGGAACATGACCCTCCACCAAATAGTCATCCACAATCGCGGTATGGCAAGATTTTAACCCTGGGTCGGGTAACCCGTATTTCACTTTGATTGAATCTACGTCGTCATGATCAATCGCTGTGACTTTAAATCCTTCCTCTTCCAAATACGTAACCCATTCTTTACAGCAACCGCAGGTGGGGCTTTTATAAACGGTGATTTCTGCTTTGCTGATCTCTGTGTTTACTGCGCTATCGTTTGTTTTTGGTGTGTTGGTTTCTGCTTGACAAGCCGTTAGCAAGGTAAGTAGAAGGCTGCAAAAGATACGTTTCATTGTGTGCCCCTTAGGAATAGTCTTTGGAAATTTGTCGTGTTAAGTGGTGTTATTTCAGCAGCCTATCGATCAATGATGATCGTTTCTTGTGTCGGCCCTGACTGTCAGTGGGGTCGGTTCCGTTCACATCGTCTTGCCAGGCGCGTTGTTCTTCTGGCCACGTGTTTTTTATAAACGATAGAACCGCGATAATCTCATCGTCGCTTAAGATTCCCTGATACGCGGGCATCCTGGTTATATAACTTGCATCATTAATAACCGCTGCCGGGCCATACTTAGTTATCTCAAACAGCAAGTCATCGGCGTGGTGCCACGTGTGTCCTGTGGCATCGTGTGGTGGTGCCGGTAAATAACCTTGGGCATCCCGCGTGCGCCAATCGGCCTGACCTTCCAAACTGACCCCATGACAGCTAGCGCACTGTGATTGATAGATTTTTTCACCGGCCTGAACCACCACCAAATCGTCAGCGCGAAGGCTCATGCGCACACCATCGGTGCCGTCAGATGCAAACAATAGGGTAGCGACAGATAGCATGAGCACGGCTGCGAAAACGTTCCTTTTGTTCATCATGGATTATTTGTCTCCGACAGTAAATAGCGTGCGATTGCGTTGCGATCGGCTTCATTTATTAAGCTGGTGCTGTACTCAATGACATCGCTCATGTGTCCGCCGGTAAAATCACCCGATGGGGTGATGCCGACTTCAAGAAATAATTCAAGATCCTGAATGCTCCACTCAGATAAGTCCTGTAATGTGATGCCAGGAACGGACTCACCATCAGGCCCTCTTGTATTACCCGACAGGGACCGAGCGCTAAGACCACCCAACAGATTGCGCGGCGAATGGCATTCAGCACAATGCCCAGGACCATTGACTAAGTAATTGCCTCTGTCGTTCAAATCCATTGTACGGGAGTAATCGAAAAACAGAGCTTTCCAAACCAATAAGCCAGAGCGCACTGAAAAAGGCCAAGTAAGATCATGCTCTGGTGCCGGTTCAGCAACCGATTCCACCGTATCTATCCAAGCCTTTAAATCAACGAGATCTTGTACTGACATTACGCTGTAGGACGGATACGGAAACGCGGGGTAGTAGTGTTGTTTGTTTGGGGATGTGCCCACAGACATTGCGAGCACAAATTCTTCGCTTGTCCACTGACCAATGCCGGCGGCATCGTGACGGGTAATGTTGGGTGAGTAAAAGGTGCCATAGGGAGTTTCAATAGGAACGCCTCCAGCCAGTAATTCACCGCCGTTCTCGACGTGGGTATGGCAAGCAATACAGCCTCCCATTGCGGCCACGTATTCACCTCGTGTCGCATCGCCGCTGATGCCTTCGATTTGCGCTATGAGTTCGCTGGTGCGGGTGGACTCACGATCTTTAACGTAAAAGTACGCGTAAGCCCAGCCCACAACTCCTACCAATAAGGCGAGACAGAGGAAAAAACGAAAAACCTTCATGCTATCGGTGCACCCCGTTATCCTTTGGGTTTTCTAAACCGCTTGTGGCAACCCGAGCAACTTTTGGTGGTTTGAAAAAACGCTTTTCTCAATTCACCTACATCGTCGGTTCTGGCAACGGTTGTTTGAAGAGATTCGCTGCGCGTGACAAACTCTTCGGTGTGTTTGGTGAAATCATCCCATTCGTCCCAAATTCGGGGTAAGCTTTCCGTATCGCTACCGGTTCGACTTTCTTTCGTGTCGGGAAATAGGCTTATCATTTCCGCGCCATGGCGTACAAAGGCATCAGCGGCATCGGTTAATGCCTGTTTATCAAATTCACTTTTCCCTTTAAACATATCGGCCACCCGTTTGGATTTATCCCCCATGTCGGTCATGGCATCCATTCGGTTTTTGACAATGCCCGTGGCGTCTGAGTGACTGTGGCTGACGCTGAACACAAAAACACTGAACACGAGTAGAGCGGCGGTAATGGATTTCATGGCGGATCGTATCCTGTTCGAGGTTAAGTAATGTTGACCAATGCACCCAGCCCAGCGGCGTGGTGTTCTAGCGCGTGACAATGAAACAGCCACTTACCCGGGTTGTCTGCTACAAACGCAAATTCCATGGTTTGTTTTGGCAATATCAGCGGGCTGTCCAGCCAACGGGCTTCAGACAAACCTTGCCCGTTGATTGACAACAGTTTCATGTGATGACCGTGCAAATGCATGGGATGAGGGAAGGCGGTTTCGTTACGAATCGTCAGTCGAATGGAACGCCCTTTTTTTACATCCATTAACGGCGGCATATCGAGCCGATTGCCAACCACATTGTTTAGCGCCCAAACATAACCTTGCTGTGCGATTTCACGTAGGCCAACCCATTCACCATTGAATTTAGCGCGGCGCAGTCCTCCCATCGCACCGCCTGCAATCGTGACCTCTTGCACCAGAGCGTTTTGCAGATCCGGTTCTGGAATGTTGGGTGGCGGAAGATCAATAGAACTTTGTAGGGCGGATTCTCTTAAGGGGTTTTCTTCGTAAACAAATTTCGTTAAATCAAATGGCTCACGATAGAAGCTATCAACGACTGACGTTTTCGAACCCGGGTCACCACTCATATCGAGTATCAGATCCACGCGTCCTGCAGCTCCAATCACAATCGGTTCTTTCGTGGCGAAAGGAGTAACCGCTTGTCCGTCCATAGCAATTACCGTTGGCGTGAGATCGCCGAACGACAAGGCAAAGTTACGGGCGTTTGAGGCATTGATCAATCGCAGCCGAATGCGCTCACCGGTACGCACTTTGATGATGTCACGAAAGCGGCCGTTCACCGTTGGCACGTTACCGATGCGACCGGCATGGGAACGATCATGGCCTGCGCCAAAGTCGTTAGCGATCGATGCATCATCTCGTAAGCGCCAGTCATCAATCATCCAAACCAAATCACGATCGACTTTAGGTGGTGCAGCTTCTTCGATGATTAACGGACCATAGAGACCCCGTCCCACTTGTTCGTAGGCATTGACGTGCGAGTGATACCAGTAGGTGCCAGCATCGGGTGGGACAAACTGGTAACGGAAGGAGTCACCCGGTTGAATCGCGGCTTGTGTGAGTCCGGCCACACCGTCCATGGCATTGGGTAGCCGAATGCCGTGCCAATGCACAGCCGTTGGCACCTCCAACGCATTGTGAATGGTGGCATCGAGGGATTGACCGAGCTTGATTCGAATGGGTACACCCGGCACCTGCGCATTGAAGCCCCAGACGTCCGTGGCGGGAAAGTCGGGGCCAACAATGTGTATCTTTCCAGGTTTGGCAGTGAGTTCAAACGCCATACTGGCGGTTTTTTTTGCACTCACAGTGGGTGTAAGCCAAGCGAGTGCGTTTAGCGCACCGCACTGAAGGAACTGTCGTCTTTTCATACCAAAACCCTTGAGAATAAACAGGCAATCAGGGTGGTTATTACAGACTTAACATGCGGCCGTGGTGCCGTGTCGTATCGGTACCCTGATGCGAATGACCGCTGTGAACGGCAGCGGCGACAGGGTTATTGAATCGGGGGCCGAAAGCGCGGCTGAACCCGATTGGTAATGGCCGATGCGCTATTGAAATTACGATAGAGGGTATCGCCGTTTTGCTGGCCAAAGCGCAATCGTATTAATGAAGTGTTCGAGACACTCGGAGAATGGCAGCATGTGTTCATCATGCAGTTGTCGGCGCAGTCTGACTTATCGTGACAATCGGGGTGTTCACACGGTGATTCAGCGTCGTTGGCGTCTTGTTGGTGATGTGCAATCACGTTGTCGTGCACGGCACCTGAGGACATCGCATGCATGGTATGTGAGCTCGACTGGGCGACCCCGTCTAACCCGTCAATTGGCATCGTGTGCCCGGAATGTACCGGAATGAAGACGGACATCAAGAGAAAACAGACGCATGCGACGCACCAGATCGATTGGATCGGTTGTAGGAAGCGGGCTTGCTGTCTACGCGATGTCATGGATCGAGTATAGCAAAATGTAAGACGGTGAATTTTGCGATGACAAACCCTGAGCTTGAGCATAGTTCTCAGACAGGCGGTTCAAGTAATCACAATAGACACGCATGGCTGCGAATGTCCAAACAGGGCACACGCAAACTAGAAATCCTATCGACTGATTGGGTATTAGATTACAACTGTACTGTCTAGGAGATGTCTTGCTTTCAGTATAACAAAGGGGCTTTTCGAAGCTAAGAAGGGCGGGATTTACCTTCCTTGTAATCGTGATAGGCCACTTTTAGCATACTGGTGTCCGAATCTTCTGCTCGCCAGTTCAATTCACGATCGGCTTTACTGCAATCTAAAATGCAGGTTTCATCTGCGATTAAGTATTGCTCTGGGTCCATCAGTGGCTTACCTATTCGATCCAATAATGCCAACACACCCTTAACCGCAAAAGCGGGTGTTGGAATTAAGATCGACTTGCTACCGGCCTCATTGATCAGATCTTTAAGCAGCTCATTCACCGTTGGTGGGTTTTCTGAACCCAAGTTATAGTTCTCGTTGGGTAAGCCCGCATCCACCGCTGCAAGGCACGCTCGTGCACAATCACTGACTGAGATAAATTGATAATAATTTTTCCCGCTACCGATAGTCGGCACGGGAAGGTTCATATCAATGAGCTTAAACAACTTTTCCAAAATGCCCAGTCGGCCATGGCCAATTATTAATCGGGGACGAAATAGGGTGATGGAGAATCCTTTTTCACGATACTGATCCACCAAGAGTTCAGTTTGGTATTTCGCATTGCCGTAAGGGCCCAGTGGGTCACAAGGGTGCTCTTCGGTGCGTGGGTTAAATTCAGTGTGCCCGTAAACCATGTCAGTGGTGTAGTACACCAACCGTTTGAGTGCGTTTTTCTCCATCCATTGCAGCACATTCTCAGTTCCCACATACAGCGCTTGCCAAAAGTAATCTTTGCGCTCTTTTCTGGGCAGTATAGGTACCAGTAGCCGGGCCGCGAAATGATAAACCACGTCATCTGGGCCTATTTCAATGGCATCGAATGTGGCTGGATCGCGCACGTCCATCTTTAGGTAGCTCACCAGTTCGGAGTCGTAGTTACCAAACGCCAGCGATTGCTTTTCATCACAGATAAGCACCGATTCGCCGTTCTCTACCAACATGCGGGTGAGTTCAGTGCCTAAGAAACCGTCACCCCCGAAAATAATATGTTTCATAGCCATTCAACCTCAACCTAGGCGCTTTGCGCCACTAGCACCACGCCTAAACAAATACAACCCACACCCGCTACACGAATCGTATTGACCGATTCGCCTAGTACGAAGTAGCCCCAGGCGGTGATCAACACGAAGGACAGGCCGATGAACGGGTAAGCAAAACTTAAGTCCACCCGAGACAACACAAGTAAATGCGAACCCATACTGACCACCATCATGACTAAGCCAAAAAACACCCAGGGGTTGAACACAATGGTAAAGGCAGAGCTGAGCACAGATGCCGGTGTTAAATCAAATTTTGGCAACACCGTCATGCCTTTTTTGAGCATGATTTGCGATAAAAAATTAGTCAATATCGTAAACAGGATCAATGGAATGAATTTTGTCATAGTGGCACTTACAACGAGAGTCGTTTGAAAATGGTTTCTGGGATTCGGGTAATGATCCACATAATGAAACGCCAGAACCCGGGGGTGTAAATCACATTTTTTTGCTGTTTCCAGCCTTTCACGATAAGGTCTGCCACCTCTTCCGCTGATGCCCACAACACGGCTGGCTTTTTCTCTAAGTGTGCGGTCATTGCAGTATCAATGAAGCCGGGCTTCACTGTCAGCACGGGCACGCCAGATTTAGCTAAGCGGTTTCTCAAGCCTTGGCAATGAATCGATAAAGCCCCTTTTGCCGTACCGTACCAATAATTGGATGCCCGGCCTCGGTCACCGGCTACGGATGACACCACCACTAAGCTGCCTGTTTTTTGCTGTTCCAAACGATTGGCCAAGCCATGCAATAACGATAGGGGCGACAGCAGATTGATCGTTAAAGAGGCTTCTGCCATTGACCAATCAGATTCGGCCGCTGCTTGATCGGTGAGAGCGCTGTGGAAGATAAAACAATGCGTTGCTGATTCGATTTGCTGCAACACCTTAGCGTGTTCATCCAGGTTGGCAAGGTCCGTCACTATGGTATGCGTGCTTGACCCTCGGGCTGCTAAGTCCGCGGCCACGGTGGCAAGTTTGTCTTCGTTTCTGCCCACCAGATAGATATCCACATCTTCGGCCGCCAGTTTGCGAGCCACGCTGATCGCAACCGTTGACGTCGCCCCGATAATCGCAATGGATTGTTTCATCGTCATAGCTTATCGGGTTGTTGCGTTTGGTGTGTACTAACAGACGTATTGGAAACCCGTTGCCAAAAGTCAGAACTGCACACCGGATCGATGTGCTGACGAAAGGCAGTCCACTGTGGGTAGTACTGTTGGAAAGAATCTGCTGACATCAGTTTGTCTTTGGCAGGATAGGCCGCTCCACCAGCCTCACGCACGCGCGCATCAAGCTCACTAATCAGTGCGGCAGTTTTTTCGCCTCGCTCTGAAAAATCTAATGCCAAACAGTACCCAGGCCTTGGGAACGACAATAGCCCCGGTGATGCTATGTCACCAAATTCTTTCAGTACCGCTAAGAAGGAACCCATGCCACTGTTAGTGATGGTATTTAGAATGTCAGACATCACTGGCATGGCGTCCAGTGGCACCAAGAATTGATATTGATGAAATCCTTTCTTACCGTACACACGGTTCCAATGTCCGATGGCGTCTAAGGGATAAAAGTAGGGCTGATAATGTTCATGGCGAACCCCATCCTCTTTCCGTTTTTGCAGTTGGTAGTACAAGGCGTTAAAGGCACGAATAGAATATTTATTCAGCGTGTATTTCGGGCAGTTCATAGGAACAGAGAATTTCGCCGCTGCAGTACCAACGGTTAAATCTCCTTGTTCAGAATGATTCGCCGAAATCAACACACCACGACCGGCACTGCCAGGCGTTGCGCAATCCATCCAGGCAACGGTATATCGATAGTCATCACGGGCTTCAGTGGACAGACGAGCAAATTCTTCAAGATTTGGAAACGTTTGATACCGAACATCCAACCAGCTGGTATTAATTGGTATGAGCTGCAGTTCAACAGCCGTTATGATTCCCGTTAAGCCCAAGCCACCGATGGTTGCGTTAAACAAATCGGTGTGTACGGTTTGGGTGCAAGTTCGTAAGGCTCTGTCGGAAGTGAGTAAATCCAAGGACAGCACATGACACCCTAAGCTGCCATCAGTGTGATGATTTTTACCGTGCACATCGTTGGCTACCGCACCACCCACTGTGGCTAATGATGTGCCGGGTGTAACGGGTAAGAACCAACCGGCAGGCACAACTACGGTTAGCAAATCACATAACTTTACACCGGGCTCAACTTGAATCACCCCAGTTTGCCGATCAAAGCGAATAATCCGATTCAGTTGTGTGGTTTGTATGACAGGGTGATCTTGCAGCAAACAACTGTCACCATAACTTCTACCGTTCCCCACCGCTAAGCTCTGGGCTTGGTTGGCAAACAGATCCGCCAATTCTGATACCCAAAACGGCCTTAAGGTTTCTTGAGGTGGGTGGGGGATGGTTCCCCAGCTGCGAAAGTTTGATGACATGGTGTGCGCTTATCCGGATCTACAGAAACGAAGCCGATGCAACCACCACCGCTAAAGCTGTGACCACCGCAATGCTGACCCTATCTCTTACTGCGAAGACGATGGGGTCTTCGTGTAGTTCTCCGCGTGCGGTTATGATCCAAACCCGACCAATCCAATACATTAATAAAGGGCAAAGCAGCCACAATAGAATCGGCTGCGAATAAGTGCTAGCCACTTTTTCGCTGTTGATAAACAGGGCCACAACCAATACCGAAATGAACCCGGAGCTCACCCCAATGGTGTTAAGCATGGGAAGGTCCATGATTCGATAACCGCGACCGCTGGCAGGTTCTAAGCCTGCGTCTCGTAGATTGGTAAGCTCTGATACGCGTTTAGCCATCGCTAAGCTAAAGAACACAAACATTGAAAACGCCAATAACCAAAAAGACCATGATGCACCCACCGCCAACATGCCAGCGATGATGCGCAAGGTGTGTAGCCCTGCGATGGTGCATACATCTAAAATCATTCGACGTTTTAAAAAGAAGGAGTAGTACAGGGTACAAGCTAGATAGAACAATAAGATCAGATTGATCTCTATGGGTAAAAACAACATCACAATAAGGAACGCACAAAATAATGCGAATGACACCCACAACCCGCGGCTTATCGATACTCGACAAGAGGCCAGTGCCCGCTCTTTCTTGGTGGCATTGAGCCGATCTGCCGCTAAATCAAGTAAATCGTTAATGATGTAGGTGGTGGAGGCAAGAAGCGACATCGCGACAAAACACATCAATGCCATCGCAAAGTTTGGCCAGGTTTGCACGGTTTTATCTAATAGAAATGGAATAAAGATCAGCGTGTTTTTCGACCACTGATGTAGCCGAATCAGATTCAGGTAGTCGCACAGTTTGGGTTTGGGTACTGCAAATATTTTCTCGAATGCAGGATCTGCAAAATGAGAGGCAGAATCCGTATCACCTGCGAATAGGGCGTGGCGAGCGTCAGACCAAACCACCACGTCATCCTCTTCGTTGCCGATGTAGTCGTATCCACCCGCGCCGTATTCCGACACCAACCAGTCCCGTTTATGGTGGGCGGTTAAATTGGTTTCGCCGTCGCTGCCTTTGGCTAGATCAAATACTTTTGAATTATGCGCCACGTAATCGGCGATGGTTTGATCACTGCCGGTGACTAGCACCGTTTTACGTAGCGCTTGTTGCTGTCGCGTGTAGTCTAAAATCTCTTCGTTAAACGGAAACAGATTGGGCTCGAGCGTAACGCGCGACACCACTTCACGTTTCAGTGTGGCTTTACCGCGGGTCAGCCAAACGAGCATATGAAAAAAATACAGTGGGCTTTGGCTGAGTAAGCGCAGCGCACACTCAAACAACATATCCGTTTTGACTAAGGTCCCGTCCAGATCAACGCATAGGGGAATGTCGGGCTTTGGGCTCATGCCAGAAAGTGTGCTCTATTGCTAGAGCAACCCGTCCAAGATTAATTGATCCTGTTCCGCGCCTTCTGTAACGTGATCACAGGTGGGCCTGTGCAAGCCGCGCACATCCTCGCCAAATTCTGTTGCGTTCGCAATTATTGCCATCAATTCTGCGTCCATGGACACCACTTGTTTACCGTGTTTGATGGCCTCCATACCGCTTTACCGGAACAAGAGCCAATTACTTTCGCCAGCGCCTCGCAGATGCGGCTCAGGTCTTCGGCTTCAATGGTGCTTGAATCGGGCATTAATACGGTCCAGTCGGTGGGGGTGTTTGGGGCTTTTGGCCTTCGAGTCATGTTGCAGAAACTGGACCATTCCGAGGTGTTTCGGCGGTGGTGATGGGACAGTTTTGTGGGCCATCAGTAACTTATAGCCCATCTCGAAACCGAGCCTTCCCTATGTTGCCGCTTTCTCGGATCTAGGCAACTGCCCTAATTAAGTGTTGCTGTTAAACCCTGAAGCCCAAGCGGTGCGAGGTTAATGGACTTTTTTGGTCGCGGCAGTGGCACTTAACAAGCGTGATAATGTCCTGAAAAGCAATACTGCTGGGGTTCTGATAGTAAGAAAGGCACATCCAGCAACAGTTAGTTAGGGCAGTTCACTGAGGCGCAAAAGCGATGCCCGAAAATCAATCCAAGCCGCAGGCGACTGCTGCCAAGCCGCCTTGCCCGTACCTTCACTCAAACCACGCGGAAACAGTGTGGTGAGTTCGGCTTCCATGGTTTGCACCGCTTCCGCGTTCGCACCATTTCGCACCAGCTGAATCAATTCCGCATCTTGCAACCCTCGGCGCCAGGCTTTTAAACGCATCGATGGCAGGGGGCCGGGTGTGGCGGGGTAACCGATTTTGGGTAGCTGGTTGCCCGGATACACCATCACGCCATTGCCAAATCGATCGTCATCGGGTTTGTAGGAAGGTTCTGCGAACGGGCGTTCATCACTGCCCAAATTAACCGCCCACATAAATTGCCCATCGAATCCATAGCGCGCAGCGGCCATGCCCCATGTGCGCATTTCGATGCCGGATGCATTGATGCTGTGCACGCCAATCGCTGGGTGCCCACTGTGATAAAACCAAATGCTGTCACCAGCGGCCTGGCGAGCTTTTAAAAACGGTACATCGGCGGCACTGGCGTTTGGCGCCCAAAGACGAATCTTGCCGGTTAAATCCAACGCCGGGTCGTCTTGCCAAATGCTTGGGTTTGAATGACTGGTCCATAACAGATCAATTCGAGGGTTATTAGGAGATCCTGCATCAATCGCTTTTTGCATCGCATCCATGTCATCGTGAACACTGGCAATATAGTCGTAGCGTTCGTCAGGATCCGCCGTTGGGTCCGGACCATCCACTTCGTCAAACACGTAAGCGAAGTAATCGAGTTCTGTTGCGTTTATGGACGTGACGTAGTTTTGCCAAGCTGTCGATTCGTTAGTGATTCGAGTTAGCGTGTTGGTATCTGTTTTTTGTTCGCGTTGCACATTGATTTCTTGTTCCCAGGGTGTTCGCCACACACCGACGGCTGTGTTTTCACCCGGACCAACATAGCCATTGTCACTAGAGAATAAACTGCCGTTGAGCACCGGTTCAATATGATTTAAATAGGCATCCCATTCTGGGTCACCAGGTGCAACTACCACCCGTTCGAAGAAAACCGTACGGTGTTGATGCGCGAGTTGTTGATAGCAATTCGACATCGTTTGCCATGCTGGGGACAGTAGGGAATTACCGGCTCCTTCCAAGTTATAGGAACGATAGATCTCACCCACCGCGTGCACGGAAGGTTTGTCTGGCAATTGGGCGGGATAAACCGTTAAATCAATGGGCACCGTCACAGTGTTTGAATCGATGGTTAACGAAACGGTTTGCTGATAAGTGCCCGTGCTGAGTTGTTTGGGAACGTACACGTCAAACCATATGGCCTGATTGGCGTTTTTTTCATCACTTAAGTTTATCGATTCAAAGATGGGTGTGGTGGCAGCCGCACACCGGCCTTGATTGGGAATTAACGCATCGGGGTATTCGTCAGGCCAATTGAGCACGGCAGACTTTGGCCCCCATTGGTAACCGCCTTTGTCCACATAGTGATAATGCGCAGCAAAGTACTGGGTTATGGGCGCAAGTGTTGGATCTTCGTTGAATGCATTGTGAATCCAAGGAGAGGCTTGAACGCTAACGTCACTCGGTGATTGTGTTTGATTGTCGGTTTTCGCAATGCGCTGAACAATCAATTGGAAGCCAATCACTTCATTTCGTGCAGCGGTGAGTGTTAGGGATTGATTGGTAGATAAATCAAAATTTGCGTGTTCGAGCGTTATCGCACCAAAGCGCGTTATCTTAGCCATGTCGCTGGTAGCGCAGACAACAAATTCGGCTGAATCGGGGGAAGCGTATTCGCTAGGTAAGCAGCCCGCATGGAAAGTAGGGCCATTCAATGTCGAGGCGCAAGCGAATGCGATTAGAGTGGCTGCAGCTAACGCTAGGACAGCAGCCGTTTTTGGCCGCTGTCGAATCGCTGCCATGAGGGAATTTGATCCGTGCAAAAAAAAGGGCGGCACAGTGGCCGCCCTTCGTTCACTGCTTCTCATGTGACTGAGAAGATGTGTTTACTTAACCATGCCAGACATGGTTTCCATCATCGTTTCGATTGCTGGTGCTAATACATCGGAAACACCGTCTTTACGAAGGGCCGTTTCAGCCATTGGCTTAACCTTAGCAATACCCGTTTTGATGACTCGATCCAGTGCTGTCTTAGCTGAACCTGAAGCACCAGAAACCGCTTCAGAAACTTCAGTTAATGTGGCATTTGCTTCTTCAAGCTTAGGCAGAGCAGCCGTTGCAGAATCTGCATCGCTGACACCACCAAGAACCGCAGAGGCCGTTCCGATGACACCGCCCAATTTGCGGCTTACGCCGGATAAGTTGAAATCAGGTACATCGACCGTAGCTGTAGAGGCTTCAGAAGCTTCTTCCGATTCTGCAGCTTCCGCCGCTTCACCTTCAGTTGATTCTGAGCTTTCCGCTGATTCCTCAGCAGCCGGTGCGCCTGCACCCGAGATCTTTGCAGAATCATCGTATTCAACTGAAGTGGTCTTAGACTCTTCGCCTTCGGCAGCAGCATCACCTTCAGCCGCTTCTTCGCCTTCGGCAGCCGCATCACCTTCAGCCGCTTCTTCGCCTTCGGCAGCCGCGTCACCTTCAGCCGCTTCTTCACCTTCGGCAGCCGCATCACCTTCAGCCGCTTCTTCGCCTTCGGCAGCCGCGTCACCTTCGGCAGCTTCTTCACCTTCGGCAGCCGCATCACCTTCAGCAGCTTCTTCACCTTCGGCAGCCGCATCACCTTCAGCCGCTTCTTCACCTTCGGCAGCCGCGTCACCTTCAGCCGCTTCTTCACCTTCGGCAGCCGCATCACCTTCAGCCGCTTCTTCGCCTTCGGCAGCCGCGTCACCTTCGGC
>CALGLE010000040.1 GCA_937930305.1 uncultured Granulosicoccaceae bacterium | reverse complement strand
GCGTTCCAGCATTGAGCGAAGCTCATGCACTAAACCTGTCTTAAGCTCAACACGGTAGTTTGGATTTTCTTTGATAAAACGGGACAGCGCGTCTGTTAAAAACCGGCCGGCTACGATGGGTGGTGCACCAATTCGCAGTTCCCCCAGTGCACCCGATAGTGACTTGTCGGCAGCGATTTCAGCTTGCTCCTCGGCGAGACGAATGACCAAGCCACTCCTCGATAGTGTTTGAGCCAGTTTATTGGGAACAGAGCGTCGACCCTCTCGGCGGAACAGGGCGGAGCCCACACGTCGTTCAAGTGTGCGCATATTTCTGCTCAGCGCCGGCTGTGCCAGGCCCAGCCGATCAGCAGCGCCTTGGAAAGAGCCCGTTTCAACAATGACGGAAAGTTGAGCTAAATGTCTGGAATCCAGTTTCATAACAATATGATATGTATTGGGTGAATAGTTTTATTATCCGTGATGTGAGCGATTTTGCTAGTCTAGATTGCTAACCGTCTGCCCAACTTGGAGTGTCCTGTGATCAAAACTCGTGAACTTATCTTGTCCGGCTGTGCTCTGGCATTGGCTGCGCTTTTACCTGGCACGGCTTCCGCGGAAATTTTTAAAGGTGAAACAGCCGGGGTTGGCGATCCGGTGCACACCATGTTTGTTGCGTTTTCCAATCAAGCGGGCAAATCGGATGTGCAAATTCAAGTGAATGCGGGGCAAACGCTAACCAAGTCGATGTTGAAGGGTGCCAAAGGTGAGATTGATTTTTTCTCGTCGGTGCCTTCATTGGTCAACTTGATGGCCGGACAGAAGCGCATGTATGAAAATGTGGAAGGCGCGGGGGAACTTGCTAAAAACTTGCGCGCAATCGTTGGTTTTAAAGCCGGTGCTTATCACCCCGTTACCCTGGCGGGTTCGGGTATTGAAAGCTGGGAAGACATTAAAGGTAAAACCGTTTTTACCGGACCGCCAGCGGGTTCTGCGTCAGCGACGTCAGAAGCGTTGATTAAAATTATTACAGGCTACGAAGCCAAAAAAGATTATGACGCGGTGCGGCTGAGTTGGGGTGAGGGTTATACCGCTCTTGCAGACGGTAAAATCGACATGATGGTGCGACCGGCAGAGATCGGTTCGGCCAACATAGAACGATACGGTTTGTCAGGTGAGTTTCGTATTCTCTCGATACCTGCCGATAAAGTCGGTGACGAGGCCATGCAGGATTTATTCGGTCGCCCTGGTCGCGGCATGCTGACATTCGACGGTGGGATTTATAAAGGTCAATTGAATCAAAGTGAAATTACAGCCCTTGGTTTTACGCAGTTTGTCGGCACTCATGCGGGTGTCTCGGACGATGTTGTGTACGCGGCTACCAAGGCTTTCTGGGAGAATATTGAAGAAGTTCATGCCACTGCCTTTTTCTTAAAAGCGGTGACGCCGGAGACTGCCTTTACTTCGGTAAACGTGCCGCTGCATCCAGGGGCTGCGCGTTACTATGAAGAAGCGGGTATAGAAATACCAGACGCCATCCGTCCATAAATCATAGGCACTGATTCCATTCAGGCCCAACACCCGTTTGGGCAAAGTTCTTAGTGAATCAATCGATACCTTACGCTAGCGCAACCGTAAAAATAGTTACGGTTGTCGCTATGTTTGCTGGCTGTTTGCTGGGTTTTATGGCCTTGTACAGTTCTGGTATCGGTTTAATTGACCCGAAGTTTCATCGGGCCAGTGGTTTTGCCTTAGCTCTTATCATTGCGTTGTCAGTTTCGCGTTCACGCCGCTTAGCCCGCGGTTCCGATGCTCCTTCGTCTGTATCCAATCTTTTTGATTTAGGCCTGTTGCTCGTAGGGCTTTGGTCATTGTGGTCGTTCTATTTTGTGCAGAACGAAATGGAAACCGCCCTTTATGATATTTCCACTCGGGATGCGTGGCCGGCGCTGGCTGGGTTATTCGTCTTTTTAGAGCTATGCCGGCGCTTGTGGGGTTGGGGCTTATTTTCCGTGGGGCTATTTGGTGTGGCGTATCTGTTGTTCGGTCAGAATTTGCCCGGCATTCTAGAACATACGGGGTTCTCCTTAAAAGAAGTGGCTGAGGCGCTTTGGTACAACACCAATAAAGGTGTGTTCGGTTCGGTGACGAACATTGTGTTAAGCACCGTATTCATTTTTATAATTTTTGGTGTGTTGCTGGAGGGCACCGGCGCGGGTGATACGCTTTTAAAGTTTGCGTTTTTGGCCACGCGGCGCACCCGAGGGGGGCCTGCACACGCAGCCATTCTTGCGTCGTCGCTGTTTGGCACCATGTCCGGTTCCACGGTTGCAAATATTGTAGGCACTGGAACCTTTACGATTCCAATGATTAAAAAACGGGGTTTCACACCCACGTTTGCAGCGGGCATTGAAGCCACCGCGTCATCGGGTGGTCAAATTATGCCGCCCATTATGGGGGCTGCGGCTTTAGTGATGGCTGATCTAACGGGCGTGGGGTATCTGAACATTATCGTGGCAGCGTTGGTGCCGGCCTTGTTTTATTACTTCAGCCTTTTTTCCGCGGTCACTGTTGAAGCTCGTCGGCAGGGCATAGAGATTAAGCCCTTAACAGTCGATGACAAAATCACCTCCGTTGATCTGATCAACTCGGTGCTGTTTGTTGGCCCGATACTTACCGTCATCACGTCGTTACTGCTTGGGTTTTCGACATCCGCGTCGGGCTTCTATGCCGTAATCGTTTTGTTAGTGCTCAGTGTGATTAATCCTGACGTGAGGAAAGACCCGCTTAAAGTGTGGCGATCCTTTCTAAAAGGTGCGGAATCTGGCGCAACCTTACTGGTTGCGATTGCTGCTATCGGTATCTTGGTTGGCTCACTGGACTCAACCGGGTTGGGGTTAAAGCTTGCCAATCTTATTGGGGATATACGAGGAGAAAGCCTATTTTCCGCGTTGTTGGTCACCATGGTAGGCGCGTTGGTGCTTGGCATGGGTATGCCCACGTTGCCAGCGTATTTGATTATTGTTTTGGTCATGGGGCCTGCGATGCAGGCGTTGGGCGTATCGATGTTAACGGCTCATATGTTCGTTTTTTACTACGGTGTGGCCTCATCTCTGACCCCGCCTGTCGCTATAGCCGCCTATGCAGCAGCCCCGATAGCGGGTGCTAATCCGCTGTTTACAGCGCTGATGTCTTTCCGGCTGGGTATGGCAAAGTTTATTATTCCCTTTGTGTTTGCGTTCTACCCCACGATTCTTATTATTGAAGTCTTTGAGACTGTGGCTTTCATATGGATCGTGCTTCGAACTTGTTTTTGTATTTGGATGTTTTCTTCTGCGCTGTCCGGATACGATCGTCGTGCATTGAGTAAGCTCGAGATTGTGCTTCGTTTAGTGGTCGCATTTTTGGTACTGGCAATCTCGCCAAGCGTACATTTACCAGCCATTGTTATCGGTATTCTTTTACTGATTTTCGACAGGCGGCAGTGCAGTAAATTGGTTAGCTAAGATGAGCGTTACAACATGAACAATCGGCCAAATTTTCTATTCATCATTACGGACCAACACCGAGCGGATCATTTGGGTTGTTATGGCAACGTCGTGGTTCAAACGCCAAACATCGACTCTTTAGCGGTGAGCGGTTCTCGGTGGGATAAATTCTTTGTGGCTAACCCGATTTGCATGCCCAATCGAGCCTCAATAATGACGGGGCGTATGTGTTCGGCACATGGCGCCAGGCACAACGGCATACCGCTTTCAAAAGATCAAACCACTTTTGTCGAACTGCTCAAAGACGCAGGTTACAGAACTGGGCTGATCGGCAAATCTCATCTGCAAAGCTTCACCGGTCTTCCTGCCACCAATACCTTTAAAGCCGAAGCTGGGAAAACACAGCCTTCATCCCATTTGCGCGATGCGTTCAAGAACAACCGACACAGCGAAGACTATGATTTGGAAGTCATCGGCCAATGGGACACGCCGTTGGCAGATAGAACTAACGGTAATTTTTATGGGTTTGATCATGTCGAAGTGGCAGCCGATCATGCCGATCAAGCATCGGGCGATTATCTGTTGTGGGCTAGGGAGCAACGAAAAGATTTTGATCAACTGGTTGGCCCAACGAATGCGTTGTCTCACAATCGTCCCGAAGCGCCGCAAGCCTGGCGAACGGCTGTGCCCGAGGAACTCTATTCTACTCATTGGATTGCCGATCGTTCAGAGCAATGGATAAGCGAGCAAGTTGGTCAAGAAGAGCCGTTTTTTCTGCAAATGTCGTTTCCAGATCCACACCACCCGTTCACGCCACCGGGTCGTTATTGGGATATGTATGACCCTGAGGATATTACACTGCCTGAGTCATTTGATAAGGGCACATTGCCACCGATACGGGCCATGCAAGAAGCGCTTCGGCAGGGATCGGATGCTAGGGACAATCAAAGCCCGTTCGCTGTAACAGCGGATGAAGCACGAACGATTACCGCATTAACCTATGGCATGATCACGATGATTGATGATGCCATTGGGCGGGTGTTGGCAAAGCTGGACGAAACGGGATTAAGAGAAAACACGGTGGTTGTTTTTACGTCCGATCACGGTGACTATATGGGTGATCACGGTTTAATGCTAAAGCTGTTGTTGCATTATCAAGGTCTAATCCGGGTGCCTTTTATCTGGAACGAACCGGGCACACAAACAGGTGCTTCGGTTGAAGCTGGCTTGTCATCGTCCATCGACATTGCGGCAACCGTGCTGGCCCGAGCCGGTATTCAGCCGTATAACGGTATGCAGGGTAGGGACTTGCTGACCACTGAATCACCAGACTCCATCATTGTCGAGGAGGACAGCCAGCGATCCATGATCGGGTTTGATCGACCTCAGCGTGTGCGAACATTGGTTACTCAACGTTATCGAATGTCACTTCGACAAGGTGAGGATTGGCACGAGCTGTATGATTTACACAATGATCCTGAAGAGCTGCACAACCTATTTGATGATCCAGCCGCCCAACCCATTCGCAACCAGTTAAGTGAGTTGATGCTAAAGCGATTGATTGAACTTCAAGATACATCGCCGTTGCCTGCTTATCGTGCTTAGTTGGCAAACCCGTTTTACTTGTCTGCTGACGCTTCCTTATTTAGTAATTAACGCACGTCCTCAACGCAACATTATTGAGGCATCACTCCACAGGCGTTGGTTTGAGTGCAGAATCGGTAGGCATTGCGTCTCTTCCGGCTATGTTTTCAATGAGCTTTGCTACCTTCCCGTATCTCACCGGCTTGAAAAGAACTCCATCGAACAGTTCGGTGCCCCGCGTGGTGATTTCGCGACTGAGTGTGCCGGTGATCAAAATATTGATGGGTCTGGATGCGCTGCCGGTATGCAAATTCAAAAGTGCTTCGACCAGTTCAAAACCATTCATCTGTGGCATTTGTAAATCAGTAACCACCGCGAGAAACGTTGATTTTTCTACCATACGTAGCGCCTCCAGACCATCACTCGCCTGAGTCACCTCATAACCGCTGTTTGTCAGGGAAGCTGCGAATGTTTGTCGAACCATCTCATTATCATCGATGAGCAGTATCCTGTTGGAGTCAAGGTGCCACTTTTCTTCATGCGTGGTCTTAAAATCGTGGGGTGTGGCAGACTCTTCAGCGGTAATCAATGGCAGCGAAATAGTAAATTCTGAGCCGTGGCCGAGTTGCGAAGTAACCTGTAGCTTCCCGCCCATGACGGCCACAAACCGGTTACTTAGCGCAAGACCTAGACCACTGCTGTTTTTCGACTTTGCACCTACTGTGGCATAGGGTTCGAATATTTTGCTCTGTTGTTCCGCAGATATTCCTATCCCAGTATCTTTAACTATTATTTGGAAATGCGGTTGACCGGCCAATACTTTCTTCGTGGTGGCTACACTGATGCTGCCACTTTCTGTGTATTTGACCGCATTGCCGATAAGGTTATAAAGCACCTGCTTTACCCGCAAGCCGTCTATGCAAACGTTGCCTGGAATACCCTCATCAATTGTGTAACTAAAGCTTATGTTTTTTTGCTGAGCGGCGGCTTGGAATCCACGACACACGGTGGCAATTAATTCGCGCAGATTGAGCGCTTCCTGACTCTGGAAAGATTTGGGTGCTATCGCATGTTGTCCAATCGTGGTGTCAGAGAGAATATCGCTAACGAGTGTCTCTAAATGGTCGGCAGAGGCCTTTGCAATGGTCAACATTTCACTCTGAGTGTCATTTAATCCCGATTGATCAATGCACTGTAACCCCAATCCAATATTCTGCACCGGTGTGCGCACTTCATGCGAGACCATAGCGATGTACTCATCGCGTGACTTAACGAGTGCATCAAGCTCGACATTAAGAAGTCGCTCGCTGGTCAAGTCAAATACGTAGCCGCTCCAGATAAGCCCCAGATCAGGATCTGCTCTGCAGTCTGCTGTGAGCAGTACCCAGCCTTTTTCTCCACTGGGGAAATCGAAACGAAATGTTTGTCTGAAATTTAGTTTGATGCCAAGCTATTGTTGAAACGTGCAAGCACTTGCTCACGATCATCAGCATCCACGTAGTGGAAAAAAGACATAAAGTCTGTCTCAAAAGATAGTTGGTCATTGCCGCCATGGGCGATGGAATTTCTCGACATTTCGCGGAACGTTTTGTTTGTAAAATCCAGCACCAGATTCTGGTTTTCTTCTTTATGAAATTGAAACACACATGTATTCAGGTTTTCAGTCATATCGATAAGCCGTCGTTCTGCCTGCTCCCTTCTGCTTACTTCCTTTGCAATACTTCGGTTCCACAAAATCATAAAAAGAAGACCGGCCCCGAGCAGCATTAAAAAAGGTATCAACGCATTGAGGTAGCGCCGAAAACGTCTTTCCGGTTCAAAGTCCACCGCGATCCAGCGATGCATAACACGTCCGACATACGCATCGTCGGCAGTTGCCAGCGCTTTGTTCAGAATAGGGATGACGTCAGCATTTCTAGGGTCGACCGCAAAAGCCACATCGCTGGGTGCGTCATCCATCTCTCCAAGAATGTGTAATTTTCCATCGTAATTTTGATTTTGACTTAATATTCTCTTAGCGTACAAACTGATGTCTATCGTTGCATCCGCCTTACCGTTAGCCACTGCCTCTACAGCTTGATGCGCTTTGGGTGCTTGGTATAGCGTTATCTCAGGGTGCTCATTTTCCAAAAGCGGGATGAGCGGATGTTTTTCACGAATCGATAGGGTGCGACCATAAAGATTGTTGAAACGCCAGAATGCGGAACTCTCTTCTCTGCCAATGACAACCCACGGCACATTAATGTACGGTTCGGTGAAAGCGAGCGTTTTGGCGCGGTTTTCTGTAACCACCAAATAAGCAATAATGTTGATCTCGTCCCTGGCAACGGCGTCGAGCATGAGTGCCACTGTTGGATAGCTCACTGCGGTAATTTCAAGATCAAGCTGCTCGGCGATCAGCTTGGTGAAATCTGCGGCTATACCCACATGGTGACCGGCGTCATCCACGTCATTGAGCAGGGGTGCACCGGCCACACTGCCAACACGCAGCTCACCCAGGCGCGCCAAAACCTCTAATTCTGACGCAGTCAGCTGATCGACCACCCTGCGCTGTGATTCTTGTGCGGAAACGGATGAGCACGGCCAAAGTAAAAACAGGCAAGTGAGAATCACTTGGACAAACGTAGTGGATAAAAAATGGGCGCTAGGCAGCAGGCCCGATACACGAGCAGGTTTGTTTGTTTGACGAGAACGATTGTGTGACGCTAGAGGCATGTACGACTCTCGAGAATCCGTCCCGGTTCTCATCATTACCGGAAATATAGATGGGGCTTGGTTATTGGGCTCAGAACGAGCCGTCTGTGCCTTTTGAGTCGCATCAACGGCTACATTGAATCGACCGGCACTAATTCGACAAACTACCACAAAAACTGCCAATTTGGTTTTTAGTGTAGCGCCCAACGTTAGGCGTTGTGTTTGGTTGATGCGCAGGCGAATTCAGGTCTTAGCTAAATCTCGGTTACAGAAGCGGGCAGTCTGGCCAAAGCCTAAAATTAATCCGAATCATCAATAAACAAAGACCCGCCGATGGCTAAATCACCATTAGAGAGTTGATAAATAAACAAATTCTCAACATCACCATTGGCAAACGATAAAAGTAAGCGATTCCCCTGAATTTCATAATAGCCTTGAGAATCGTTTGAAGAGTTACTAAAGGCACTGGTTGAACCTAAGCCTAGTGAAACTGTAGATCCACCATAGCCAGACCTCACTCTCAAAAACTGTCCATCTGTATTCATTCGGTAAACGGTTTCTGAATAAGAGTAAGTGCAGTTATCGAGTACGATACAACCGTTGGATGTGTATCGATTGTTTAGCCAAATTCCGTTGATGTGTGTTGACGGTGAGGGTGTGATCGCTTCGGTATAGGCACTGTTAATGGTCACGATTGAATTATTCGGCCCTAAATTGATTTTCGGTGATTCGAAAGTACCGCCGCGATGACTGGTCACCTTTAGTCGATCACCTTCAACGGTATAGCTCATGCAGTAGTTCAATCCGTTAGGCCGCGTTCGATCACAATCATCGCCAATAACCGAGGGTGTTCGTCGATTCACATACCCATCGCCGCGAAAGTGGTAGTAGTCTGCCCAAAGGTGGCTGTCGGTGGAGCTGGTCAGGATGTCTTGGACGTAGTACAGCCCACTCAAGGGCACGCTAGGTGCCGCGACTGGTGTGGCCGCAGCAATACCGTATTGTTTATAAGGCCGTGCTGTGCGAAGCCTTCCACACACGTAAGTTAAGGTTGAAGACGCGCCCACAGCGATACCGAACGCTTGGGTCTCACTGATCCGAAACTCTTGACGACCCGTCGATGGGTCTTCTCGATAGGTTACGGTTTCATCGTCCAGCGGGCCACCGATAAAATCGATCTTTGATGAAGATGAATCAATAATATCTCGGTATACATAGCGTCCGGTGCCGCGCGCAGTGGCGTACTGCCCACCTGCGGAGAACCGAACAATCTGCTCATCATTGGAAGTCACATGTCGACAAGTGTAATCAGTCAGTTCTGGCGTGTTGAGTAAAAATCGATGGAAGCCGCGTTCCAAGCTTGAACCGTGTTGAAAGCAAGTGTATTCATTGTTGCCGACTTCAATATCAAATTCTTGTCCCCACTGATCAAATGAAAGATACACAAAATCTACACCGTCAAAGGCGCCACCATCGAGGGTAAAGTCACCGTATCGAGGGTCGTAGTCAATCAAGCCATTGCCTTGGGTGCTTGTATAGGTGGTGCCCGACACGGTAAAGGTGGTGTAGGGTTGAGAGTAATCGACGGTATCCACGTTGTAGCAACTGAACGTTGTGTCGATCAGTTGTAAGCCTGGAGACAAACCTGCGCGTATGGCTTCAACAGTTGCGGAGCTATCGAAATTAGAAATGTATTCAGTGGGGACATTAATCCCACTTAAGCCGCTTGCACCCCCGGCATCACCGTTAAAGGCCGGGCCCACCGTGGAACCGAGATCGCCGTCTGACATTTCACAACCCGTTAAAGCCATCAGGGCGATCAAGCCAAAAACGAAGCTTCGGTAGTGAGATTTTAAATGACGATTCATATGGTTCCATCCCTTATCCAGTGCGCTTGTTACGCCTTTCTATAAATATAACGCACCGGGCCGAACACTTTAGCAACACAAAAAAGTGGTTTTCTGTTGCCTATTCTGGCGAGGGGCAATATTTATTGATTTCGCCAAGTGTAAAAAAGGGAAATTTCAGAGGGGTACAAGATCCCATCGAAAATAAATCGGTGTAATCAAAGGCCTGTGGGCCATTGTTAGCAGTCCAGTTCAACATTGCCCGCGTTTGATTGTTTCCCAGTTGCCCAGCATAATGCCAACACGCAAGGGTGAATTAAGCATGACTGAAAACCAACCCATTCAACCAGTGCAGCACGTTAAGGTCTCTGGAAGCGAGAATGAAAGAGGGCGCCTGCTTGGCGAGGCGGTGCAGCACCGAATCGAACACTCTCTTGACACGTACCAGCAGTTAGTAGCCGTAGTTACGGGACATGTACGCTGTTGTCCAGATCGGATCAACAATCTTTAAATCCGAATGCATGTTGACTCGTAAAACACTCTCAGCCTGTGAGGGTGCTGAGGCTAAAAGCCCTAAGCCCATTGCGGCAGCAAGCAGTGGTTTGGCTAGCAACCGGGTACCAAAACGGATGGTCATGATCTTCCTCCTAATGTGAGCAGTATTTTTTATCTTCGCGTTATTTCAAGTTCTTATGTTCGTAACGTTTGGAGCAACGGGGTTTGTTGAGGCACCAATGGAATCAAAGGATTGTTGAATTGCCTCAATTCCCGTTCCGGCACTATATCCTAAGTTGTTGACAGTGACAAAACGATATCGAAGACGACTTAGACAGTAGGCACTAGCACATGGGTGGCGGTTTAGCGGCGCTTCAGCTTCACTGCGGGCGCTGACGCGTTCTTAACAAATGCGTTCTCAGGGAGCACTTAGAGCCATGGGCAATTTTTATTCACCCCTTTAGTTGCAGGCGAGCATCCAATTGGTCAGGTTGCTGGGTGTATGGTTTATTCCAATTAAGCATTAGAGGTAGGCTATTTCCATCAAAGAATGTAAAGAGGGAAAGATGATGAAAATATCGTTGGTCAGTATTCCAGTGCAAGATCCGATTTCGGCACACGAAATTTATACATCGAAATTGGGCTTTGTGACGAAAGAGTTTGATCCGGATGCAAGCTTGGCGATTGTTGTTTCCGAAGAGCACCCGGAAGGGGCGGCTATCTTATTAGAACCCTGTAAAGGAAGTTTTGTGCAAGACTATCAACAATCCGCTTTCAAAGCGAACTTGCCCATCATGGCACTGGAATCTAAGAACGTTGAAAATGAAATGCGTACACTTAGAGCCGCAGGTGTAACTCTGCGCCCCGAGTTAGACAATCCAAAGTGGGGCATTCAGAATGTCTTTGAAGATGGGTGTGGGAATTTGCTTATGATTGAAGAAAAGCGCTGCTAAATTTTGACGACCTTGCAGACAACTTGCGCGATACAGAAGTTGATAAAACACAGCAAAGAGGTACGAATTAACGTGTGTTACGGCACCAGGCGTATCGCTTTTGCACGACTTTTTTTGGTGGCAATAACATTGGCATCAAGCAATGTGTTCGCACAACCATTAGGCGGAAACATAAAGGGATTTTTTAACAGTCCCACCTATCTTCAACTGCAATGGGGTTTTGCATCGGATGCAGATTTTGGTCCCAGCCTGTTGTTCATCACCGATCAGTCGCAGGAACGTACGGACTATCAGGGAATTGCCCTGGGAAAACAATTAGGCACATCGTTGTTTGGCTACAAAGCCGACATTGTTGGTTTTATAGGTGTGCAGAACTTTCGTGAACGTGGCTTTCAGCCCGACAGCTATGGCGTAACCTTATATTGGAAGGTGTATCGTGAATGGAGCCCTGCATGGGCGCCATGGCAGTTCCCGATACGCATGGGCTTAGGCGAGGGGATAAGCTACGTTTCACGCATTCCAATTTCTGAACAACGTGACTTCGAACCGCGCGAATCCGCACAAACCGTACACTATCTTGAATGGTCGCTGCAGGTCCCAGTCGATGGCTTACTACGCGCGGTAGGGGTAGATTTTCCGCGCCAAGGCAAAGCGTTGTGGCTGGGCTACAACATCTTTCACCGCTCAACGGTGTTTGGCCTATTCGCTGATTCTGGCGGTGGTGTGAACTACCCAGGAATTGCGCTTGAATACGTGTTCTAACAGTTTGAATGGGGTATAAACTCAGCCAATCGTGGGCGAAAGCGAACAATAACGGGAGAGTTTGAGGCACTTGGCCAACCTAAGAAATCTTTGGGTTGTAGGCGATATCATAGCCACTGAAGAATGTCGGGCCCGGTGACAAGCGATACATCTGATTGGCAGCATCTTAATACTCTAGAGCAAGCTGATTACTCACTTAAGCAGTGAGAGATCAATTCATCCACCTCACTCTTGATAGCCAGTTGCTCAATCCAAGCCTCAGGAATACCCTGTTCACCACCCACGCCATACAGCGCGCCGGTCACCGCGCCCAAAATCATCGCTCGTCCACAAGAATCGCCACCAGAGTAAATATTGTTTCGAACCGACTCGGTGTATGAGGATGCGTGTTTGATGTTGTGAGCAATACTGGGGAGTCCAAATTTTAAGTCGCACGCCATACCAAACTGTTTGGTCACGTCCATCACCGATTGATCATTCATGGATAGGGCGGAATTAACATCGCGCTTTATCGCCTCGTTGCTACTGGCTAAGCCCGCTTCTAAAATTTCCTGTGCGTTATGACCTGAAACTGCGGCTTCCATCCATTTGGCGCTTACCATTCCATAGGAGATAGCACGTTCATGCGTATTGGTCACTTTGATGGCGGCTTCTAGCTGTTGCTCCAGTTCTTTCGTATTCGTTCGTTCACCAGCTAAGCCCAAGGCGACAAGGGGTGGCAACTTTGCTGTGGCAGGGAACTGCTCATCATCGGCACCAGCGGCGAAAGGCGTGGATTGAATTTGGGCTAATATTTTTAATCCATAGTCAACGGTTTGATCGTTGTCGTGGGTTATGCGTACCGCTTCTTCAAATTTTCGCAGCGCCTCGTCCCCACTGAACTGCGCATGCATCGCGAGTGCTTTAACCACCATGGATGTGGTCACCGATGCGTCTCCGTCAAAAGGGATTGCCTTAGCATGAGTGAGTGCCAATTCTTCTGCGCGTGTGAAATTGTCAAGTGTTTGTTTTGTCGCATGATCGATATAGCCAACATAGGCCCCGCCATAGCCAAAGTGTGAACGGAAACTTGTGGCGTAGTGGTTGACATTAAACTGGCCCTGGTTCGCAGCCAGCGACTTCAACATAACGAGGGCTTGTTCGCCGTATTGTGATTGATCTCCGGAGCGACGGTTGGCGTGTGCAAAATAACCGGGCACACCGTCGTAATCAC
The DNA here is from genome assembly GCA_937930305.1 of uncultured Granulosicoccaceae bacterium. GTDB lineage: Bacteria > Pseudomonadota > Gammaproteobacteria > Granulosicoccales > Granulosicoccaceae > Granulosicoccus. Next base: position 17,848 of record CALGLE010000040.1, on the reverse strand, counting down.
TGGCATTGGGAGCACGGAATTCGGGTGTATCTGGGGCTATTTTTTTAATATGATTTTGATCATATATCCAATGCAAACCCATGGCGGCGGCGTCTGCCACTAAAGCGCCATAGATGGCATGCTTTGCCCGATTAAGAAGTTCGTCTGCCATCGCTTTATCCTGTTGATGCCTAAGAGCTGTTACTACTGAGAACGTTGTGCGCTAGGTTGGCATCTCATCCCACTGAGGCTTATCTTCTGTTACGTCAAACCAGGGTGCTTTGGAACCTATGAATATATGCCCTGTCGCTTCCACACCAGGTGCTTGATTCAAACTGCCGGCCGGTACGTTGTACATGCTGCCGTCGGGCCGTGGGCGAGGTACGGCAGAGCCACACGTTTTGCAAAACGAATTACCAAAAAACTTCGCGCTGCTGTGTGCATAACTAACGATGTTTGATTCACCACTGGTCCAGGTCAAGGCGTCACCAGCGACAAAGGCATTGGTGGCGTGAGCAGCCCCTTTCACTTTGCGGCAACGGCTGCAGTGACAGTTCATCATCATTTTGGGTTCGCCGGTGTATTCAAAATTCACCGCGCCACATTGACACCCGCCGGTAACAACACCGTCTTTATGCTCGGGTTCGGGTACATCAACCACGCGATTTAAGTCACCATCGCCATAGTGTTCTAACTGAGGTAAGTCATCGGTGATGTTGTAACAACTGGCTTTTGATTCCGTAAAGATATGACTTTCTGGGCGAATGCCGGGGTCGTCGTCCATTAATCCTGCAGGAATGGCGACGGTTTTTTCATCACCGTAGGTTTCAGGGAGGGGGGAGCCGCATTGGTTGCAAAAACTGCGCGTAAAGCCTGCCGAAGACTCATAGGTTTCTACTGCGTTTTGACCTTCATCAATCGTAAAGTTGGTCGCGTTGTAGTAAGTGGCGAACAAAGCGCCGTGAATTTTTCGGCAAATCGAGCAATGGCAATGCGTCATGCCAGAGGCGTCATCACTCACACTGAATTTTACGGTTCCGCACAAACAACTGCCCTTAGCCATACCATCCACCACTTCATCTGTTGATAGGCTCAGTGTGTCACGTCAATCAGCAATTGTCAGGCTTGGCGGCGCGATAGGGCTTGAAAAAAACCGGTGGCTATGATTAGCAACAAGCCTATCGTGGCCAGCTGGTTCGGTGTTTCATTGAAGGCGAACATGCCGACGAGGGCGGCGGAAACCAGCTGTAGGTAAACCACCGGGGCTAGTACGGCATTACCGACTTGGCTTAGCGCCATGATTGAACACAGATTGGCGGTAGCCGAAAATGCCGCGGCGGTTAACACCCAGCCAGGCACTAACAATCCTTGGGTGATTAATTCCGGAATGCCCAGTGGGGTCAAACACAGGGTGGCCACAAAAAATTGCGCAGCCATTTGCGCCATAGGAGCCGCGGTGCCAGCGGCCCAGCGAGTGGCCACTAAAAATGCGCCGTAACAACATCCAGACGCCAACGCCCATGGGATGCCAAGCCCGATTTCACCGGTGGGTTGCACCACCATTAATACACCAATAAATCCTAGGAAAACTGCAAACCAATCGGTGCGCGTGGCTTTAATGCCCAAAAAGAGCTGAGCCAGAATGACCGAAATGCCGGGGCCGATAAAGAAGGCGCCGAACACATCGGCCATGGGGCTCAAACCCACCGCGTTAATGATGCAATACACAACACCTGCGATTAATACCCCGCGCACGCTTTGTCGAAACCAGAAGGTTCGATTTTTAGAAATAGGTGTGGGCAGTTGCCGGGTGATTAAAACCCAAGATACAGAAATAACAGCGCCTATCGCAAAGCGCGACCACGCAATGAAGCCGGGCTGGTATGCGGAGATGTTTTGAATGTGTTTAGCGCTGGCATCCCCCAGTGGGATGCACATCATCCCGAACGCCATTAAAGCAATCGCTAGCCACAGTGTTTTTGGTGCTATCACAATCTGAGGCTAGCGAACATAGCTTTATACGTCACACGCTACTTTTTCTGGTCGAAGGTTTTTACCCAACGTTCAAGCCGTGATTGTAAGTCGTTTGCCGCTTCGCTGGCAATGGAGGCCATGTTTTCCGCTGATTGTTGAAACTCCTCAGCCATGGTTTTACCGCGAGTTTCCCAAAAGTCTTCGGCTTCCATAGCCGCCAGTTTTGCTTGTAATTCGGCTTCATCCATAATGGTTTTGGATTTTTCTGCCGCATCTTTTAAATATTCTTCCACCACGGGGCGGGTGGCTTCAATGCGATCTTTAGCTTCCATCACACCCAAATGCGCTTGCAGGTTGGCCTCTTCGGCACCCACTTCGGCTTTGTCGGCAGCTTTTTCGAGCTGATCGCGAATTTTCTTCATCACAACACGGCTGCGTTGCTGCGCATCCTGGGCATGATCGGGAAGGTCATCCACCAAATCTTCGAATAAATCGTCAAGTTTATCCAGTGAATCGCGTGCGGTGCGAATGGCTGCTTTTATCGTATCTTCCACAATCAGTTCTCCTTATGAGTTGAGCGTTGGCTCGCTTGCCAACCCAGCAGAGAATGTAAGGTCTGCTGGATTGGTTTTCAAGCGATGACTTTCATCACATCAAAGTAGGAAAGTGCAGGTATTTCACGTCGGTAATGCCGTTTAACGCTTGCAAGGTCTTGATGTTGTCAGAGGAGACTTTTGCATCCACTTCTAACAAAGCAATTGCGCTGGCACCGCCATCATCACGACCTAAGTGTAGGTTGGCGATGTTGATACCGGCATTCCCGGCCGTGGTTCCGATAGCGCCGACAACCCCTGGGGTATCTTCATTGGTGATGTACACCATGTGTTCACCCAATTCAGATTCTAAGGCAATGCCTTTTACATCGATGACGCGCGGCCGGTTTCGCATAATGGTTCCGGCAATTTGTCGGTCCATGGATTCGGTTTTAACCGACACCGTCATACGACATTGGTACTCATCGGCACCGTCGCTGTGTGCATCAATTACATCGATGTTTCGCTCCCGGGCAATTTCTCGTGCGTTCACCGCATTCACCGTACTTTGATGTTGCTCCAGCAATGACTGGGTAACCTGGGTGGTGAGTGGATCGGTGTTCAGCCCAATCAAATCGCCAGCATAAGTGACCGTGAGGGACTTAATAGGGTCATTCGTGAGTTGACCGACAAACGACCCTAATCGCTGCGCTAACTGCAAGTAAGGCTTTAATTTTCTCGCTTCTTCGGCGCTTAAATTCGGTGCGTTTAATGCGTTGGTGATGGCGTCGCTGAGTAGGTAGTCACTCATTTGTTCTGCCACTTGCACAGCCACTTTCTCTTGAGCTTCAGTGGTGGCTGCCCCTAAGTGGGGCGTGCAAATCAGGTTGGGTGTACCAAACAACGGATTCTCACGCGCCGGCTCTTCGGCAAACACATCTAACGCCGCCCCTCGGAGGTGACCACTATCGAGCGCAACTTTTAACGCTAATTCATCCACCAAGCCACCGCGAGCGCAGTTGATTAACATGGCGCCTTTTTTCATTTGATTTACGGCAGTTGCGTCGATGATGTTAGCGGTTTCTGGGGTTTTGGGCACGTGTAAGGAAATGATGTCTGACGTTTTTATCAGTTCATCCAGTTCAACTTTCGTGACACCCAGTTTCGATGCCCGCTCTTCGGTTAAATACGGGTCATACGCCTGCACCCTTAAACCATAACCAATGGCTTTTTGAGCAACAATGGATCCGATATTGCCAGCGCCAATAAGGCCGAGCAATTTACCGGTCAGTTCCATACCCATGAATTTAGATTTTTCCCATTTACCTTCGTGCGTGGAGGCACTGGCCTGAGGAATATGACGGGCCAGTGACAACATCATGGCCATGGCATGTTCGGCGGTGGTAATCGCATTTCCAAACGGGGTGTTCATCACCACAATACCGCGCGCGGTACACGCTGGCACATCGACGTTGTCCACGCCAATACCGGCGCGGCCGACAACGCGAAGGCGTTTGGCAGATTCCAACAGTTCCGGGGTAACGGTGGTGGAAGAACGAATGGCTAAGCCATCAAAGTCTCCGATGATGTCTTTGAGTTCATCCGGAGTAAGCTTGGAGGACTGCACCACTTCAACGCCGCGTTCTTCAAACACAGACACGGCCAAGCTGGACATAGAATCAGAAATCAATACGCGTGGCTTAGCCATTTTAAGCAGCTCCAGAAGTGGTGAGGGTTTGTATGGCGCGGGCGTAGGCCCAATCAAGCCATGGGGTGAGTTGTTCGATGTCAGAGGCATCCACTGTAGCCCCTCCCCAAATCCGAAACCCAGGTGGCGCACTGCGATAGTTACCAATGTCGTAGGCAACGTCTTCTTCATCCAACCACTGCGTGATTTGTTTGATTAGGGCTTGTCTGGCATCGAGTTCCAACGCGGTAAACGCAGGGTCAACAATCTTCAAACACATGGAGGTGGGCGAGCGAGTTGCGGCCTCATCGGCTAACCAATCAATCCATGCAGTTTTTTGTACCCACGCATCCAGTGCGGCAAAGTTCTCATCGGTACGAGACTTTAATCCTGCGATACCACCTTCAGAATCGGCCCAATCCAAGGCAGAATGTAAGTCTTCTAAAGCCAACATGCTGGGTGTGTTGATGGTTGCGCCAGAGAAGATGCCATCAATTAATTTATCGCCCTTGGTAAGACGAAATATTTTCGGTAACGCTCGATTGGGTGCTGAGTTTTCTAGCCGATCAACAGCTCTTGGGCTTAACGCCAACATACCGTGGGCCGCTTCACTACCTAGCACTTTTTGCCAAGACCACGTCAACACATCGACCTTGTCGAAGTCAATATCCATGGAGTAAGCCGCGGATGTGGCGTCGCACAACACTAAGCCTGTGCGACTGGCCTTTATCCAATCTAAATTCGGCACGCGAACACCGCTGGTGGTGCCGTTAAAAACAAACACGGTATCGTTATCCGGGTTGGCAGCGCTTAAGTCCGGCAACTGACCATAGTCGGCCTTGTGTACGTTTAAGTTTTCAATTCCTAAGGTGGTTAAATCGTCCGCCCAATCTTTGGAAAAGCTTTCCCAAACGAAGGCGTCAACAGCTCGTGTGCCCAGCAATGACCACATGGCCATTTCAAAAGCGCCGGTGTCGGATGCGGGTACGATGCCCAGTTTCCAATTCTCAGGCAGGCCGAGTAATTGAGCGGATCGGGTAATGGCTTCGGCAAGGCGAGCTTTGGGCGCTTTCGCGCGATGGCTGCGGCCTAAGTGATTGGTATTAAAGGAAGAGAGCGCCCAGCCAGGGTGTTTACGGCAGGGGCCAGAAGAAAATCGTGCGTCAGCTGGACGCACGTCGGGCTTCGAACTGAAGCCAACGGCTGTGTCAGTCACGGGTTTAACCTCTAGTTAAAGGGTGGTTTGCTCCACCAGGCCCGATTAGGGTAACACGAGGTTTATTGACGATTCGTCAGCGCTGTCGTTTTGCTCGTGGTAAAACGTTGTCTGGGTCACGCATCACTGTTCAAAGGTTTAAACATGCTGTCTAGGTCGTTAGGGAATACAGAACTTGTGGCGTCCAATGTGGTGTTTGGCGCTTGGGCGATTGGTGGATGGAAATGGGGCGGCACTGACGCTGATGAATCCATTGCCGCTATTCGGGCGGCTTTAGATGCGGGCATCAATTGCATCGACACCGCAGCGGTTTATGGTTTTGGCTTGTCCGAACGGTTAGTGGGAAAAGCCATCGAAGGGTATGCGCGCGAAGAGATATTGGTGGCGACAAAATGTGGCTTGCGCTGGGATATCGAAACACCCACCTTGCATGCAGAATCGGAAGGTAAACGCATTTTTCGCACCCTCACGGCTGAATCCATTCATTGGGAAGTTGACCAAAGCTTAGAACGCTTAGGTACCGATTACATCGATTTATATCAAACCCATTGGCCAGATCCTGAAACGCCAGCAACCGATGTGTTAAATACCTTTGAAGACTTAATGAAAAGTGGCAAAGTTCGCGCGGTAGGTTTCTGCAACAGCACGGCAAGCGATATTGCATTGGGAGCTGCCAGCGTTGGTTTCTGCACCGATCAAGAGAAGTACAGCGCATTGGATCAAGAACGTAACGCCGATAACTTACCGGTAGTGCAGGAACACGGATTGTCCTTTCTGGCTTACTCGCCGTTAGCCCAAGGGTTACTTACCGGCACCGTAACGGCAAATCGGCAGTTTCCGGAAACCGATCTACGCAGTAACAATCCGCGTTTTAGTCAGCTTTCACGCGAACGAGTGGCGCAGGTGGTTAGCGCCATTGATTTGGTCGCTAAGGATTATGATGTGTCGATTGGGCAAGCAACACTTGCGTGGACTTTGCAACAACCAGGGGTATCGCATGTGTTGGCGGGTACGCGAAGTGTGGAACAGGCTAAACATAATGCGGCCGCAGGCGATGTGGTGCTGGGGCAAGATGCGTTAGCTGCAATTACCCAAGCGGCCAAGAATTTTGCAGGTTTTGAAGTCGGTTAAGCGGTTAATTTGCGTAACCGCCTAACCATCGGATGATATATTCTTTTCAAATTCCGTTTCATCAAAACCCACCATAACGGTATCGTCAACGTCGATGACGGGGCGCTTGATTAAGCTGGAATTGGCTATCATTAATTGAATGGCGCGTGTTTCGGTTAAGTCACTGCGCTCGGCTTCTGTGAGCTTTCTCCAAGTGGTGCCACGACGATTCACTAGGGCTTCCCAGCCCACTTGCTTAATCCAAGCTTTTAAGGTGCCTTTGTCAATGCCCAGTTTCTTGTAATCATGGAACTCATAGTCCACCTCGTTATCTGCCAGCCAGTGTTTGGCTTTTTTCACAGAATCGCAACTGGGTATGCCGTACATCGTAATGCTCATCGAATGCTCCTGTTATGCCAGGTTAGTCCGTAATGCGAAGTAATTCGTTAATGCCAACTTTGCTGCGTGTTTTCTCATCCACGCGTTTCACAATGACGGCGCAATACAAGCTGTACTTACCGTCGTCGCTGGGTAAGTTACCCGATACAACCACAGCGCCTGCTGGCACTCGACCGTATGACACTTCACCGGTTTCACGGTCATAAATGCGTGTGCTTTGACCGATGTAAACACCCATCGAGACTACAGCGCCTTCTTCAACAATCACACCTTCGACAATTTCTGAACGGGCACCGATAAAGCAGTTGTCTTCAATGATGGTGGGTGAGGCTTGTAGGGGTTCTAATACACCGCCAATACCCACACCACCTGACAAGTGCACGTTCTTGCCAATTTGCGCGCAAGAGCCCACGGTTGCCCATGTGTCGACCATGGTGCCGCTGTCTACATAAGCACCGATGTTGACGTAAGAAGGCATCAGTACGGCATTGGGGGCGATGAAGCTGCCTTTGCGAGCAACAGCGGGTGGAACAACGCGCACACCGGCAGCCTTAAATTCATCCGCGGACATGTTGGCAAATTTACTGGGCACTTTGTCGTAGAACTGGGTGAAGCCACCAGCTTGCATGGGTTCGTTGTCGCGTAAGCGAAACGAAAGCAATACCGCTTTCTTTAGCCACTGATTCACCTGCCATTCACCCGGTTTTACCGGTTCGGCCACACGTTCTTTACCGCTGTCAATTAAGGCAATAGCCGCTTCCACCGCTTGGCCCACGTCGCCTGCGGCATCCGCAGGGGACAAGGTGTCACGCTTTTCGAAAGCGTCGTTAATGATGTTTTCTAAGTCCGACATAATTTGATCCTACGGTATCTTTCTAACGCAAATGAAATAAAGTTTGGCAATGAGTCAACGTTAAGACAGGCAGCTGGCCATTCGCTTAGCGGCTTCGATGCAGTCATCGATGGGGGCTACCAGGGCCATACGAATGCGATTGGTGCCCGGATTAAAACCGTTCATCTCGCGAGCTAAGTAACTGCCCGGTACCACGGCCACGTTCTGTTCACTGTGCAAACGTTGGGTGGCCTCTTTGTCGTCGCCAAAGAGCTGTGGCCACAAATAAAACCCGGCTGCCGGTGTTTGCGCTGTCATTACCGATTGTAAGATGGGCAGCACGGCTGCGTACTTCGCATCATACGCTGCGCGGTTTGCGGCAACGTGTTCTTCATCAGCCCAAGCCGCTGCACTGGCCGCTTGTGTGGGAGGTGGCATCGTGCAACCGTGATAGGTTCGATAGGTTGCAAACGCATCAATTAACTGAGCATCGCCTGCCACAAAGCCAGAACGAAGTCCGGGTAGATTAGATCGTTTCGATAAGCTGTGAAACACCAAACACCCTTGGTACTGATCTAAACCGACCGCTTCGGCTGCTGTTAAAAGACCAACCGGTGCGCCGGAGTTTTCACGATAGATTTCGCTATAACACTCGTCACTGACCAGCGTGACGTTGAAGCGTTGTGCACGTTCGATGAGCGCCATTAAGCCTTCTTTTGTTGCCACACCACCGGTCGGGTTACCCGGGTTACATAAATAGAACATTTGAGCTGATTCAAACGCGGCATCGGGGATAGCCGATAAGTTGTCATCAGTGTGATCATCGATGGCGTAGAAACTAGGATTACAACCTGCCAGAAGGGTGGCTCCTTCGTAAATCTGATAAAACGGATTAGGCATTAGCACATCACGATTTTTTTGCGTTCTATCTAATAGGCATTGAGCGATGGCAAACAGAGCTTCCCGCGTTCCGTTGACGGGCAAGACATGCCGAGTGGCGAGCGAATCAACCGCTTGCGTTAACTGAAATCGATTCGTCAACCACTGCGCAATGGATTCTCGAAGGGCGTCCGAGCTGCGAGTAGTGGGGTAGGTTTCAAGGCCCGGCAACGCTTTTAACAGGGCGTCGTGCACAAAAGCTGGGGCCGCGTGCTTGGGCTCACCCACCGAAAGCGCAATGCGCGGTTTGTCGACCACTGGCAATTCAGCCAATAACAGCCGAATTTTCTCGAAGGGGTAGGGCTGCAGCAGCGCAAGATCTGGGTTAGTCACGGCGTTAGTAAACGTAGATTGGCGGTGAGATAAAAAATAGGGCAGGCTGAAATCGCGTGCTGCTGAGTATACGGGAATCATGAGTGGTAAGGTCTGCAGCATGAGTAAACCCACCACCACGACAGCGCCCAACACCGAAATTATCGCCGCCGTGCAGCACTGGGTAGACGAAGTGGTGGTGCGGCACAGGTTTTGTCCGTTCGCCAAACCCGCGTTGGAGAGCAACTGGGTGTCCTACGCGGTGCTCGATGGCGCAAACATGGAAACTATTCTAGAGCAGCTGGCTGAGCAGATCGCTGCTTTGCTGGCATCTGGCCGTCCTGACGCCACCGAACTCTTGGTGTTATCTAAGTGCGCTGCAGATTTTGACGATTTTCTCGATCTGGTCGCGCTGGCTGAAGCCCTAATAGAATCAATGGGTTGGCATGACGCCATTCAGTTTGCCACCTTTCATCCCGACTACTGCTTTGCCGACACCTCCCCGAACTCAATGGAAAATTACACCAACCGAGCCCCGTGGCCTGTGATTCAACTCTTGCAGGTGGATTCCGTCGGTCGAGGCATCGATGCGGTTGGCAGCACAGATGACATTCCGCAGCGTAACATTGACCACTTAAATGCCTTAGATGAGGCTGCGGCCGATCAGCTGATGCGTGATTCTTGTGCAACGAAAGCGCAGCCTGATGTGACGAGGCACTGACGCACTCGACTATACTCGTCTGTATGAAAACTCTTGCTAATACCCCAGCTTGGAAAGCACTGAGCGAACACCTTGATGCGATGCAAGCGACCTCGTTGGTGGACCAATTCGAGCGCGATGAGCGCCGTTATGAAAAATTTCAATTAACTGCGCCAGGTTGGTTTTTAGATTATTCAAAAAACCACATCAACGATGAATCGATGCAGCGCTTAGTGGCGTTGGCCCAAGCACAGGGCGTTCCTGAAAAATTCGCTGCGCTGTTCAGCGGTGATATTGTGAATCCAACAGAAGGTCGAGCCGCTTTACATTCTGCCTTGCGTTATCAAGGTAATGAACCGATACGTGTGGATGGCAGTGATGTAATGCCTGGCGTTCGTGCTGTGTTGGATCGCATGGCCACTTTTTCAACGAAGGTTCGTGACGGTGCGTGGCTGGGTTTTACTGGCAAACGCATCACCGACGTGGTGAACATCGGCATTGGTGGATCAGACCTTGGCCCTTTAATGGCCACCGAGGCACTGCAACCGTTTGCTCATGCCGCGTTAAAGCTTCACTTTGTGTCCAATGTGGACGGCTCTCATATGGTGTCCACCTTAAAAAAGGTGAACCCAGAAACCACGCTGTTTATTGTCGCGTCCAAAACCTTTACCACCATCGAAACCTTAACGAATGCCAACACTGCACGCAGTTGGTTTTTAGAATCTGATGCCGCAGAATCGGATGTGGCCAAGCACTTTGTAGCGCTATCCACCAATGCCGAAAAAGTGGCTGCCTTTGGCATCGATACCAACAACATGTTCGAATTTTGGGATTGGGTTGGCGGGCGTTATTCCTTGTGGTCAGCCATTGGTTTGCCGGTGATGTTGTCTATCGGGCCAGATAATTTTCAACGCTTTTTGCAAGGGGCGGCTGATATGGATGAGCACGCGAAAAACACTCCCTTAGCTGAAAACATGCCGGTCGTGTTGGCGTTGCTTACTGTGTGGTATTCGAATTTCTTTGGTACCACTAGCCATCTAATCGCACCCTACGATCAATACTTGCATCGTTTTCCTGCGTATTTACAACAACTCACCATGGAAAGTAACGGTAAGTCCGTGCACGTTGATGGGTCAAGAGTTTCGGTTTCCACCGGCCCTGTGGTTTGGGGCGAGCCGGGAACCAATGGACAGCATGCGTATTTCCAATTGCTGCACCAGGGCACACGATTGATACCGGCAGACTTTATATTAGCTGCTGAGAGCTGCAACCCCTGTGGTAATCACCATGAACTGTTGATTGCTAATTGCTTGGCCCAAACCGAAGCCTTGATGAAAGGTAAGCCCACATCGGAAGTGGTGGCTGAAATGCAAGCTGCGGGAGTCTCTACGGAACAAATTGATGCATTGAAAACGCATCGCACCTTTGATGGCAATCGCCCCACCAATACACTACTCACACAACGGCTGGATGCTTATTCATTAGGTGCACTCATCGCGCTGTATGAGCATAAAGTATTTGTCGAGGCCGCTATTTGGGACATCAACCCATTTGATCAATGGGGGGTGGAATTGGGGAAACAATTGGCGAGCGCTATCTATGACGACATGCAAGCTGCAGTGCAGGCAGGTAAGCCCGTGTCTTCTCACGACAGCTCGACGAATGGGCTGATCAATCGCATTAATTCTTTAAGAAATCACCTGGCATAACGCCGTAGCGATTTAACGCTACGCATTGGTAACAAACACACATGGCAGCAAAAAAATCCTCGTCGAAGAAAAAGACGAGTAAAAAGGCAGTGAGTAGGGTGGGCGCAAAAACGTCTTCGGCGTCCGTTAGAAAACGCGCAACCAAGAAGGGATCGTCGCGCAGCAAACGCAATGCGGCAACAGAGCTGGCAGCCGTTGCGGTGGATGTGGAGCAGCTGCCACTCAGTGAATACACAGAAAAAGCGTACCTGGATTATTCCATGTACGTTATTTTAGATCGCGCCCTACCGAACATTGCCGATGGTTTAAAGCCCGTACAACGCCGCATCATTTACGCGATGAGTGAATTGGGTTTGTCAGCGGTATCCAAACATAAAAAATCGGCGCGCACGGTGGGCGATGTGTTGGGTAAGTATCACCCGCATGGAGATTCGGCTTGTTACGAGGCGATGGTGTTAATGGCGCAACCGTTTACCTATCGCTACCCCATAGTGGACGGCCAAGGTAACTGGGGCTCACAGGATGACCCGAAATCGTTTGCCGCCATGCGTTACACCGAAGCGCGGTTAACGAAATTTGCAAAATCCATGTTGCAGGAACTGGCGCAGGGAACCGCTGATTGGGTGCCGAACTTTGATGGCACCATGAATGAGCCCTCGTTGTTGCCCTCTCGCTTACCGCACATTTTATTAAACAGCACCACCGGCATTGCCGTGGGTATGGCCACCGATATTCCTCCGCATAATTTGCGGGAATTGGGGAATGCCTGCATCCATTTATTGGATAAGCCAAAGTCGACTTTAGCCGATTTAATGCAATACGTGCAAGGCCCCGATTACCCTACCGAAGCCGAAGTGATTTCATCGGCGGAAGATTTAAACACCATTTATGAAACCGGGCACGGATCTATTCGTTGCCGAGCGGTGTACGAGACCGAAGACGGGGATGTGATTGTGACCGCCCTGCCGTTCCAGGTGTCGGGTTCAAAAATACTGGAACAGATAGCGGCACAAATGCACGCCAAGAAGCTTCCGATGGTGGAAGACTTGCGCGATGAATCGGATCATGAAAATCCAACGCGTTTGGTGATATGCCCGCGCAGTAATCGCGTGAACGTGGATGAACTGATGAATCACCTGTTCGCCACGACCGATTTGGAGCGCACCTATCGGGTCAATATGAACATGATTGGCCTGAATGGTCGGCCCAAAGTAAAAAACTTAGTCACCATTTTAAAAGAATGGCTGACTTACCGATTGGATACGGTGCGCCGCCGCTTACAGTGGCGATTAGATAAAGTAGAAAAGCGCTTACATATTTTAGAAGGCTTATTAATCGCCTATCTGAATATCGATGAAGTGATTGCCATCATTCGTAGTAACGATGAACCGAAGCCGGTTCTGATGAAGCGATTTAAAATCTCTGATATTCAAGCCGAAGCCATCTTAGAACTCAAGTTGCGTTTCTTGGCGAAACTGGAAGAGATGAAAATTCGGGGTGAGCAAGATGAACTCGCCAAGGAGCGCGATCATTTGCAAGCCACATTAGGTTCAGAACGTCGCATGAAGACGTTGGTGAAAAAAGAGCTTAAAGAGGACATTGAACTCTATGGCGATGATCGACGTTCTCCAATCATCGAAAAGAACGCTGCCACAGCCATGTCTGAATCAGAGCTGATACCCAGTGAACCCATCACCGTGGTTTTATCCGAACGCGGTTGGGTACGAGCCGGAAAAGGGCATGACGTGGATCCATTGGCATTAAATTATAAAGCTGGGGATGCGTATCAAAGTTCGGCCATTGGTCGTACCAACGGCACCGCGTTGTTTTTAGATTCCACAGGTCGTGTGTATGGTGTTGCCGCCCACGGCTTTCCGTCCGCGCGCGGTTTAGGGGAACCCATCAGTGGTCGATTAAAGCCACCCGATGGTGCGACATTCATTAGTGTGCTGATGGGCGCTGATGATGATCGGTATTTATTCTCAACCTCGGCAGGGTATGGTTTTGTTGCCCGTCTTGGTGACTTAATCAGCCGAAATAAAGCCGGTAAAGCGGTGCTTAAGCCAGCCGGAGGTGATGTGTTATCCGCTTGGCCTGTGCGCTCGTTAACCGAAGATGTTGTCATTGCCATATCATCGAGCGGTTCTATGTTGAGTTTCCCAGTCGGTGAATTACCGGAAATGGCTCGTGGTAAAGGTAACAAGATTTTTAATGTGCCAAGCAAAGCGTTTAAGAGCGGCGCGGAATCGGTAGTCGCCGTAGCGGTTGTGCCGCTGAACGCGAAGTTGCGCATCAACAGTGGTAAACGACATACCACCATTAAATTTGCCGAATTGGATCATTACGCGGGTGCTCGTGGCCAGCGTGGTAAGAAACTACCGCGCGGTTTTCAAACGGTAGATTCTGTGACGGTGGAAGAAAAGCTGCGTCGATGAACAATGGGTTGAGTTTGCCGATTGATGTGGATCGGTTGGCTGTTGCATTAAAAGATTCAGCCTTGCAGGCCCATGCGGATGGAATTGTGCAGGCGACTCAAACGGTACTAGCGCAACGCCGGCACGGGGACGTGCCGCGTTGGTTGCAAGGCTTGGACAATTTACCCAGCCCGAATGACGTATCGGATTTATCCATTGAATTGAACGCGGATGTAGTGGCCGCTCGTTTTACACCACCCACCTCTGGCGAACCCTTAGCCGATACCTTGAAACGCATGGCGCCTTGGCGCAAGGGGCCGTTTCATTTTGGTGATGTCACCATCGATACCGAGTGGCGTTCGGATTGGAAATGGCAACGCATTGAACACGCCTTATCGCCATTAGCTGGGCGCTGCGTTTTGGATGTGGGTTGCGGTAACGGTTATCACCTTTGGCGGTTAAAAGCCGCCGGTGCTGCCAGCGTGTTGGGCATTGATCCTAGCCCTTTGTTTGTTATTCAGTTTCTTGCCATGCAGCGCTTTGTGCAAGAGGCGTCGGTGAACCTTTTGCCGTTAAGCCTGGAGCAGTTTGCGGCCGCTGGTGCATTCGATACGGTGTTGTCCATGGGTGTGTTATCGCATCGGCGTGACCCCATGGAACATTTGAATCAGCTGAAGGCGTGTTTACGCCCCGGCGGAGAATTGCTGCTGGAAACTTTAATCTTGCCAGGTGAAGGGGATGAAGTGATGAGCATAGCCGGACGTTACGCACGTATGCGAAATGTGTGGGAGTTACCCACCGCTGCGCGAGTGCAACACTGGTTATGTAAGGCTGGATTTACCTCGGCGCGTTTGATCAGTGCTGCAAACACGTCCACGAAGGAACAGAGAACCACCGATTGGATGCCGTTTGAATCGTTAGCAGAAGCGCTGGATAGCAACGACTCGAGTAAAACCTTGGAAGGGCACCCACGTCCGTGCCGAGGAATTTTTTTGGCAGGCAGCCCCCAGTAACAAAAACGTTACTGAGAGCTGCAAGCTTTGTCATGCTATTACCGACGCAGTAAACCAGCGCGGTGTAAGTAGTACAGCAGTGTCATGATGGAGGCGATGGCTGCGGCTAGATACGTTAGAAACGCAGCGTTTAATACGCGACCTGCACCTGCCACTTCATCTTGGGAAACAATACCGGCTTCCACCATGGCCGTTTTGGCCCTAGCACTGGCGTCCCATTCCACCGGTAAGGTGACCACGGAGAATAAAACCGCCGCTGCAAACAACGCACAACCGACGAGCAGTACCCATTGACCTAATACAGGCGCGGCAGCTTGCATCATAAAACCCACCATGATGACGGGCATAGACGCTTTACTGGTCAAACCCATCACCGGGACCAAGTTCGAGCGCATCTTTAACCACTTATAACCTTGTGCGTGTTGCAAGGCGTGTCCTGCTTCGTGACAGGCAACACCCACAGCTGACAAAGAGGTGGCTCGATAAACTGGCTCTGATAAGCGCAAGGTTTTACTGCGCGGATCGTAGTGGTCACTTAAGCGACCGGAAATAGGCTCTATGGTGCAGTCGGTAACGCCTTTGCGTTCCAGCATGATGCGTGCGGCTTCCGCCCCGGTTATGCCCCGGCGGGTTGGCACTTGCTCATATTTGGCGAAGGTTTTTTTTACCATCATGGATGCCAGGCCTGACAGTGCCATTGAAGGCAGCATCACTAGCATCATGTACGTCATGTCAAATCCGAACACGGCGACGAATCCTCGTTATGTTATCCAGGCTGATGTGGGGTGCATCTCACCGGTTTTCAAGTCGAGAGACGAGTCCTTCGGCTGATGCGCCTTGCGTGGCAATGATATTAACAGTGTTGATACGAACTGCCTCAGGCGAACCGAGCAGGCCACCCAATGAGCCCAGTGAACGTCGGATACCTTTGGCCAACATACGCGGTGCTTCATTGACATCCAGTTCACGAATAATCAGTAAGCGATTGTCGCTAAGCCTTCCCAGCAGGGTCTTAGGGCTCAGAGATCGCGATAATCGGTCGGCTGCGCGATATACCGCTAAGTCTTGCAGGGTGCGGTCAATAGGCGATGTGGAACGGGTCTGAATCAACGGTGAAGCAGCCGTTGAGGCCTGGGAAACTTGAGTGTGACTTTTTGTGTCACTCGACAAGGCCCTGCCAGATAATTCCACTGTCATTGCAACATAACGTGCCTTGTCATTTGGTCGTTGTAGCCAGCGTTGGAATTTGTTGACCACGGTTTGGCGAGCAGGCAAGCCCGATACGGAATCGGTTTCCTGCGTGGGCAGGGTGTTCATCACAGCGGTGGCCGATGGGAGCACTTGCGTCAATGTCAATGAATGAGCCGAGGTGGCGTTAATGGCTGTGGCATCCGCCGAAGTGAGGTCATCGTCGTCTTCGGACGGTGTCATGGCCATGATCGCCGCCATATCTGCGGCCAATTCGGAAGCCTTCGTTAAAGCTTCGGCTGAAGCGGTTGAAACTGCGCTGGGCAAGACCAGCTTGACGCTGATTAAATGTTCGTTGTCGTCAAACCCGTCACAGGATGGCTCGCGGGCAATGCGGATGGTCTGACCGTGCGAGCGCACTGCCGCTCGGTAATCTTCTGGAAAATCATCCAGCTTCTCACCCAATTCGGCACGAGACTGCTCATCGAGCCCGTTCAGCCAGTCCCGCGTGCTCGCGCCTTCGCTTAATCCGGTAATGTCAGCAAAGGAGGGGCTGCAGGACAATAATTCGTCATCTCGCCAGAAAGACAGAGCGGTTCGGCTGTGTCGAACTAAATTGGTATATCGCGCTTCCGAGCGCAACAATTCGGTGGCGAGTAGATCAACACGACGTTCCATGGCGCTCTCGTCAATCAAACGCCCTAAGGCGTGTTGCACCTGATGCGGGCGCGCCAGGCTGGCCACATCGGAGGCGCCTTGCTGCAGCCAGGGGGTGAGCGAACCCACTTTTCGGTGTGTGGTGAGCACCAACACGCGCAAATCGGGGTAGCGCAGCAGATAGGGCGGTAATTCAGGGTGAGACACCACCAGCACCACAAAATCGGGCAAAGAATCTGCGCTGCAATCGGCCAATTCGCTGCGCAGGTCAGTATCGGTGCGGCAAACGGTGATGTCGCCTACTCGAGCGCTGATCCGCAGCCAATTGGTGACAGCGTCAACGTGTGCGGCATCGGTAGCCCGAAGCACGCAATTTAGGCGATTTAGAGGGAGGGTCACTAAGTTCTATCACGGCTGGTGGCTCTTACCTAAAAAGTGTAGTCGCCTGAGCCGGTTTTGCTTTGCTCTGGAGCTACCTATGTTGAAACCTCGCGCTATATACTAGGGACTTTAATGACAACTACACCCAGCACGGGCGAGTGAAGATCCATGGCGAGTTACAGCACGAACGAATTCAAAGGCGGCTTGAAGATCATGCTAGATGGCGATCCGCACACCATCGTTGAAAACGAATTCGTAAAACCTGGCAAAGGCCAGGCCTTCAACCGGGCCCGGGTTAGAAATCTGCTCACCGGTCGCACCGTTGAACGCACCTTTAAGTCGGGTGATTCGGTGGAAGCCGCTGACGTGCTCGATACCGAAATGCAATACCTATACAACGACGGTGAGCATTGGCACTTCATGGATCAAAAATCGTTCGAACAGATCGCGGCCGATAAAACCGCCATGGGCGAAAGTCACCTGTATTTAAAAGAAGAAGACATTTGTGAGCTCACCCTGTGGGACGGACGCCCCATTGCGGTCACACCACCAAATTTCGTGGAATTAAAAATTGTCGAAACTGATCCTGGCGTTCGCGGTGATACCGCCACCGGTGGCAACAAACCGGCGCATATGGAAACCGGCGCGGTTGTGAAAGTGCCGTTGTTCATTGAAGAAGGCGAGATGATTAAAATTGACACTCGCACCGGTGAGTACGTTTCTCGCGTGAAGTAGTGTGGTGCAAGACTCTTGGCAACCCAGTGCTTCATTGGAGGCCTTGAGCCAACGCGATGTGTTGATGCAG
>CALGLE010000039.1 GCA_937930305.1 uncultured Granulosicoccaceae bacterium | reverse complement strand
TCGTGATCGTTTAAGCGAAGCTTTAGACAGCGCCGCCAATGAATCCATCAATACAGCGTCTGAAGGTCAACAGCTGGCCGACGCTTTACAGCAATTGCGATCCATCAGACAACTATTAGAGAACCAACAAGGTCAACAAGGCCAACAAGGCCAACAAGGTCAGCAAGGTCAGCAAGGTCAGCAAGGTCAGCAAGGTCAACAAGGTCAACAAGGTCAACAAGGTCAACAAGGTCAACAAGGTCAACAAGGTCAACAAGGTCAACAAGGTCAACAAGGTCAACAAGGTCAACAAGGTCAACAAGGTCAACAAGGCCAACAAGGTCAGCAAGGGTTACCGGGTAGTGGTTTTGCCAATGGACCCAATGACCAAGCGCCTGCTTCCGATGCACAAGTGAGCTTTGCTGAACGGGCTGACGCTGCGGAAACTGCTGATGCGATCGATGCGGTAATCCCATCGCTATCCGAGTTGGGATTTTCTACGGAAGATTTAGCGTCTTTGCAGTTATCTGTTGATCAGATTCGTCGACCCAATTTGGGTGTCAACGATCAGCGAATTGAGGAGCAATTTCTCGAGACGCTGCGACAAGTAGAGTTGTTAGAATTAGCTTTACAGTCAGAGGAATCAACAGAAAGCTCTGCCGCAGCTCCGGGGGGGCGTCGATCGGTTTCGGAGTCGGCAGCGGATTATTTTCGGCGGTTATCTGAACAGTAGTTGAACTGACTTGTGTTCATTTAAAAGGGATAACTTAATCTTGTTTCAACGCACACCAAGGCCGACATGAGTGTAAACAACACGGATAAGGATCGCTAAGGAATGTGATAAAGGGTTAAGCGTTTACCCACGTTGCTTGTTAAACCGGTACTGTTCCATTAGACTGTATTTCATCGATGGTTTGAACTCAGGGAAAAAATGAGCACATTCGTGCTGTGCCTAAATACTGAGCAGAAAGTTGAAACAGTGGAACACGGCGTTGTCCGTGGTCTGGCTGTGGTCACTTCTGACGCGTGTGAGAACCAAGCGTCCGCGCAAGATTTTGCGACGATTGTGGCGGGTGATGAAATCATCGGAGCCAGCACCGACGGTATCCGCTGGTTAGCCAGTGTCGATGAGGTGATGGAAGCCACGGCTTCTGAAGAATCCGAAACTTTGTCAGGGGAGAAGGTAAGAATTCTTAAAGGAAAGCTTACTGCCCGAGGCAGCCGATCGATCGCCGCTGTCTGCAAATGTTTGAAAGATAACGAAATTGCGCTGCCGGGAATATTCAATACCCGGGGTTCGGGCTTCAAACATGGTGCTGTGGCTACTCTGTTGTCCGAAGAGCAAACTGCTGAGCTCATGAACGGGCTAAACTAGCCTCGTTTTCGCTTTGGTTTCGTGGTTTGGGGCTTCGAAGCACACTTGCGGTGCGCAGCTTCATAATTCTAGCGACAGAACATCACATGAGCGGTGTGTTTTTTGCTGGTTGTCTGTTGTAGCCTTTGCGGCGATTTCCCTAACTGCGTGTAGAACCCGATATGTTAATTGACAAAATTCCAGCTGGTGACAACCCACCAGAAGACGTAAACGTCATCATTGAAGTACCGGTCGGTGGTGAGCCGATCAAATATGAGCTTGATAAAGACTCAAACGCTTTGTTCGTTGATCGTTTTTTATACACTCCTATGCGATACCCGGGGAATTACGGATTTGTGCCGCATACCCTATCCGACGACGGTGACCCAATCGATGTGGTTGTGGCCAGCACGCGTCCAGTTGTACCTGGGGCTGTGATGAATTGCCGGCCTATTGGTGTTTTAAAAATGGAAGACGATGGCGGCCAGGATGAAAAAATCATCGCGGTGCCGTCTAGTGCAATCAGCGCTCGCTACAACAAAGTTCTGGCACATACCGATCTGCCAGAAATCACACTGCAGCAAATCGAACATTTTTTTGAGCACTACAAAGATTTAGAACCGGGTAAATGGGTGAAGATGCAAGGGTGGGGCGGACCTGACGAAGCAGCGCAACTCATTAATGAAGCGGTTGATCGTTTCAAGGCAAAAGCCTAATTAGCAGTTCAGGCCTCTTGCCCATTGGGTGAGAGGCCAAGCTGTTGTTATATTGCCAGCTTCCTTCCTTCTTCCGAAGACCGGTATACAAGCGCTTCCTGACGCATCACGTTCAAGTAATCCTCAGCCAGGTTTTCCAGCGGATTCCCGTAATTTAAATAATCAACCACATGCGCCTGTAAGTGATACGCGCAATCGCCGCCAAATTGATCTGTGGTGGGCAATGTGAAAACTCTATCTTCACTGTTGGTATGAAAGGCCCGATGCCATACACTGCCATCACCACGCACTTGCAGAGTGCCTTGAGTTCCCTCGACCAATACTTCACACATCGTGCACCGCAAATTTTCTGCTGCATGGTCTAACAGCCGATTGCCGTCCAACAATGCGCGAACGCCGTTAGGGTAGTCAAACACAACATAGCCCGCATCTTCACCGGCAATGACCGGATTCATTTTTCTTAAATCTGCATACAGAGCGGTGGGTTCGCCCAATAAGTAGCGAAAAGTGTCGATGTAGTGCACGCCGGTTTCATGTATTAATAATCTCGGCATCGTTTGAAAATAGGGTTGTCGTTCAATGTAGGCGTTGTTGCCTTGACCATCTCCGGGTCGGAGCCTGACGGTCATTTGCAACAAAGTGCCAATGGCGCCGGAATCCAGCTGCTGTTTGATGGTTCGAAACCAAGGTTGAAATCGAAAATTCTCATGCACTATGAGAATTTTTCCTGCGAATTTTGCAGCCTGGGTGATGGCGATGGCTTCATCTAACGAATTACAAAACGGTTTTTGGCAAATAATGAGTTTGATGGCCGGTAGGTTAATCGCTTCCTGAATGACGGCGAGGTGGGTGTGTGGGGGCGTAATGATATCCAGCACGTCGGGTTCAACCTCGTTCACCATTTCGGTAAGAGAATCATAAACGGGTATCTTGTCGGCGCGAATTTTATCAGCAGCTGGGTCTGCGATACCCAATAAATTGATATCGGTTAGTCGAAGCCAAGCGTCAATGTGAAAACGGCTAAAATACCCTGCACCCACACAAGCCACGGTCCACTGCAGAGATTTATTCATGCCGGTCCCAGAAAGTTACTTAGCATCACAGGCTTGAGTTAAGCCAATGCATCTAAGACCCGTGCCCAACTGCGTATGCCTTTATGAAAACTACTTAAATTGTATTTTTCATTAGGCGAATGAATGGCGTCGTCGTCAAGACCAAATCCAATCAGTAAGCTGTCCATGTCCAAAATTTCTTTGATATGCCCAACCACTGGAATGGAGCCACCACACCCCGCATACACCGCTGGATTTGGCCATTCATCGCTTAGCGCTTGGTGGGCCTTACCAAACTCTGGAGCTTCGAGGGGCATAACCGTCGCTGAAGATCCATTCTTTAACAAAAACGAGGCCGTGCAATCTTCAGGCAATCGGCTGGTAATGAAGGTCTTAAAGGCTTCTTCTATGGCGATAGGGTCTTGTCGGCCGACGAGTCGGAAACTCACTTTCGCTTTGGCTTCCGATGGAAGTACGGTTTTGAATCCTTCTCCGGTATAACCGCCGTCAATTCCGTTGATGTCGCAACTGGGTCTTGCCCAAATTTGTTCGAGCACGGACGTGCCAGTTTCACCTGCGGGAACTGACAACCCAACCTCGTTTAAGAAGCCGATACCATCATGATTCAAAGATTCCCATTGCTTGAGAATATCCGCTGGGACAGGATCAACGCCATCGTAGAAATTCGGAAGTGTGATTTTGCCGTCATCATCGTGAAGTTCGGCCAGAATTTTGGTTAACACGCGAATCGGGTTTCGCGCTGGACCGCCATACATTCCAGAATGTAAGTCTCTATCTGGGCCAGTAATCGTTACTTCGCCGCCAACCATTCCGCGTAGCATGGTGGATATAGATGGCGTATTTGCATCCCACATACCTGTATCACAAACCATCGCTAGGTCCGCGCTAAGTCGGTCGCGGTTCGCTTCCATGTAGGGCACAAGCGACGGTGACCCACTTTCTTCTTCTCCTTCAAAGAAGAGCGTTAATTTGGTGGGTAACTGGCCATTAACTTGTTGAAAAGCACGACAGGCCTCCACGAAGGTCATGAGTTGGCCTTTATCGTCTGCAGCACCTCGAGCGCGAATCACGTCACCTTGCGGCGTGGTCTCTTTTTTAGGATCAAATGGATCGCTGTTCCACAGCGATAAGGGGTCTACGGGTTGAACGTCGTAATGCCCATAAAAAAGGAAATGATTCTGACCCTCGCCACCTTTGGCAATCACCATGGGATGGCCCGGTGTGTCTTCCGTGCGTGCATCGAATCCGATTTGATTAAGTTCTGCGCTAAGCCAATTGGCAGCTTCTTGGCAATGGCTTTTGAACGCCGGGTCTGTTGAGATACTTGGAATTCTTAAAAAATCAAATAACCGGTCAATTGAATCGTCCAGGTTGGCGTCAATCTGAGAGAGGACTGCGTCGAGGCTTGACATGCGGCAGTAGTCACTAAAAAGCGATAAATGGCTTGTATTATAACTTTTGTTTGGTTGTAAACCAAATGGCTTTATCGAGTGACTTTTTTCCAGGCAACGACATCCAATTCTTGGGAAATAATCGCGTTACCTATGTCGTCTAGAACTAGAAAAGCTTCAAATCCTTGGGTAGGATCAGAAACTTCGGCGTTTACAATACTCGCATCCTTTGCCGCATCAATCAGTTGCAGCGAAGTCATGATTCGTTGAATTCTTTCCGCAGCACTGAAACTAAATCCATTCGTTTCCACCGCGTATTGAACATCCAGCATCAGTTGGCGAGCTTGAATTTGCCATTGCGGCGTATTGTTGTCCACTCGTGTTGTGTATAGCAGTGCGGCCGTATGCGTGAACGACATTGGGATATTGGGTTCGTCACTGCGGCGTCGTTTCATGGTGAACATAGCGTTTGCAGTTCGCATGATAGCCTGACGATGCAGTTCTTCATTGATTTCCGACATCGCGCTTAAATTACCTTCTAGCCAATGTGCAAATTGTGCATCAATAAAAACAGCTGAACGAAGCATGGTCACTAAAGAGGACTTAATTTGAGCTGGGTTGTTTGTGAGCTTACTGAGGTCACATACCGTTGTCATCGAGGCCCAAGGAAGGGAATCCAATTCGGTATCTGCGGGTAAGGTTTGCATAGCTCGATCGTGTGGTAGCCACAACAGATTGACTTGAGAGGTTTCCTTATCGTTGGATTCGCATGTGGTGAACCAGGTATCGAATTGACGAACACATTCTGGAATAACAAAATTCTCCACTGCCAAGAGCACAACAATAGATTCTTCAGGTGATAAGTTCAATAGCGTTTTCGACAGCAAATTTGGCTTCACCATCACCATGTCCGAATCAGCCTGAGCTATGGCCTCACACCCACCCAGCATATGTGTTGCGCTACCCCGATGGGCGTCATCAGTCACAATGACCCAGTGTTTGGCCGATTGCCATTTACTCAAGGCTTTAGAACCGACAAGTGTATTGTTGCTAGCGGCCCATAAATTTTCTGTGTAAATCAATTCGCAGGCAGCCACTGAGCCGCGGCGTGTTCGCCGTGTTCGGCGTATCGAATACGAGGGCGATATTTCGTCTTGATCTACCGAGTTTGCGTGGAAGATGCGGGTAGATTTTTCTGGATTTGCCATGGCGGTCGATGAGAGTCATAAACTTCAGTCAACCAGTGTCAATGATATATTCATGCCACTGAATGCGATGAAGGTCACATCATGAGAATCCTGCACAGCAGTTTGCTGTTGATGATGCTGTTGTTTATGGTCGTCCAATACAATGACCCTGATGGGCCGCTGTGGGTGGGGATTTATTCCCTGCCAGCGTTGATGATGTTGGTTGCCATCGTGCAGCCCGGAATTTTCGCCAACAGGCTGGGCCGGGTGCTACTTTGGGTGGCATTGGTCGCGCTGGCTGCTGGCGTTGTGCACTTTTGGCCAAAAACCCAGGGCTTTTGGCGTCAAGAGGTTTGGTGGGAAACAGAATCAGCCAGAGAGGGAATGGGAATGATGATCGCTTTTCTGGTGGGGGCATCAGCGCTTCTAGTGAAGTCGAAAAAATGACGGAGTCAGTGCCAGCAATTTGTCCCCTATTGACCGCAAAAAAAGCGGGCCAAACCTACGATGAGGTATACAGCGAGTTTACTTGGCGCATTCCAAAGCGTCTGAATGTGGCCGAACTGGTCTGTGAACGCCATGCAAACGGTCAAGCCCGATTGGCTTTGATTGCTGAATCTGATCGCGGTGGGTGTGAACAATATACCTTCGATCAACTATCGTCTGCGGCATCTCGTCTCGCATCTGTGATGATAGGGGCGGGTGTAAAACGTGGGGATCGGGTTGCGGTTGTTTTGCCTCAACGAGTGGAGACAGCCTTGGTGCACATAGCTGCCCAACGTATTGGGGCTATCTCGTTGCCGTTGTCGGTATTGTTTGGTGATGAAGCTTTGCACTATCGCTTGCAGGACAGTGGCGCATCATTTCTTGTTGTGGCCAATGAACGCTATGAGCTCATAAAATCGCTGGGTGAATCCCTACCTGATTTGCACACGGTGTTGCGTGTTGTCGAACCTGGACCAGTACCGATAAATTCTCAAGGTAGTGCATCAGAGCGCCTCTTAGGTGAGGATGATATGCAACAGGAACACAGTTTTTGGGCAGCAATGCAAGCGGCTCCATTGCACGCAGGTTGCGTTGACACAGCCGCAGACGATCCCGCATTTTTACTTTATACCTCGGGCACAACCGGTCCCCCCAAAGGTGCTTTAATTCCGCAACGGGCTTTGCTAGGGAATCTGACGGGCTTTGAATGCTCTCACAATGGTTTTCCGCAGGATGATGACGTTGTGTTTACTCCAGCGGATTGGGCTTGGACGGGCGGACTGCTGGATGGGTTGTTACCAGCTTGGTACTACGGTATGCCCGTAGTTGCATTGGATTTTCAAAAATTCAATACTGAATTGGTCGTTTCGTTGATGTCTCGACATCGTGTCACTTGCGCATTTATTCCACCGACGGCGTTGAAAATGATTCGCCGAGAACCCGAAGTTTTAGCGCAAAATCCTTTGTCGTTACGCAGCATTATGAGCGCGGGTGAAACCGTAGGCGAAGCCTTAATTAAATGGGGGCAGGACGAATTAGGTGTGCTCATCAATGAGATGTGCGGCCAAACGGAACACAACTACTTTATGGGTAATTGCGCGGCTCTTATGCCGGTGAAACCTGGGTCAATGGGGAAAGTTTATCCAGGGCACCGGGTAGCTATCATGGGCCCGGATGGGCACTTGCTAGCAAACGGTAGAACCGGAGAAATTGTTGCGCATCGGGATGATCCCGTTCACTTTTTAGGTTACTGGAATAATCCAAGCGCCACCGCTAAAAAATACACCGATGATTGGTTCCATACTGGCGATGTTGGTCATCAAGATGAGGATGGTTATTTATGGTTCCAGGGTAGGGCAGACGACGTAATAAGCAGCGCGGGCTATCGAATCGGGCCTGGTGAAATTGAAAACTGTGCGTTAACACACGAAGCGGTACTGCAAGTTGCCGCAATTGGCGTACCCGACCCAGACGGGCTTAGAGGCGACGTGGTTAAATTGTGCGTTGTGCTGCGCGATGGCGTGCCAGCAGGTGATATGTTGCAAGCTGAATTGCAGGCTCATATTCGTGAACATCTTGCCGCTTACGAATATCCCCGATTGATCGAATTTTATGATGATTTGCCAATGACCACGACTGGAAAAGTGCAGCGCAATGTGCTGCGTGAATGGCATAAGAAACAGCAGAACTCTTAATGATAGAAACCACTTCATCCCCAAAATTGGGGATTGTTATATCCATGTTCCCCGAATTGCACGAAACGTTCATTTTGCGCGAGCTGATTGCTTTAGAGCGCCATGGTGTGAATTTTCACATCTACAGTTTGCAGTTCCCCAGAGACCCTATCACCATTGATGAAGCGATCAACCTGTCACGTGATAAAACCACTTATGCCAGCTTGTTTTCTGTAACGACTTTTCTGGCGTTCTTTAAAACATTGTTTCGACACCCGCTTCGAACGCTATCAGCAATAGGGAAAGTGATTTTTTGGGGTCGAGATCGACCAAAAGAAGTGCTGAAGAATCTTGCGGTTCTCCCTCTTACGTTGCATTTTTACGACGTAGGTAAACAACACGGTGTGACACACTGGCATGGACACTGGGCCAACATTCCTACTACCGCGTGCTGGTATCTTTCAACGATTCACAATGTGACTTGGTCCGCTGCAATACACGGGGAAGATATTTTCACTAAAAATCGATTCTTAGCGAAAAAGCTGGACGACAATCAGTTCAGTGTGGTGTGCAGTGGCTATTTCTGTAATCACTTACAAACTCAGTTAGGGTTAGAAAAACCTGCAGATGTGCACCTGAATTATCACGGCTTAGACCCGCGTGTTACGGATCGCGCCCCAGATCGAAAATTTAATCATCGGGCCAATGATGCACCCTTAAAATTATTGAGTATTGGGCGCTTGGTACCGACCAAAGGCCACGATGTACTGATTGAGGCCTGCGCTCAGCTGCGTGATCAGGGTGTGCCTTTTACGTTACAAATTGTGGGTTCTGGCCCAATTGAATCCGATTTGCGTGCTCTTATCACAAAGTGCGACTTGGAGGCGTTAATCGAATTAAGAGGCGGCATGGCTTTCGCTGATGTGCTGAATACATTAGAAGCTGCTGATGTGTTTTGTTTAGCGCCGCGAATGATCCCTGGCCAACCACCGGATGGAATTCCAAATGTCATTGCTGAAGCAATGGCATTACGAGTACCTGTTGTGTCCACGGCGGTTAGCGCAATCCCGGAACTGGTGGAAGACGGTGTCTCTGGATTATTAGTGCCCACGGATGATGTGGATGCCTTTGCTGCAGCGCTTAAGCGATTGGCTGATCAGCCTGAGTTCGCGATGCAGCTCAGTGAAGCCGCCGCCAGCAAAGTAGGCCATCGATTTGATCAGAACCGAAATATCGAAGAATTACTGGGCTTGTTTAAACAGTATGTGCCAGGCAAGGTATTACCGTGAATTCGCCATCAGAGAACGCACCAATCCAACCCTTAGTTTTTGTTATTGAAGCGCTTACGGTTGGAGGTGCTGAGCAAATGTTGGTGGCTATGGCCAACCGCTTTGCTGAGCGTGGGCATACCGTGCATGTGATCTGTTTGACTCAATGGGGTGACTTAGCGAATCGATTGGACGATCGTGTACAACGCCATCTATTGAACAAAAAAGCAGGCATTGATATCGGTTTACCAAGAAAACTTCGTCGATTAATTCTAAGTATTCAACCGGCCGCCGTTAATAGTCATTTGTTCACGGCGAACCTTTGGGTTCGTATCGCGTTGTTGTTCACTCGAACGCGCATCGTCGTAACCGAGCACAGTCGCGATGCCTGGAAGAGTAAACTTTATAGGGGATTAGATCGGCTGTTTATTCGTACTTGTCATCAACTGGTTGCCGTATCGAACGACACCGCAAGTTTTTATATTGATGATATTGGATTGCCTTCCAACAAAGTATCAGTGATCAACAACGGGATTGAAACTTCTGTTTACGCCGACGGCACAGGGGGGGAGGCACTAAGAGCTCAATGGTTACAGGAATACGTTGATCAACCTCAGCAAGACAACTGTGTTTTTGTTGGTGTGGTCGGTCGCTTGGTTGAGGCGAAAAATCATATGCGCTTACTAGATGCCGCTGCACTGTGGGTAAACTCTGCTCCGCATGTACGTACTCTTATCGTTGGGGACGGAGAACTGGCGGATGTCATTGATGAAGGCATAAAATCCCGTGGTCTTAGTGAGCGGGTATTTCGATTGGGTGCTCGACGGGATATTCCAAGCATCTTAGCGGGCCTGGATATCTTTGTATTATCTTCGGATAGAGAAGGGCACCCATTAACTGCGTTGGAAGCCCAAGCTGCAGGAACGCCCGTGGTACTGACATGTGCCGGTGGCTGTGAGGATGCGATAGCTAAACTAGGTGATCAAAGTGGTGGCATCTTGGTACCGAAAGAGACGCAAGCTTTTGCTGACGCGGTTACCGATTTAGCGGGCGACCCGGACAAACGAGTCGCGATGGGCCGGTTCGCCCAGCAGTACGCCCTGAAAAATTTTGATCTCAATCAAATGGTGGACCAATACTCAAAGGTTCTCCTGCATTAGAAAATGCGGATTGCCCCTCCTATTAGCTTGATAGGTGGCGATATTGTGAGCTGGTTACCTTTTCTGAATAGCCTAATGTTATGAGTGCTTCGCCATCCGCCGCTAAATGGTTACGGACACGAATGCGTGTCCTCTTCAAATTTTATCTGCAGATTAAAATTTTTGAAAGACACAGTCGCCATTATTTTGAATGCGTATACTGGATACCAAAAATCCATGGTGGATTTGGTTGTAGCGGAGTTGCGCGCTCGAAAATGTAATGTCGTGTGTGTATGTGGGCATGATCTGGTCGCTAATGCCGACGTTTCTCCTAATGACTTTGCGTGCAACAGCTTATACAAGCTGGTTGATCGATACGATATTAAGGGGATTATTGCTTTAAGTGGCGCGATGAGTCATCGCTATGCAAATAAGAAGCTAGCGCAGTTTCTTGATCAATTTACCCTACCCTTTGTGGCCATTGGCGACAGTTCTCCAGACGTTACGATGGTGACGACTCACGATCAAACGGGTATGCAGGAGCTGATGCAGCATCTCTTGAACGAAGCAGAGGTGAAAAAGCCAGCGTTTATTCGGGGTGTGTATGGTGAGCGATTCACTGAAATGCGCGAAGAGGTGTATCGACATGAATTGGAAAGTCATGGAATCACGATCGATGAAAGCCACTTTGTCAGTGGTGAATATGATTTGGATAAAACGTACGATGTGGTGTGGCGGCTCCTAAAAGAGAACCCGGACGTTGATGCACTAGTGGCCTGCAATGATGCAATGGCGCTTGGTGCCGCAAGAGCCGCTAGTGCCCTGGGCCGTCGCATTCCCAGTGATATTGTGATCAGTGGCTTTGATGATACCGAAGATGCGATAAAACACTTACCAGCAATTACGACAATTAACCAATCTCTGGATCAACTGGCTAGTATTGCAGTGGATACCTTGTATTATCAAATTAAGCACCCGGGTGAGCCGGCACAACAATTTGAGGTGGGAACAGAGCTAGTGGTGCGTAGCTCAACGCGTCGTCATATGCCGATGTTAAATCAAACAGGTATTGATCATTTCGATTTGTTTAACGAAATTTTGTCTCAAGAGCTTGACGAAGTAGCATCACCGCAAGATATTGAAGAATCGGATATTATCGTGTCGCTCTGGCGGTCACTCAATTCTAACCCGACAGACTTTGAACAATTAATTAACCGCTTAAGTCCGAGTATTAATAGTGAATCGATGCAATGGTGGAGCTATGCCACTCATATATTCGACCAAGCTTGCCAACCGTTTTTAGAAGACCCAACAACACGGGTAAATGCAATCGAAGTTCAATTTTATATTGCGTCTATTCGTGAAAGAATTTGGTCGCTGCGAATCGATAGTATATTTATAGATAGCCGGCGATTAGCTCAAAGCACCGAAGCCCAGCGTAATTTAAGTTCTAGTACGCGAAAACGCGATGTATTAAGCATACTTTGCGATTGGCTTGAGGCGAATAATGTGCGAGCTTGTTTTGCAGTCAGATACGAAAAACCGGGTAAGCAACCTGATGAAAGATCTGAATTGATGTTGAGTTGGGTTAATGGGCAGGCTGAATTTGTTAGTCAGCCTGACTATCCCACTGAACAGCTGTTGCCAAGAACACATCTCGGCGTATACACGTGTGATTTTATGCTCCAAGTTCCGGTGTATTCCAGTGGCAAAGTCTATGGCTTTTTATACATTGACCCTGAAGGTGTGGATCTGACCCACTTTGATGCCATTGCCAATAGTTTTGGGAATGCATTACGAAACCGATCGTTACTCAAAGAAATGGCAGCGCAGCGAGATAAGCTGAGTTCCACCAATGAGAAACTCGAACGCTTAGCCAATATTGATACATTGACGGGTTTGCCGAATCGATTGCACGCTCAGACGTGGATGCATAAGCGCTTTAAAAAAGCGAAAAAGCGTAGTGAGCAATTGGCTGTCTTGTTTTTGGACTTAGACGGCTTCAAAGCAGTTAATGATACCTTTGGTCATGCAGCCGGAGACAGTCTGCTGTGTGATGTATCTAAAAGGCTAAATGCCGTACTCACGAATCGATTTCAAAACGCGAGCTATTTAGCCCGTCTGGCGGGAGACGAGTTCATCATCGTGTTAGATGGAATAGGAGACTCCGATTCCCTGATAGACGTATCAAAATACATCTGTGAATCGTTGTCGGATCCTTTTTACTTTGATGGTGAACGAGCCAGTATATCCGTCAGTGTGGGTATAGCCATATACCCCGACCATGCGTATAACGCAGAATCAACTTTAAAGGTTGCTGATTCGGCTATGTACCATGCAAAACAATCGGGTAGAAATCGAATTGTTTTGCATGGTTTGGACAGTGTAAGTGGGGCAGCTGACAACGATGAATTTGACACAGCCGCGTAGCTTCAAAAATTAATTTAACACATCCTTTAAGCCGTCCAATAGCTGCGTCATATCTTGCTCATCGGTGAAGTAGCCGGGTGCAAGTCGAATTGCGCCGCCTTCCTCAAGCGTTTGTTCGTCGGTATGAACCAACGGAGCACAGTGCAGCCCAGCGCGTAAACACACATGAAAATCGGCATCCAGCGCTGCAGCGATGCGTTCGGTAGACACTTTTTTAGAGACAAAACTCAAGGTTGATACTTGCTGTTCAAGTGTTTTCGTGTCAACACTGCCCAGTATACGAACGTGATCGTATGCGGTAAGTGTGTCAATCAATTTGGCTAAATGCTTCAACTCCGTTCGATGAATTTGCTGAACAGCATCCTTAGCGCGAATGGTGTGCTTAGCCAAATCCAACGGTTTATTAATCGCGTGCTCATCCAACTCGACGGTTAGCTTTCTTGCATCGTTTGCACCGGTTATGCCGTATGGAGAGGCCATGCTGTCACCCAGCGCATTAAACCACCTTTGCGCCGCATGCAAACCCGCAATTGCAGGAACAGCTAAAGTACCCACTTCATGGCGGTGGGGCCAAATGTCAGGTTGCAATACCGACTCGGATAAAATGCCGTTTCCACCGTATTTGGTGACTTGCAAATCGATGGATTCATCTACGATCAATCCACCGATGCCCATTGGCCCAAATAATCCTTTATGGCCAGTGAACGTTAAAATGGAAATTCCTTGGCTCTGCATATCAATGGGCAGCACGCCGGCGGTCTGAGCGCTGTCAAGAATTAACGGAATCTTGTGATCACGAGCCAGCTGACCAAGATCACTGAGTGGCTGCACACGGCCAGTGACGTTTGAAGCGTGATTCACCACCAGGGCTTTGGTGTTGGGTTGGATGGCTTCGCGCATGGCATCGACACAGATCACACCCGTTGGGCTAGCAGGTACCTGGGTGACGTCTATTTGCCTTTGACGCTTCAAATATTCTGCCGTTCGCAGCACCGCATTGTGTTCCAACCGACTGGTTAACAGGTGATCGCCTTGCGTCAGTAGGCCACTTAGTGCCATATTGAGTGAATCGGTCACGTTTGCTGTGAAAATCACTCGATTGGCGGGGCCGCTGAAACCAAAGAATGTGGCCAACAGTTGGCGGGTTTGAATCACCATGGCTTCCGCTTCTACGGCCATGGCATAGCCGCCTCGACTCGGGTTAACCCCGTGAGAGCGGTGAAATTGATCTATAAATACGTACACGGCCTCTGGTTTTGGCCAGGTGGTAGAGGCGTTGTCGAAATAGGCATTGTCTTTCATGTGTCTATTGTGCCACGCGTTATTCAATCTCGGCGGAGCAGCTCATCCATGTCATCTTCCAATCTCATCACGCTCGGTTGGCGTGAATGGGTGGCACTACCGGAACTCAACCTTCCGGCTTTCAAGGTGAAAGTCGATACGGGGGCGAGAACTTCAGCCATTCACGCGCATGACATTGAACGCTATACAGAAAATGGTATTAAAATGGTGTCCTTCTCCACCTTGCCGGTACAGCGCAATTCCACCATCGAGCGCCGCTGCTCTGCACCTCTGGTGGATATTCGAGACGTAACCGATTCGGGTGGGCACAGAGAAACCCGCCATGTCATCACCACCCAGTTAGAATTGGCGGATGTGTCCAAAGCGATAGAAGTCACACTAACGGAAAGGCGTGATATGTTATTTCGCATGCTACTCGGGCGCACTTCCTTGATGCCCGATTTTGTTGTAAACCCTGCCTTGTCATTTACATGTGGTCGTCGTTCAACGCGGCTGTTATATAGCGACGAATCTTAAATAGAGGTATTTCAATGCGTATTGCTCTCCTGTCTCGAAACAGAAGGCTGTATTCCAGCCGCCGGCTCATCGAAGCTGCTGAAGCCCGTGGGCATGAGGTGCAGGTCATTGATGTATTGCGCTGCTACATGAATATTGTTTCAGCTAAACCCAGTGTGCACGTGGAAGGTAAACCCTTAACGGGCTTTGATGCGGTCATTCCGCGAATAGGCGCGTCCGTAACCGCTTACGGCACAGCGGTTATTCGGCAATTTGAAATGATGGGCGTGTACCCGCTGATTGAGTCGGTGGCGTTGGCGCGTTCGCGCGATAAGCTTCGGGCACTGCAACTATTGTCTCGAAAAGGGATCGGGCTTCCGATTACAGGCTTTGCTAATAAGCCCGGTGATTCTCGAGATTTAATCAAGATGGTCGGTGGCGCGCCATTGGTCATCAAGTTACTGGAAGGCACACAAGGCATTGGCGTTGTTCTAGCGGAAACCAATAAGGCGGCTGAATCGGTTATTGAGGCCTTTATGGGGGTTCGAGCGAACATTTTGGTGCAAGAGTTCATTGAAGAGGCCGGTGGTTCAGATATTCGTTGTTTGGTGGTGGGTGGGAAAGTCGTTGCTGCCATGCGTCGCCAAGCTCCGGAAGGTGAATTTCGATCCAACCTGCATCGAGGGGGTTCTGCCAGTCTTGTCAAAATTACCCCAACTGAGCGCGCAACCGCTGTGGCTGCCGCGAAAATTTTAGGATTATCGGTCGCTGGTGTGGATTTACTGCGTTCTGAACGCGGGCCCTTGGTGATGGAAGTGAATTCATCACCAGGACTAGAAGGCATTGAAACGGCCAGTGGTAAGGATGTTGCTGGGATTATTATTGAAAACTTGGAAAAGCACGCCAAGCCTGGCCGAACTGCAACACGTGGCAAAGGTTAGCTTGGTTAACGGCAAAGGTTAAGTAGGTAAGAACAAAAAAAATGCGCACCACAGAGCCTTTTGAAATTGGCGGCCAATCCATTGCCCCAGGGACACGGCAGACGGTCGATTTATCGTTACCCCCTTTATATACACATACCTCGGTTGCGTTGCCCGTTCATGTGATTCACGGTCGCCAGCCCGGTCCCACATTATGTGTGCTCGCTGCGTTGCACGGCGATGAAATTAATGGTGTGGAAATCATTCGACGCTTACTCGCATCTAAATCGTTAAATCGAATTCATGGAACTTTACTCGCAGTTCCTGTGGTCAACGTGTATGGCTTTATGCAGCAATCGCGCTACTTGCCGGACAGGCGAGATCTAAATCGCTCGTTTCCTGGTTCAGAACGTGGCTCCATGGCTTCGCGTTTGGCTCATACCTTGATGACTGAGGTTGTCGATAAATGCACCCACGGCATTGACTATCACACGGCAGCAGGTGGTCGCACTAATTTGCCGCAATTGCGAGTTGATTTGGATACGCACGCGGAGGCTTTACCTTTGGCGAAAGCCTTTGCCCCTCCCATTATTATGGATATGGGAACTCGAGACGGTACCTTGCGAGGGGCCAGTAAAATTCCCATGCTGTTGTATGAAGCGGGGGAGGCACTGCGCTTTGACGATGTGTCTATTCGGGCAGGCTTACGTGGCACCTTACGCGTGATGCGCCACTTGGAAATGTTGCCAGCGTCGAAGAAAAGTACCGTGTCTCATGAACCATTTATAGCGAACGACAGTGAATGGATGCGCGCTCCGCAAAGTGGCATTATTCGTTCGGCGGTTCCACTGGGTTCCGCTATTCAGAAAGGTCAAGTGTTGGGTGCTATCGCAGACCCGCTTGGTGGGTCGGAAGAGTCGGTAGTCAGCCGGCGTAACGGTGTGTTAATCGGGATGACTAAAATGCCCCTGATACATGAAGGTGAAGCGTTATTTCATGTGGCATGCACATCGGAAGTGAAGCGAGCGGCACGTGCGGTGAATGAATTCCATCAAGGTTATGAAGAACCTTAGTTGCGGTAGAACTTTGCCAGCCGAATGAACAAAGCCTGCCGCAGTACTGCGAGCAGGCTTTTTATTTTTAGCTAAAGCCTATCAGTCTTTTAAAATGAAAGACACTTTCATGGTAACGCGGTACTCGGTGATTTTTCCGTTATCAATCATGGCTTTTTGTTCTTTTATCCAAACGCTTTTTACGTCTTTAAGGGTTTTACTGGCGCGTTTCACACCTTGCTCAACAGCGTCGTCGAAACCTTTGCTGGATGAACTGATGATTTCTGTAACCTTTGCTACTGACATGGTTAGGGTTCCTATTGGGTTTGAATAGATATGATGAGTTGACTCATTAATCAACTCAAGTTCGAACCACTGCAAAGTGGTTAGTTCCAAATAATAGGCGTATTTTGGGCGGTTCGTGTGTATTCGTGAGTTAAATTTCAGCGAAAGTTACGAGATTGTGTCGTCAGGTTTTTATCCTGCGTCAAGGTGCTTAATAAGGCACTCAAATCTTCAAGCTGCTTAGCCACCAAATGCGTCACCCCTTGAGAACGTTGCGTCACGCCGGACACACACACCAGCTGGGCATTCAATACTTCTTGGCGATATTTTTCCACAATCGCCTCCCACACAATGATGTTCATGGGGCCATGCTCATCTTCTATTGTCATAAAGACCACCCCTTTTGCACTGCCAGGGCGTTGCCTCACTTTGACAAGCCCAGCCAGTCGGGTATGGCGGCCGCTGGGAATGTCATTCCACTCGGCAGAGCTTAAAATTTTTCGCTCTCGAAGGGGCTTGCGTAATAAATACACAGGGTGTTTACCTAAGGTGAGCCCTAGGCTTTGATAATCAGCCACGGTATTTTCTCCAACCGATGGCAGCGGCAGCTGAATTTGTGCCTCTGGTGCGGATGCCTCACTGAGTAAGCCGGGCAACTGCTCCACACCGAGTAAATCCCACTGGGCCTGATGACGATTACCGGCAATGTTTTCTAAAGCGCCGGCATTAGACAACGCTTGTTGATCACCTTGGTGAATGCCACTTCTACGGACTAAGTCTTCAGCACTCATAAAGCGAGCTTGCTTGCGTGCACTAAGCAGTTGTTCAATGCCTTGGTTAGACAGTTTTGCCACCAAACGAAAACCTAACCGCACGGCGGGTTCAGGCTGGTGAGTGTTAGGGTTGATGTGTTCTCCAGGCACTAACATGTGGTCGTGTTCACTTTCGTTGATATCAACGGGTAACACTTCAACGTCATGACGACGAGCGTCTTGCACTAAATCAGAAGGGTCGTAGAACCCTAAGGGTTGGCTGTTTAGCATGGCGCAAAGAAACGCAGCCGGTTCATGGCATTTTAAATAACACGATACGTACACCAGTAAGGCAAAGCTTGCAGCGTGCGATTCAGGAAAGCCGTATTCACCAAAGCCTTCAACTTGACGGAAAATGCTTTCCGCAAATTCGGGGTCATAACCATTTTTTAACATGCCACCCACTAAGCGATCACGGAATTCAGATACGGCTCCTGCTCGGCGCCAGGCCGCCATCGATCGGCGCAGTTGATCGGCTTGTCCTGCGGTGAAGCCTGCAGCGACCATGGCAATTTCCATCACTTGTTCTTGAAATACGGGCACACCCAAAGTGCGTTCCAGAACACGCTCTAACTCGGGGTTAGGGTAGGTGACTTCCATGAGGCCTTGACGGCGTTGTAAGTAGGGATTCACCATGCCACCTTGTATAGGCCCTGGTCGCACAATGGCCACTTCAATCACCAAGTCGTAGTAGTTGCGTGGGCGCAGCCTTGGCAGCATGGTCATTTGCGCACGTGATTCAATTTGAAACACCCCCACCGTATCGGCCCGGCAAATCATGTCGTAGGTGGGCGTGTCGTCGGGTGGAATGGTTGCCATGGTGAGCGTTTGACCATGATACGACTGGATATTGGCAAAGCATTTACTGATGGCGGTTAGCATGCCCAGCGCTAATACATCCACTTTTAACAACCCCAGTTCTTCCAAGTCGTCTTTGTCCCATTGAATGATGGTTCTATCGGGCATTGCCGCATTTTCAACTGGGACTAAAGTCGATAAATCTCGGTCAGAGATAACAAAGCCGCCTACGTGTTGTGATAAATGACGTGGAAACCCTAGCAATTGATCCAACAGCCAAGCGTAGCGTTTCATTAATGCGCTGTTCGGGTCAAAGCCCATATCAATTAAACGTTCACCGATCACTTGTGAGCCATCCCACCAGGCTAAAGATTTGGATAAGGCTTCAATTTGCTCAATGGATAGCCCAATGACTTTGCCAATGTCACGAATAGCGCTTTTTTTTCGGTAAGTGATAACGGTTGCGGCAAGCGCTGCGCGGTGACGCCCATATTTTGCGTAAATGTATTGAATGACTTCTTCGCGGCGTTCATGTTCAAAATCGACATCAATGTCGGGCGGTTCATCTCGTTCCTTTGAGATAAAGCGTTCAAACAACATGCGGGTGCGTGAGGGGTCGACTTCCGTAATGCCTAAGCAAAAGCACACCGCTGAATTAGCGGCTGAGCCTCGCCCTTGACATAAAATATGTTGGCTACGTGCAAAATTAACGATGTCGTACACGGTAAGAAAGTACGACTCGTATTTCATGTCTTCTATCAATGCAAGCTCATGTTCAATTTGTTTAACCACATCGTCAGTAACGCCGTTCGGCCATCGCCAAGCCACGCCTTCATACGTTAACTGCCGTAAGTAAGCACTGGAGCTTAAATCTGTTGGTACCACTTCACGTGGGTATTGATAATCCAATTCGCTTAAATCAAAGGTGCACAGTTCTGCGACTAAGGCGCTGTTAACTAGGGTTTGTTCTGGGTATAAAGCGCGTAGGGCTCGCGCATCGCGTAGGTAACGTTCCCCATTAGGAAACAATCGCTTGCCCGCTTCATCCAATGTGCAAGTGTGTCGAATGCAGGTCACTACATCTTGTAAAGCCCTGCGTTGTCTGCGGTGCATATGCACATCACTGGATGCCACCACCGCTAATTGAAAGCGTGCCGCTGTGCTTAACAGCCAGTGTGTGTGTTTATTGTCGTATTGGTTGTAGTGCAGTTCAAGAGACAAAAAAGTGTGTGGGCCGAGAGATTTAAACCATTGAAACCACGGGTCAAGTTCACGTGTAATGGGATTGGCATCGAACACACGGTTGCTAGGCAGTGAGGCCTGGTGCAAAGCAGTGGGCGTTGTGCAGCGAGCCGCATCGGTAGGGAAATAGGGCGGTACCAGCGTCAGCACACAGACATCAAGGCCAGCGTGATCAATCATTTTACGATCAATGGAGTAGCTGCCCTTGTCCGCGTTTCGTCTGGCTTCGGTAATTAAACGGCATAGCCTGGAATACCCCAAAGCGTCTCGGGCCAGGGCCACCAAACGAAAACCATCGTCTAAGGCAAATTCACACCCGATGATGAGCCGGAAGCAAAGCTTAGGGTTGTCTAATTTAAGTTCTCGTACGCGCCCATAAGCGCGCACCACACCAGCCATGGAGCATTCATCGGTAATGGCTAAAGCTTCATAACCGTGTTCAATGGCCGTATCAACCAATTCCTCAGGGTGCGAGGCACCGCGTAAGAAACTGAAATTACTGACGCAATGCAACTCAGCGTAGCGCAGTGGTTCGCTGGGTAAGGTGCTATTTGAAGGGGGAGGCTCCGGCATCTTAAGCTATATATAATAACAGTACAGATAATATATACAGTCTTTGGGCCAGAATCTACCGAAAATGATTTACTATCCTGATATTCATTGAAAATGAGGACGTGCTGTGGCTGTAATCGAAACCGAAAGACTGATCCTACGAAAACCCCATGCGGCGGATGTGCCGCCGTTAATTCGTTTTTATGAGTCTGAACGTTCCGCAATGGCAGGTGGGCACGTGAGCTATTCAGAGGCCGTTACGCGGGCCTATGCGATGTTGGGCCATTGGGCACACCGTGAGTACGGCCTATTTGCAATTACGGTTAAAGGCAGTGACACGCCAATAGGCATGTCAGGCCCTTACTACCCTCCAGGTCGGCCCGAAACAGAAGTTGGGTGGGTGCTCTTTGAAGGCGCGGAAGGTAGTGGGTACGCTACTGAGGCGGCAAAGGCGTCTGTCGGCTACGCCCGAGAAGTTCTTGAATGGTCGGAAATTGTTCACTACATCGATTCAGGAAATACCCGGTCTATACAGCTTGCCGAACGATTGGGGGCTACACTGGATACGAAGGCAATACAACCTAAGCCGGATAAACCGTGTCTTGTTTATAGGCAACCAAAGGTTTGAGGTTTCATTGGCAATAAGGGATGGAAAATAATAGCGGAATCAGTGGGCGGGATCAAAGGTCAACTGCAAATAGAGGCAAATGTTCGTACATCAACTGTTTGCATGCCCGCCAAAGAAGCGGACAATAAACCTTCTTCTGAATCTTCAAAAGCAAGAATCCAAAGAGGCTAATTGAAGAGCGGTGTTATGCGCAGCGTTTCGCACCTCATTGGCAAGCTCATCGTTCGCCACAGTTCTAGCTAACACCATGCCTCCAATACAAAGCGATGCAATGGCAAGCGCTGTTTGTCGGTTGTCGTTATTGTTATTGCCAAGGCTTGTTTCAAACAAGTGAACCATTGCCGTCAATAAGTGTTCGTAGGATTCTTGTACCGCTGGATTTTCACGAGCAACATCGGAAGGTAGAGCGATCATCGGGCATTGTCCCTCCAAATCTCCCAGGTGTTCTGAAGATAAGTAACCGTTGATCATTTGTTTTGCCATTTCAACACTAGAGCGTGCGTTTGTCACTCCAAATTCATCGCGCCAATCAGCGCCACGACCTTGTAAGAAACTACTCACGGCTTCTGCATATAGCTGTTCTTTATTCTTGAAGTGAGAATAGAAACCTCCACGAGTAAGACCTGCCTCGGACATGATTTGATTTATCGTGACATCGGTAAATCCGTGCCGATTGAACAGTATTCGGGCAGATTCAACAATGCGTGATCTAGTTTGCTGCTTATGTTCTGCTGAATAGGGCACGAAACCTCCCTCGATTTAGCCTTAAAAAGGACAATAACAAAATTCTAAATATGTTCTTGATCATATTTTGAAAGCTTTTATGATTTCATTATCGCTAAAGAGGGCCGTAAATCATGACATTGTCAGTTACTCCGTTATTCGTTCTGCTTTTCATTGTTATGAATATCGTCATTATTTTACCTATTGGGCCTCATCGCCTAAAAGTGGGGGTGCCTTTCTGGGGTGGAGAAGAGAAACTGGATCGACTGGCCCGAGGGCACGGTAATTTTATTGAAAATGTTCCGCTGTTTTTAGTTGGCTTGGCAACGGCAGAATACCTGGGTGCCTCTACAACAGTTCTTTGGGTTTGTGGCGTGTTGATGAGTGCAAGTAGATTGATTCACTACGTCGGTATGGTGACACTGGATAAACCACTTAACAACGCTCGCCTCATCGGAACATTGTTATCACTGTCAGCCTTTTTAATCGTGGCTGTTTCTATCGGCCTGGAGTTAATAGTTTTGTAATCAATGTGTACCTACTGCTTTATTCGAAATTAAAAGAGGAAAAGTTATGTCTAAATTTCTATTAGCGTTTCATGGCGGAAAAATGCCAGATGACCCAAAAGTCATGCAACAGATCATGTCCAAATGGGAGCTGTGGATGAATTCATTAGGCGAAGATGTTATTGATCCTGGTAGCATAGTCGGTAACAATCAATCCGTATCTGCATCCGGAAATCAGAAAGTAGCTGAGAACTATAAGCTTTCTGGCTACATGCTTATATCAAGTCGTTCCATGAGCACCGCATTAGATGCTGTCAATAGATGCCCAATTCTTGTCAATCAGGGCACCATAGAAGTGGCTGAGCTAATGACACCGCCCTAATTGCTGGTAGGTCAATGAAATCGAGAAACCGCTATGGCAATCGATAGTGAACTGACCCAGCGCTTTTATAGGGCGGTTAATAATCGAAAAGGTATTGAAGAGAAGAAAATGATGGGTGGCCATTGTTTTATTCTGAATGGGCATATGCTGGGTGGTGCCGACCGAAATGTGGAAACGGGGCACGGTAGATTTATGTTTCGTGTGGGCAAAGAGAATGAGTCAAAGGCTTTGTCGTTTCCAGAAACCGAGGTAGTGACACAGGGGAAGCGGCGCATGGGTGGTATGATTTTTGTCGATGCAGATAACTGTAATGATTCTGATCTTAAGTCACTGGCAAAGCTTGCATTAAAATTTGTGGAAGCGATGCCCCCGAAGTAATTCGATTAATCGCTTGTTAGATGGTTAATCAAAAATTCAGGTATCAGCTTTTGATTTCTTATGACTGAAGCGAGTCAGTGAGGAAAAATCTTGAACACATTAATTACCGGGCAGTGTCTATGCGGCTCCATCACTTATCGCTGTGAAGCAGAGCCTGGTTTTTCGCTGTTATGTCAATGCACTCAGTGTCAAAAAATAACTGGGGCCGGTCATTCAGCACAATTTTCAATGTCGGCCGACACAACAGTGATTTTAGGCACCGTTAAAACCTACACCTTAACATCAGACGCGGGAAACTCTGTTGTCAGTGCCTTTTGTCCGACCTGTGGCAATCCGATCTATAAAACGACATCGGTTATGCCCGATGCGTATTTTTTTCATGCTGCGACCTTGGATGATCCCAGCTTGTTCAAACCTGAAATAGCGGTATACGCCAATTCCGCCCAACATTGGGACT
This sequence comes from uncultured Granulosicoccaceae bacterium, assembly GCA_937930305.1. Lineage (GTDB taxonomy): Bacteria > Pseudomonadota > Gammaproteobacteria > Granulosicoccales > Granulosicoccaceae > Granulosicoccus. The sequence continues at coordinate 106,131 of CALGLE010000039.1, read as the reverse complement.
TTATAGATCCTGACGTTAAGCGTCAGTGATTTACCGACTTGAAGAACGCAGCCGAGCTATACGTGGCTCAGAACAACATGTAGGTGAATAAATTTATGGCGGCAAATAAAAAATATATAGCCTTTCTCCGAGCCGTGAATGTTGGTGGTACGGGTAAGCTGCCTATGGCCACGCTCATAGCGATGTGTGAATCGATTGGTCTCACTGATGTGAAAACTTATATAGCCAGTGGCAACGTTGTATTCGCAAGTAACGAAAGCAAAAAAAACATAAAAGCTGAATTGGAAGCTGAGCTTAATGAATACGCCAATAAAGAGGTTGGGGTGATCATTCGAACAGCCAGTGAGCTCAAATGTGTTTTAGAAAATAATCCCTTTCCAGATAAAAAACCCAACCATACGGTTGCACTGTTTCTTGATAAGAAACCACCGGTAGATACGCTTGAACAGGTAAAAGGCCAGGATGATGAGGAGCTTGCGCTAGGACTGCGTGAAATCTATGTGCACTATGGATCGGGCATGGCACGGTCAAAGCTAAAATTTCCGGCTCAGAAAATGGGTACCGCACGAAATATAAACACAATCCGGAAAATGGTTGAGTTGTCGAGCTAAAAAAACACTGTGGTCAATCGGCGGATTTCAATCTTACTTGGTGCGATAGAGATTTCCGCAAGCCCAAACAAAAAGGGGCCGCCTAAGCGACCCCAACAAGCATCGATCTAAAAAACTGTTGTTTACCGACCAGCCCCAAAGTAGGCAGGACGTTGCATGACACGGATGTAATCCACTTCAAATTGAATGGGGAATATATCTGCGTTGACATCTGGAGTGGGTGCCCAGCCAGAACCCGCAACTAGGTAGTTCACGATGTTCATGGGTTGTCGTCCAACTTGCGGGCCGGTTAAGCGTTTAATTTCTACACCATCTATGTACCAGATAACCAGTGAAGGCTCCCACAATACGCCATAGGTGTGCCAATCATCACTGTACAACTCACCGTCTGGGTTCTGATGAGACATGGTTGGCGCGGAGCGAATGATGCCAGTGGCAGGGTCTTGGTAGTGATAGGTTTGAAATGCATCTTCTGCACCGAATGGGTTTTCACCTAAGTATTCAATGATGTCGATTTCAGGTCCATGTCGTAAAATTCCTGAACCAGGGTATCGGTGGTAAAGGTAGAAGCTTGACAAGGCACCGGGCGCACCACTGACTTTCAAACGACCTTCTGTGTAGCCGTATAAGAACTGAAATTTAGAGGTACCATCATCGGAGTGAGAAGACAAAGCGCCAGATAGAAACTCACATCGATCCAATCCTGTTGGGTCAATTTCATCACATACAGGCGGCAGAGACTCTCGAAGTTCATCGGGTACGGGCACGGCTTCGATGATTAAAGAATCACCCGTGAATTTGAATGGGTTATACCCAAAATCAGGCTGGGTTTGCGTGTTAACAAAATACTGCTGCTCCCCATTGATGATTCTGGTATCTCCCCACACTAAACCCGTAGTCCATTTGGTATCGTCGATAGAGTCGCCGTTGAATTCGTCTTCGAATACCGTATCGAATTCATCTAAGAAAAAGCGAGTTTCCGATAAATTATTGCGCTGGGCAAAATCATCATTGACGTCCAAGTACGGATCTTCATAACGCGGGATCGGTGCACCGCTCTCGGCGTGATACGTAATGGTGACGGCATTGGAACGCGGTGATTCTTGACCTTCATTGTCTACCGCTGTCACAGTGTAGCTGTAGGTTTCACCAGGCTCTGGACCATTATCTTGGCAGTTATGAATGGTGTCAAAGAAGCGTGTGAAATTGCAATCGATAAACGCCGTTGTCGTCCAGAATTTATCGATCTCGGCTTGTGTGCCACCATTCGAGCTGGTTTCATCGCGAGCAACTTCGTACACCACGCCATCGCTTCGATACACGTTGTACGCAACCACTTCAACATCGTCGTTTGCAGGCGCCCAATTTATTTCAGCCCAATCGTTACTGATTAAATCAATGCGTAAGTTCTTAGGTGTTGTGGGTGGGCCGCCAGCTAAAGGTGACTCACTGTCGACATCCAAAGCGGTATTGAACGGATCTTCAATAGACGGGCCCGGTACTGGCAGTGCGAATGGATCAGGCAGAGTGGGTGGTACTTCGTCGGCTGCTAATGGTGCTGGTTCGCCAATATTTGAACCATCAGATGCTCCATCAGCACTTCCATCTACCGTGCCGTCAGTACCGCCATCCATTTCACCGTCGGCAGTGCCATCCGATGCACCGTCGCTTGTACCGTCTGAAACGCCATCGCTGGTGCCATCTGATGAACCATCGGCTTGGCCATCGCCATTGCCGGGGTTGATGGTTGGGCCGGAGCCACCCCCATCCATGGTTTCAACGACAACGGGTGCTGCAGGGTTATTTGAATTGTCGACGGGGTCATTCGAATTGCCCGAGGAGCAAGCAACGAAGGAGGTCGATGTTAGGGCCAATAAAGCTAACCGAAGAATTTTATGGGTATCGTGCACTGGGATTCCTATTTATGCGATCAGTTGAGGCGTGCTGTCGGGTGATCTGGGCGACAAAATTGTTCTATGAGTTCTGGTACATCGCTGCGCAGAATAATACCACCGTCGGTCATTAACACCCTCAGAGCTGTGTCTGATTTTGCATGTGATCCGTGACACATAAGTAAGATCAATGCTCAACAGTTCAGGTTCCTGACGGGAATGGCGCAATCTTTCATCAAATCGCATGCAGGCCCATCAGCTCGGCCCAAATATGATCCGCAGGACGCGACTTCTCATCGTGTGAAGACATGAACTTATTTAGTGACTTTTTAACCCATTTTGGTTCCATGCATTGGTAATATGCCCAGATAACAAACAGTGAGGTTCGATCACAGATCGGGTCCTCGAACAATTCTAGGTATAAGCAATGAGCATCTCTATCGCCGGCGGCTATCAGGTAGCCGAAGCGCTTCATCAATTCATCGAACAAGAAGCGCTGCCAGGTTCCGGCATCACCAGCAACAGCTTCTGGAATGGCTTAGCTTCGGTGCTCGATGACTTCAATCCGAGGACGGCTGAGGTTTTAGCCAAGCGTGATGAGCTGCAAGCTTCCATTGATAACTGGCACAAAGAGAATCCAGGCAGCAACGAATTGTCTGAATATAAAAAGTTTCTAACGGATATCGGCTATTTAGTTCCTATTCCAAGTGCTAGTCAAATCTCGGTCGATCGTGTAGATCCTGAAATCTCGACAACGGCTGGGCCGCAATTGGTTGTGCCCGTAAACAACGCTCGGTATGCGTTGAATGCGGCCAATGCTCGGTGGGGCAGCTTGTACGATGCACTTTATGGCACAGACTCAATCAGTGAAGACGATGGTGCCGAACGATCGGGTGCCTACAACCCGAAGCGAGGCCAGCGCGTTATTGCTTGGGCCAATCAATTTTTGAACGGTGCGGTGCCGCTTGCTCAAGGCGAATACGCAGACGTAATAAGCTTCGCCATCGTGGACGGCGCGTTACAAGCAACGCTTAACTCGGGAAGTGTCATTGGAATAAAAGATCCTTCGCAATGCGTTGGTTTTGATGGCGATGAAGCTTCTCCTTCGGTCATTATTTTAAAGAACAATGGTCTGCACATCGAACTGCATATTGACCGAGATCACCCCATAGGTAAAGACAGCTCTTCTGGGATGAAAGACGTTTGGTTGGAGTCGGCATTAAGTACCATTCAGGACTGCGAAGACTCGGTCGCTGCGGTCGACGCCGAAGATAAGGTTGTGGTTTACCGCAACTGGTTAGGGTTGATGACAGGCAAGTTGGAGGAATCGTTTCAAAAAGGTGGAAAGACGGTCGTTCGAGCCTTAAACCCTGATCGCATCTATACGGCTATTGATGGAAGCACATTGACGCTGCCAGGACGCAGTGTGCAGTTGGTTCGTAACGTTGGCCAGCACATGAAAACCGATGCGGTACTCACTCCTGATGGTGAGGAAGTGCACGAAACTTTGTTGGACGCGATGGTCACTTGCCTGTGCGCCAACCATGACTTCATCAAATCCAGCGACCAGCCACGAAACTCTCGAACCGGCAGTATGTATGTGGTTAAACCGAAAATGCATGGGCCTGAAGAAGTGGCGTTAGCGGTTGACTTATTTGCTCAAGTTGAGAAGTCGCTTGACTTGCCAAAGAACACCATGAAAATCGGCATCATGGATGAAGAACGACGCACCAGTGTGAATTTAGAGGCCTGTATAGCGGCGGCCAGTGAGCGAGTCATTTTTATCAACACCGGTTTTCTTGATCGAACCGGCGATGAAATGCACACCAGTATGTACGCGGGTGTCATGGTGCCCAAAGGTGAAATGAAAAATGCCACTTGGTTGTCCACCTATGAAGACAACAACGTTGATGTGGGCTTAAAATGTGGCTTGCGTGGAAACGGTCAAATCGGCAAGGGCATGTGGGCCATGCCCGATCAAATGGCTGACATGCTGGCCACCAAACAAGGCCACCCCATGTCGGGTGCAACCACCGCTTGGGTTCCATCACCCACAGCGGCCACATTGCACGCCACTCACTACCACGAAGTATCCGTGTCTGATCGACAAGATGAAATCGCTAAGCGAGCGCCAGCATCGGTAGACAGTTTGTTGGAAATTCCGCTGGCAGAGACAGGGCGAAATTTTTCGACCGATGAAATCCAACGTGAACTCGACAACAATTCCCAGAGCATCCTGGGTTATGTCGTGCGATGGGTGAACAACGGTGTGGGTTGCTCCAAAGTGCCTGATATCAATAACGTGGGATTGATGGAAGATAGGGCTACGTTGCGAATTTCCAGTCAGCTACTGGCCAATTGGCTAGAGCACGAGTTGATCAGTGAAGCTCAGGTGCGTGACACCATGGAGCGTATGGCCTTAATCGTCGATGGTCAAAATTCGCACGATCCGGATTACGTTGCGATGGCACCCGAGTTCTCGGACAGTCTGGCTTTCCAAGCAGCGCTTGATTTAGTTCTCAAAGGACGAGAACAAGCCAATGGCTACACCGAGTTTGTGCTCACACAGCGACGGCGCGAGCGCAAAGGGCAGTTCGCTTAACAAGCTCAGGTCTATAAAACTTTGGTTGAGGTGGAAACTTTTCTGCTTCAACCAGTCAAACCCCTGACGAGCCTGCTTTTGGCTATCGATTGTCTATACTAGTAGACTGCAGGTTCGTCGCAAGGTCCGCGTTGCGCGGCTTTTTCCATTCCATTATCTCTAGGGGTATGACATGCGTATGTCTTTTCGTGGCACCACAGCAGCGCTCTTGCTAGGCGGTTTCACCGTCGTAATTGCTGGCTGCCAATCACTTCCAGGCCGTTCCGCTGATGAGCGCTGGGCAGACTATAAAAATTGGACAAAAGTGACAGAAGGTAAAGTCGGTACGGGTGATCCGACCGGTTTTATTGGTAATGTGCATAAAGGCCCCGAAGGGTATCGAGACGTCTACGTAAACGATATTGGTGCGGCGATGCTGGCGGGCGATGGCCCATACAATTTTCCAGCAGGCACCGTCATCATTAAAGAACAGTTTGATAACAAAGCCGCTTGGGAAAGTGGAACCGGTGGTGCAGTTACGGTCAGTTTGAAAGCCACTGCCAGCGACAAAGTGTCTAAAGAAGATTGGATTTGGGCGGATAGCTACAAATCAAAAGCAGGTCCGAGTGCCTTCTGCTCAGGCTGTCATTCCATTGCTGCTAAAGACGACTTTGTGTTCACCCACGGCAAGTTCTTGGCCACACAGTAATTTTGTTCGCTTAGCTCGTTAGTGTTTTAACGAGATAATTGAGATTTAAAGAAGGGTACCGATTTTGTTGGTACCCTTTTTTCGTCCTAAAACATGGTCATTTGTGCATCTGTGATGGTGGCAAAACTGGTATCCAAAAATTGCAGTATGCCGTCTGCAGCTGGAGCTAACTGTTTTTCTCGATAGTGCTCATAGTCCGGTGCACTGTTCAACCTTTCCAACGGTTCTGGTCCGTTTAAGGTAATAACGTAACTGATTCGATTTCCGGGTTTACTGAGTTTTCTGGCCGCTTGCACATGAGGCGGAACATTCTTTATATAGTCATCAACCCGACGACGTAAGCGCTTGGTATAAACCAATTGTTCATCCAACTCGCCACTGGAAAGGGCAGCATCCATGCTTTGAATATATTGCTTAACTGGTTCATTGTTAAAAATTCGTTTAAATAGTTCGCGTTGGAAGTTTCTTGCTAAGGGTGTCCAATCATTGCGCGCGGCTTCAAGCCCTTTCACAATCAGTATCTTTTCACCGCTTTGTCTAACCACCCCAGCGTAGCGTTTCTTACTGCCGGTTGGCATGCCTCGCACAGTTGGCATGAAGAATTGCTCATAGTGAGTTTCAAACTCCACTTCTAGGTGGCATTCAAGATTCAATTCTTTATTTAATGTGTCTGACCACCAACGGTTTAAATCACTCATTAAGCGAATGCCAATTTGATTGGCTGATTCAGCGGTATGCTCGTCACCTAAATGCACGAATAAAGAATCGGTGTCGCCATAAATCACAGGGTATCCGAACGATTCGATGATCTGCTGGGATCGCGTGATGATATCGTGGCCACGGCGAGTGATGCTTGAGGCCAACTGAGCGCTGTGAAACCGACAACCGCTTGAGCCCAGCACGCCGTAAAACGAGTTCATAATAATTTTTATCGCTTGGGAGAGTGCTGCATTAGATTGTGCTTTCGCTTTGTCTCTGGCCTGCCATAACTCCTCAATAAGGTCTGGCAGTATGTGTTCATCGCGTGAGAAATTTGCATCTAAGAACCCTGGAATTGGGTTGTCTCCCGGTTGGTGTAAGCCGAGTGGGTCAATTTTGAACGTTCGAATGATGCTGGGGTACAGGCTTTTGAAATCCAGTACCAACACGTTTTGATATAAGCCAGGTTGTGAGTCAAGAACGTAGCCGCCGGGGCTGCCTAAGCCTTCGTTTGCGTAGCCAATGTCTCTTGCCACATACCCACGTCTATGCAAGCGTGGCAGGTAAAGATTGTCTAAGGCAGCTACGGAACCGCCTAGTCTGTCAATGGCAAGGCCGGTTAAATTTGCACGTTCCAAGGCAAAGTTGATGAGGTCGGCCTTTTCAAAAATATCATTAACAAGAGAGCAATCGCGAAAGTTGTAATCAGCTAAGGCAGGCTTATCCATTTCAAAAAGTCGATTAATTTCACCCACCTTATCCTGCGCTGATGTTATTAATTTGCCTTCACCCAACAATTCATGGGCAACGTTGTCCAATGAAAAACTCTCAAAAGCCCAAAATCCAGCTTTTAATAAATCAATGCCGTCGAATACCGCACGCCCCGGAATTCTTGCGATTCGCGGTTGTCCGGAGGATCCGGGTTGAAGAATGGTGGCCAGTTCGTCACCTCGACCATAGTCAAACGGCACATTAAGACGCTGATGAACGCGTTGAAGAAAATTTAAATCAAAATTTATAACCGCCCAACCTGTTAAAACATCAGGGTCGATGGTTTTCAGCCACCGCATGAATTCCAACAGCAGTGATTTCTCATCCGCTACGTAATGCAATGTATAACCTAGGTTGCGCTCTTGTTGAGGTTCATCACTGAATTGAGTGTCTTCGTTGATCATAAACACAACGCCGGCATGAGATGTCCAGCCTGCCGCAGAATAGTCTCGAACGTCAGCACCAATGGAGTACAAATGATCACTGTGTGCGCGGGTTTCTATATCAAGCGACAATGTTCTTAAGCTTGGGGATGTATCGGCAGGCGTTAACTTCGGATTATGAAATTGCCTGTATCCGTTGTGTTGCTGGAATTCACCCTCCACGGTGAATCCGGTTTGAATAAAGCGCTCCATCAAGTAGCGATCATGCGGTTTAACATCGGACTCGAACAGCGAATGATCTTGTTCCATTTGAATCTGTTTGAACCCGGTTAGGCTGCGCTGTTGATGAAAATAAACCGCATCCACCGCTTGCCCATCCAGGCTTTTCAGATCTCTGGGGACTCTTTCGGCGTCCACAGGGAGCAGGACTTGTGAGTCTCGTGTGATAAAACACACCGGGCGCTGCCCACTGATCAAGATTTGTATGGGGCCATCTTCTGTGGACGCCCACAGGGTGATCTCAACCCCGGTGGGCCGATCTCTCCAACCTCTTGTAAGTAAATAAGCGCTCATAACCCGCAGTGTAGCCTTGGGTGCGAAGTGGGTGTTGGCTACTGGCACCGATGTTGACTGATCTGGGTAACCACAGCGTTAAATGCGGGTTTTCTTGCTCGTAGCGCTGACTTTATCGTGACCAAGGGCACATTGGTGATGCGTAGAATTGACGCTGCCAATGTCACTACGTCAAATCGGTGACTCTATTTATGAAACAGCAGCGTAATGTCTTTTTCTCTCGTGAATTGTCCAAAGCCAAACGGTTGGTAGCGCATCGAACCGCGGCGGCGGCCTTAGTTGCGTCGGTTTTTTTGGGTGGGAGTGCTTTTTCGGGGGCCACAGATACTACAGACACTGCGAGTGCTTCCAAGATTGCTGTAGAACTGCTAGAAAAAACCGGTATTACTGAGCACTTGTCTCTGGTGTCCAAGACGATTGGTGATGAGGGGTATGACAAGTACGCGACTTGCTTGCTTACGGATGATTGGAAACCGGGCAGGGCCGAAGAACGTGCCTTTCAAGTGCTCATTGATCGCCACTTTGGCGCTTATCCAAGCCATGTGCGGGCGGTGCAGTCCATAACTGAGCGAATGAGTCTTGAAGATTTGAAAGCAGCACAACAATTTTTTGATGGCGCTATCGGTGAGAAAATTGTGTTAGCGGAAAAAGAGTCAAAAAATTTCAGTGAAGAAACCTTCTCCCAGCTTGCCGATGAATATTTTAATTCTTCGCGTTGGAACACGCAACGAAAGCCATTAATACGTCAAGTGTATGAGGCGACACGAGCGGGACGATTTGTGAGTATTTTAAATGGTGAGATGACGGTAGCCATTACGGTGAGTAGCGTATGTGATGCCACCACTGAAAACTATCGCCAGCTCAGTACTGAGCTTAAAAGCGCGCGCTCAGAAGCCCGATTTGTTGAACCTCTGATGTCGGGTGAGGTGATGTCTGTTATTGCCACCATTTTCAGAGATATTTCAGACGCTGACCTGCAGGGCTACATTGATTTTGCTCAGAGCGAGCCAGGCAAGTCATTTTTTAATTCGCTTTTAGAGTCAACTCGTAAGGGCATCAGTGGTGGGTTATTGGGTGTACGTGCAGAGCGCATGGCCACCTATGAAAAAACTCTATCGACAGAGAATCATAACGATTAGTGCGTTATAAAACTCGTTCTCTAGAGTATAACTTTACCGCTGCATACAACATCAGCCCGGCGGAGATCAACGTGCCGCAAACTGAAAGCGCAATGTGCGTGCTGCTTATTGTGTCTTGCAGTACAACCCGTTCTAACAATTGATATTGGCTGAGCATCGGCAAAGCCATGGTTGTATTCACTGATTGTACGTTGACAAACTGCAGGATGAAAAATGGCGCCATGGGGAAAACCATTAACAATCCTAAATAGGTTTGTGCTTCCTTACTGCTGCGAGTTGAGGCGGCAACGGTCATCAATACCGCTGATATAAAAAACACCAAAGGTGAAGACAGAAACCAGGCTTTTATAATGGTATGAGCATCAAAGCTCAGCACGCCACCGGGCATTTCGGGTGCGAAGAATCGAAACACCAAATACACACTCAGTGCGGTAAGCACACTGGATAGGGTGACAAACACCAACACCGCCAGGTATTTGCCAAATACCAATTTTTGACGAGCCACCGGAAGGCTGAGTAAAGGCTCGAGGGATTGTCGTTCCCGCTCTCCGGCAGTCGTGTCAATGGCTAAATAAAAGCCACCCATCACCATGGCAACGATCAGTAAAAAGGGCAGCAAAGAAGCTAAGAGTTGGCCACGGAAACCATTGGAGGAAACATCTTGCAAAGTGACGTTGATGCTATTAAATATTGAGGGATCAATTCCTCGGTGCTGCATACGTAACACATTCAGAGTTCGTGAATAAGCGCTGAGTAGGGTTTTAACCTTGCGACCTTCCATAGAGGAATGCTTGTCACCATCATTAACATGAAGGATGAGCGGGGCAGGCTGCCCAGATCGCAATGCTTGCTCAAAATTGTCCGGAATTTCTAACACGACAGGGACATCACCGCGTCGCACAGCACGTTCAATATCCGGTGGCGCGGCTTCAATGTCCATATTATTGGCTTGCAAGAAAGCCAACAAATTTGGTGCTCGTTCGGCGTAACTGACCGACAGCGCAGCGGGTTCTTCAAAACTGACCCTGGCTTGCTTTAAACCCGCAACCAGCGCACCACCAATCACTAAGGGTAAAAGAATGGGGCCAAAAAGCAGCGCATAAAATACGGTTTGACGATCACGAAGATTGTCAAGAATTTCTTTCCACAGAACCACCAGTACCATCACAGCTCACCCCCGATGGCATGAACAAAAGCGTCTTCTAAATTGCTTTGCTGTGTAGTGGCTAATAGAGAATCCATTGAGCCGGTCATGGCGATGTTTCCGTCTGAGATGATGGCAATCTCATCGCATAAGGCGGCAACCTCTTGCATGATGTGACTGGAAAAAACAACACAATGGCCTTCTTGTGCCAGCTGTCGAATGATTTCGCGAAGCCCACGGGTTGCCATTACATCCAAACCATTAGTGGGTTCGTCCAGCAACAACGTTTGGGGACGGTGCACCAGTGCACGCGCCAGTGCGACTTTGGTTTTTTGCCCTTGTGAGAAGCCTGCGGTGCGTCGGTTCGCAAAGTGCTGCATGGCGAGCATCTCAATCAGTTCATCAATTCGTGCTTCGGTGCTGGTTTTGTCCATTCCGCACAAGCGGGCGTAGTAGCGAATGTTTTCTCGCGTGGTTAATCGAGGGTAGATACCGGCATTGTGTGGCATAAACCCCAACTGTTGACGAACCGCCAACACATCATCGGTTATTGAATGCCCATCAATAATGGCTGTGCCATTGTCCGGTTTAATTAACGTGGCTAGCATGCGTAACGTGGTGGATTTGCCAGCGCCATTGGGGCCCAGTAATCCTGTAATGGAGCCATCCTGCGCAGAAAAGCTTACCGATTCTACCGCTACAACCTGTCGCTTTTCTTGGCCGGAAACACCTAAAAACGTCTTACTTAAATTAGAAGCTTCGATCACGGCAAGGGCCCGTTTGCATCAACAAACAAGGCAGGGGGCTTAAGCCTGTCTAAGCAATCAATGTTTAAATCGGTGGGATTTTTGGTTTCAATGAACTGCAATAAAATTGTTGGCATACAACCCAGCGGTGCCTGAGTGTGTGCTTGGTGTTCATTCACAATGTGCCTTGAATTGTTTAGCTGTTGGAGCGCTAATTCCGCATAAGCGGGTGGGGTAATCGGATCAACAGAGCCTGACAATGCCAACACGGGAATACTGCTTGTTATCGGCTCGTGAAAATCCTCATCCATGACACCCAATGGCCAAGGCTTACAACCGGCCACGATCGCATCAACAATGAAATCACCTAAGAAAGTATTTTGTAAGCTGTCCCGGCTAGCCATGGATTCGATATAGGGTGCATCTTCTGTACAAATCACAGCGGCGTGCATACCAGTGGCCATGGTTGATCCCAGTTCACTCTCTTGAAGTGCAATTTGGCGAGCAAACGGTGCAAAGTTTTCATTAACCGCAGCATCGTAGAGCATGGAAGGAAGAATCGCGTTCCCGTACGCTGAATAACTGAGCAAACGCACCGACATGGCCAGGTGTTTATCGCTGAACAGCATGCTTTCTAATGCGCCACGCGATAAATTCTCAAATTGCACTTGGCGTGGGTTGTCTTTAAGAGAGCGAAATAATTTTTCAACCTGATTGGCAAGATCGGGAAAGGCCTCAGCACAACCGGACTCCATGGAACAACGAGTCATTAAGGCGTCCAAAGCAAGCTGTGCGTGTATGGGTAATTCTGGGCCTAGGGTTTTCTCAGGTGGCACGACAGCATCAAGAATAACGCTGCTGGTGTGTTCGGGAAATCGTCGCATGTAATGCAATGCCACTCGCGTGCCGTAGGAAACGCCATACAAGTTCCACTGCTCAATGTTCAGGGCTTTTCGTACGGCATCTAAGTCGCGCACGGCCACGCTTGAGGTAAACCATTCGGAGGGATGTGCCTGTGCTGAATGACAGTCACTTGCTGCCTGTTCAACCGCAGTTAAGTCGGTGCTTAACTCCGAGCCAGGTGGTGGTGACGGACACTTCATGACAGCCGATTTTCCTGTTCCTCTCTGATCGATTAAATAGATATCTCGATTCGCTAAGATCGGTTGAAAGGCGAATTGCAATTGAGGCCAAGATTCTTGAGCGCTTTGACCAGGACCACCGGCAAGCAGGGTGAGGGGATCACTTTCTGTCTGACGATTACGCGCAGACAGGCGTGCAATGGATAAGGTGATGAACTCGGGTAAAGTTTCGTTGCTGGTGACAACTGATGAGTCGTCGCCTTGCGTGGTGATGGGAGTTAAGCCGTGGGTGAAGGAGACTTCTAAACTGGCGCACTCTGCCGCTGCAGTCATTGGCGCTATGCCAATTCGGCATGGTTGGAATTGAAGCTCGGTTTCAGCTGTGGCCGTTTGCGCCAGGCTTAAACTGGCGGCGGCCACCACGCCAAACAAGCAGGCAGGCAGGATTCTGGAATGACAAGAATCTGGCACCGTGGATTTAGTGAAACGCATAGCGAGATGATGCAATCCACGGGCCTAATGGAGGAAGGTCCGTCGTGGTATTACAACTCTTCTAGAACGTCTTCCAGCTGACGTCTCGCATTTCCGACCCAGTTCTCACGTTCGATTTTACCGGGCACAATTTCCAGTGCGCTGGCGATTTTTTCAATGTCATGGCGTTTCAGTTCAGCCAGTTGCGAGTAGCTGGTTATGCCCAGGCGATTCAGCCCTAATTCAGTGACGGGGCCGATTCCAAATATGGTTTGAAGATCATCGTGTTGATCAACCGGGTCGAACAACAATTCGGGTGCAATTTTGTCGTCCTGATCCGCATCACTGGCGAATTCAACATCAAAATCGAGTTCACTGGTGTCAACAACTTCATCGTCCGCGATGGTTTGCTGTTGCTCTTCACGCTTTTTATCAATGGCAGCCAAAACGATATCAGCTTCGGCCAACGCTACCGTTAGGCTACCCGCTTCACCACTGACATCCGCTGACATGTCTAGGACGTCATCGGTAGAACGAGTGAACGAGTCGGTGTTTAAGGCCGCCGCTTGTTTTTGTTGTTGCTCAATTTTGGCTTTCGCTTGGGCCTTAGCGGTTAATTCAGCAATGCTCTGGCTGGTATTATTTACCCGAGATTGCTTGTTCGAAAGCGATGAAACTGCGCCTGGTGATTCCGCAGATGCCCATGAATTGGTCTGCGATTCAGTCTTTGCAGAACCAGCTGGCGACTTCGCGGCAGATGAGGTGGTCGCAACGGCGTCCTTCGATAGGTTGGCTGCGCTGTCTGTGTTACTGGGTGACGCGGTGTTGCTCTGATTGTCTTTCGTGACTGCGGCAGTATCCGATGCCTTCTCAGACTTGGCACTCACTTGGCTCGTCTGCTCGTCCGAATCTTTTCGAGCGTCCTTCAATTCACGCCGATTTCTATCGATATCGGATTGCAGCTTGTTCAAAGCCTGTTCGCGATCGTCGAGGTGCTTAACCTTTTCTTTCAGTGTTTCGTTTTCTGAAGCGTACTCACGAATTTGTGCTTCGTGTTTTTGCATCAATTGGCGAACCAGTAGTTGGCTCTTTTCTAAGTTCTGATGCAAGTTCGGAATTTGGCGATTTTCGTTACGCAAGGTATCGATGGTAGACGACGATGTTTGCTTCAATTCATCGTAGTCTTGAGCCAACATGGAGACTTCCGTGTGAGCCTGTTTCACTTGTTGTTGTTGCTGAGTAATGACACGGCGAAGTTCCTCCGTGTTGCGTTGATTTCGCAATCGATGTATGGCCCATCCGAATGCGCCACCGGCAATTGCAGCCAATAAGATGATCAAGCTCATCTGGCTAAGCAGGTATATCACGTTAAGCCCCCAATACCATCAAGCTAATTGATGTAAATGATTTCGATTCGCCGGTTCTTTGCGCGACCGGCTTCTGTAGAGTTGTCGGCGATGGGGCGCGATGCACCAAAGCCTCGAGCAACAACTTGTGAGGTTGCTGCACCGCGAGAAATTAAGTAATTTGCCACCGTGTCGGCACGTTGACGACTGATCCGTAAATTCACCGCCGGTCGCCCGGTGTTGTCCGTATGCCCAGCCACTCGCACGCGTTGTTCGGGGTACTGCAACAAGAGATTGTTGAGCGCATTGAGTGCCGGCAAACTTTCCGGTGTCAGCGAGGCACTGCTGGGTTTGAAGGCAAGGCGACTAAAATCGATACTGCCCAGTTGGGATTGGAACAATTCAGCGCGCTTTTTTGCAGCCGCGAGCGGATCATAGATTGAGAGTTTGTCGGTAACTGTTCGAACGCCACTCGCGCTGGATACGCGCTTTATAAGGGTGCGTTTGTCCACATCAGGTTTGAGTGTTCCAGAAAGAGTCACGTCCCGACCGTTAACTTCCATGGTCACACCCGTGACGCTTTCGGCGGCAATCGCTTGGCGTACGTTGGAGGCCACCGAGGCGGGTATGGCTTTACTGGTTTGTGCTGTGGCCAGTAACATACCGATTAACGCCAGCAGCCCTACAACCCACGGCCAAATACTGGCGGAATCGTTGTGGTCATCGAGAAAGTTAGCACTGTGATCCATGTCTCGGATCATAACATTGTGAAGCGGAAACCTCGCCGCTTATGAAGCGAAAGTTAACCGTTTACACCACCGCCGAACCCACATTGCAAATACAGCGCACGTAGCGCGCTTAGCCGCTGCCTTTTTTGTGCAAACTTTGATCATTCGTTGGTTTGCTGGTTGGTTTTTGATCAGAGCTGGACGTGTTGGGGGTAAACGTCACTGTATTGTCGGGACGTTCTCGAACCTGTTCGTTAACAGGTTCCATGCTTGCCAATCGGTGTAAGTCTCGGTGACTTACCGGATTCGCCATATCTTGCCGAACTGCCGGTTTGAGTTTATCAACCACCCTGACGGTTACAGCTTCACCTTGACCATAAGACTTCGGTTCGTGGGTTGTAATGGTTTGTAAGTCGGGCAAAGCTCGTTCTAGTAAACGTAATCGGAAGTTGGCTTCTTGAGCCGCACTCGCTGCACGCTTTGCTTGCTGTTTGGACTCAACGGCCGATACATTCAAACGAGACATTGCAATGAAATGTTCGCGTTCTGATTCTTGTTGAAGCTTTTGCAATGCTTGAACAGCTTGGTTGCTTGCTTGCAGTTTCTTTAATGTCAGCTTTAACAACCGATCCTTACGTTGGGCAGCACCCATAAAACGAGAAAGGTCACGGTGCTCTGAACGCACGTCCAAAAGCTCAAGGCTTTGGGTATTCAACGCTTGTTGCAATTCGCGTCGACGTCGTTTGGCCAAGCGTGTGCCGATGAAGTAGCCAGCGATTAGGCCAACAAACAACACCAGTGCACATCCGGTCATCCACACTGTAGTTGTTATTGATTCCATCTAGAATTGGTCACGTGCGACGGTTTGTTGAATCTGATGATACAGAAAGGTTTGTTACGAATCTTCTGTGTGATGTCGTTTTTAACCAAAATTGGGCAATTATTAGATCGAATTAACGAAGTTGAGCACATATCGTACAACACTCGACCTTCGTAGAATGTGAGAACCAGTTAACATTTCTTATGAAGCTTCCCGCCATTCGGTCATGTCTGCATCGCTATCGTCCAAGTGGTCCAGAAGTCCATCAATGGCTTCGGGTTGGTGCAAACCATAGCCTTGGGCGTAGTCAACGCCTAGCACCCGCAGCAAATCCACCGTGGCGTCGTCTTCTACGAATTCAGCAATCGTTTCGGCGTTCACGGTATGGCCGATGTCATTAATGGCTCGTACCATTTCTCGATCCACGTTATCGGTTGCGATATTTTTCACCAGTGAGCCGTCGATCTTTAGATAGTTCACCGGTAAGCTCTTCAAATAAGCGAAGGTTGAAAAACCTGTACCGAAATCGTCGAGTGCAAATCGACATCCAATAGATTGTAAGCGGTCAATGAATTCATGGGCTTGCGCAAGGTTATCGACCGCTGCGGTTTCGGTAATCTCGAAGGCGATGAGATTAGGGTCAATGTTCTTTATTTCTAGTTCATTAACGACGAACTCCAAGAATTCTTTGTCAATGAAAGACAGCCCACTGAGGTTGATCAAAAAGCGTGGAATTTCTTTGCTCGTTTGATACTTTGCTACCCAGCTCAGCACATTAGAAACCACCCAGCGATCAATCTCTCCCATTAAATTGTATTTTTCTGCAATCGGGATGAACTGAGCCGGGGATGTAATGTTTCCTTCTTCGTCAATGATGCGCAGCAGTATTTCGCAATGGGCCATCGCGGTACCTGAAGGCAGAATTTTATGTACTGACTGGTAGTAGAGTGAAAGCAGATTTTCATCTAGGGCATGTCGAATATGATGCATGCCAGCGATGTCGTTGCGGTAATTCACGACTTCAACGTCACTGGGGTCAGCTAGGTGTACTCGGTTGCGGCCCCATTGTTTGGCCACGTAGCAGGCCGAATCAACGTCTTGCAGTAACGACTCGATGTTCGATTCCTTGCCCGTTATGGGAACAACACCGATACTGACACTGATTTTGAAGGTTTGCGATTGGTATTCAAACTCAAAATTTTGAACGATTTCGCGCAATTTTTCTGCTAGATGCATGATGGCATCCATGGATGCACCTTGAGCGATAATGGCAAATTCGTCGCCCCCCACTCGAGCGAATATATCGCGCTTGGTTAAACGCTCTTTAATTAATTTGCTTATTTGTATGAGGAGTTGATCGCCCGCATGATGACCACAAGTGTCGTTTACAATTTTAAATCGATCAAAATCTAAGTAGAGTAAACCTAATTTTGCACGCGTACGTTCGGCAGCCTCAGATGCGCGAGCCAACGATTCTTCAAAACTTCGCCGATTGTTTAATCCGGTCAAATCATCGTGGCTGGCAAGGTGTTTTATTCTTCGGTTGGCCGCTGAAACACGATTGATTACGGTGGCTGAAATGATGAGCGATACAACGAATGCCGCAATAACAATAAATAACAGCCATTGACGGGTTTGTTTATATCGAGTTTGGTTCTCAGCGAGTGCTTCAGTGGCGAGTTCTTTTTCTAATTGAACCAAACCGTTTAAATGGTTGAGTAGCACCAACTCCCTTAATTGTACGTTACCCAATTCCGTTTTTAATGAGTCGGCATCGTTCACCATACTGTAGATGCGAGCGTTAACTCGTTGGTAGGCTTCGTGTGCACGTGCATCCGCTTCGGATATCTTAGTTAGCACCTCAGTTTCGCGTTCGTTTGCACCTAAATCAATAAGCTGAAGGCGTGCGTCGTTATACGTTTGTGTACTTTGAACCAGCTTATCAAATATCTTTTCCCGATCTTCGGGGTTGATCGTTTGTGCCACCGCACGAACTTCGGACGAACGAAGCCGAATCGCATCACGCATTTGGTAGGTGAGACCAGTTTTCTGATCGGTGTTGTGGATCAGATCAGCCATGCTGTCGTTGACGCGATTCAGTGTGCTCACTGACAAATAGGTCACGAGAAGCATCAGTGTGAATACGGCGATAAAGCCAACACTGATCATCACTTTGGTGTGATCTCGATTGAATGGACTGACTTGCATTAGGCAGGCATTCCCTAAGGCCTCTTAGTCATAGATTGACTGACGGTTAAATAAGACTCTTGAATATGTAACGGCCAATTTATTGAACGGTTAATCATTTTCTGACTTTTTAAGTGATTTTCCTGGCTGAGAGGGCTCGGATTACCAGGCTTTTCAGGTTCATTAACGGCGCAACAGATAGGCGTGTGTTTCAGGCAGTAGCAAGATTTAGGCAAAAATGCCGTGTATAAACCATCGATTGTTTGCATTTCGTGGTTTGTAGACCCAATAACACGCCCCATTGGGGTCACTGGCGATGAAATAGTCACGCCGCACGTCGATGTTGTCCCACCAACCGTTCTCAATACGTTCGGCTGCTGATATAACCGTTAAATGGCAATTAGCCTCTTGTGGCTTGGGGTAGAGCCACAAAGGTCGAGCTGGCCACTGAAACTTAGGGTGCTGAGTTTTTAATACTTCTGCCAACCAGGCTTTCTCCGGTCGATGGTCATCATCGGGCAACGCAATATAGAGTGCTTCCCGGCCCAGCCGAGCGGCCAGGTTATCCATGACTTGCTCAATACTGTGTGCTTGAGCGTGGCTCTTTTGAAATAAATCCCGCGCATTACGTTCAATGGGAGCTAAATCGGTTGCGTGTAAGGTGATGCGCAATACCGGAGCGGGTAAAACGATATTCGCTAAACGTTCCACCGCGGTTTTTAATAAGTGTGTGCGGTTGGATGTGGGGTCAAGAAAACCAATGATCACGGCGCTCTCTTCCACTTTATGGTGTGTTAAGCGCAGGGTGAGTTCTCGTACACCCAGGTCATTTAATGTTAAATAACCGCTCAGCGCATTCAGTAAGCGATTCAGTGGGAACGTCAATGCGCCTGTGTCGGGGGCTTCTAGTGGTAAATCAGCCCCCTCAACAAATGTTTCCGGTGGGACAAAGGCGTCCCTGGGGTCTGGCAAAGTGCCATCCAACTTATAAAGATAATCCGTGATGTGGGTGCCAAAGCGCCGCGTTAATGCCGCAGGTTTTAATTCACGTAGCTGTTTAACGGTGCGTATGCCAGATTGGCGCAAACCTTTGAACACAAACGCATCCAGTGGAAGGTGCTCCACTGCCAAGCTGTTTAATAAGATACTCAGAGTTTGCGTATCGGTCGCTGGCATGCGTTGCCCAGCTTTGGCAAATAACACCGCAGCTTTTTGAGTGGTGGCAATGCCAATATGAAGCGTTAAGTGTTGGCGAGCAGCATCGGTTAACCATCGACGATATAACTCACGTAACCCGCCAAATAATTTAAGGCTTGCCTCAGCTTCAATCAAAATAGTGTCAGGAGCTTCAGGGGACACCCAAGAGGAGTACTGCATGGCCCACAGGGTAAGTTGTTTTAAGTGTTCAGCCTGGGCGTGCTCATCAAATTCTTGCACTTGTAAATTGGGTGCAACCGCGTAAGCATTTTTCAGCGGTAACCCCGCATTAATACCCAGTTTAATGGCTGCCGTATTGGCTGCGACTAAAGATCGTTTGGTACCGACTGAGTGAACGATGGCTGCTGGGTGAGGGTAGTCAGGGTGCCCCCACGGCGAACCCTCTAGAGGCAGTTGTGGAAAATACAGAGCGGCCCAAAGCATATCAATGCCAAAACTTAATTGTGTTTTGGCATAACCGCTGCCAGTGCTAAGTCGTGTAACGACAGCACGTTCACTGAGGTTTGTGAATGTGACATCCCGGGCCAAGCCACCCCTTGTGGTTGATCGAAGGTATGCAGACCCAGTTCAACCGATTGAGGTTTGCCGTTACGCACTTTTATGATGTCCAGCATCAGTTGCGATGCTGATGGGTTTTGATTGAGAGTTAAGCGCAGTGCGGCGGGTGAGTGTTCGCTGCGTGTTGAGCTTGGCCGATACATGATGGCGATGCTGCTGCCCGTTTCCGAAGCGATTTGTAAACGCCGTTGTTTCTGTGGTGTGCTGCGCTGCGCCCAGGTGATGACACACGCAAATACGCCAGAGCGTAAGCATTGCTCGCTGGCCCATAATGCCGATTTATCATCCGGTGGGTTCACCACCAACAGTTGTTCTAACTTAACCCCTGCATTGCCCAAGGCTGGGGCGTAGGGAATGAACGGGGGTTGAATGAGCGCCACCCACTGTGCTTGATTGGTTAGTTGTTTAATGGCAGGTAGTAATAAGCTGAATTCACCAATACCATGGTTCCCAACCAGCAGCTCCGTTAAACAACCGCTAGCCCAGCCACGTGATGGCAAAGCCGCATCCAGTGCGGCAAACCCGGTAGACACCGAGTCAGCATCGTTATAGCGATCGCTGCCACGCCAAACACCCACTTGCGACTTTAATAGAGATTCCAGAGCAACGGTGTTCATAGTGGAGAAGGCTGCGCTTGTTTAAGTGAATTCAGTGATCACGGCGCAACACCCCAACATACAGCCCTTCGATGCTGAAATCTTGTTGCCGTAAGTCGACTTTGATGGGGGTAAAGTCATCGTTTTCAGGTAACAGCGTGACGATGTTGCCGCGTTGACGAAACCGCTTAACGGTCACTTCATCGTCCACACGAGCCACCACGATTTGGTTGTTCTCAGCTTTCTTTGTGCTGTGCACGGCCAATAAGTCCCCATCGAAAATGCCAATGTTTTGCATACTCATGCCATCAACACGCAGAAAGTAGTCCGCGTGAGGGTAGAAGAGATCGGCATCCACTGGAATGAACTCTTCAATGTGTTCATCCGACATGATGGGTTCCCCAGCGGCCACCTTGCCCACCAATGGCAAACCATCCTGTTCTTCAAACTCGCTGGTGACACGAATGCCGCGCGAAGCCCCAGGAATGAGCTCTATAACCCCTTTTTTCTCTAGCGCCCGGAGGTGATCATCGGCCGCGGTCGGCGAGCGAAAGCCAAAATGCTCGCAGATGTCTGTGCGCGTGGGCGGATACCCCGTGCTTTGAATGTGATCCTGGATCATGCTCAGGATTTCTTGTTGGCGCTTCGTCAGTTCCTGCATGGTTTGACTCATTTTCCGGTGCGGTTGGATGGCACTGTTTCTGTATACAGGGCTGATTGTATTTACAGTTAAGGAAAAGTGCAAGGTTTGGGGGGAATTGCCCGGAATTATGTAGCTGTTGCACAAAGAAATTGGGCTATCACAAAAGTATCATTTTGGGATGGGAAACAAGATCATTGTGGGCCAATTGGTCAAACGCCGCGCCCGTATTTTGGGCAAGATCAGAACGCTAGAAAAAGAAGCCGAAGACTTGCGGGTGATTGCTGATGCGCTGGGCATGTCGATCAAGGCGTTCGACCCTACCTACCGGGTTAACGCGATCAAGGCTGTTCGTACCAACTCAATCAGAAGCGTTTACTTCAAGAATCGTGAAGGGACACGCTCGGTTCTGGACGTGATGCGAGATTCAGGTAAGCCTCTATCCATTGAAGACATTGCCCGTGAATGCGAACAGTTCGCTCAAGACCCTATAACCCGCTCTAACCGGCTAAAACAGATAGCCTCAGTTCGGACCATTGTTTATAAGTTGCAGGCGCGGGGGTTGGTTAAAGAGGTTGGGCGGGACGGTGGGGTTCAGTTATGGTGGTTGAGGCAATGACATTATGGTAATTTGTGTTTTAAAGTGATTTATTGATTGCTGTAAACTAACGGATATGTACTTTTTTAAGGGGTATTCGTGAATCAGAAACTCGCACACTTTCTGTCCGGATTAGGCGCTGTACTTGTTATCGCGCCTACTAGTGGGCGTGCAAACTTTATTGACGCTCAAGACATACTTCACGACTCAGACGTCGAAGCGCTTTACTCGGATTGGAAAATAGTCGGCAATGAATTATTCCGTGCTTCAAACCAAGTTGCAGCGCAAAACAAGGCGACGGAACCTAAAAAACACTAGCCCCCGTATGGAAGAAAATACAACTCTTGAAGCTCCGGATGAATTAAAAAAATTAGAAATCACAGCGGAAAGTGCCTCCTTTGAAGGGCCGATTCCTCCTCCTTCGATTCTTGCGAAATATGAAGATATTGAGCCTGGACTTGCGGCAAAAATCTTTGCTATGGCTGAGAGTGAAGCTAATCATCGACATAAGATTGAGCAAGGGGTTTTAGAGGCTAATAGGCGTACAGCAGGATTCAACAGCTTGAGCGAGATAATTGGTAGTGTTTTTGGTTTTTTAATCGGAATCGTTAGCATTGCCGCGGGAACTTTTCTAGCGATAAACGGAAAAGAAGGAGCCGGTTCTTTTATCGGGTCAGCTGGTGTTATTGGCTTGGTTGCTGTTTTCGTTATGGGTCGGCAAAAGAGCAAAGATTCGAGCGAAAAAGAACACTAGATTAATGTTTCAGCCTGCTTCTTGTTGCCCTGCCAGTAGCCACAGAACTCCCGAGAGACCTTAGCCGCGCCACATCGCCCGATCACATCGGCGAAGATCGCTCCATTTGATTTCCGGCGAGTATCTTCACGGTAAGCCGCCTCGTTCGCGTAGCGGTCCAGATACAGGTTGCCGAAGCGATGAACTTGGCCCAACTGCATGCGACGAAAGCGTGAAAAGAACGATTCAGCTTGGTTCGTGTTAGCGCCACACTTAGCGACGTACTCTACTGAGTGATTAACACGCTCCATTTTAAATTTAGCGTGCAATGAGTTGTAAGCGTTGCTCTCGTCGGCTGAGATAGTGGTTCCAGGCTCAACGTGACGCGCTACGAACGCCTCTACTGATTCTTCTGTCTCAGCCTTAGCGATTGCCGTAACCGTCTTAAAACCGCCTTCACCTTCGTTCTCGTGACGCTCACGCAGTACTAATACAGCACGCTTGTTAGGGTCTTGGTTCTCTTTCTTGCGGCGATCAACACGGTTCGCAATGTGGTTAGCTGGGCGAACGTGGCCGTTAACGTATGCAGCGTCAATTTCTACCTCATCATCCAACTTGGCAGTTTGTGCGTCCATCAACGATTCACGCATTTTATGGGATAAAACAAACGCTGTTTTGTATTGCACGTTCAGGTCACGGCTTAATTGCAGCGCAGACATACCCTTGGCGCAATTGCTGTACAACGCAATCGCCATTAAATAGGTGTTCAGGGGCAGCTTGTGGTTTGAAAAGATCGAACCACTGGTAACGCTGAATGTATGTTTGCAGCACTTGCAACGCCATTGCTTACGGGTGCCAAGCCAGTAGTGCTCTTTGTGGTCACACTTCGGGCAAGCAACGCCCTCGGGCCAGCGCGCTTCTTTGAAAAGCTCCCATGCCTCATCATCTGCCAGGCGAGCAATATCCATAAGCGAGAAGCTGCGTGCTTTCGCTGATAGGAGGTAGTGCTGTTCGTGTGATGTGCGTTTCATATATGCGTTTAATTATACACATATATGTATACTATGCAAGCGATAAATAAACATTTATAATAAATATATATTCATTAATGTGTATTTAATATGTCAAAAGTCGCTATGGACGATGAATGGAAGGCCCGTGCTAGAGGTATCCTGAAAGCTGAGCTTGGGCGTCGTAATATCAAGCAAGTAGAGCTTGCTAGGATGCTCGAAGAGGCTTACGGCATTAAGGAAACGCCTCAGTCCCTCTCAAATAAGATTTCGAGAGGCACATTCAGCGCGGTGTTTATGCTGCAAATACTTGAGGCGATAGGATGCTCAAACGTTTCTATAATGGATTCATAACGGATAAATGGTCCGATCTGCTCGCTGGAATCACGCTAAGCGCAGGTGTGCGCGAATCATTCGGCGCATTGAAAACATGCTCTGAAAGATATCGTTTTATTTGGTGGGTAAATTTTTCTGTTTGGACTGCAATTATTTTTGTTACTGCGGTTGTATTGCTTGTTTGGCTATTTTTAAGTTGGCCACCAGAAAAGGGACGGAACGCCGGACAATATGAGCATATTTATACCCACCAAGAAATAGACAATCCCGGCCAATGGATTGGTGGGAAAGAAACCGCGAATTACACAAATACTCCCGACAAAACAGCAGACAAAAAACCAAGCCGCCAAGAAAGCCTTAATAGCTACAACAAAGACAAAAGAGACGTTAACGCTCAAGAAGGGATGTGGCGAGCTGCTATTGCTCTCGTTGTTCTTACGGTTTTTCAAATTTTCATTGGTGCAGCGACTGTAATTTTTGTGATTTTTACTTTTAATACTCAGCGTAGGGAGCTTGGCGCTGCCAATAGAACCGCTGAAGCCGCCGAGAACGCTGAGCGAGCGAGGATAATCGCCGACGTTGTTTTTGATTATGTCGACGGGGACGGAAAATCCCTTGTTGTTGGCGATGTTATCGAGGAACACGGTTTTCTTAGACCGAATATATCTTTTAGAAACCATGGAAGGACGCCGGCCTTTGATGTTGAGATACAAGTCATCTACCAGCCTTTGAGGGCGTATCAAGCCTCTATGGTTCCGGACAGAACAATCTACGCCGCATGTAACTTGATTTCTATGCCCCCAAATAAAAAAATTAGGCCGGAAATCACAGGAATGGAGCTTGCGAAAGATTTGTTGCAGACTCCAAGAGGGTCGCCGGATAACTTGGACTACATCGTCTGGACAAAGATATCTTATCGTACTATTTTTGACGATCCGACCTCTGACTTGAGAGTCGATATTACCGAATATGTTTGTGGCATTAGGCTCACTTATGTTGAAACAAAAAAAGGAACGCATACCGGTTTTGCCAAAGGTGTTTTCGTCAATGGGCGAGTAGCTGAAGCAAGCGAATGGCCAAACGCTTAGAAATATTAAGATAAACAACCGTGTGCCGAATGAAGTAACTTCTGATGAATTTCCACCCGCGCACAGCCAATCCTCAGAAGTGAATCGTGGTTTATGGCCTACAAAAAGCCATGCAAGTGATTGAATTACCTCATTGTGCAAGTGATACATAATTCCGCGAAATTCCGGAATTATGTAGCTGTTGCACAAAGCGCGGATTCAGTTCTGAACATCCAGAGTTGCGAGCCACTGAAAATATATTTTTCGTTTCTGGGAATCAAGGAACCTGATATCGCCCCAGCCAGCAATGTCTTTGGCGACATCTGCATCATTGTCAGTGAATTTAGTGAAGGTAATTATCTCGTACATACCTAATGGACCGTGAACCACCGGTCAGTGCCCTACGATTCAACTGCAGTGGTGAGATATTTCGCTGGTTTGCCGAATTCTTCCACCCCCTTCGCTTTCAGCGTTGGAATGGTGCGCTTAGAAACGCGACACATGGTTCAATTCAGAAATATTTTTGAGCTTTTCTGTTTAATCGACTGGTTAAGTGCGTTTTTACTATTGCTCGAACCATAATTAAAAATTTGACTGAACGCATTTTTTGGATGCGTGATAACAAACACAATCTTTCATCCTGCCCAAATTGTCTTGCAATCAGTGCATAGAAACTTTGATAATCTTTATATGAAACTGTTTAAAAGTCAGTTGAAAATTACTCCTACCGCGCAGTCGCTGTTTGCGTTCTGCACTCTGTTATTCCCACCGCTAGTGTTTGCAAACACGGATAAAAAATTTACGGAAAAAAAACCTGACCCTGTTCGCTATTACTCAGTTGAACAATGCCAGCACGTTTTGGCGGCATATATAGACTGGCACGGTAGGGCATTGGCTGTAGAAGACGATTTAGGGGAGGAAGAGTATCAATGGTTAGCAAGTTATAATTACAGATTTTATCTACCTTCAATGCTTCGTAATCCCAGAGTTGATCTGGATGAAATTTATGAGCTAATGATTGCACCTGAACAAAGTATTGCGGAGTTTATGGGTTTGTCTGCGGTGTGTACCCAAAATGCAGAAATGTCGTCAATGGATGGTGAAGTTGCTGTCAAGGTTAAATTCGAAACGGGTGTCACTTCAGTCCTGTACTACAGTTTTAATTCGAAAGTCAAAATAATTCATGGTGAAAATTACACCGCCAACGCTAACCGTGGTGGCGAAATATTTAAAGAATTCGAGAGCTTCCCGAAAGAGGCTTTAAACCGTATTGGTCACGAGCGGATCAAAGCCCAAGAAGACTTAAAAAGAATAAAAAGCATTAAGCCTAACAACCTGGTATTCAATAACGAAGAAGTGGAGTTTTGGTTTGATTGGCCTAGTGATACCTTAATCAAAACAACTGAGCGAGTTGAAGCGAAGTACACTGAAATGGGTGAAACCAGAGGCTATTCCGTTAGTGAGCACTACTATGAAAGCATGATTTCTCACGCCAACGATGGGGTTCGTGTGAGTGAACTTGCCGACAATAGAAACTACCGTTTTAAAACAACTCCAGAGGAAGAGTGGAGGTTGCCCGATCGGTCGAATGTGAGCGAGTGTGCTGCAGAACAGCGCAAGCCAGAATTTTGTTGGCTATCAATGCGGGACAGTATCACGCGTCACTTTGAGGTCCCGACGATCGGTCTACGACGCGCGTTACCGGTGGATACACTTTATATGGATGAAGTGGAGCAATGGATGGATGAGCAGCTTCAAGGTATTGAAAACCGCGATTTATTTAAGGAAACCATGCGGGATTTGTTGGAGCAGAAGAAGGCTGAAAATTCGGAAATGGTTCAAGACATTCGGGTTTATCTTCGCTTAGTTCCTGCCCACCGTAAGAAAATGAAAGTAGGTGATGCCTATCCGCCATTTTTGGGATTCGTGTTTCCACTAGTTGGCTATCCTACGCCTCACCGCCCGTATACTAAGTATTCTCTTATAGAAGCTCGTTACATGGGGCGGGTTCCGTGCAACCAATCTGATGATTCCTGGCAGTGCGCGAAGATCGAACTTCGAACCGAAGTGTCAGACGCGCAAAGTCAGACTTATCCAGCAGAAGTCATCAAAAATGATATACAGCTAGACTTCATACTCGAACCGCATACCTTACTGGTGCATGAAGCCCATTATCGTTTTCGGGGTGAATTGAAGTCGGGTTCCGATACAGAAACCGTGGGTGACACTACCGAAATTGACATATCGATTTTCAATAGCTTTGAAACCAAGTAAAACCACCAACTAGCATCAACGGTGTGCAGAAGCCAGTTAGACGTCAACGAGGTCACAGATAAAATACTCACCGTCCCCAGTCGATGTGTCTTTGAGCGGGTTATAGGATATTGAGCAAACTGTTCGCATTCGCGCGCTCTATCTCCAATGGATAGGGGCTAGCCTGATTCCTGGAGTGGGCACAAAATTGTGTCGTATTTGAATAACGCGTGTGCGGAAGCCTGACCCAAGCAAAAGCCAGATGGCTTCTGAAATATTGAAAACTGAGGTGAAGACTGACAGAAAATTTACAAAGTGCAGCCATGCGTTTTTATCTATCGCTAGCTCGGTGAATTTGGCCGATAGGCCTTGTGCCGAGTTAAACCGCTCAACACTTTAAAGCCGTAGCTTGAACCAGCGCAAGCTCTGGGATTTTCCTTTTGTTGTATTTGCGGGTTTCTAGCAAATTCGCCAAATTTCAAACAGTTTTTTTGCAGCACGGTGGATGCTCGAAAAATACTCTGAGAGCCAGCCCGCATCCGTTCAGGAACAATGTACCAGGCCGATATTATGGGTAGTCATGACTCACTTAACTCACCCATCCTCCAGCCAGTACGCTGCGAAGGGCACCATCGTGCTCGTTGTAGAGTATTTTGCGGGCTATCAAATACATTTGATTGAACCGCTGAGTCAACTCCTTGGGGAGGCCGGCTATGGGCTTGTCATTGCATCTTGCAATGCGATTACCAACGAGGGAGTCCAATCAGGCAATAGACAAGACAGCAACGTTGTACTCGACCTTATTCAAAACGCTGAGGTAGACGGGATAATATTTAATGCCGCCACCGTTTGCTTAACTTTAAACGAGGCTGAATTAGACCAATTGGTGTCTGAGATTGGTCGCACTCCTGCGGTGTATCTGGGCAGAAAAGTCGGTGGCCAGGACAGCGTTATGCTGAACAACAAGCAGGGTATGTCAGATTGCATGGAATTTATAGCCAGCGCGCCTGAAAACCAAACGTTCATGTTCATTGGCGGTAGCAAAACCAATTCAGATTCTATGGAACGTGAAGAAATATTTCGTCAAGCCATAGAAAGCCATGGAAAAACGCTTGATGAAGAACTTATTGTTCATTGTGACTTCATAACGTCTAAGGCTTATCACTCGGTGATCGAGTTGATTCCAACTCGCCCAGACGTTGACGTTATTGTGTGTGCCAATGATGATTCAGCGATTGGCGCAATACACGCTTTAGAAGAACTCAAACTGTCTGTACCAGAAGATATACGTGTCAGTGGTTTTGATGACTATCTTGATGCCACCTATTGCCGTCCGGTTATCAGTTCGGTGTCACAGCCTTTTGCTGAGATGGCCTCGCACGCATCTCGATTGGTGCTAGAAAAAATAGCAGGCGAGAATCAGCGTTTAGGTGATGAATTAGTACAAACGAATTTCCGGCCTCGTGAATCCACGTTTTGTCAAAGTCAGAAAGCTGTTCGGCAATCCGCTATCCCGCTTAGTGAGCAAGCTAAGCATGTTGAGCAGATTGCAGAGAGCCTTGTCAGTAGCATCTATCTACCTAAAACGAATAAATCAGTGTCAGAAGACTTACTGAAATCTGTGATACGCGATGCCGCAATGGGCAATATTGAAACGATGGTCGAGTGCATCGATCGTTTCGTTAAGCCGTTTGAGATGAAATCGGATGAAATTGTCTGCTGGCAGAACTTGGTAACAGAGATTGAAAACCGTGCAAAGCGGTTGCCCAATTCCCAATATACGGACCAACTTCAATCCTTGATGGAACAACCGCTGCTTCGCATTAAAGATGCGATTCAGGCGTGGCGCACGCGACAGGAGTACAGAAACAAGCGCACGCAACAGATCAATAATCAATTTCTGGAAGAGGTGAATAAATTAACTGCGATTGATGAACTGATTGAACCCATGACCCGGTGGTTGAAGCACCTGGAAGTGGCGCGTTGTTTTTTTGTCGTATATTCAGACTTTACCAATGCTGTTGATCCCAGGGCTAGCCTGCTGATTGATCATGTAATGAATCGGGAGGCGGTAGGTTTGATAGATGAACCATTTTCAACGTCGGGCATCTTGCCAGATGAGCTTCAGTGTCATTTACGTTGCGATAAATTGGTGATGTACCCCATTCATTCTGGGGGCATTCAGTTTGGGTATATGTTGATTGACCCAGGGCCTCAGATGAACGTGCCGTTTGATGCCATCGTTACCAATATTGGCAGCTCTATGCGGCATATGTTGCAATTGGATAATTTTCAAAGACACGCCAATACTTTAGAGCTGGTTAATAAAAAACTCTCATCGCTTGCTAATTACGATGAATTAACCGGCTTGCCCAATCGTGCGTTTTTTCAGCACACATTGAGTCAGCTGTTGGCGGATGCCCAAAAAAACGGCAGTGAATTGGCATTGATGTTTATTGACTTAGATGGCTTTAAACTCATTAACGATTCTTTGGGACACAGCGCCGGGGATCAGTTACTGAGAATCGTTGCGAAACGCTTGCAGTCGGTTCTGGATGCGGGTGCATTTATTTCTCGACTGGGTGGGGATGAATTTACCATCGTCCTCAAAAGTCAGGACTTTTTAATTGAGCGGGTTAACACGGTTTGCCAAGAGATACTCGATGCTTTGTCAAGTTCGTACGAGTTAACCCAGTTGAAAGTGAATGTTTCAGGCAGCGTAGGCGTGGCCTTGTTCCCAGCCCATGCAGCGGATGCCGAAACGCTAACCCGTAAAGCGGATTCAGCTATGTATCATGCGAAGGATTCGGGTAAAAATTGTTTTCGTATTTTTACGCCTGAGCTTGATGTTGAATTCACCTGGAGGCTTGAGCAGGATCAAAACATGCGTCAAGGCTTTTTGAATGATGAATTTCATCTACTCTATCAGCCTAAATACAAGTTATCGAATCTTAACTTAGTGGGTGCAGAAGCCTTACTGCGTTGGCAGCCAGAAGGCAGTGCCGATGGGCCTATAGCCCCGGATCAGTTTGTGTCCATTGCAGAGCAAACAGGGTTTATCACGCAGCTAGATCACTTTGTTTTGCGCTCTGCGTGTGAGGCTATTCGGCGATGGCGAGAACAAGGGTTGGCTTTGCCAATTGCCGTGAACGTATCAGCCATTCAACTGCATAAACCTGAATTTGTTGAATTTGTGGCAAGTTGTATCGCTGAGCATGAGATAGATCCTCAACTGTTGGAGCTTGAATTAACAGAAAGTGCGGCGATGGCAGATGTGGATCTCAGCATCATGCAACTTACTCGATTGCAAAAACTGGGTATTACGATAGCCATTGATGACTTTGGAACGGGCTATTCATCCTTAAATTATCTAAAACGACTGCCAGTGAATGCATTAAAAATTGATCGCGAATTTTTAATGGAAATTCGTTCCGACCATGACGATGGTAGTCCTGACTTAGCGATTGCAAAAGCCATTATTGCGTTAGGTAGAAGCATGAATTTTAAAGTCATCGCGGAAGGGATTGAGCATCAATATCAGAAAGATGTGTTGCTAGAGTTGGGTTGCCATGAGGGGCAGGGGTTTTACTTCTCAAAACCGGTCGATGAAGTTCAATTGTCACATCTAATGACAGGCAGGGTATTGGGGAAAGCGGCGTAGTGCTCTTATTGAAAAATTGCTTACTATTGAATGATTTCCAGGTATCCGCCATTAATTTTTAGGGTTATTGTCACAATGTGCTTGTCACGATTGCGCCAGAACCAACCGTGTTCGCCTTTGAACGGTGCAACAAAATTGCCTTCACCTTCGGTAGCTCCACGCCCTTTTTCGTAAGTCTTGGATTGACCATCGCCATGGGCGTGTAAATCAAAGTTGATCCGCCCGCCTGTCGATGTCCAAATATACTCAGCTTGATCGCCTTCGTTCATCACCAGTTTAGTTTCTGCATGTTCTCCCGGTTTAAGGCTAAAAGTTATCGTATCCTTCCAGACCGTTTCCGCGTATGCACTACTGATGAAAATGCCTAAAACTCTGTCCACTAGATTCAAGGACTGACTGTCTCCGTGCTGTTGCTCATCTTGCTCCGCCTCGTGATGTAATTCATGTTTGATGTTTCCCATCTCGGTTAGACCCAACATCCGACCTGCGGAAGTCGGATCAATGCCGTATTCTGCAGGCAAAACAACGGCAACGAGAATTAACATCCCTGCGATGACGGCAACGAAAGTGGAACGCCGTAACTGAGCCAGACTAGGCAGTTCATCCAAACTGGGTTTTTCAATGTTGAACATGGGTAATCTCTGAATCAGTACCTAATGAGCGTGGGAGTGCAGGTAGCCAAATATGTGTTGCGCCATGAGTGCGAGGCCAAGGAGAATCATCACAACATTAGCGCCCACGGCGTACTTAGGAAAATTCTCACTTCTGCGCAGGTAGCCCATAACGATCAGAATGACACAGAGTGCCAAGATTTGACCTATCTCCACACCGACATTGAACGCTAACAAGTTGGGCAAGAGGCCATCTTCTGAAATCTGGTATTCCAAAATTTTGGTTGCCAGGCCTGTGCCATGGAAAAGACCGAATAGGAAGGTCGCAGCTTTTGTGTTGGGTTGATACCCAAGCCATTTCGTAAACACGCCAAGATTGTCTAGCGCTTTGTAAACCACAGAGAATCCGATAATTGCATCAACGATATAGGCATTGACACCCCAACCGTACCAGACGCCAATAAGCATTGTGACTGAGTGACCGATAGCAAACAGACTGACGTAAATCGCGATATCGCGAAACCTGTACAAGAAAAAGATGACACCGAACAGGAACAGTATGTGATCGTATCCGGTGACCATGTGTTTAGCACCGAGATACATGAACGGGATAATGTGAACGCCCCAAATCTCTTGGATGTAGCCAGCATCACCTGGCGTCACATTGTGCGCGTATGCTGCGGCACTAACGGTTAGAAATAGTATGGCGAGAAGCGTGGAATTGCAGAGAGTGCTTGGCCGGAGAAACGATGTCTTCATCTGTAAGATTTGCAGTCTGTAAGTGCTTGAAGTACCCCCAACAGGGGAACGCATCGACTATAGGGTAAATGAACCCAAACATTCAAGCCATCCGAAAATTATTAATCGGTTAAAAACAGCGGATAGGCATCTACGGCTCGTAATCGGCATGATCAAGGAAGAACAAGCCTGCATATTTGCATCTAAGCTGCTCGACTTAATCAAACACCACTGTATCACTGAGGTTTCTTAACCGAGGTGGGCGATCAGATCGGATTTTATTATCTTTTACCACTAACCCATCCAGAAGGGATTTCTTAAACCAGTTAAAGCCACCGGTGGATATCTCAACTGGCACACAATTTTCCGTGGCATGAATGTCGTTATTACGGATTTCATTGGGTCCATCTTTGACGACGATTGCCGTGCCATTGCTGCACTCAAAGCGATTGCCCGACACCTCATTATTAATGGCTTCGTCGGTAAACTTACCGGGCAACCCGTTTAAGCTTTCACACCAACCCAGGGAATGTTTGCGACCCTGTCGGGAGGCGATTTGAATGCCTGCTACCCCGTTGTTGATAAAGGTGTTGCCAACGATTTTATTGTTATTCGGTGGCGTATGCCGAACAACAGGACACACAATACCTTTTAACTCGCCACAATTTTGATACAGGTTAATCGCGCCTTCACGATTGTTGATAAAATGAGTGTTCGTAATCAGGCTGTTATAGGTTGAATCAATGGCCACCGCTTCGCGCGACTGATTGTTGGAAATAACGGAATCGGTAATGCGCACTCGGTGGCTGCCCGCTTCAGAATAAATAGCGATGCGCTTTGTGCCATCAATTTCAACGCGGTTGATGTGAATATCTTCACTGAAGTTGCCTAAGTAAATACCGGTTTGCCCGCCTTCAATGGTTAAGTCTTCTAATAGAACGTTCTTGTGACCGATGGGAAGCTGTTCATCCGGTCCTATTTCTCCATCTCCACCCAGCTCGCCACCAAAAAATCGTGTCATTTCGATGCCCGCGTGAAAGCCGCCCCGCATGGTGCAATTTTTAACGGTGATGTTTTCCAACGATCGATCATCAAAAAACCGGACATAAGGCAATTGCTTATCTGGGTCGATGGGGGAGATCGCACGGCTTGAAACTGGGCTCCAGCCGTGGTCGATCACGCCGCCTTTGCAATCGAGCGTTTTACTGGATGTGTTAAATATGGCCGTGAAATTTATCACGCTGTCGGCGCTGCAATATTCGAGATCTTGATCCATCAATACGCAGGTGTGCTCGGACACCACATCAGCTGAAATGCACGCACCGAGTTCACTGGCTTGAACCGTTGTCACGCATTGATTCATGCGGCTATCGGTACGCGGTATCGAGCAATTGATCGGCTCGCGTGCAGCGATGGCACAAGCGCTGACCAGTAGCAGCGGTAGGATGGTTGGAATGGCTCGTCTCACAGCCGTACAGAGGTGCAAATTCTTAGCCATTGCCCTCCACTTGATTTAGGGGGCGATACCCGTAGGCCAATCATATCCATGCAATGAGCGGCTGATGAGGGTGACATCATTACGGATGCCCAGCCGTTGGGTAGCGTTAGAGTTGTTTTAAGACGTTGGCCATTTCAATTGCCGCCAGCGCGGCTTCTTCGCCTTTATTGCCGGCCTTGCTGCCCGAACGCTCTATCGCTTGTTCAATATTCTCAGTGGTTATCACACCGAAGGTGACGGGGATATCGGCTGCAAGTGCGGCACTGTTGATGCCTTTTGTGGCCTCAGAAGCAATTAAATCAAAATGTATGGTGCCGCCTCGAATCAATACACCTAAACACACAACGGCATCGTATTTACCCGACGTGGCAACACGCTGAGCGGTTAGCGGAATTTCGTAGCAACCGGGGATGGTGACGACGGTGATGTCGTCATCGGATACACCGTGTCGAATCAGTGCGTCTTGTGCGCCGCTGAGCATGCGATGGCCCATAAAGTCATTCCATCGCGTAGCGATGATGGCTATCTTTAAACCGGTACCAATTAAATTACCTTCAATATGCGTTGCCATGGTTAAGCTCTTTATTTTAGTTGGTGACCCATGCGGTCAGCTTTCGTGGTTAAGTAATGTTCGTTGGATTGTTTCGCAGCCACAATGAGTGGAATTCGTTTACTCACGCCAATGCCTAATTCCTTCAGTGCACTAATCTTGGCGGGATTGTTCGTCATCAACGCCACATCGGTAACTTTTTGATCGCGAAGCATATCCGCGGCAACGCCGTAGTGTCGAGCATCGGCTGGGAAACCGAGTTCAACGTTGGCGTCTACCGTGTCCAAGCCGTGGTCTTGCAGTGCATAGGCTTTAATCTTATTACCAAGCCCAATGCCACGACCTTCTTGCCGTAAATACAGCAAGGCTCCGTGGCCTTCCTTACCAATAGCGGCTAATGCGTTTTGCAGTTGTTCACCACAATCACATCGCATGGAGGCGAACACATCGCCGGTTAAACATTCGGAATGCAAACGCACCAAGGGTGTGTGACTGCTTAAGTCACCCATCGACAACACACTGTGTTCTAAGCCATTGGTGTCTCGATAGACGGTAATATCAAATACACCGTGTGGGGTCGGTAGGGTGCTAGAACTGATTTTTTGCACGAGCGGTGTGGTTGCACGGGGGGTTTCTTGTGCTTCGTTCTCTCGCCGAAAAGCCGCTAATGCTTCCACACTGATGACTGGCAGGTTGTGTTTTTGTGCGTACTCTAAAATTTCAGGTAAGCGCATCATGTCGCCATCATCTCGTAACATCTCGCATATCACCGCCGCCGGATGTAGCCCTGCGAGCACGGCTAAATCGACACTCGCCTCTGTTTGGCCACGACGTTCAAGCACGCCACCGTCTCTTGCACGTAGTGGGAAGATGTGCCCGGGCATAGCGATGTCTTTCGGGACGCTGTTTGGGTCTGCCAATGTGCGCACTGTGTGCGAGCGATCGGCTGCTGAAATGCCAGTGCTGACTCCACTACTGGCTTCAACGCTGCAGGTAAAGCCGGTGCCGAACCCACTGGTGTTGCTTTGATCTGGCACCATCATCGGGATGCCGAATCGATCGATCCAAGCGCCGTGCATGGCGCAACACACCAAACCTCGGCCATCGCGAATGAGTGTGTTCATAATCTCAGGCGTCATAAATTCTGCCGCCACAACGAAGTCACCTTCGTTCTCTCGGTCTTCGTCATCCACGATGATGACTAACCGAGCTTCGCGCATGGCGTCAATGGCGTCTGGAATGGAGGAGAGTGCGAGTTCGGCCGTGGGTGTCGTCGAATTATGCATAGCCGTTCTCTTTCAAGAAATCGATGTCAACGGCGCTAGTTGTAGATGCGGCATTGTGTTTGAGTAAGTTTTCTACGTATTTACCCAGCACATCCACTTCAATGTTTACCGCCTCTCCCACGGCTTTGGTCGGCATGACGATGTGTTGCTGCGTGTATGACACCAGCGTGACGTTGAACCAATCGTCGCCCACATCCACAACCGTTAAGCTGGTACCGTCCAGTGTAATGTAGCCTTTGGTCACCACATATCGCATTAATTCTTTGGGTACGGTGATGGCAACCCACAACGCGTCTTTATCTTTGGTAAAACTTTTTATGGTTCCGGTGGTGTCTACGTGACCTTGAACAAAGTGGCCTCCCATGCGAGTCGATGGGGTAACCGAGCGTTCCAAGTTCACGGGGGACCCGGTGTTCAGTGCATCTAAATTGGTGCGTTGACGAGTCTCGGGTGCAAGTCCTGCCGTGAATTGCGAATTCGTTAACTGAGTCACCGTTAGGCAAACTCCATTCACGGCAATGCTGTCACCTAAAATGGTGCCGTCTAAAACGGTTTTGCAATTCACCGTCAAATCAAACCCATCGGCTGTGGGTTGGCATGAGGCCACGTTACCCAATTCTTCAACAATACCCGTAAACATAGTTTTGCTCTTATTCCGAATGTTCGCCACGATTCACCATGCCGCGAATTAACCAATCCGCATCCAGTGATTCATGACACACGTTGTGTAACGTTAAGCTGTGTTCAAGTCGATCCGCACCCCTACCGCTGATGGAGCCAGGTGCCGTTGCGCCACCGATAATCTTGGGTGCAATGAATGCCCACAGCTCATCAATGCATTGGGCGTCAGCAAAGGCACCCAAAAGTTTTGCGCCGCCTTCAATCATCACGCTTTGGCAGCGGGGCGCTAATTGTTCCAAAAGCGCGGGAATGTGTATCTGTTCATCCGTAGCCGGTAAACGCCACACCTCAACACCCGCGTCATTAAGTTGCTGTTCTGTGGTCGTGGGCATTTGATTTGATGTGGCCACCAGTGTTTGGCCGGGTAGGGAGCCATTCAGTGCTTTAGCTTGAAGCGGCACCTGTCCAGATCCACTCACAATAATTCGAAGCGGGTGCGCAGCTTCAATGGCAGACAGCTCGCTGTCCCAACATTCACGAACGGTTAACGAAGGGTCATCCTTTCGTAAAGTGTCCGCGCCGATCATGATGGCGTCCACGTATTGTCTGAGATCATGGCCGCGTTTACGAGCCGCACTGCCTGTGATCCATTGGCTGTGGCCGGTATGGGTTGCGATCCGTCCGTCTAAACTGGTGGCAGTTTTTGCAATCACCCAAGGGCGTTTGTATTTAATGTGATGTATAAACGCGCGATTTTGAAATTCAGCTTCAGATTTCATGACTCCGGTAATGACTTCAATGCCGGCTTTCTTTAGCGCTTCGACACCGCCGCTTGCTGTGGGATTAGGATCAAGAGCTGCGATAACAACGGTTGTGATGTTGGCGTTGATCAATGCGTTTGCACAGGGTGGTGTTTTGCCAACATGCGCACAGGGTTCTAAGGTCACATACGCTGTGGCGCCAGAAGCTTCGCTGCCTGCATCGTTGAGTGCATGAACTTCCGCGTGAGGCCCACCCAATTTTTTATGCCAGCCGCGGCCAATGATGACGTTGTTTTTCACAATCACACAGCCCACCAAAGGGTTTGGGCTAACATGTCCGGTGCCGCGTTTGGCTAATGCCAAGGCTTCAGACATAAATTGTGTGTGCTGTTCGCTCACGCTTCTTTCAGTGTTCCCACAACGTTATCAACACATCCGCAATAAAGGGATGCACGGTATAAATGCTGGGGGATGATATTTGGGAGCGCGGCTTACATCCGTTACGATGAAAACCTAACGATGGCGCGCACCGAGCGTGTGCCTATTGGATGAGTATCGCCCGCAAGGGAACAATCCATAGGCGCACCACCACCGATGTGGCGTGCGGCACCAGTCAAAACCTTCTCCCATCCGGACTCTAACCGTCGGCTCTGGATTTTGACCAGATCAACCCAGCACAGCATGGCTGCAGCGATGGGCTCACGGGCTTGGCACCAAAAACTCAGTGCCCTACCGCCGGTGGGGAATTACACCCCGCCCCGAAGATTTACACCTGGAAGGTATGTTATCCGTCGAAGAAATGCAACGGGTTGGGCGACAAAAACGCCCGCCATGGGGCATTTATTAAGGAATTTCTATTATCCGCAGCACAAAACCGTACTGGGCCAGTAGATCCGCGGCTGCCTGGTCCAGCATGGCCTGCTGGGCCGGGCTGGTCACGCCATATTGGACCACCACATCCAGGTAGATGACTTGCGCGTCTTCGGCGGTCAAGGTGGTGGTTTCGCCGAGTTCGGTGTGGGTGATGGCCCCTTCATTAGCTAAGGGTTCAACTAGGTTTTGTTGGATATTTTCACCGTCCTGCAAGATTTGATCGTACAGGCCTGTGGGGTTTTCGATTGGGTCGTAAGAGGCGGCTGTTAAATCTCGACTGATGACAACGAATACTTGACCGTTGTTCCAGAAGTCGGCGATGGGGAAGGAATGACCGCCTGACTCACTGCCCAGGTAGGGAACTTGTTGGGATAGCGCTTGTTCAATTTCGGTTCCGCGATCGATACTGGAAAAGGCAGTGAAATAGCTGAAACAGTCAGCGGGTCTCACATCCACACGAATCACGTTATCGTCGGTTGGTTCATCGAATCCAGTCGGCGGGGAAATGGATTCGTCATTGCAACTACTCAGCTCGGTTGCGTCGGGCTCTTGGGTGAGGTCTTCGATGGGAGAGTCAGTTGGCATTGATGCTGGGTCTGGGCTGCTGGCTGACTGAGTACCCTCAGTGTTTGGGCAGGCTAGAGCCGCCGCCACTTGTATAAAAGCCTGAATTTCAGACAAAGCGCTGTCGTATACTCTATTGCTACTTGACGAGGGGTTTGGGATTGTATTCATCGAGATTAAACGCTGCTGCTTATAATTCAATGAGATGTTTTTGTGATTGGGCGTTGATATTTTAATCGGATAGGACCCCAGAAATTCCACGCTGGTATAACGATTGAACTGCCAGATTCTTCTCTTGGCTTTGGACGTGATTTTCCCAATCGTTTTATGATAATGAATATGATCACGAAACAGCCGTCCTGCCACTCTTGAGCGTTGTGGTGTGAAGATGACTCGTTTTTGATTGGGAAGCTGCAGCACCAATTCATTGTTTTGAGTATATAAACGAAGATCAAGTTCGAGTCTGTTCTTGTTTTCTTTTATAAAATTTGAAGTGCTGCTGGTGTGTTTACGCGTTTTTTCATCCAGCACTACGCTGAACGGTGCCGCGCTTGATTGATGGCTAAATCCGAAACACACAAACCATGCGGAAAATACAGTGCGTATTAAAATGCCCTTAACAAGTAATTTTCTGGGCTTCCACAGGTGAGCATAGGCTCGAATGGTATCTGTCATACACCAAACTCCATTTTGGTGATTAATAGGATGTTTCGAATGTACGATTATTTGGCTTGGGCATCAACCTGAAACAAAAAAAATCAATCAATTTCAGTTTTATCTGCTGCAAATGTCAGAAAGTTCTGATTGATAACGCGTGAATTACTGGATAAGGTTTGCTTGCGGTTAAGTCGAAGCCAAGCTCGTCGTTTTCATGGATAGCCATTCGCTTAACGCGCAAAACTTTGCATCGTGCATAAACAAAAGGAGTTCGTCAGCATGCAACGTTATTCAACAGTAAATCAATCCTCCCCCGTATTTCGTCCAGATAATAAGCCTCATGAACCTAGGCAGCTTGGTCAGGGAATGACGGAATACATCATTATTGTCGCCATTATTGCGATTGGCGCCGTGACGGCATCAGGATTTTTTGGCGCAAGAGTGCAAACCCAGTTTGTTTCCATGGGCAAAGAGATCTCTGGGGAGCAGGGGTCACCGGTGGGTGGCATAGAAGCGCCTGACCCAACGCCTGCAACCCTGGGTTCGTATGTGGACAATTAATTTGATGGGTTGATCAATCGGCCAGGGTTAACGTCTTTGCCCTGGCCACCTTACTATGGCAAACACAGGCATGGAAGCCAAAATGAAAGCTCACGAATCAGGACAAGCATTACCCTTAGGTATTGCTTTGTTGTTGGCAGGGATGATAACCGGCATTGTTCTATTTAATACCGGTCAGGTAGTGAACGACAAAACGCGTTTGGCAAACGCGGCAGACGCCGCTGTTTATAGTGGTGCAACTTGGCAAGCCAGAGCACTTAATTTCAACGCCTACACTAATCGCGCGATGGTGGCCAATCAAGTGGCCATGGCACAAGCGGTCAGCTTGCAGTCTTGGGCGCAGTACGTACGCACTGCGACTGGAAATTTAAGTGTTGTCCTGAGTCCCATTCCTATCATCGGTCAAATCGCATCGGTTGTGCAGCGAGTAATGAGTGCGTTTGAACCCATTGTTGACGGATTCGGCAATGGCATGTTGGCGGTCATTGATCCGATTAATTCAGCACTGTCTATGGCGCAAGAGGCGATGTATCTGTCAGCGTTTGTCGCCAGTCCACAAATCGTCGGCAATGTGGCTTCTGCAAATGATGCAAGAATGACATGGGAATCCGCTTTTAGTATCGGACACATGGGTAACAACCTTCGCCATTGGCAGAAATTTACTGAACAACATGAACCCGATGACGAAAAAGCGATGGACGAGCGCATTGCAATGATAAATGCGTCGACAGACCCGTTTACGCAACAGCGATCTTGGGAGTTTTTTCGCTCGTATCTTCCGCTTTCCCCGTTTCATTGGGCGCGACT
Organism: uncultured Granulosicoccaceae bacterium; assembly: GCA_937930305.1. GTDB lineage: Bacteria > Pseudomonadota > Gammaproteobacteria > Granulosicoccales > Granulosicoccaceae > Granulosicoccus. Next base: position 66,052 of record CALGLE010000039.1, on the reverse strand, counting down.
GGATCGCAGCGGCGCTACTCGCCTGCTTCGGGATGAAGAATCAGGTGACACCGAATGGAAAGCCATCGATACGATGTCATTAAACAACAAACACTACTATTGGTTTGGCCGATACCGACGAGTTGAATTACCCATCGGTTATTCGATGAAATTTGCCAATGATCAAGATGAAAGCATCGAAGACTGTGCTCGACTTAATTGTGACGATTGGTTTGGACGTAATCGAACGGCACAAATGCTGGCGCGGAATGTTAATGCGGATTTGGCTGGAGGAAGTAACGATCCTCAGTCCAGCATGGCGTACCGGGGCGTGCGAGCATATCGTTCTTTGTCTGAAGAGATTCGTGCAGAATCAGCACCGTCTATTCTTCTTCGCACTGAACTTCGTTTACCAGTTGATGAGGTGGCTGATGCAAATACCAGGCATATTGCCCCCAACTACGTCAACTCAGTTACTGCTGCATCAGAAGGCGTATTGTCATCGGTTAGCTCTGCAGAAATTTATTTTAACCGACCCGAAGATGACATTGACGAAGCCTATGCGACTGGTTACAACCCTTATTGGACAGTGCGCTTAGCGCACACCACTAGTGGTGTTCGTGTCGCTGCCATGATGCTACGAGGCAGCGCGGAGAATGCGCTGGCCGCGACTGCATCCTTAGCGGTTTACGGCGGTGAAAACACGGCTGAGATACCCATACAAGCGGGTGAGGGCGCCAACCTATCCCAATGGTCACCGAGCTTGGTAAATGAATCCGCATCTTTTGTTGAATCTTCAGCTGATGGCATGCAAGAAGTACTCAATGAGGTATTTGACAACATTCTGGAGCGTTTAATCAGCAGTGTATTGCCAGGCGGCTTGTCCACAGCGGATGACACCGTCCAACAAGTCATGTCGGGTGTGGATATCGAGGGGATAAATGCATCGGTTGCGGAGGTGCATGAAGACATTGACGAACTTCGAGAAGAATATCGAGCCGCCAGAGAAGCCATTCGTACAGAATTTTTAGCCGCAGCAGATCGGTTGCAAAACGACCTGGTTAATCGGCGAAATGAAATCAACAACGAGATACAAGAACTTCGTGATGCTATTTGGTTGGCAGATTCAGAGCAACGAGAAGAGTTAGAGGCTTTGATCCGTGAGTTGGAAGCAGAGCGAGATGGAATCGATGGCAGTGGTGGTTTGCAAGAGGAGTTTCGACAATCACTAGCGTCTGAATTGGTTGCTATTGTGCGCGCGGTGTTACCCGAGTGGCCGCTGCCATTTTCACAAGCGCTATACGCGGTTGATCAGTACCTATTATTGGATGCAGATGTGCCCGATCAATTAAATATCATCGACATTCCAGAATCTGAGGATGATATTAATGAATAGATCGACTCAGTACGGCGCAGCGATGGTTGAATCTGTGCTGATCATCGCTGGCATGGTGGTATTGCTGGTTGCGATTCCGAAGTTGGCTAAGTACCAAGATGTTCGACAATCTGCAGTTGATGCCAGCCGATACGCCACTTGGCAAATGACTGTATCTGAAGAGGCAGATCGTGAAAAAATTCTGGATCGTATGTTCTCTGATCCGAATGCACCGATCCGCAGCCAAACTACGCAGTTGCCCGGTAATGCATTCTGGCAATACAGCAGACAGCCACTGGTTCGTAATCAAGCATTTACTCCGGTGCAATCCTCGGGTGTAACACAGGCCAGTGAGTCATCAGAAAGCATGGTTGATCTGCGTTCCGTTAATGTAACAACAACGCAGCGTGCCAGTTCTGCGGGTGGAGTAGCCGATACCATTTCCGGGACGGTCAGAACCGTTAGTGACTGGTTAGGTAGATCTGATGCGATTGCGCCAAATCGGGGAATCGTCATGTCCGACATTCGTGTGGCAATTAGCGATCCAACAACACGCGACGATGAGGCTCAAACGTGTGGCACCGCTGCAACGCGCTGTGTATCAACATCGACTTCAATTTTGGTAGATGGATGGGAGGCTAAAAATTCACAAGCCCTAGAAGCAGGGGCACAAGTGATGGTTCCATCAAAACTACTCAAGCCGATTGGGCGTGCTATGTCGGCAGTCGCTGTCGTTCCTTTGCTGAAAGAATTTAAAGATTTTGATGAGGGATTAGGGTGCATTAACACGACGACTTTGCCAACTAAAGAATTAACCGGTGAACTCGCCGAGGGAGGCGAAATTCATGAATGTTAAGTCGATCCGTTGGTTTTTTCTCAGCTGGTTATTGCTTACTTCTGTATGTGGTGCAACCAATGATTGGGAGCGCTTTCCAATACCCCAGCGCACAGAACTTTGGTGGGTCACACAAGGCAGTGTTCATAACGGCTACAAGCTTTTCATCAAACAATTTAAGAGCCAGCTCTCGGTGGATGAGGTGCTGGAATACTATCGAGACGCTTGGAAGTCCGATTCGGAACTACCTGGTTTCATGGAATCGGATGTGCGAGGATGGCAGATGATTAGCCGGCTCACGTTGCGTGACCAGTGGGTAGTCCAGGTTAAATCGGATGCAACAGGCCGTGGGAGTGAGGGTTTGATTTCACAAATGATGTTGCAACCTAACGAACAACCTGGCCGAATAGCGAAGCAGAACTTTATGCCGATGCCTCATGGAGGTGTCTTGGTATCCAGCACTCATTCAGAAAACCCCACATCGGCGCGTACACAAACTCAAATATTTTCTGGTCGGCCAAAATCGGTGGCAGATCAATATAAAAAATACGCAGTAGATCAGGGTTGGTCACTTCAAGATGAATACGTTCATGGAAGTTCGGTCGCTCAACGGTTTGAACGCTCAAAGCGCAAATTGGATGTGGCTTTGGTTGAAAGTGCTTATGGGAAAACCTTAGTATTTGTTAGTGAGGTGGTGAATGAAATTCAGTAACTCTAAGATTGATGCTAAGCGAAATACTTTATCTATCGATTACTACTCTACCGGTTCTGTTATGACTGAATATCTGGTGACGACCGGTGTTGTAATCGTCGCCCTAATCGTTCCGATACCCGGATTGGGACAATCTGCACTTGATATTTTGATTCAAGCGCTGAACGAATTTCAAGCGCATTCAACCGTACTTTTATCGATGCCTTAATGGCGAATTTAGACAATCAGGAGTTCTTAGAATGCAAGGAATGCAGACAGCCGTGCGCGATGTAGAGCGCAGGAAAGGCCCATGGGGAAAAATATTATTACTCATTGCATCGATTGGTCTGGGGGCATCGGGTGTTTACTTCGCTAATGACTACATAACTAGTGAGGTAGAAGGCTATCGCAGACAGTTAGAAAAAACAGAGCCAATGGTTGATGTCGTGGTGCCATCTCGAAATCTCAGCCGAGGCGATACCGTTTCAGAATCTGTCATGTCAGTGAGGAGCATTCCCGCCCAGTATGTGGATACCCACAGCGTCACGGCAGAGAGTTTTAATGCGGCGAGTGGACAGCGTTTGGATTTTGATATTGACGCTGGCACCCCGTTATTATGGGCCCATTTGGAAGGCGGGCTGACACCGACCTTTTCCGGAAAAGTCCCTGATGGCATGCGAGCCTTAACGGTTCATGTGGACGAGATAAACAGTGTCTCTGGGTTTCTTCAGCCGAAAGACAAAATAGACCTGCTGTTTACCCATGGTGCTGGCGACAAACAGAAAATTCGGCCGCTCATAGAGAACTTAGCGGTCATAGCGACTGGTATTCAAACGATGGTCGATAAGGCGAGCTATCGTGGTCAGCGCGCATTCACGACGATCACCGTGCAAGTGACTCCCATCGACGCAAAGAGAATCACCTTAGCTCAGCAAATCGGGTCTCTAACCGCTGTGTTAAGAAACCCAGAAGATACTGGGGACATTTCTGATAAAGAAATTACATTGGCTTCATTGTTGGGTGAGCCGGTTACGCCGAAGCCAAAACCACGGCGAAATCGCCCAAGTGTGGTGAAAGCGTCTGAGCCAAAAATTGAAATTATCATCGGGGGACGACGATGAGAGTATCCACATTGGCGTTGCAATTAATGTATGTATTCGTTGTGTTTCTATTGGGTTTGATATTGGCTAAACCCAGCTTTGGAGCCGGTGCTACGGGTGAAATAGAGTTTGTTGAAGTGCCCGATCATCCAGTGGTTTTATGGCGCGAATCCATTACACCAGAGAACAAAGTTGCTGGCTCATCAGCTGGGCAAGAGATATTGGTCTCTTCAGCCAAGCTGAATAGAAATATAGATTCCTCCCAACGCCAACGGGCGATTTTATCGCCGAGCAATATTGTTGAACCCCAATCTCGAGTCACAAGACAAAACCTAGATATGTTTGTGGGGGAAGTTCGGGTACTCACAGAAGAAAAAATAGAACGAATTGCTATCGGTCAGGGGGCGGTGCTGCGTACGGAAGTGCTGGACTCAAGTGAATTACTGGTAATTGCAGAATCCGCAGGGAGTAGTTCGCTGCGAATCTGGTTATCGAATGGACGCCAAACTGACTATAACATTCGCGTTTCAGAGAAGGATCCGGAAACTCGATTTCGGATGGAAAAAATGGTTCGCATGCGCGTACGGATGATTGAGTTTCGTAAGAGCGCACTTACGCGATTGGGGATCGATTGGGCCGATTCGGTTACCGGGCCCACATTTAGTGCCGCCGGTGATGCCATTTCCAATAATTTGCATCGCCCTACGTTTGACGGATTTGATGGGTTGCCACTCGGCGTCGATCCGATTTCAACTTATTTTGGGATTGCGTCTAACTTAACGTCACGAATTAATGCAATGGCGGTTGAAGGGGATGCCCGGATTCTCGCTGAACCGGTGCTAAGTGGCACCAATGGTGGTGTTGCGTCTTTTCTCGCTGGAGGGGAGGTTCCATACCCTACAGTAGGAAGCAACGGTGAATCCATTGTGGACTTTAAAGAATATGGAATTCGTTTGGAAGTACAACCGCGGATTGACTCTGGTGGGAATGTTCGGGCAAACATCAAAACAGAAATCAGCCAACTTGATCCAGCGGTTACCGTGCAGGGAGCTCCCGGTTTACTAACAAGACGTGCCAATACCGAAGTTAATGTTCGGTCCGGCCAAACAATCGTTATAAGTGGATTGTTAAGCTCTGAAGCCAGCAACGACTTAAATAAGTTGCCAGGCATTGGTCGGCTACCCGTTCTTGGGCGCTTGTTCCGTTCCGATAACGTTCGAAATAATGTCAGCGAGTTGGTGATATTCATCACACCTGAAGTGATTGAACCAACATCGATTGCACTCAATGAACGAGAAACAGAGCTGTTTAATTCCGCAGAGCGTCAAGCTGTGCAAGCAAGACAGCGACATGATGTGTCGAACTGAGGCATTCAATCAAGGAGGGTGAGATGTTTGATATCGTTTTTCAGCCGAATAATTCTAGGCGACGTGTTTTTCATGTCGCTGGTAGTAGTTGCGTGGTTGGGCGAGCAAGGAATAACGACTTACCTATTGACAGTCGATCCATCGCGAAGCATCACGCAGAGTTCTCGCAACACAGTGATGGTGTACACATTCGTGATCTTGGGAGTTCAGCAGGATCTTATGTGAATCGTCAACGAGTCGTTGAATATGGGCCACTGGACACATTGGATGAAGTGGTTTTGGGGGATGTCAGAATTGGACTACAGAAAGTTGTGCCGGCAACCCCGCTAAATTCAGAACAAACACGCCTCGTGAAAGAGCCGATGGAAAATAGGTTCACTGGTTTTGAAGTAATGAACAAACAAGATGGTGTCTACACTGCGTCGGAAAGCCATTATTCTGAATCATTTGCGTACTGGGGGCGGGTGGTGCACGAACGTTTACTGGACGCGATGGATTTACGACGTAAAGATGTGAGTCGAATGTCGGATGAGCAACTTCGACAAGAATCGGCCAGCTTAATTTCAGAAATTATACAAAGGCTGCTAAATGAACTGCCGGAAGATTTAAACGCTGATGCACTGCACGAACAAGTGTTGAACGAGTCGGTAGGTTTGGGACCACTGGAAGCTTTTCTGGCTGATGATGCCATTTCAGAGGTGATGGTCAACAATCACAGAGAAATATTCGTGGAGAAAAACGGACGACTTGAACAGTCCACGATTCAATTCAGCAGTGATAAAACGGTTTATTCGGTGATAGAACGCATCATCACGCCCTTGGGTCGAAGAATTGACGAGAGTAGCCCCGTTGTTGATGCGCGCTTGAAAGATGGATCGCGTGTCAATGCGGTGATACCACCACTGGCGCTGAAAGGTCCGTCTTTGACGATTCGAAAATTTCCAAAACACCGACTAGACTTTTCCAAATTGGTGCACGGCGAATCGTTAACTCAGGACATGGTGGACTTTCTGCAAGTGTGTGTTGAACAGCGACGAAATATCGTGGTTGCCGGTGGTACTGGATCGGGTAAAACAACGCTACTGAATTTACTTTCCGCCTTCATTCCTCACGATCAACGTATCGTTACTATTGAAGATGCGGCTGAATTAAAGCTTGATCAACCCAATCTTGTGTCGTTGGAGTCGAGACCGTCGAACAGTGAAGGTACGGGAGAGATCACGATAAGAGATCTCATGCGCAATGCTCTAAGAATGCGACCAGATCGCATTGTTGTGGGTGAGTGTCGAGGTGGGGAAGCCATTGATATGTTGCAAGCGATGAATACTGGGCACAATGGATCTTTAACGACGGTGCACGCCAATTCTCCCAGAGACGTTGTTTCTCGTTTAGAAGTTTTGGTATTGATGGGGGGAATAGAAATTCCTATCATGGCTATTCGAGAGCAATTAGCGTCAGCGGTGGATATCATTATTCAACAAAATCGCCTGCCCTGCGGGCATCGCAAGGTCACACAAATTTCTGAGGTTGTGGGTGTTGAGAGTGGCACTATCCAACTTCAAGATATCTACAAATTCAAACCCAGTGGAATAGATGTCGATGGCACAACACTTGGGCAATTTGAGGCAAGCGGATTTATTCCAACATTTTATGAGTTCCTACGTGAACAAGGCGTACAGCTGTCCATCCATGGGTTTAATCGACGCATCAATGAAGGTGCTGCATGAGCTTGGAAATAATTGGGGCTCTGTTGTTTTTTAGCATTTCGTTTCTGGGGGCGTTGCTTATTGGAGTTGGAAAAAAAGTCGTTTTCCGATTTAGAACTTCCATGACTGAATTATTCGAGCGATTTTTCAGTAGTCAATTTTTGTTCTTTAACGCATCCACGATGTTTTATTTCTATTCCCTTGTATTGTTTGTTGCGCCAATCGGATTGTGGTGGATTTTTTCATCCTGGTTTTTTTCGGTAGGGGCTGTCTTGATCATTCTGGTGTTCCCAAGAATTGCTTTTTCCATTATGGAAATCCATCGTCGGAAAATGATTGTTAACGCATTACCCGATGTGCTTCAACAACTGTCTGGAGCCTTGAGAGCAGGCGCTACATTTAACATGGCGCTGGACGCCTTAGTTTCGGAACGTGAGGGGCCTATAGCACAGGAATTTTCATTGGTGCTGCGGGAACAACGCTTGGGGACACGACTAGATGATTCCTTAGAAAATTTAGGTGATCGCGTTAAATCAGAGGACATGGATATCGTGGTTTCAGCCATTTTAATTGCTCAAGATGTGGGCGGAAATTTAGCTGAAGTGTTGAATCGATTGGCAGAAACTTTGCGCTCGAAAATATCTATGGAGGAACGTATACAGTCGCTCACTGCACAAGGTGTAATGCAAGGTTATGTAGTCACGGCCTTACCTACATTCATCGTGTTGGCGTTGGTGGTCGTTGAACGAAAAGCCATAATGCCGTTGTTTACATCCTTACTTGGATGGATATTTTTAACCATCATCATAACGCTGCAAATATTGGGTGGTTGGTTCATTCGGAAAATAGTTCAGGTAGATATTTAATGATTTACCTGATTAGTTTTTGTCTAGGTTTGTCTATCATGCTATTTGTTTGGCAATTCGCCATGGTGATAGACCGCGTACCTACAGAGAATCGAGTATGGCGGGACAAACCTGCGTTGGGTTTTCAGATTGTCTGGCCGCTCATTCAATTGTTTGATCATTACGGATCTAGAGTCTATTCAACAGGTCAGCACGACGTAGTCAGTCTTCGATTGAATGAAGCAGGGCAAGAATTCACGCTGACATCCGGTCAATTTATTGCGTCGAAGCTTGTGTCCGCAACGATCATCGCTAGCCTGACGATATGTTGTCTTCGAGTGTTCGAAAGTTCGTTATACGTTTTGATTTTAGTCACTGCTGTTTGGGGTTATCTTTATCCGGACCTTTGGATTAAGCGAGTCATCGTTGCTCGTAAACGTAAAATGGATCGGGACCTGCCTTTTTATCTGGATGTGGTCACTCTGGCGATTGAATCCGGATCGAATTTAACGGGTGCATTAACTCAAGCCGTTCAAAAGGCCCCAGATTCACCTTTACGCCATGAATTTAATCGTGTTCTGCGAGACATCAGGGCCGGTAAGCCACGAGCGGATGCGCTAAGAGAATTGTCTGATCGAGCGGGTAATAAATCGCTTAGTTCCGTTTTATCAGGAATGATTCAAGCCGAGCGAAGTGGTGCAAGCTTAGGCCCAGTCATGCGATCTCAAGCGACTCAACTGCGCAGTGCACGATTCGCAACCGCTGAAAAGAGGGCGATGGAAGCACCGGTTCGGCTACTCGCGCCGTTAGTCTTATTTATTTTCCCAACGACTTTTATTGTGCTGGGGTTCTTAGTGCTGAGCAAAATGCTGCAACAGGACATCATCAGTTGGGCACCGATGACTTGGGCCTACACATGGCCTGGGTAAACGGATTAAACGATCTTTAATAACTCACAATTCACAAGGAGAGTGATATGTTGTGTTCACTGAGCAAGTGTGCTTTTCAACGGATAATTCTTGCCACGCTCATGGTCTGTTTCAGTGGCTGCCAGTCTGATCAAATTCCCATTAACGCAAAGCTAAGCGTTTCTCCAGCCGAGCGAACAGTCGTTATAGACTCAGAATACCGGCCCAATGACGAGGCTTGCCGATTACAAAATTATCCGTATTTGGATATACCGGTTGTGATCGGTTTGCAAGACGGCAATGGTGCTGCATTGGGTGGTGTTCCAGTTTTTGTATACGCGGATTGGACAGAAACATCCTCATCAGCCACGAGCATTGTCACTTTGTTGTACGACTTTAATGGTGATGGGGTTGTTGATCCGGAATTGGAAACCGTTTCAGACGCAGAACAGGGTGTATTCGAATGGAATACGCGTGAATACACTGGTGATGTACAACTGACTATGCGACTGAATCTGAGTTGCGCCTATCATGGTCAGTTAGTTGCCATCGCTGGCGCTCAACAAGCTTCTTCGGTGTTTGAGGTCCGGCATACCATTCCAGAACCAGAACCAGAACCAGAACCAGAACCAGAACCAGAACCAGAACCAGAACCAGAACCAGAACCAGAACCAGAACCAGAACCAGAATCCGTTGGTGCTGATTCTCTAAGGGCTGGGTTATGACCGCTGAGACAACGGTATTTATTTCGCGATCTGACGAACGCCCTCGTGGTCTAACGCGAATCTATCTATGTCAAAACGCGTTCACACGGATGCAAGGTGTATTTTTTCGGAAACACTTCAATTTGCAACACGGCGTTTTGCTGAGGGGCTGTTCTGCGGTGCACGGCATAGGATTAAAACGAACGCTTGATGTTGTCTTTCTTGATAAACAGGATCGTGTGCTATCACTTAAATCCCTTAAACCGTTTTCAATGTGTATCGATAACCGCGCTTTTAGTGTTCTTGAGCTTTGTGAAGGTGGTATTGGCAATCTGAATATTGAGGTCGGTTCTCGTATTGAATTTGGATCACTTCTTCTCAATCCCAAGAAAAAAAGTAACACGCGAGGGTTCTTGACTCAGAATCAGAAGGGTGCTTCGATGGTTGAGTTTATTATCGTTGCACCGATCCTGATTTTTTTGGGTATGGGGATTATCCAAATGGGATTGGTTTATCACGCGAGAAATATTCTAGATTACGCAACGTTTGAAGCGGCCAGATCTGGTGCGGTAACTCAGGCTAGCAATCAGGAGATGAAAAAAGAGCTGGCGTATCGACTGGGGCCAATTTTCAGTGGTGATGGAAGTAGTGATGGGGTTAGAAGTGCAGTGGGTAGAGCCGTTGCAGCGGTGAATAACCCACTTCGAACACAACTAAGAATAATTAATCCAACTGCAGCCGCTTTTGACGATTTTGGTGTGCGTGACCTTGAAACTGGCGAAACGGTTTTACCCAATGCTCATTTGCAGCACCGCTCAACATCCGTTGGTGCCACATCAGGGGTGACAATACAAGATGCAAACCTATTGAAAATTGAGGTCACCCATGGCTACGAATTGAAATTTCCTTGGTTCGATATGAGTTTGCCAGGGGTGGATTTTGTACTAAAAGAACTCATGGTCTTGGCGGATCCGAGTAATGCATCGTTCTACCTACAGGGTCAGATTCCACTGCGTGCAGTGGCCACGGTTCGTATGCAAAGTCGAGCAATAGCGAATCACGTCAACGTGGAAGATCCCGCGCCTAGTCGCCCTTCAATTGCTGAACTCGAATTGGGTGAGGCTCAACATCCTACGGCAGGTCTGATGGATCAACAGGGACAGGAAGAACAGTCACAATCTGAAAATGCCGAGTGTACCGGTGAACACGGATTACCCAGTAATTTGGTCATAGAATCCATCAGTCCGGTCGACACCGCGGCACAATGCTCGGTGCCGTTAGACAATACGGTTGTTAATTCTCCTGATAATCAGACAACCACAGCGTCTGCCAGTGATGTTTTATCGCAATGTTAACGTGGCTTGTGAGTGAAAATATTCATTGTAAAAGTGTGGTCAAATCTTGGTGGATGCGTAACCAGGTCTGGGTAGTTTGCTGGTTTAATTTGCCCAAAAAAAAACTCCCGCGAGTTTTTTTGCTAGAGTTGTATTGCATTCGAAGGGACTAGAATTCAATGGATTACGTGGATATTCTCAATGATCTGGTGGCTAAGCCGCACAGTGAACTAACAACATTAGAAATCGATGTGGCTGTGCTCAACGAATTCGAAATAGAAACTGCATTTGGTGGTGGTACGCATTATTATGATACTTCTTGCGGTGATCATCTTAACGCGCTGAAAGACGCAGCATCTCGACACGCGTTCCATGATTTGGTGACATGGATTGATAAGGTGGCTGATGTAAGTCTGGAACTAACCAGCCGAGATAGAGACACTCGCAGTATTGCGCTACAAAATCTAGCTGAATCTGACAATCAAAAACTTGCCCAGGAAGGTGGCCGATTAGCGGAAGCGGCTCACGAATTGTGCGTTAAACTGATCACGGAGAATTTGCCCCAGCTGGAATCAGCGCACCTAGCGCGACGCCAATAACGCCTGGCGGTGTGGCACGGCGCTGCGAGTGCTGTCGAACCGGCAGCTCGGCAACCGGAAGTCGAACATCAGGACAATCATGAGTCGATCAAAAGAATCTGCTGCGTCACCAAACAAGACCAACAAAGCCAGAACAGTTTGGCATTACACCCCGTCATTGCCCGTGGGTGTGTCGCCATACTTTCGATGGCCGCCAAAAATCGCTGCCATCCTTAAATGGATGGTGAGCGGATGGTTTCCGTTATCTGAGCGACTGATCATATTGGTTCTCGCATTAATCGTCACTACGGTATTTCAGCCCACGCTTGCCGATACCGTTAACATAGAGCCAGGTTGGATTTTCCAACTGTTTTTACGCAACTTGTTTCTAATGTGTTTTGTGGCAGGGGGCCTTCACTGGTTCTTCTACATCGCACGTAAACAGGGCGATGAGCGACGTTACGATACGCGTCCATTTGCCGTGTCGAGTAAAGTGTTTACGTTTGGTTCACAAGTACGCGACAACATGTTCTGGACGCTGGCCAGTGGGGTGACGATCTGGACTGCGTATGAAACTTTGATGTTATGGGCCTTGGCCAATGGCTATGCGCCTGCCTTAAGCATGCCTGAACAGTGGCCTTGGCTGGTGTTACTGATTTTCCTTTTGCCGATGTGGGAAACCACACATTTCTTTTTAATACATCGGTTAATACACACATCAGAATTGTATAAACGAGTCCATGCACTGCATCATAGAAATACCAACGTGGGCCCTTGGTCAGGGCTGTCGATGCATCCGGTGGAGCACCTTATTTATTTAAGTACCGTGCTGGTGCACTTCATTATTCCGTCAACACCGTTGTTAATTGCGTTCCATTTGATGTACTTCACTTTGTCTGCCGCCACAACCCACACGGGTTATCAAGGCATACTAGTGCGAGGCAAGTTAGTGTTACCGCTGGGCACGTTCCACCATCAGTTGCATCATCGATACTTTACGTGTAACTACGGCGGGCTTGAAATACCCTGGGATCAATGGACGGGCAGTTTTCACGATGGTACTGCGGAATCACATCAGGCTTTTCTGGCCAGGCGTAAGGGTAAGGTTTAACGTCGTGGCACGGCGGCGTTTTGCCATTCGTCAAACACGGATCGATAGTCATACCCACCTAAATAACCAACCTGATATTGAAACCGTGCATCGCTAAATTGTGCTCTTGATAAGCGAAACGAAACCAAAGCTGGGTTTTCAAGCGACTGCGGGTAACCAACAATCATTTCATCAATCCCTTTAGCCAGAGATGCGCCGCTACGTACCCTTAGCATGTAGTCCCTACCGCCATCGGGTAGCCCGTCTTCATCTAGAGTGAAGGGGTTTTCTACTGTCAGGTCTAACCAAAACACATCTGTGTCATCGTCGTCCACGCGCAAACTGATGCTCTGCGTTGCTGGAATGGCTTTGGCGGCATCGGAATTAGCGATTTCTTTGATTCTCTCGCGGAATCGGAAGTTAATGTCTTCTAATTCACACGGGATACGCTGCAAGTGTTGTCGCCAAAAGGCCACACCTTGAAGCGCCAATACGGAATCATCAGAGCCGATGATGTTCAGGAACTTTCCTAGGCTATCGTGCCCACAAATTTCGGTCATGGTGTTCACCCATAAATCCCCAAGCGTGTAGGGCAATTCAGCATCAAATTTTTCACCAAATTTCCGTGCATCGACAAGGTCGGCAAAATCAATGTCGTTGCGCTCCGCGGCAAGCGCTCCCACAACCCAATTGATGTTTCTCACCTTGTCATCGGGCTGAACGGTATAGGCCACTTGTTGGGCCATCCCTTCAACAAAGAAGTTAACGCTGGAATCGACTTTCTTCAAGCGTCGACGGGTGACATGAGACTGGAACACGTGCGCCGTTTCATGGGCCAGTACAAAGGGGTTATCTTTATTTTGAGCAAAGCGACTTAATCGCATACGAATGCGGTTATGAACCGCTAAGCCAGCAACGTGGCTGGTGTTAGCGGTTAGGTCGGTTTGAATTTTTGGTGGCGTATCCGTATTTAAATAGTCGGCTATTCGCCGCAGCATGTCATCGGCATCTTCAGCCAGCTCTTCTGCAAACGGGGCTGAGTTTTTGTGATACACAAACCGATAGTGTTCAGTTTCAAGCGAGTCGTACAGATCGTTTCGCTGAGCAACCGATTGGTTGGAGTGTTGTAGTAGTCCCGCGATTAAACCCAGGAACAGTAACACCATGACGGGTACCGTTAACCAAGGAGAGTCCATCGCGATGCGACCAAAGGTGGGGCTATTTTCTCGGCCCATCCAGCGCAAGTAGCCTAGCCATAGTGCAATCAGTGCAACCACGGCATGTGCTGCGTACATCATCCAATTGGTGATGAGCTGCGTGCCAAAGTAATCCACCCTCATCAGGTTTAACAAATTCCACGCACCGACGTTTCCGAACGCGGATTCCAGCCAGCTGACCAACACAAAGTAGCCGGCGTACAACACCAATCCGACTAAGCGGAACGATGATAAAAATACCGCGTGGCACAACACGATGGCAGAAAATGCCATGCCGCGTAAAAAGTGTTGCCATTCCATGGCTGCGTAGAATTTGCCATGTATTGACTGCGGATTTAACGCCACAAGTAGATAGGTGGTAGCGGAACTGAGTACAAAGAAAAATAAAATTAAGGCAACCCCGGCCAGTACCTTGGCAAAGTAAATTTGCGGTCGGGTTAGCGCCAACGATTGTAAGTGCGCCAAGGTGCCATCATCGCTATCGCGTGGGAATAAACTCCAACCCACCCACACAATGATGGCGACCAATAAAAATATCGCCGAAGAGGCAATGCCCGGTTGGCAAAACGCATCGCACAGCACACCGTATTCAGATTCATCCAAGCGGGTGGTGAATACCAAAAGAGCGGTGTGCAGTAACTCCAACAGTAACCACAAACCGGCCAAAGGCCACAGTTGCCGAAACTCGGTTTTAAATAACGTCATCATGGCGAGGTTACCCGCTCAGCGTGCAAACGAATCGGCTGATGAAATTCAGGCAATTGTACTTCCAGCGTCATATAAACCCGGTCACCCGAACCTGCGATGTTGAAGTCGTATACCGTGAACGTCTCGCCCTCACAGGCTTGTGCTGAAAAGTTGTCGAACACAAAGTCCATCTCGGTATCAAAAGGGCCCGCTGCGTCGTAGTTCAGTACGCAAGTTGTCTGTGCTGCGTTCCTTTCTTGTAATGAATTGTCGGTGATGAGACTGGCTGAGGATTCAGGCACTTCAAATTCAGACGGATCAGGCAGCTTTGAGTCTGAAGCCGCGAAGCTACCCAGTAGCAACTGTCCATAATCGTCGTTATCGACAATGTGTACCGCACCCGAGCGGTAACTGAGTGCAGAAGTTCTGCGGGCAATTTCTGGAATGTCGTTTTGTGCTCTTAACCAGCTTCTCCAACCGGTCATGAATTCACTCCAGTTTAGACCAGTTATGTCTTCAAACTCTTCCGGCACATCGTTTGTCCAACGACGCAGTGAGGCGCGGCTATCACGTTCATAGGGGGTAAGTAGCCAACGCGACGCTAGGTCGTTAATAACGTCAGCACCTTGTTGTTCCTCTAAATAAACCAGTGCGCTGTAGGCTAGGGCCTCAGCCGAGGCATAGCCAATGGTGTCAGCAATGGTTTGCCATTGGAAGATTAAGTTCACTTTGTCGCCCAACACTTCTTGCGAGATGACGGCTCTGGCCATTAATTCGTACCGACTCTGTTCTCGCTCTGTTGCTGTACTGGCTGCGGTGCTGGCTTCGGTGATGCGTCGTGTAAAACCATCTAAAAACCAGTGAAAGTATTCGAACACCGCTCGACTGCCGCTGGTACTTAAAAGCAGTTGATGCAAAACAGTGGTTCGAAACACCACACGATCATAATGGTCTGCTTCGGTTAAGTTGCCATACACCAACGGACCGTCGGCGCGTTCTGCAATGAATTCCCATGAAGCTAAAGAGTCGTCGTGCACAATGTAAGAGGGTGTGAGTGCAATTGGGCCAATCGTAGCCTGCAACGTATCAAGATCGTTTGATAGCCCTTCCAACACCGGCTGAGCTGCCGCCTTGGCACCATCTTCCATGTAAGCAATCGTAATCGCGTGTGCATCGCCATCCAGGCGATGTCGAGTGGCGATTGGAAATGGATCGGGTGAGGGTTCTTTTTCCAAGATACTGAGCACCGTGGCAAAGCCTGCCACAATAAAACCCACCATTAAGTAATCTCGGCGAGCCATAGGGCGAGACAAAACTTCAGCCATCGAGCCTTCATGCCAAAGCGCAATTAAAAAGCCAACCAAGGTGAAGGCTGCAGTTAATGCCCACGTTTCCTTCAACGCTTTATAAGGGATATCCACTCGTTCGTAGGCCAAGGTGCCGTCCATTAATAAGGCAAAGGGGCCAAAGTCGGTGACATCCACTGAACTGGTGGTCAATAGATAATAAACCGAGCCGATCAACAGCACATACAGCAACAAGCGAAGATGGCCAGATAAACTGATGGCGAACATCACCGACCAATACAAAAGCGCTAAGGACAAGGTTTTTAATGCCAGTAGGCCAAAATATTCGGGCGTAATGCTGTCAACCACACTGGCGTATCGAGAGGCCAGTAACAAGGTGATCAGCATCAGCCCCGTCACTATGAATGCGCCTA
The DNA here is from genome assembly GCA_937930305.1 of uncultured Granulosicoccaceae bacterium. Taxonomy (GTDB): domain Bacteria; phylum Pseudomonadota; class Gammaproteobacteria; order Granulosicoccales; family Granulosicoccaceae; genus Granulosicoccus. Next base: position 49,916 of record CALGLE010000039.1, on the reverse strand, counting down.
GAAGGTATTTCACCAAGACGGGTATGAAGCGTCGAGTTGGCAAAGATTCGGTGAACAGCTGCGCCCTAGATCGGTAGTCTCGAACAATTAACCGATTACCTAAAATAAACGCGGTTAAGGGAATAAAGGTGTACAGCGAATAGCTCAATATTTCTAAAGGCGAAATACTGAACTCTTGATTTTGCTGGCGGGCTAGGGTGATGAATAGGGCGCACACCACAGCAAACACAAGCGCCGCAATAGCTAAGCCGTGTTCTACCAATTCTTTTCTTAAAAACGTCAGCGTTACCATGTCTTTACCGGATAGTTTTTAGTGCTGCTGCAGAATAATCGCAACAAAAATATCCTCTAACGACATAGGCACCTCTTGCCAGCCATTGGGTAATGCGGATGCTGGGATGCTGGGCCTTTCATTTTCAAGCCAACGCAGTACCACCGTTTGTTGGGTCCTGTCTCCTCCCGCTCGAATCGTTTCGAACGGATGACCCGCTAATTCATCCAGTGGAAAAGCATCGGTTTCTGCCGTTACATTCGCTGTGTAGCTGGCTGTGCGAGTGGAAAGTTCTTGCAAAGACCCTTCATAAACTAACTTGCCACCGTCTAGTATGCCAATACGGTCGGCCAAGCTTTCAATGTCGCCAATTAAATGGGTTGAGAAAAAGACGGTGGTATCGCTGTTCTGAACTTCCGCTTTGACTAATGATAAAAATTGCCGGCGTGCAACCGGGTCCATGCCGGCTGTAGGTTCGTCCAATATCAATATTCTTGGCATCGCCGCTAATGCCATCGATAACGCTAAGCGCGCTTTCATCCCACCGGAGAAACTGCCCGCTTTGCGAGTGAGCGGTAACTCAAAGCGTTTAAGCAGCGCGTAATAACGATCATCACTCCAATCCGGATATAAACCGCGCATGAACTTACCTAATCGCTTTGGCGTCATCCACGGATAGAAAGATTGCTCTTGAGCCACGAAGCCAATGTGACGACGTGCTTTGGCACAGCGAGCACCGCGCATCGGTGCACCAAACACTGACACCGTTCCTGAATTTGGCGGAGAAATTCCCATCATGAGTCGAATGGCAGTTGATTTACCGGCACCGTTACGACCCAAGAAACCGTATATTTCTCCGGGGCGAACATGCAAATTTAAGTTTTCAAGAACCGTTAATTTGCCATAGCGTTTTGTCACATCAGTTAGAGAAACCAGGGGCGCGATGTTGGCCTGAGCGTGCACCGAAGTATGACTGGGTTCTTGCAGATTGGTATCGACCATGGGGAACGCGTAACTCCAGAAACAGCATAAGCCGTTGTTGTGAACAGCGAATGGATGAACGAATTGACGTGTATGTTAACTGCGTCGATTGAACATATCGTCGTAGGGGTCTGAATGGTTTAGCTTAGTCGTTTGAAGAAGAACTTTTGAAACCATCAGTGCCACAAAGGTTCCCGCCAGTGCCCCAATTAAATGTCCATCCCAGGAAACCCCTTCTTGCATGGGTAACACGCCCTTGAACAAAGTACCGGCATACAAAGCGCCCACCACAACTGATAACAGTATAGGGATTAATCGGCGTTCGAATACGCCGGCAAAAATATGAAAAGCGATGAGGCCGAACACCAATCCGCTGGCACCGATGTGCCTGGCCTCTCGGCCAAAAACCCAAAGGCCAATGCCGGCTAATAGGGCGATTAGAAGAACAATCTGGCCGCTGTTGGCGCGAGAACCCGCGAGTAACGCGAGCGTGAACACTAACGGAATCGTGTTGCCCATGATATGTGCAAAATCGCCATGCAGAAATGGCATCGCAACGATTCCAAGCAGCCCTTTTGCCGTTCTTGGGACTAACCCAAACTGCTCAAGCGGCAGGAAGTAGTCGGCTGCGAACACCAACCAAATAATGCCCACGAGTAAAACGATCCACTTAACGTCGCGTTTTACATCGTGAACATTTCGGTCATCAATCAACATACGGATGTGCCGTTAGTAACGACAGTCGATCAGTTCAACATGTTTTGCAGACGTGAGTGAACCGACGATAAAGTGCTGGCATCAACGGCGTCCGTGGATCCTTGCCACAGGCTCGCAAATTGAGATTGATCAACACCGAGTCGTGAAGCATCAGACTCGCGTAGATTGAGAATTTTAATCATCTCGCGAACACTACCGGCTTCTTGAGCCGACAACGCGTCAGCAACACCGGCAGCATGGCCAGAGGCGCCATTACCCGATGCTGTGATGTCTGCGCCGGATGTGACGTTTTCGTACACAATGGGGTCAGCGGACGCATTTGGGCGTGAAGCACTTCGAACTGCCGCAATGCCACCCACGGCGGCCGCTGCAGCGCCGGCAGCAACCGCTGCACCGGCACCAGATGAGCCTGCATTGGAAGAGCCTGCGGCAGCACCACTGTTTGCGGCTGCGCCTGCGCCCGGACCGGTATCTGTCCCGCTACTTGCACTTGCACTAGAAGTTGCACTGCTAGTGGTGTCGGTACTTGCACCCGCACTTGCACCCGCACTTGCACCCGCACTTGCACCCGCACCCGATGACGCAGCTGGCGATGCTGATGAACTGCCGTCAGAGGTTACGCCGGACGCCGAGCCATCAGCAATGTTCTGTTCGCCGTGGCCATGTGCACCATTCGAACCGCTGCCACTTGAACCGCTGCTCTCGTTTGCTGCGTCAAACGCAGAACCGACACCGCCTGAGAATACTTTGTAACCAAACCACAACAGTAAGCCTAGTGTGATGAGGCCTAGTAACCAAATAACCATCTGACCATCCAAAAATGTTTAAAAGATGGGTGTATGGTCCAGTGCCAGCCTGGGCTTGTCAATTAACCGGGTGAATCTGTCAATTATTGACCAGATGAGTTGTCCGAGCCTGAGCCAGAATCACTGGTGATTGCAGCCGGTGCCTTAACATCGGGCACCTTACGAGACGCAAAGCCTTTCCGCGGTGCAGGCGCTGCTTTAGCTGCAGCGGCTTCGGCAGGTTTTGGTGCGGATGCAAGTGCGGGTGCAGGTGCAGGTGCAGGTGCAGCTGCGGCTGCAGGTGCTTTATCTTCACTGTTCGATGCCAATGAACGCACCGAGCTCTTCAGTTGACTTGGCTGACGAGGGGAGACCTGTGCACTTTCTTTCGCCTCCGGTTTGCTCGAATTGTCTGAATCCACTGAATTGCTGCCGCGTCGTGACCGATTCAGATTTGAGCCCTGACGAGATCGACGTGAACCGTTCTCGCTGTCATTGGCTTGGTTTGAATCTGAGTTTGTCGCGGTTGCTCCTGGGCTCGAGGCTGATGTCTCTGCCTTGGCGGGTTTTGTTTCAGTCCGATCGGGCGATTTGGGGCTCGATTCAGTCTTCTCATTCAACGACGAATTTACAACTGGCTTGTCTTGCTGCGCAGCTTGAGTCGGTGTCGCGGCATTAGGCTCTTTCTTTGGTGCAGCGTCTTTGGGCGAAGGTGTCTCGGCCGTAGACTTCTCCGGGGATGTATCCGTACGGCCTTCTGGTGCCGATTCTTTCTTTGAATCTACGCGTTGACGACGACGGCCGGGTCCACGGCGTCGTCGCGGCTCGGGCTTATCCTCCGATTGAGTATCATTGGAAGCACCAGTTTTTGAAGCAACGTTGGTCGCTTTATCTGATGGTCCGCCAGTTTGAGTAACCGAGTCTTCAGTGCCAGCAACTGGCGCATTCGCAGCAGCCGTAGCTGCAAGGGATTCATCACTTACCTTGGCACGCGGTGCGACACCATTGGTGCGTGGGCGATCACTTTTAGCTTGTGTGCTACCGGCACCATTCGATGCGTTGTCGTTATTTTTCGCAGCGTTTGAGTTCGCGCCATTTTGCGAATCGTTCGCGGCTGGGGCATCTTGCATGGCATTGGAATCGTTATTGTCTCGATTCTCTGCACCGCGTCCTCGACCGCCACGCCCGCGACCGCCGCGACTGCGTCTGGGTTTGCGTGAAGTGTCTGCGCTGTCGGCCGCTTGGGCCGGCTTATTGTCAAGGTTCTCTTGTTTGTTCTCTTGTTTGTTCTCTGTATTGCTGTTCGCTGTTTCTTTTTTGTTCTCAGCAGCTGCGGTTTTGTTATTACCACCCCGACCCCGACCACGGTTACGACCCTGTGGCTTTGATTCGGTCGCGTTCTCATCTCGATTGTTGTCGCGGTTGCGATTGTTGTTTCGTCCACGTCCGCCCCGAGTGCGGCGTTGGTTGTTGCTCTGGCCATTACTTTGATTTTTGTTCTGATCACGACGGCTATTGTCCGCAGGCTTTGCGTCCGCTTCGGCTTTGGTCTCGGCGTTGGCATCGTTGTCAGAACCGGGCGAGAACAAGGAGGTTACTTTGCCGATGATGCGGCGAAATCCACCCGATTGATCTTCGGCGGCAACACTTAAATTAGTGTCGGCTGCTTTAACAGGCTGTGGGGCCGGGGCGTTCGGACGAACCGTGCTGACAGCCGGTTGTTCGATTGTGACCTGTTCGGGCGTGGTTGGATTGTAGGATTCAGTGTTGTCCGTGGGCAGTTCAAAGCTCTTCTTCGACAAGCTGTTGTGCTCATCATCCGACTGGCGAACGCGTTCGATGTTGTAATTGGGGGTTTCTAATGTGGGATTCGCCACAATCAACATGGAAACATCACATCGGCCTTCGATTTCCGTCAGGTTTTGACGCTTTTCGTTCAATAAATACGTCGCGACTTCCACCGGTACATCGGCCACCACGCGAGCGGTGTTGTCTTTCATTGCGTCTTCTTCGAGTAAGCGCAATATAGATAGTGCCGCCGATTCCACCGTTCGAATGGAGCCTGCACCGTGGCAGCGAGGGCAAACATTGTCTGTGCCTTCACCTAAAGACGGTCGTAACCGTTGGCGTGACATTTCTAACAATCCAAAGCGTGAGATTCGTCCAACTTGAACGCGTGCTCGATCATGCTTGAGCGACTCACGCAATCGGTTCTCTACCGCTCGTTGATTTTTATTAGCCAACATATCGATGAAATCGATAACCACTAAACCGCCTAAATCTCGAATACGTAGTTGGCGTGCCACTTCCTCAGCCGCTTCTAAGTTCGTGTTGGTGGCAGTCTCTTCAATGTCGCTGCCTTTGGTGGCGCGCGCTGAGTTAATGTCGATGGAGATAAGCGCTTCGGTGTGATCGATCACTAAAGCACCACCAGAAGGCAGTCGCACTTCGCGTGTGAACGCCGATTCAATTTGGGATTCAATTTGGTAACGATTGAACAACGGCACATCATCGGTGTACAGCTTTAACTTGCGTTCGTTCTTCGGCATGTACATGCGTATGAATTCAGCCGCTTGATCGAACGTGGCTTGTTCGTCGGCAATGATTTCACCGATGTCGCCACGGAAGTAGTCACGCAAGCCTCGCACAATGATATTGCTTTCTTGGTAAATTAAGAAGGGGGCCTTCCGACCTTCAGAGGCGCTTTGAATCGCTTGCCAAATGTCGGCTTGATAGTCTAAATCCCACTGCAACTCTTCCGTGGTTCGACCAATCGCTGCGGTTCGGGCAATCATGCCAGTACCATTGGGCAAGTTCACACCCGAGATGGCATCGCGCAAGTCGTTGCGGTCATCGCCTTCTATGCGGCGAGAAATACCGCCTGCGCGAGGGTTGTTGGGCATTAACACAAGAAAGCGGCCGGCCAAGCTGATGTAGGTGGTTAGCGCCGCGCCCTTATTGCTGCGTTCTTCCTTTTCAACTTGTACAACCAGTTCAGTGCCTTCTTTCAGCACTTCTTTTATTTTGGAGCGGGATACTTCTTCACCGTTTTTCTTGGTTAAGTATTCCTTGGCAATTTCTTTGAAGGGCAAAAAGCCGTGGCGCTCTGCACCGTAGTCAACGAAGGCGGCCTCTAGGCTGGGCTCAACTCGGGTAACTTTTGCTTTGTATATATTGGATTTTTTTTGTTCGCGTTGTTTATGCTCGATGTCTAAGTCGATTAATTTCTGGCCATCTACGATGGCAACACGCAACTCTTCTTCGTGAGTTGCGTTGATAAGCATTCTTTTCATTGTTTGGAGAGTCCATAGCCGGGCACTCTGTGGTGATCTTGCTTGAGTAGGCATTACAGGCAGATGGCAACCACGCCTCGCTTGGGATTCCCAAGAAAGCGGTGATCTGGCAAATAAGTAACTCGAGTGTCACGTCAGGATTTGATCCGGCGTAGTGTTGTTGAAGCTCGGTGTGCGAACGTTGAAAAGTTTGCTCGACACACCGAATGCGTCACCTTTAGATTGAGTCTGATAAACGGACTAGCTCGAGGGTGATCGCTTTCAGTTGTTCAAATAGGAATGTTCAGTTGAATTCCGGGCTAGGAGGCATGAGCGGTTGTGCCGCATTTCGTTGCAATCCCAGCCAATTGACGGCGAGCAAAGTTGCTGACCGATCCCGTAATATAGCAGTGACGCTGTCATTCGGCAATTGATCGTGCCGATAAACTGTCATTTAAAACGTTACATTCTCCTGCTACGGGATAGCTTTCAGCAATATTCATGCAAGATCACCCCCCTCCAACCGGCCAAAGAGTCCAGCACGTCACCGTCACCGACCCCGACGAGGGTCAGCGATTGGACAATTGGCTGCTGCGCATGGCTAAAGGTGTGCCAAAGAGTCACATCTATAAGGTGGTGCGAAGTGGGCAGGTTCGCATAAACGGCGGTCGTGTCAAGGTGTCTGTGCGGCTGAAAACCGGCGATGTGGTGCGCATACCGCCCATGACAACGAAAACCAGCGCCCCGGTCCGAGTGCCAGACAAACTGCTGGAGGTGCTGAAACGATCGGTGCTAACAGAGACCGAGGATTTTCTGGTTATCAACAAACCGGCCGGCATCGCAGTTCATGGCGGCAGTGGTTTGTCTTTTGGGGTGATCGATGGATTACGCCAGTTGTTTGATTCACCGCGTTTGGAGTTGGTGCATCGCCTAGACCGCGCCACCAGTGGGGCTTTGTTGGTTGCTCGGGACCGAAAGCGAAGTCGTGTGCTGCAAGAGCAATTTCGGCAGCGTTCGGTGGCTAAGCATTACCTGGCCTTGGTCAGTGGCGATTGGCCGGAATCGCTAACGACCGTGAATGCCCCGTTAACTGCAAACAGTGAACATGCCGGGGAACGACGGGTGATGATCGATCACCAAAACGGTAAACCCTCGGTAACGCACATGAGCGTGCAGGAACGTTTTCAGAACGTTTCCTTGTTGGCGATTACATTGGAAACTGGGCGAACTCACCAAATACGAGTGCACACAGCAAGTCGTGGGTGTCCTGTGGTAGGAGATGAGCGGTACGGTAATAATCAAGACAACCAGCGCTTTCGTCGATTAGGATTAACCCGGCTCTATTTGCATGCCGCCCAGTTAGGTTTCGATTGGGATGGTCAAACGGTTACCTGTGATGTGCCGGTGGATGCTGACTGGGAGCAATCGATTAATCGATTGCGTGGTAATAGGAAAGTGTGAGCGTTGGCGATGAAAAGCGATTGGATTGACGACATCGAGGAAGAGGTTAACGGCATGGCCAAAAACCGTCGGGAAGTGGACGTCCTGAGCGCAGAGGATCCAGCGCGCGTATCGGCCACAGCCGATTTACTGCTGGCCGATATGGCCAGCGAGTGGGTACGCGATAAGCGGCGACGCCGAATTTGGACATGGGTGTTTCGCATCGCTGTGTTGTTGTTGCTAGCCGCGATTGCTGCCGCACTACTAAAGCCTCTGTTTTCATCCCTGGAGGCCGAAACGAATGAGCCGTACACCGCAACAGTGTCATTAAGTGGTGTGGTTATAGAAGGTGCTGAGGCGAGTGCCGAAAGTTTACGCACCCGTTTGCGAAAGGCTTTAGAAGATGAGCAATCGGCGGGCGTGCTGTTGCTTATCGACAGCCCGGGTGGTAGCCCAGTGCAAGCAGGCATGATGTATGACGACATCTTAAGCTTACGAGAGGAATTCCCGGATAAACCGGTGCATGCAGTCGTAGGGAATTTGGCGGCATCTGCGGGTTATTACATCGCGGCAGCGGCGGATAATATTTATGCGAATCAAGCCAGTTTAGTGGGATCAATTGGTGTTCGATTGGATTCGTTTGGTGCCGTAGATGCCATGCAACGCCTGGGTTTAGAGCGCCGTCTGATAACCGCAGGCGAGCACAAGGGATTGTTAGATCCGTTCTCGCCGGTTGATGAAACAGCCCAGGCTCATTTGCAAGGGGTATTGGATTCGGTGCATCAGCAATTCATCGATGCGGTAAAGAACGGGCGCGGTGAGCGCTTGTCTGATGATCCGGATTTGTTTACCGGGTTAGTTTGGAACGGGGAGCAAGCGCTAGAGCTTGGCTTGATTGATGGGCTAAAAGATCAATATACCGTGGCGCGGGAAATCATTGGCGCGGAAGAGATTAAAGCGTTTCAACCCGAAAAAACGTTACTTGAACAGCTTTCTGATGCGGTGGGGGCGAGCATTGCGGATGGGCTTAGACCACGAACACAGTGGCAGTGAATCCGGTAAAAAACCACCACGCAATCCATTCTGAACATCAGACTCAAGCGCTAGCGACTGAGTTCGCAAAGCAGCTTGCGGATTGCCTTAATCGGCCATTGGTGGTGTATTTGACGGGGGATTTGGGTGTTGGTAAAAGTGTGTTCGTGCGTGCTTTGCTGCGTTCGCTGGGAGTGGATGGGGCAATAAAAAGCCCCACATACACCTTGGTTGAGCAATACGAACTGGCAGATTTTAAGCTGGGGGGCGCTATTGCAACGGCGGCTCACATCGATTTGTATCGCTTGGTTGATCCGGAAGAGTTGTACTTTATTGGGTTTGACGATGTGGTTACACGCTGTGACTTGATGCTGATTGAATGGCCTGAAAAAGGCCTGGGGCAGTTGCCAAAAGCGACGCATGAAGTCATCATTAGTTATCAGGTTTCGAAGGGGTCCGGCGCGCGCAATGTGTGCCTGATTGAACACTAAATCCTACGGCCTTGCAAAGCTCAACTTTTGAACTACCTTCTAATGTTGCTAATGCTGGTTTTTGCACAACGGGGGTTTCATGGCGCTGGATCAACGCTTCATTGATCGACGACGGTTAATTCGTTTAGCCGGTGGCACACTGTTGGCGGGCCTGCCCGTAACCGGTGCGCTGGGCAATTCAGCGGCCATGACCGGCTTTCGTGTGGTGCAGCAAGATAACGTGATGCTGCATTTTGATTTGTATGGTCCGGTCGGGGAAGCGTCGCTCTTTGTTTTAGAAAATCCACACCGCCTAGTCATTGACTTTGCCAACACAACGTTACAAACCGAACTGCCCAACACCATTTTTGAGCAAGGTGTGGTGCAATCGGTTCGCTCTGGCAAACAAGCCGATGGTCGATTGCGGCTGGTGGTGGACTTACGCCGGTCGGTGTCGGCTAACTACCAGTTTGTCCCGCGCGGTAACGGGCAACGCTTGGTGGTGGATTTAGGTGTGCCAGGCAATGCCGAAATCGCATCCCACAGTCAGCGCCATATCGAACCCACACAAGTGGCTTCGCGTGATGTCATCGTGGCGATTGATGCGGGCCATGGGGGTAAAGATCCGGGTGCGGTGGGGCAAAATAGAACCCGAGAAAAAGACATCGTGTTGTCGGTGGCAAGACGTCTGCAAACACGCTTTGCGAATACACCCGGCATTAAGCCGGTGATGATTCGCGATAACGACTATTTTGTTGCGTTGCGCGAGCGCTTGCGTTTAGCGCGTTCCATGAAAGCGGATGTGTTTATTTCCATTCACGCGGATGCGTTTAAACGTAAAAGTGCTCATGGCAGTTCGGTGTACACCCTGTCGTTGAAAGGGGCTACCTCGGAAGCTGCAAAGTGGCTTGCGGCAAAAGAGACTGAACAAGCGGCTCTGTTTGGTGATGTGGAATTAGGGGGTTTAAGTGAAACGTTGAAATCCACCTTGTTAGATTTAGCGCAAAACGCAACCCTTGAGGCCAGCTTAGATGTGGGGGCTGAGGTGTTGGCGCAGCTAAAACAAATAGGGCCAGTGCACAAGGCGACGGTTGAGCAAGCGCCTTTTGCGGTGCTGAAATCCCCCGACATTCCATCGGTGCTGGTGGAAACGGCCTTTATTTCAAATCTTAAGGAAGAGCGCAAGTTGAAAAATCCGCAGTTTCAGGATCAGCTTGCGTACTCCATACAAGCCGGAGTGGTGCAGTATTTGAAGCGTCGGGCCCCGCAGGGCACCTATTACGCCATGAATGCCAGTGATCGAGGTTAATTTTTCCCAGCGCACTGGCCCATATCGGAAGGCTTGGGATGCGATAATGCGCGCATGGCCATTCAACAGCTACCCGATCACTTAATTAATCAAATCGCCGCCGGCGAGGTTATCGAGCGTCCTGCCTCCATTGTTAAAGAGCTGGTTGAGAACAGCTTAGACGCCGGTGCTCGTCAACTTACTATCGAATTGCAAGAGGGTGGCTTGGAACGCATCCGAATTCGCGATGATGGTCATGGCATCAGTCAAAACGAATTACCGCTGGCTTTGTCACGCCACGCAACCAGTAAGTTAAGTTCATTAGAAGAACTCTCAAGCTTATCAAGCATGGGCTTTCGCGGCGAAGCTTTGCCTAGCATCGCCTCGGTATCGCGGCTTGAACTTGCTTCGAAAGTTGCCGACGCAGAACGTGCATGGCTAATCCGCTATCGGCACGATGGCGGCGTGGAATCAGAACCCACTGCACACCCCAACGGCACCACCGTCGATGTGCAATCGCTGTTTTATAACGTACCGGCACGACGCAAGTTCATGCGCACCGCACGCACTGAATACACGCGCTGCGAAACGGTCATAAAAACGCTGGCTATGGCACATCCTGCGGTGGCGTTTACTGTTTCGCACAATGGCAAAGTGAGCTTTCGTTGTGAACGTGCAACGACCGAGACGGCAAAGAACGAACGGATCACTAAAATTTTAGGCACAGCCTTTGGCGAAGCTGCACGATTGGTGGAAATCGATCAGCCGCCATTAGCCTTACACGGATGGGTGGCTGATCCCACCTTTTCTCGCAGCACGGCGGACATGCAGTACTTCTTTGTTAACCAACGTCCCATCAAAGATCGAGTGGTGTCCCATGCGGTAAAGCAAGCGTATTCGGATTTGTTGTATCACCAACGACATCCTGCCTTTGTGCTGTTTCTAACAATGCCGCCAGAAGCTGTGGACGTGAATGTTCACCCAGGAAAACAGGAAGTGCGTTTTCGAGAATCGTCCGCTGTACACGGCTTCATTCGCAAATCGTTAAAAGACTATTTAGCCGTTGTGACCAGCGGTGAACATTTGGCATCGATTGGTCGAGATGCATCGGCGGTAACCGGCAGTGCCTCCACAGGCTTAGCTATGCCGGGCACTCGAGAGCTGCCTCTAGCACCGCAGGACACCCGCGAATCCATGCGGCGTTTAGTTGAAGATCGTGCAGTGGGTCGTTCATCGGGCGCTGCCATGCCTCACAATCCTTATGGCAATGAATCGCCATTTGATGCTTCAGAAGCTTTCGTGGCAGAAGCCTCCAGCTCTGATGACGACGCGGAATCGCCATGCCCACCTTTGGGATTTGCGTTGGCGCATTGTCATGGTGTTTACATATTGGCTGAGAATAAAAACGGCTTAGTGATTGTGGATGCCCACGCCGCGCATGAACGCATCACTTACGAGAATCTTAAAGTGGCTTGGCGTAGTAAGGCGGTGGTAACACAGCGATTATTGGTACCGGTGGATGTGGCGGTCAGCACCACAGAAGCTGACCTGGGTGAAGCTCACCAAAAGAGTTTGCAACAAACGGGTTTACACATCACTCGATTATCTCCGGGTTGTTTGCAAGTACGTGAGGTACCTTCGCTACTGGCGAAAGCCGATGCCGCGGCGTTACTGCGTGATGTTTTGAGTGAAATTGCCAGTCACGGCCACTCAGACTTGGTGGATTCTGCGATAGATCGCGTGTTGTCTTCCATGGCTTGTCATGGTTCGGTGCGAGCCAATCGTATGCTCAGTATTCCGGAAATGAACGCCTTACTCAGACAAATAGAGGCAACACCCAACAGTGGCCAATGCAATCATGGTCGGCCTACATGGACGGAACTTGGCATGACGTCATTAGATAAATTGTTTTTGCGTGGGCAGTGAGCAACCTACTATGACGCACTGCCCACTGGTGTTTTTGATGGGGCCAACGGCGATTGGAAAAACCGCCTGCGCCATTGCTTTAGCCAAAGCGGTTAATGGTGAAATCATCAATGTTGATTCGGGGCAGGTGTATCGTGCGATGAGCATTGGTAGCGCCAAACCGAGCGAACAAGAACTCAATGAGGTACCGCATCATTTAGTGGATCAGGTTGAGCCTGAAGATCCGTACTCTGCGGCAAGATTTTGTGACGATGCGCTCGCCGCCATTCATGCCATTAGAGACAAAGGGCGCACCCCCATTTTGGCCGGTGGCACCATGCTTTACTTCAATGCATTGGAGCGTGGGTTAGCACCCTTGCCTGAAGCCGATGCGACCATCCGCGCCGCCCTTGAACAAGAAGCCTTACAAATCGGCTGGCCGGCGATGCATGAAAAATTGCAAGCGATTGATCCAACCGCCGCCGCTAAGATTCATCCCAACGATCCACAGCGCACATCGCGTGCTTTGGAGGTGCATCAATTAACCGGTAAAACCATCACCCACTGGCAAGCCAGCACGGTGAGCTTGTTGCCTGAACCTGCCATCAAGTTTGCGCTCATGCCGGCTGTTAGGCAGTGGTTGCATGAACGCATCGAGCGTCGCTTTCTGCAGATGCTGGAGGCCGGATTTTTGGATGAGGTACGGCAATTGAAGTTGCGGCCGAAATTAACCGCCGATTTGCCAAGCATGCGCAGCGTCGGGTATCGACAGGCTTGGGCGCACCTTGAAGGCGCAACGGATTACCCCACATTTGTTGAGCAAGGAATCGCTGCTACCCGGCAATTGGCCAAGCGCCAAATGACTTGGGTGCGAGGTATGGAAAATGTCCATCATATTCCGTGCGATGATAATAAGCAGGCGCTTAACTGTGCCAACACCGTGTTAGCACAGTTAAGCGCTGGCTAAAGCTTGGAGTACAAACGATGACATCAATGCCGCATTCTAATCTGGTTGATCAAATTGGTAATACCCGTTTGGTGCCTATTCAGCGCCTAGCCAAAAATTCAAATAACAATCGCGTTTTCGGCAAGCTCGAAGGTGATAATCCAGCTGGATCGGTTAAAGATCGGCCCGCAGCTAACATGATTTTAGAAGCGTTGCGTCGCGGCGACATCAAGCCCGGTGATCGCTTAATTGAAGCGACCAGTGGTAATACCGGCATTGCGCTGGCCATGGTGGCGGCGACGGTGGGTTTAAAGTTGCGGCTTCTGATGCCAGATAACATGACCGCTGAACGTCGCGCGCTTATGCGTGCCTATGGGGCTGAACTGGTTTTAGTCACCGAAGAGCAGGGCATGGAATACGCACGAGACCATGCTCATGATATGCAAGCCAATGGGGAAGGATTGGTGCTCGATCAATTTGCTAACCCGGATAACTGGGGCGCGCACGTTAAGTCCACTGGGCCTGAAATTTGGAATGCCACCCACGGTGAAGTGACGCACTTTGTAAGCTCTATGGGGACCACCGGAACCATCATGGGTGTGTCGCGATATTTAAAAGAGAAAAACCCGAACATAAAAATTATTGGCGTACAGCCTGAAGACGGTTCTAGCATTCCCGGTATTCGACGGTGGCCAACAGAATATCTGCCAAAAATTTATGAGCCAGCCCGGGTGGACCAAATCATTGATGTGTCTGCAACGGATGCGGAAGAGATGACGCGCACCATGGCCCGTGAGGAAGGCATATTGGCGGGTGTGTCGTCTGGTGGTGCGTTAGTAGCCGCGACTCGATTGCTGTCCGAGCTTCAGGATGCGCTCGTGGTGACCATTGTGTGTGATCGCGGGGATCGATACATTTCCAGCGGGCTGTTTCCAGATTAGCCCGCGGTGGAAATGCACTAAACCTTTACCGCTTACGACAAATTAAATTCGACGTCGATGCCGGCCACGTTTAACTCATCGCCGGATTGCAACAACATGGGCTCATCGCCAATAGCGTCGTTGTTCAAAGTTGGGCGATCAACACTATCGTCACTTTCGATGTGCATCAGAAAGTAGCCGTCCGGTTTTCTCATGATGGCCGCAATTTGTATCCCAGGTCGACCCAGTGTGGTAACGGGCTTATCTATTGGGAGTGTTTGCCCTGACTTTGCACCGTTTTTAATTTCGATAACCGCACCGGTATGCTTTGCGCGCGTCGGGGCAGCTGGTGTTGGTTCCGCTTGCTCGGCCTGTTGAGGTGCGGGCGCAGGTCCGGACGCTGTCGCGGGTTCATCCGCCAACATAGCCTCGCCTGTTTCAGCCACGGCCGCTGCCGCAGAACTGGTCGCTACCGCGGCAGCTGCGCTGCGGCCGTTTACCGAAGACAGCGAGGGACGTGGGGTGCTTCGGCCCAGTGCCAACTTGGCTTTTTCTGATAACGACATCGGTTCCTCATCATCTGAATCCATCTCCAAATCATCTTCGGTGAACGGGTCTGGTTGTTGTTCGTTATTGAGAGGGCGTTCGACGGGTTTGTTAGTCTCTAAATCATCGGCTAGTGACTCAAACAAAGCTTCTGACGAAGAAGCTTTTGAAGCAACCGCACTGGCGGCTGAGTTTGCGCCCATGGCAGCGGCACCTGCTGCGCCTACACCGGCGGCCACTTGCGCCGGTGAAACTCGCGGCTTGGCTTCAGGACTTGGCTCAATGGGCGCAGCTGGGGTGGCCTCCTCAGCTGCCGTATCGCTTACTGAATGCAGGTCTAAGGAGTCGTCAAACGCGTCGACCTCGTCAACCGTTGATTTGACCGGTTCACTGATCGGTTGAACTTCAGCGTCTAAGGTACTGCCAGCGGCCGTGTTTTGATAGCGCACTCGGGTTTTGCCAATCACTAATTCATCGTTGTGATTCAACATTTGCCGACTGATAAGACGGTTGTTGATGTAGGTGCCGTTGGTGCTGTTCATGTCTTCAACCCACGCTTCGCCTTCATTGAAAACAATGCGTGCGTGACGTCCGCTAACCGATAAGTGCGGAATGCACACGTCGTTGGTTGACCGTCGTCCAATACTGATGGTGGATTGCGACGGGTCGAAATCGAACTCATCAGACTGCTCGTCTTCATGAGTAACGACAATCGTGATCATGCGATCTCCCTGCATAAATTAAATTGACTCAGCATGGGGCTGGGACTGTAAGCGAGTATTGTTTGCAATTGCGTAGCTCGCGTCAATAAGTGCTTATTGCGTCGAATTATTGACTGATGTTTCACTTTCACGTTTTTATTAACTGCCGTTAGAAGAGACGACACGAATGTTTAGAGTATCACCGGGCCTAATAACATCAGACTCCAGTGGCTTACCTGCATCGGTGACTATCTCGGAAACATTGACCGAAAACTGTGCTGCAATTTCGGACAGTGTATCTCCAGAAGCTACGACATACTGTAATAATTTAGTTTCTTCTACAAAACGACTGTCGACAACGGACAATATTTGACCAATCTTTATCCGATCAGAATCCAGGTGATTGATGTTTTGCAGTTCACGCATGCTCATGCCATAGCGTAACGCAATGCCGCCAAGGGTTTCCCCACCCGCAACGGTGTGGCTGCTTGGCACAGAAAACAATAACTTAGGGTCTGTTCCCGCTACCACGGCCTGAACTCGTTGTGCTTGTCCGCGCGGCAGATAAACCGTATGAGGGCCATCCGGAGGCGTTACCCCATGAATAAGTCCAGGGTTTAAATTGCGCAGGGTTTTCTCTGCTACATCGCTGAGTTGTGCCAGTTGATCCAAGCTGTATCGGGTACCCAGGTCAACCGACTCGAAGGCATCTTCTTGCGGCACGGCGGGCAATTTAATGGCGGTTTGAGTTGGGTCCTTAATCAGTTGAAGTAGGGCCACGAATTTGGGTAAATAATTGCGCGTTTCGGTGGGTAAGTCCAGCGCCGCGAAGTGGGTATCTTTACCCGCATTGGCGTTGCGTTTCATTGCGTTTCGCACGCGTCCGGGTCCTGCGTTATACGCGGCGAGTGTAAGCTCCCAATCGCCATTGAATTCGGCGTTGAGGTAACTTAAATAGTCAATGGCTGCCGTGGTAGAAATCACAATGTCGGCGCGGCCATCGAACCATCGGTTTCTGGTAACGCCTATTTCACGTGCCGTGATAGGCACGATTTGCCAAAGCCCCACCGCATTGTTGGCACTGACCCCATGGGGTTGAAATCCGCTTTCTATCGCTGGCAGTAAGGCCAGTTCAACCGGTAAGTAACGTTCGTGTAATGCTTTTACTAGGTGCGCCAAATAGGGCTGCGAGCGCTCCAGCATCTGGTTAGTGAAAAACGCTTTGTCGATGTAACTTTGCTTATATTTCGTTACCTGCTCAGAATCGTTAAGCGGCAAACCGTCACTTTGACGAATAAAGTCCCAAATCACCCTGCCAGAGGAAGCTGGATCGGATGCGAAGGGGTGGGTCGTCGATTCTGTGTCATTAGAAACGTTCAGCACCCTAGGCGCTAAGGTTTCTCCGTCATAGACATGATCGTCGCTGACTTCCCGGCTCAGCGCATGGTCGGTTTGCTCGGTATTGCCAAGAGCTGGCAAGTAACTGACACCGTTGGCGTAAGCTGATGTGGTGCCAAGCAGCGCCAAAAGCGGTGCGGCTGTTCGCTTGGCAATCAGGCGCAGCGTCGATAGGGTCGTTATAATCACAAGTCCAGCAGTTCGAAGAAACAACATATGACAGAGCCGCGACATCCACCTGACTGGCTGGACGCACAGCAACCTCTGGCGCAATGGTACGCGTCCGGGCTGGGCCAGTCCATTCTTGGCGACCTTCAGCAACGTTTATCACATTGCCTATCGGACATCTTCGGCTATCAAGGCCTTCAAATCGGCAATCTTTCGCCGGAACGGGACATGCTGGGCTGTGCCGGATTGCGTCGCCGGATCATTTTGGATGCCCCGGGGCGGCCTGCAGACATTCACGGAGATGTGCTGAGTTTGCCGATTGCCAGCGATAGCATGAAGCTGGTGCTGTTCTTCCACACCTTAGATTTTTGCGCAAAACCCCACCAAGCGTTGCGGGAAGCGGACCGGGTGCTGACCGACGATGGCCAGCTCATTGTGATTGGCTTTAACCCTTACAGCTCCTTTGGTCTGCGCCATTTACTGACCGGCTGGCGACGACGTGAGCCTTGGTGTGGGCATTTTTACTCACAGTCACGGGTGTCAGATTGGTTGTCGGTACTGGACTATCGAGTGCTGCACAACGAATCTTTATTCATGCGGCCACCGATAAACAGCCATCGGCTGTTATGGCGACTGCGACGTTTAGAAAGCTTGCAAAAACGGTTGGGTTCGATGGGAGGCCTGTATGTGTTGCAGGCACGCAAACAAACGCTACCGATGAGCCTGCAGCGTCAGGCGTGGTTGCCGAATCGTGCGGCCTTAGGTGTGAGTTCCCTGGCACATTCTCGTGAGCGTGTTGTGTCGATAGAAGTCGCGCGTCGATTGCATCAAGACAAGTCTTAAGAAAACCGGAAAACTTAACGCGTGGCTCAAATTGAAATATTCACCGACGGCGCCTGTCGAGGTAACCCAGGGCCAGGTGGTTGGGGAGCCGTGCTGCGTTCAGGTAAGCACGAAAAAGAGTTATATGGCGGTGCTCACGACACCACCAACAATCGCATGGAAATGACCGCGGTAGTGAATGCATTACAAGCGCTTAAGCAACCCAGTGAAGTCACTCTCACCACCGATTCTCAATACGTGCGTAAAGGCATCACCGAATGGATACACAACTGGAAGAAAAACGGTTGGAAGACCTCGGCCAAGCAAGCGGTTAAAAATGCCGACTTATGGCAACAAATTGATGCGCTGAGTTCAGAGCACACCATTCGATGGGAGTGGGTAAAAGGACACAGTGGGCATCCTGAGAATGAGCGCGTGGATGAACTGGCGAATCGGGGTATCGATGAATTGGGGGCGGCGTCATGACTCGGCAAATTGTTTTAGATACGGAAACCACGGGTTTAGAAACCTCTGACGGTCACCGCATTATCGAAATCGGTTGTGTGGAAATGCAGAACCGCCGGTTAACGCAAAACAACTTTCATCAATACCTACAACCCGATAGATTGATTGATGCCGGTGCAATGGAAGTGCATGGCATCACCAACGAGCAGTTGGTTGAAATGCCACGTTTTGCTGAAGTTGCTGAAGAATTTTATCGATACATCAAGGGCGCAGAACTAATCATTCACAACGCACCTTTTGACGTGGGCTTTATCGAGCACGAATTTGACTTACTGGGCAAAAACGTAAAGCTTCGCGAGATTTGTAAGGTCACAGACTCCTTAGCGATGGCGCGCAAAATGTTTCCAGGGCAGCGCAATAATTTGGATGCTTTATGTAAGCGATTGGGGGTAAACAACACCCATCGAACCTTGCACGGCGCATTGTTAGATTCTGAAATTCTGGCCGATGTGTACCTGTACATGACCGGCGGCCAAGAAACCCTGTCGCTGGATGTGGAAGATGGATCCACGGCCAGCGTGCAACGAGCATCTTTGGCCGAACTGGGATTAAATTTGCCGGTTGTTAAGGCGTCAAAAACCGAACTGGATGCGCACGAGGCCAATTTGCAGCGCATCGATGAAGCCTGCGGTGGAGAGGCCGCTTGGCGCAAGAGCTAACGGGGTCGTAAAATTCGGGCTTTGTCGCGCTGCCAATCGCGCTCTTTAATGGTCGCGCGTTTATCAAATTCTTTCTTACCCTTACCCAAGCCGATTTCCACTTTTACATGGCCGCGGTTCCAGTACAAGCGCATGCCTACAATGGTGAAGCCTTTGCGTTCAACTGATCCGATTAGCCGCGATAATTCTCGTCGGTGTAGCAGTAACTTCTTCGGCCGCTGAGACGCTGTGGTGTGGTGAGTTGATGCGCTGATCAGAGGGGTAACGGCGCAGCCGTACAGCCAGGCTTCCCCGCTGCGGATTTGCACAAACGCATCGCTGAGCTGTACCTTGCCCGCACGCAGGCTTTTCACCTCCCAACCTTGCAATACCATGCCCGCTTCGAATTTTTCAGTGATTTCATAATCGAAGGTGGCACGCTTATTCTTTGCAATTTGGCCGTCTCCGGCGCTCTTGACTGGTTTATTCTTCTTGCCCATTGAGCGATTATACGTTTCTCAGCCCGCTATCGTTGTGAACTGCCATAAATGCCAACCATTGAACGCACGGCTCTTGTGCCGCATCCGGCGAAAGCTATGTACGAGCTTGTGGTCGACGTGGCGTCCTACCCACAATTTTTGCCTTGGTGTGCGGGTGCTGCCGTGCAATCACAAACGGAAACTGAACAATGCGCTTCGGTATCCATAAACGCGGTATTCTCACAAACAGAATTCCAAACCCGCAACCAGCTGTTGCCGACCGAGCGCATTGTGATGGAACTCGATGATGGGCCCTTCCAGCATCTCAGTGGAGAGTGGGTGTTCAAAGCCCTAGGCGATTCCGGATGCAAAATTACCTTAGTGGTTGATTTTGAATTCTCAAACGCCTTACTCGGCAAAGCCATTTCCCCAGTGTTCACACGCGTGTGCGATACCTTGGTGGATGCGTTCATTCAGCGCGCCAACGAGCAATTGAAATAATGTTTCTCAACGTTTTCCTATGACACGCGAACCAACTGATCAAACCCGTAAAGTGGACATTGTGGTGGAGGTGGTCTTCGCCGAAGCCGAAAGAGTGCAACGTTTGCGCTTAGAATTACCGGTTGGCACACAAGCAAGAGATGCGGTTCTATTGGCAGAGAAGAACGGATTAACCGTGAATGGCGTCAACGCGAAAACAGCCGCGCTAGGCGTCTATTCAGAACGCGTGGCGGACGATTACCCACTGCAGGACGGGGATCGATTGGAAGTGTATCGACCGTTGCAGCAAGACCCAATGGAACTGCGCCGCAAGCGCGCCAAACAATCAGCCGTTCGGCGTTAGGATTTCCCACCAACGTCGTTTTTGTGGAATGACACCGGTGGTGGTGTCGGCGTTGGATTCGATGGATGCAACCACGCCTTCGTTGAACTTCAATGTGATTCGCCGCGCTTCAATGGCAAAGCCTGAAGGCCCCTTCGTGTAAGCGTAATCCCAACGATCGGAATGGAAAGGCGATCGGTGAATGGGCGCACCGATAAGTGACTGCACCTCGGATTCACTCATACCGACTTGGATGCGGGCAACTTGCTTTTCTGACAACAAGTTGCCTTGCTGAATGGTGATTTTGTGCGCCGGAGGCAGCCAAAGGGGGTCCCCACCACAGCCGATGAGCGATGCGCTGGAACCCAGCAGCACGAGGGTGGCCAATACGGATTGGTAGCGAGTCGGTAGCATCTACGTATTATCGTACAAATTGGCGGAAATTGCCGATTCAGCCCCAGTTAAGTTTTTCTCGCAAGATGCGGTGATAGTCGTAGGTTGTGGGGTGCAGTAAGGTGACGCGCTCTGTTTTTACCCGCATTTCAATCATGTCACCCAAGGTTGCGGGCATATAAACTTGTCCATCACACACCACTTGGGCTTCCATCACTTTGTCATCCCAAAGGTGCACGCGCACAGCACTTTTTGAATCGACCATTAACGGTCGTGAGGTGAGCGTGTGTGGGCATATAGGTTGCAGAATCACCGCATCAATCGTTGGGCCAACAATGGGGCCACCGTTGGACAATGAGTAGGCGGTTGAGCCTGAAGGCGTTGCCATGATCAAGCCATCGGCGCGCTGATGCGTGACCAACACATCATCGATGATGATGTCGAAGTCCATAATTTGCAGAACGTCTTTCACTCGAATGACGGTGTCATTAAACGAGTAGCTGGTGTTTATGCAATTACCATCTCTGAGAATACGAGTTTCTAAAATGATGCGTTGTTCTGTATGCACCTCACCACATAGAATTTGGTTAAGTTGTTCCATCCCATTGTTGGGGGACACGTCCACTAGAAACCCCAATCGTCCACGATTGATGCCGACGAGCGGTACGTTGTGATCCACCAAGGCGCGCGCCGCATGCAGGAGCGTACCGTCGCCGCCAATCACGATGGCCACATCGCAAGTTTCACCAATCTCTTGCAGCGTAACCGTGTTGGATTCGGGCAGTAATGGGGCGGCACTGGCTTCGATTTTAACCTTAATGGAATGGGCTTTTAGCTTTTCTAAGACATCGTTTAAGGTTTGGGCAGCGCCATCATCGCCAATTTTGACGATAACTCCAGCAGTCGAAAATTCACTCATAACAGCAAGATAACACGTTAATGGGTAGGCTCAGTGTGAGCGCGTTAAATCCTTGAGTTCAAATAAGTGGTTTAAGGCTTCCCGAGGTGTGGTGTCGTCGACATTCAATTGCCGTAAATACTCCACAATGGGACTTGGCGCAGAAAACATGTCCAACTGCGATGCAGCGGGGCCGGCGTTTGGGTTTGGCTGATTTTGATTGGCTAACTGATTTGACTGTGAGTCTGATATCACTGCATGGCTGGCTGGGCTAAGTCCGGTTTGGGATTGCCCCCGAGATTTCCCGTGAGATTGCCCCTCAGATTGCCGCTCAGATTGCTCAAGGGATGCCAAGTGCTCACGGGCGGTATTAAGCGCTGCCGCCGGTAGCCCGGCCAGTTCTGCCACTTGGATGCCATAACTTTTATTGGCAGCACCTGCTTTAACTTGGTGCATGAATACAATTTTGCCTTCATGCTCCACAGCATCCAAGTGCACATTGCGAATGCTGCCGAATTGTTCTGCCATGTCGGTGAGTTCAAAATAATGGGTTGCGAATAGGCACAGCGCGTTGTTTTGAGTTCCCAAGTGCTGTGCCGCTGCCCACGCTAAGGCCAGTCCATCGTAGGTACTGGTGCCACGGCCCACTTCATCCATGAGCACCAATGAATGCTCCGTGGCGTTGTGCAATATGTTTGCGGTTTCGGTCATCTCCACCATAAACGTGGATTGCCCGCTGGCAAGATCATCGGAAGCGCCGATACGGGTAAAAATTCGATCAATCGGTCCAATCACAGCTCGATTGGCCGGCACATAACTGCCCATGCAAGCCAGTAAAGTAATTAAGGCGTTTTGCCGCATAAATGTTGACTTACCGCCCATGTTTGGCCCGGTGATTATCAACATGCGCAGCTCTTGAGTCAGTAATAACGAATTTCCCACAAATGGGTCATTGCTCAGCGATTCAATAACAGGGTGTCGGCCCAATTCAATGTCAACACCAGGCGTGTCGGTAAGTTCGGGCTCACACCATTGATTCAAATCGGCAACGGCGGCCAAACTTTGCAGCACATCGACGTGCGCGAACACATCTGCAATGCGCGACAACGCAGGAAGTTCGGGTTGCAACTGTTCAATTAAGGCTTTGTACAGATGTTTTTCTCGCGCTAGCGATTTTTCTCTTGCTGTTAAGACTTTATCTTCGTGCTCTTTCAATTCTGGTGTGATGTAGCGTTCGGTGCCTTTTAAGGTTTGCCTTCGTATGTAGTGGCTGGGTGGTGATTCATGACGACTGGTTTCAATATAAAAACCGTGCACGCGGTTGTAACCGACTTTCAGTGAATTGATTCCTGTGGCCTCGCGCTCACGTTGTTCCAATGCTTTAAGAAAAGCATCAGCGTTGGTGCTTAACGCATTCAATTCATCCAGTTCGTTGTCAAACCCTTCACGAATAAACCCACCATCGCGAATGGTAACGGGGGGTTCATCAATGAGTGCGCTTTGCAACAACGCTAAGGCATCTGGGTCGTTGCTGATGGCTGCCGCCAATGGGGTTAAGGCGTCTGAGCCTGAGCTTAATACATCATAGATGGCTGGCCTTTGTTGCAAGCTGGAACGTAACCTATCCAGTTCACGCGGTTGCACCGTGTGCAAATGAACGCGGGTGAGTATGCGCTCCATGTCGCTTACGGATGCCAGAGCCTGTTGCATGGCTTGCCAGTGCTGCTGCTCGATAAACGCTCGAACTCTATCTTGCCTTTCACGAATTAATGCGTGCTGACGAGAAGGTTGCTGCAGCCAATCTTTTAACCGCCTGGCACCCATTGATGTGCGGGTTTTATTCATCACACCAAATAGGGTGTGTTCGGTTAAACCCGATTGGCTATGCGTCAATTCCAAATGCCGCCGGGTACCGGGGTCTAAAATAACGGTATCGCTGGCGTGCACCACGGACAAGGAGGTGACTTGACGTAAATCACTGACGTGCGTTTCACGCGCATAGCCAAGTGCGACTGCTGCGGCGCTTATCGCTAAAGGCATATCAGCGCAACCAAAACCATCTAAATGTTGGGTATTAAAATGTTCATTAAGCACATCGGTGCTTCTTTCTGCATCGAATAGCCAAGGTGCTCGTTCCGTAATGGCGGTATCGGTAATGGTTCGAGCCAATGAACTGCCTTCCGCAATTAATAATTCGCTGGGTGTGAGTCGGGCAAGTTCTGTGGCCAGCGCATCAGCGCCTTCCAATTGCTGAACCATAAATCTCCCGCTGGCAACATCCAAAGCGGCCAAACCGAAAACGGTGGGTTTATCAGCCGTGGCGGGTGCTTCGGATATGGCAGCCAACCAACTGGTTTGTTGTGCATCTAATAAATGCTCTTCGGTTAAGGTACCTGGGGTAACAATTCGCACCACTTCGCGCTTAACCGGACCTTTCCCCGTGACATCCCCCGTTTGTTCGCATATTGCCACTGACACACCTTGGCGCACTAAGCGGGCTAAATAGTTGTCCACAGAGTGGTAGGGCACTCCGGCCATGGGGATGGCCTCGCCTTCGTTTTTACCGCGCGCTGTTAACGTAATATCTAACCGCTGAGCGGCCTGTTTCGCATCGTCGAAGAACAATTCATAGAAGTCCCCCATGCGATAAAACAGCAGGTGATTGGGGTGATTTGCCTTGATGCCAAGGTACTGACGCATCATGGGGGTTTGGGTGCTTGAAGCCATGACCGAAAGTGTAACCAATCAGCCATAATCCGTGCTTCGATTCCGCGATGCGATTCTGGGATTCGATCCCATAGACTTGATCCCATCGACTCTGGACGCCAGCGATTGAACAAAAAAACACAAGCCTCCACTGATTCTTGGGCCATCGAATTGGAGGTGGTGCACGCGTTGGCGGCACGGTTAATCGAAAACAAGCTCACCATCACAACCGCAGAATCTTGCACCGGGGGGATGATTGCCGCAGCGCTGACCTCGATAGCAGGCAGCTCCGCTTTTTTTAGTACTGGCATTGTTAGCTACAGCAACGCCACAAAACAACGATTGCTGGATGTTCCGACTGAAACGCTTGCGGAGCACGGTGCAGTCAGTGAAGCCGTGGTATTAGCCATGGCTGAAGGGGCGAGGCGACGCGATGATGCTGCTGTGGCGGTGGCGGTTAGCGGGGTGGCAGGTCCGGGTGGCGGCTCCGCTGAAAAACCGGTTGGCACGGTATGGATTGCTTGGTCAATTTCTGTGCAGCAAAAGTCAATAACAGAGGCTGAGCATTTTGTTTTTGACGGCGACCGCGATGCGGTTCGACGCAGTGCAGTATTGGCTGCGTTGCGTGGTACCATCGCCCGATTAACGCCAGGCAACGAGCTAACTACCAAGGATTTGCCATTATGATCGGTTCCTTTTCAAACACATCATTCACTGTGGTTACACGCGTTGCGTTGGCTGCCGGCTTGTTGACGATGGCCGTTAATGCCACAGCTCAACAATCGAT
Organism: uncultured Granulosicoccaceae bacterium; assembly: GCA_937930305.1. Taxonomy (GTDB): domain Bacteria; phylum Pseudomonadota; class Gammaproteobacteria; order Granulosicoccales; family Granulosicoccaceae; genus Granulosicoccus. The sequence continues at coordinate 25,005 of CALGLE010000039.1, read as the reverse complement.
GACGGTGGATGAACTTGAAGCCTACATCGCTGAGAAAAAGGCCAAGCTGACAGAGGCGTTAGATCAGCGTGATGCCACTCTGGAAAAACAAGCTGAGCTGGATAAAAAGCGAGCCGAACAAGAGGCTCGCCAGCAGAAATTGGAAGAAGAGTTACGTACTCTTTGCGAAGACCGGGAAGCCACTGAACCCGGCACTTTGGATGCGTGCTTAGAGGAAATGGATCTGGCGTCCAACTAGTGTGTCGGGTGAGTTTGGTCAAAGTGTTTACAATCAAACACTGAAAAAATTACCAGTAGTTCTCAATTTTGCGCTAAGCTTCTTTCATCGGGTGTGAAATACTTTTCAAACGGTGCAGCAGGACGCACTCACCACCCACCATTACAGCAATGATCGACGGAGAACGACCTTGGACAACAATCGCAAAAAAGCCCTCAGTGCCGCGCTTGGGCAAATTGAAAAACAGTTTGGTAAAGGCGCCATCATGCGCATGGGCGACTCCACCGATACCCGTGATATTGATGTCATATCAACCGGCTCTCTAGGGCTGGATGTGGCATTGGGCATAGGCGGCTTACCACGCGGTCGCGTGTGCGAAATTTACGGCCCGGAAAGCTCAGGTAAAACCACCTTAACCCTACAAGTGGTTGCCCAATGCCAGAAAGCCGGTGGCACGGCAGCGTTCATCGATGCGGAGCACGCACTGGATCCCGCGTACGCGGCTAAGTTGGGCGTGAATGTGGATGACTTATTAATTTCACAGCCCGATACGGGCGATCAAGCCTTAGAAATTACCGACATGCTAGTTCGCTCTGGCGGTGTCGATGTTATCGTCGTTGATTCGGTGGCCGCTCTCACGCCAAAGGCTGAAATCGAAGGTGATATGGGCGACTCTCATGTCGGCCTACACGCCCGCCTTATGTCGCAAGCTCTACGAAAACTCACCTCAAACATTAAACGCACCAACACCTTAGTCATCTTTATTAACCAAATTCGAATGAAAATTGGGGTGATGTTCGGCAGTCCTGAAACCACTACGGGTGGTAACGCACTGAAGTTCTACTCATCCGTGCGGTTGGATATTCGCCGAATCGGTGCCATTAAGAAAGCCGATGTCATCGTGGGTAATGAAACGCGTGTGAAGGTGGTTAAGAACAAAATGGCACCGCCATTTCGTCAAACAGAGTTTGAAATTTTGTACGGTGAAGGCACATCCCGTGAGGGCGAATTGATTGACTTAGGTGTGCAACACAACTTGGTCGACAAAGCCGGCGCGTGGTACAGCTACCAAGGGGATCGAATCGGCCAGGGCAAAGAGAACGTGCGCACGTTTCTGGTTGAGAACCCAGCCATCGCTGATGAAATCGACAACAACCTGCGCGGCATATTGTTATCACCGCCAGCCGCCGCAGCACCCGATGAAAAGAAAGACGGGAAGAAAGGCAGTGAGGAGAAAAAGGCCGAGCTCGAAGAAGCTTAGAGCCTGCGGTTGGAGCTTGGTAGGTGGTTCCCCAATCATCTACCAGCCATCTATCAAGCGACCACCCAAAACCCAAATCGTCACAACGTGTTGTCGCACGTGAGTTTTAACGCCTAATCGATTTTAAAGAGGAGCCTAACCGGTGAGCGCTGTCATGGTTCAGAACCCAGAGGATGCCGAGACATTTCGTCAGGCCTACCTGAAGGCCGTCAAATTGCTGGTCACACGCGAACATTCGCGCATGGAGATTGAGACCAAATTAGCCAAACGGGACGTACCTTCCGATGTGATTGATGCGGTGGTTGAGCAACTGCACCGCGAGGGATACCAATGCGATGTGCGATTTGCCACCTTGCTCACCGAACAGCGATTGAGGAAGGGCTTTGGCCCCATGTCCATTCGAGCAAAACTGCACGAGCGCGGCGTTGATCGGGCCATTATCTCTGAAGTCATCGACGAACTGGATACCGATTGGGTGGCCCAGGCCGTTGAAGCGTTGCAGTCTCGATTCAACCCATCCGAATTGGCCGATAAGTCCCAAAGGCAGCGTGGGCGGGTGGCCAGATTCCTACAATCTCGTGGATTTTCGCCAAGCATTGCTCATCGAGCCCTGGATAATTGTTTGAACGGGCTGTTAGACGAGACATGAAGCGCGGGTAACTGGCTACAATCGGTGGGATTCTGTCACTAATAGAAACCCCATGACATCGACGTCGGATATTCGCAATAAGTTTCTGAACTTCTTTGCCGAACGCGGCCACGAAATTGTGGCATCCAGTTCACTGGTGCCTGGCAACGACAAAACTCTGTTGTTTACCAATGCGGGCATGGTTCAATTTAAAGACCTGTTCACCGGGGCGGAGAGCCGCGACTACAATCGCGCCACCACCTCGCAGCGCTGTGTGCGCGCTGGCGGTAAGCATAACGATTTGGACAACGTCGGCTATACGGCGCGCCATCACACCTTTTTTGAAATGCTCGGCAACTTCAGTTTTGGTGACTATTTCAAAGAAGAAGCCATCCACTATGCCTGGGAGTTTCTGACCGGCACCTTAGCGCTGCCTAAAGATAAGCTCTGGATAACGGTGTTCGAAGAGGATGATGAAGCCGAATCCATTTGGGTAAATAAAATCGGTGTGCCGGCAGAGCGCGTCATTCGCATCGGTGCAAAAGATAATTTCTGGATGATGGGAGACACTGGCCCCTGTGGTCCTTGCTCGGAAATTTTCTACGATCATGGGCCCGATATTTGGGGTGGCCCTCCTGGCACACCAGAAGAGGATGGGGATCGGTTTATAGAAATTTGGAACCTGGTCTTCATGCAATTCGATCGCTCTGCTGATGGCACCATGACACCGCTGCCTAAACCGTCGGTGGACACCGGTATGGGTTTGGAGCGCATGGCTGCCGTTATGCAGCACGTGCACAACAACTACGAAATTGATTTGTTTGACACGCTAATTCGTCGTGCCGGTGGAATCATTGGCACGGATGATTTGACGAATCCTTCGTTAAAGGTGGTGGCCGATCACATACGAAGTTGCGCGTTTTTGATCACCGATGGGGTATTGCCAAGCAATGAAGGGCGTGGATATGTGCTGCGAAGAATTATTCGTCGCGCGGTTCGGCACGGACATAAGTTGGGCGCCAGCGAGGGCTTCTTTCATCAACTGGTGCAACCCCTGGTTGAAACCATGGGCGAAGCCTATCCTGAACTGACCAAAGCAGCCGATCACGTCAGTGAGCAATTGCACCAGGAAGAGCAACGGTTTGCCAAAACCCTCTCAGATGGCCTGGCCATTCTGGATGGTGAAATTAAAAACTTAAGCGGTGATACCGTACCCGGTGAAGTGCTTTTCAAAATGTATGACACCTACGGATTCCCGGTAGATCTCACCGCTGATATCGCACGTGAGCGAGAACTGAAAGTCGATTCCGACGGCTTTGAAATTCACATGGAGGCGCAGCGCGCGCGTGCGCGAGCTGCGAGTAATTTTGGTGCCGAGGCCACTGCGGATATTAAAACCACAGCCCAAACCCAATTCTTAGGTTACAACGAGGTCACCGCATCGGCCGATGTGGCAGAGCTGTATCACGACGGCGCAGCCGTGAACGAGCTGGTTGAAGGTCAAGCCGGTGTTGTGGTGCTGAACCAAACACCGTTTTATGCCGAGTCCGGGGGGCAAGTGGGGGACACCGGTCAATTCACTACGAACGAAGGTCTTGTGGTTGATGTGCTGGATACACAAAAAACCGACAACGCCTTCTTGCACAACGTGAGTGTGGTCGCTGGCAAATTGAACATAGGCGATACAGTGGAAGCTGCCATTGACGTGCATCGGCGCAACCGTATTCAAGCCCATCATTCGGCCACGCATCTTTTGCACGGTGCGTTGCGGGACGTGCTGGGCACCCATGTTGAACAACGCGGGTCTTTGGTGAACGAAAAACAACTGCGTTTTGATTTTTCCCACACAGGTCCAATCAATGATGAAGACATGCTTCGCATTGAACGATGGGTGGACGAGGAAGTGCGTCGTAACAGTCCGTGCTCCATTGAAGAGATGGACATGCAGCAAGCGCTGGATGCTGGAGCCATGGCGTTGTTTGGTGAGAAGTACGGGGATAGAGTTCGCGTGGTCAAACTCGGTGACAAGTCGGTGGAGTTGTGCGGTGGTACGCACGTATCAGCCACCGGGGATTTAGGCGCTGTGCGTTTGGTCTCGGAAGGCGGCGTTGCAGCCGGGATTAGGCGTATCGAAGCGGTTAGTGGGGATGCCGCCTTAAGTCATACGCAATCGGTCGAAGCGACATTGAAGCAATGCGCCTCGCTGTTGAAAACAAATCCCACAGATGTGGTGGCTAAATTAGAGCAGGCTCTGCAAAAGCAAAAGGAATTAACCCGTGAGGTTGAGCAATTGTCGTCTCGCTTATCGTCTCAAGCTGGCAAATCGTTGTCAGGCGAAGCCGAAACAGTTGCTGGCGTTGCCTTTCTTGCGCAAGTGGTTCCGAGTACGGATGCAAAAGCACTACGTTCTGTTGTCGATCAACTGCGTCAGGATCTGCCGCAACACGTTATCTTATTGGCCAGCGAGCAGGGTGGAAAAGTATCTCTGGTCACCGCCGTGAGTGCTGATCTGCAGGATCAGTTAAAAGCGGGGGACTTGATGAAAAAAGCGGCTGCTGCCATGGGTGGGCGAGGCGGAGGTCGCGCCGACTTAGCTCAAGGCGGGGCGGATTCACTGGAACAGATTGATCAAGCGATTGCCGATGTACGTGGTCATGTCGCGGAAACTTTGGGCACAGCCTGATGGCATTTCTAGTAAAAAAATACGGCGGAACTTCGGTTGGCACAGTGGAACGCATTCAGCGTGTGGCCGAGCAATTAAAACAAGCCAGAGACGACGGTGATGACGTGGTTGTTGTGGTGTCGGCCATGTCGGGTGAAACCAATCGACTGGTCGGCTTGGCGAAAGACATCCAACCCGGAGCGGTCGATGTACGTGAACTGGATGTGCTGTTAGCAACCGGTGAACAAGTCACCATCGCATTACTGAGCATGGCGCTGAAAGCCCTGGGTTGTGAAGCTCGATCTTATACGGGTGGGCAAGTGAAAATCCTGACTGATGGGGCGCACTCGAAAGCGCGCATAGAATCGATCGACACAGAAAACATCATGAGCGACATACGGGCAGGATCCATCGTCGTTGTGGCAGGCTTTCAGGGTGTCAGTGCCGATGGCAGCATCACCACCTTAGGCCGCGGTGGCTCAGACACCTCAGCGGTTGCGCTTGCCGCGGCGCTGGGTGCGGATGAGTGTCAAATATTTACGGATGTTGATGGCGTTTACACGACCGATCCTAGAGTTGAATCTAAGGCACGGCGTTTGGAAAAAATTACTTTTGAAGAAATGTTGGAGATGGCGAGTTTAGGCTCCAAAGTGTTGCAAATTCGCGCCGTTGAATTTGCTGGAAAATACAACGTGCCGCTGCGTGTCTTATCGACCTTTGAGCCGGGCGAAGGCACGTTGATTACCTATGATGATGAGGAAAACACAATGGAACAAGCTCAGGTCTCGGGCATAGCCTTCAACCGAAACGAAGCGCAGATCACGGTAGTTGGCGTTGCGGATCAACCGGGCATTGCCTACAAAATTTTAGGCCCGGTGTCTGATCTGAATATTGAAGTGGATATGATTGTTCAGAACAAAGGTATGGGTGGCACAACCGACTTCACCTTTACAGTAGATCGGAATGATTACTCTAAAGTCGTCGCGTTTTTAACCTCTAAAAAAGAAGAGTTATCGGCAGACTCGGTGGTGGGTAACGATAAGATCGTTAAGTTGTCCATTGTCGGCGTAGGTATGCGATCTCATGCGGGTATTGCAAGTCGTATGTTTCGGGCGTTGGCTGAGGCGGGAATAAACCTTGTTCTAATCAGCACATCAGAAATTAAGGTGTCAGTGGTGATTGATGAGAAATATTTGGAGTTGGGTGTGCGCGCATTGCATGATGAGTTTGAATTAGCGGCTAGTTCGACCAACGAATTGAGTTAACTTGCTGGGCCAATGTGGTGACAGTAATTTGCATTTGCGAATAAGTTATTGTTTGTCGATGTGACACGGAGCATTTTGAGCGCATCTTGCGTCAGTCGGCCACAAATCGGACTGTAAACTTGTGCGCCGATATACCCATCTTGTGCTGCAATTACTTATTCAGCTGTCATACTCTCAGTCTGTGTTCAAAGAGGAACTTTGCTTTAAACGCCATTCGCTGTGCAGTCCTTATTAAAAAGGGTAGCGCAGGACGGTTTGTAAAGCACAGGGGTAAATAATCATGTTGATCTTAACCAGACGTGTCGGTGAGACCTTGATGATCGGTGATGAAATCACTGTGACGGTATTAGGGGTTAAAGGCAATCAAGTTCGAATTGGTGTGAACGCACCCAAGAATGTTGCTGTCCATCGTGAAGAAATATACGAGCGAATTAAGCTTGAACAGGATACGCCGACTGATGAGAAATCTGACGAGCTCGCCTCTTAAAGTAGGTAGCTGTGTTGGGTTAATCGTGTAGCGCTGAAAAGCCGGGTTCTCCCGGCTTTTTTTATGAGCAAATCCCTAAAAAATAAGAGCTATTCATTAGCTCGAATCAGTTGACGCAAGCCAAGTCGTGGTTCATACTTTCGGTCTTGCAGTTGACCACGCGCCCGTAGCTCAGTTGGATAGAGTACCTGGCTACGAACCAGGCGGTCGGAGGTTCGAATCCTTCCGGGCGCGCCATTGCATTTCGAGGTTATTCGATAAATCGACAGGCAGTATGTCGTTCGGCAAAGCAAACGCTCTTAAGGTTGCGAAAGCGACCGTATTGGCTATGCTTTGCAACATAAGTGATCGAATCTGATTAGGAGAGTTGGCTGAGTGGTCGAAAGCGCTCCCCTGCTAAGGGAGTATACGTTAATAGCGTATCGAGGGTTCGAATCCCTCACTCTCCGCCATCACACTGAACCCACAGAACGTGGGTTTTTTTGTGTCCGCAAGAACTCATCAAGAACCTACAGTGAGGGATGAGAAGCCAAGGGTTCGTCAAATCGTCAGGACTGACGATTTGGGGCGCGCGCAATTTGCGCGGGGGCGAAGGCCATGGATGGCCTGAGTCAATCTATAAGGGTGATCTCTGAGGCCAAACCGTGTTATGTTTCCGTCCTATCGCGACATTCCACGCGCCAAAACGCCGCTCCACACCCACTATGTTTGTAGAAAACCTCCTTCTAATATGACGTCGAACATGCTTGAATCATTGGGTGTTCACTCGGAAAGAGGGCAACAACACGTCGGCTTTCTGCTGTGCCACACGTTTGCGATGCTGCCGTTTATATCCGCACTGGAGCCACTTCGGGCGGCAAACCGGTACAGCGATCAGCAGCATTACAGCTGGCAAATATTCAGCGAATCTGGGGAACCGGTTATCGCTTCCAATGGCCTGAGTTTGGCTGCAGACGATCCGTTCAGCGATGATTGGAAATTAGACCGGCTCATTGTGTGTGGCCCGCACGACCCTCAACCGGCCAGCAACCCAAATACTTTGCGCGCACTGCGGCGGCTCAGTGGTCGTGGTGTGCGCATGGGAGCACTAGATACGGGCAGTTATCTGTTGGCACGTGCTAATTTAATTGGCTCTCGCCGATGCACCGTGCATTGGGAGAATTTGCCCGGTTTTCGCCAAGAATTCCCCCACCTTAAAGTGTCTAGCGAGTTGTTTGAAATTGACGGTAATTTGTTCACCTGTTCGGGCGGAGACGCCGCCTTGGACATGATGCTTACCATGGTGTCTGAAGACCACGGGCATGAATTGGCATCAAAAGCGGCTGAATTGTTCGTGCACAGCACCATCCGTAATTCGAATGAATCGCAACGCATGAGCGTGGTGGAACGCGATGGCATTTTTCACCCCAAGCTGGTCAGTGCGATCGAGCTGATGGAGGCGAACATCGATACGCCGCTACGCAGTGAAGAATTAGCCAACATGGTGAACTTGTCCAAACGCCAATTGGAACGCTTATTTCGTGCACATCTGGATGCCACCCCCACCATGCACTATCAACAAATTCGGCTGAGGGCAGGACACAATCTGTTATTGCAAACCAGCATGTCGGTGTTAGAAATTGCTGACGCCTGTGGGTTTAGTTCAGCCGATCATTTCTCCAAACGATTCCGAGCTTTTTTCGGACAAAGCCCGACCGATTTACGTCAACAACATTTTGGGCAACGACGCCGCTGAATCATACGTCGCCTCGGCACGTTATGTTGTCGCGGTTTAGCTTCCCAAATGCGCTCCCGATGCCAATAATCCGGTAAGAGGCATTCATTGCCCAATCCTGAGGCCAATGAGTCTCACCTTCCGATCGGACGAGGTTTCATATGAGTGCAAGCCCCACAGCGCCAAAGCGCCGAGGTGCCCGTGCAGCCAAGCGCGCGTTAAGAGCAGCCCCCTTAGCTGAAGAGGACCGAGCGGTTAGGCCAGGGATGTCCGGCGGGGGGTTCCAGCCGTTAGCAGACGCTGATGTTCACAAAGTGAATGAGGCGGTCATGGAAACCTTGGAAAACATTGGCTTGTCACAAGCGATTCCCTCTTGTATTGAAGCCGTTACGAAGGCGGGCGGCACATACAAAGACGGGCGTTTGTATTTTCCTCGTGCTTTGGTTGAAGACACCCTCGCCAATTGCGGCCGAAATTTTGTGTTGCACGGGCAAGACCCAAAACACGATATGGAAATCACCGGCAACAAGGTGTATTTCGGAACCGCAGGGGCTGCGGTTCACATCGTTGATATTGAAAACAAACACTATCGCGAATCAAATCTAAAAGATTTGTATGACATGGCGCGCTTGGTGGACCGAATGGATCATATCCATTATTTCCAGCGCTGCTTGGTCGCCCGTGATGTGTCCGATCCGTACGACATGGATTTCAATACCTGTTACGCCGCCGTTGCGGGTACATCAAAGCACGTGGGCAGTAGCTGGGTTATGCCAGAACATGTGGAAGCCTCTTTAAAAATGTTGCACGTCATAGCTGGCGGAGAAAAACAATGGCGTCAGCGTCCGTTTGTGAGTCAATCGAATTGTTTTGTTGTACCGCCTTTGCGATTTGCTGAAGATGCCTGCGCGTGTTTGGAAGTGGCCGTTCGCGGCGGTATGCCGGTGTTGTTGTTAGCGGCCGGTCAAGCCGGTGCGACCAGTCCAGCGGCCTTAGCTGGCAGCGTGGTGCAAGAGGTGGCCGAAGTGCTAGCTGGGTTGGTTTGGGTAAACCTAATGGTTCCTGGGCATCCTGCCATGTATGGCACTTGGCCATTCGTGTCCGACTTACGCACAGGAGCAATGAGCGGAGGGAGTGGTGAGCAAGCGGTGTTAATGGCAGCGTGTGGTCAGATGGGTCGATACTACGATTTACCCACCGGCATTGCCGCGGGTATGACCGATGCAAAATTACCGGATGCGCAGTCGGGGTTTGAAAAAGGCTATACCGTTACGCTGGCCGCCCATAGCGGCGCGAATCTAGTTTACGAATCGGCAGGCATGCACGCCTCTTTGCTGGGATGCAGCTTTGAAAGCATGGTGATCGACAATGACATGTTGGGGGCCATCAATCGCACAGTCAGAGGTATTGAAGTGAATGATGAAACCTTGTCATTGCAAGCCATGCGGGATGTGTGTGTGGATGGCCCCTCGCACTTTTTAGGTCACGGGCAAACACTGGATTTGATGCAAAAAGAGTATGTGTATCCAGAAGTGGGGGATCGCACCAGTCCCAAAGAATGGGTGGAACAAAACAAACCCGATCTCATTACTACAGCACGAAAGCGTGTTGATGAGATCTTGGCGACGCATCACCCTGTGCATGTGTCGGATGAGACCGATACTCAAATTCGAAAAGAATTTAATGTGTTGGTTGAAAGAAACGTTGCACCAGACACAGCTTAGGAACTATTTTGAAATCACATGCGCGCGTCGTAGTTATCGGTGGTGGAGTTGTTGGTGCAAGCACTCTTTACCACCTGGCAAAAAGTGGCTGGACTGACACCGTGCTGGTGGAGATGGATGAACTTACGTCGGGGTCAACGTGGCACGCAGCGGGCAATATCCCCACCTTTTCTTCATCTCGCAACATTATTAAGTTGCAGCACTACAGTACCCAGTTGTATGCCGAACTGCATGATCAAGAAGATTACCCCTTCGCGTATCACCAAACCGGTTCAATTCGCTTAGCGCAAAATCAAGCACGTTGGGAAGAATTTCAACACGTAACCGCCATGGCCAACGCCATGGGTTTAGGCTACGAGCTGATCGACAACGCAGAGATGAAGAAGCGTCATCCGTATTTAGAAGACCACGGCTTGGTCGGTGCTTTATGGGATCCGAACGATGGGGACATTGATCCCAGCCAGTTAACCCAAGCGCTAGCGTCTAAATCCAGAGCCATGGGCGCTGAAGTAAATCGCTTTACGCGCGTGACTGGATTTGAACGCACAGAGAATAACGAATGGCTGGTGAAAACCGATAAGGGCAATATCACGTGTGAATATATTGTTAACGCGGGCGGTTATCGTGGGCATGAAGTGGCCGACATGGCGGGTAAGTTTTTACCGATTGCCACCATGGAACACCAATACTTGGTTACCGAATCCATCCCTGAATTAGAAGCCTTGAGTGACCTTCTGCCGCTGGTGCGTGATCCGGATGATTCCTATTACTTGCGGCAAGAGAAGCAAGGTTTAATTTTGGGCCCCTATGAATGGGGTGCCACGCCACACTGGGCCGATGGGAAGGTGCCCGATAACTTTGCTTACGAACTGTACGCGGATGATTTGGATCGACTGGAGTGGTACATCGAACGTGCCTGCGAACGCATGCCGATATTAGGTACAGTGGGTGTGCAACGCGTTATTAACGGCCCCATTCCTTATGCACCCGATGGCTTACCCTACATCGGACCTGCGTTTGGCTTACCGAATTTTTTCCATTGCAACAGTTTTAGTTTTGGTATTTGCCAAGGTGGCGGTGCTGGTAAGTCCATGGCTGAGTACATCATCGATGGTAAACCTGAATGGGATTTATGGTCGGTTGATCCGCGGCGCTACACCGAATACGCCGATCAAAAATACGTGGTGGCGCGCGCCACTGAGTTGTATCAACGCGAATACGCAATCGCTTTCCCACATGATGAATGGCCGGCTGGTCGTCCCGCATTAACCACGCCCGTGTATGAACGCTTGAAAGATAAGGGCGCACAATTTGGCGCTCGAGGCGGCTGGGAAAGAGCGATTTGGTTCCCGCAAGATGGCGATGTGACGGATGCGGATGCCAGTTACCACCGTGAACATTGGTTTGATCGGGTGGGGGATGAATGTCGACACGTTCGATCCAAAGTGGGTGTATTAGATTTAGGGGGATTTTCAAAATACGAAGTTAAGGGTGAGGGTTGCGCCGACTGGTTGGATTCTTTAATCGCGGGTAATTTACCAAAACAAAATCGCTTAACCTTGTCTTACTTCTGCGCGCCTGACGGTGGCGTGATGTGTGAATTAACCATCACACGTTTGGATGACAATCATTTTCTATTGATATCGGCAGCAGCGGCTAAGTGGCACGATATGCAATGGTTGCAAGAGCATTTACCTGCCCAACACCAAATTGAACTCACCGACGTTACAGCTTCTTGGGACACCTTAGTGGTGGCTGGCCCGGATTCTAGAAAGCTACTGCAAAAACTAACCAACGCCAGTTTAGACAATGCGTCTTTCCCGTGGCTCAGTTATCAAGCGTTGCAAATTGGCGAAGCCAATGTGCGTGCTTTACGGGTGAATTACGTGGGTGAATTAGGTTGGGAGCTACACGTCAGTCCGGATGATACGTTAGCGGTCTATGACGCCTTAATGGATGCTGGTAAAGCCCTGGATGTGCGAGATTTTGGCATGTACGCCATGGAATCCATGCGATTAGAAAAATGCTACCGCGCTTGGAAAGTGGAACTCGACAGTGAGTACTCACCGCTGCGTTCTGGATTGGATCGTTTCGTCAACTTGGATAAACCGGCCTTTATCGGAAAAGCCGCGATGCAAGCCGAGCTGGATGGTGGGCTACCCGATGTGTTTGTGCCGTTGTTGTTAGCCGATGGGGAAACCGAAGCCATTTACGGATGCCCCATTCGCCACGGGCAGGACATTGTGGGTTATGTCACCTCCGGTGGATACGGGCATTGCATAGAAAAAAGTATTGCCTTAGGTTACATGCGAACCGATCTAGCCAAGGCAGATACCAAAGTACAAGTCCAAGTCTTTGGTGAATGGCGGGATGCATCTGTTGGCACGGAGCCGTTGTTTGATCCTGCTAACGAACGCCCAAGATCGAATTCTTAAACTAGGCTGATTTATCCAGTCGCGTCGCTTGCACTTCGGCCTCGTCTTTAGAATGCAGCTGGCTTAATAAGGAATATAACGGGGCGGGTTCTCCGATGAATTCGCCACTGAATCGGAATACGCCCATGTGGGCTAGGTGGCGCACTTCTTCTTCGGTTTCTACGTTCGATGCCACGACGGCGGTACCGCCTTGTTTGGCGACTGCCAGTAATGACTCCACCCCGGCGAAAGCTGGTGTGCCTGGTCTTAGATTTCGGCTGAGCTGTCGGCCTAAATAGACTTCGTCAAAAGCGGCGTGATTTAAAGGCGCTAGCACATCCAAAGTACTGCTGGTAATTTCAAAGGCAAGCCCTACGTCACTGACTGCTAAGCGTTTTTGGAATTCTTGGATTTCCGGTGCGTTGTACAACGCGCCCACCCCATAGAGTAAAAAGGTGTAATGGCGTAGCGGGTTGTGCGCCAAGGCATTGATGCGCATCAGTTCCTCACCAAGCTTAGGTTCAGTAATAACTGCGTGTGCGGGAATCGGTAAAACAAAACCCAGTTGATCAATCTCTGCAGGTTTAAACCGTGACGCAGCATTTAACGTGTTGACCAAAACCCAGCGCGCAAAGTTTGCACCGCCATCGGCGCGTGTTGCAGCATTTTCTATTAATTCACGCACTTGCATACCCGGTGATACGTGATCACCAATCGTGCGGGGCTGGGTTAACACCCAATGTTTTATGTTGTGTCGACGACGCGAGCCGCTGCGGGTTTCTGCTTCCAAGTTCGGAACGTTTAAGTAGGCAATCTCGTTAGCGTATAGCTCAGGCTGTCTGCCGTCCTCGGGTTCATGGCTACGCAGTTCACCGGCTGGTTGTGTTACATCGGACTCCATCTTTTCGAAAGTGTAGGGTTCACCTATGGAATCACCGGGTGTGGCAATGAAGGCCACACCGCGTCCGGCTTCTTTCGCTGCATAGAGTGCTTCATCGGCTACAGCCATCAGCGCAGCACTGGTGTTACCTGGGGCATCAATGGCCACCATACCGATACTGGTGCCCACACTGAGTCGGTTGCCTTCCCAATTCAATCGGAATTTGGCCACAAAATCTAGCGCTCGTGTTGCCACTGCTTCGGCAACTTGCGCATTGGTAGACTTTAACAATATGGCGAATTCATCCCCGCCGAGCCTCGCGACCGTATCTTTTGAACCAACAATACTGGCCAAACCGTTCGATATTTCTATAAGCAGTGCATCACCGGCTGCGTGCCCGTGCAAATCATTGATGGGTTTGAAGCGATCTAAATCCAACATCAACAGCACATGGTTGGGCTTATCGTCATTCACCAAATTATCGAGTCGCTGTTCAAATTGGCGACGGTTGGCAACACCTGTTAATGGGTCGTGCATCGCCGCATGACTTTCTACATTGCTGGTTTCTGCAAGCTGCTGGTTCTGACGATACAGCTTTAAAGAGAAAACGCTTAGTCCAGCGGTGCTTGCCATGCCCAGCAGCCAAAAGACGAGCGCGACTATTCCACTCATGGATGTGGATAAACTTTTTGCTGTGAGCACAATACCCACACAGCAAACCACCAAGAAAATGGCTAAACCGATAAGCGCTCTTCGCTCGATTCGATTGGAAGTTTTCAACACCGGCTTATGCACCCTTGCAACAACCTGATTATTCAATGAAGACCTTGATACCGCAGAGTCTCCCCTCAGCTAACGTAGCGGCTGATTGGGCGTTTTCTGAAAACCCTCCTGGGGTGTGTGGAAGATGGAAATTTACTAAGATTCTGGTGTGAGAACTGCGTCACCAAAACTCACTCGAAATTCGACGCACCAGACGCTTAATGAGTTCACCTCATCCCAGTTTAGACCTTCAGGTAGAGTCAGTCGAAACGCGTCATTAACGTATACTTTCCCGTTCAGCATGGGCCCAATCGGACGGGCACTTGGGCCTTGAAAAACGCCGTCTTTACCGGTGTAGAAAAACACATTGGGGCCTAGGCCGTCATAGCCAAAACCGCTCACTTCCAGTGTGCAATCATCGACCACTGTCAGCGTGCCAACCACCTCATGAAATCGGGTGGTGAATTCGGCATTGGAACCAACCAAGGGGTGCTCCGCTGTGCAACCCGAGTCGGTTAAATTGTTGGCCTCTAAGGTTTGTTGAAAGTGAGATTGAGCCGCAGAAGCTGAGACCAATTCCGTTGTCTCGCTGTTACTGTTGGCAACCAAATTAATCACTTGAGCATCGAAATTCGGGCTGGCAAAGTCAATGTTCAGCCCTTGGGTGTGACTTGCCTCCAGTGCGGTCAGATCGATGCCATTGTTGGGGTCACCGTCTGCATCCAAACTTTGCAGCAACCGATTCAGATTCACCACGGAGGTGTTGAAGGTGTCGTTGGTGTTGAACACGTTCAAAGCGGTGACAATCGGGGCGGCCTCTACAGTGGGTAGCGCAAGTTCGCCAATAGAAAAGGTAACGCTCTCACCGCTCAAATACTGAAACTCGCCATTGGCATCGGTTTGACCGCTTCGAGTGTCCGATTGATAATTCAATCCGGCAACGGCGGCATCCAAAAATTGGCCGCTTCTCTGATTCGTCGCGGACCCCCCGTCATCACCGCCGCAGCCAGTCAGAATGAGAAGGGCTGCCGCAGCTGTTAGGCATCGTGGGTTTCGCATAATCCAACCTAGCTGAATTGAGGGGAGAGACACGTGCAACGTGTGAGTTAAGTGGTTAACAGTGGACTCTCCACGCCTTACAGAAGTTCATTTTAAGGGCGATTTGTCGTGTTCGTACGCGGCGGGGTCTCATTGGTGCCAATAGGCAATGGAACCTGGCATTTAATCCTGCGGCGGTTCCGGCTACCATAGACGCACATTCGCGGTGGATACTAATAAGATTATGGCCGATTTAATTTCTGACAACCTCAATATGGTGTTTACGACGCCTAAGGGGGAGTCTGTGCACGCGTTGAAGGATGTGTCTTTTACGCTCAAACAAGGCGAGCTGCTTTCTGTACTTGGGCCTTCCGGCTGCGGCAAAACGACGCTGTTGAACATAATCGCAGGGTTTTTAAGGCCCACCGGTGGCTCTATATCCTTGGATGAGAACGAGATTGATGGCCCAGGAGTGGAACGCGGCATGGTGTTTCAACAAGGTGCGTTGTTTGAGTGGTTGACGGTGGCTGAGAATGTAGATTTTGGCTTGCGCATGAAAGGTGCGAACAGGAAGGATACGGCGAATAAAGTCGAGGAATGGTTGGATATTGTGGGCCTACAAGGCTTTGGCAATGTACCCACCTATCAACTCTCAGGCGGAATGCAACAACGGGTGGCCTTAGCCCGATGCTTAATCAATGATCCGGATGTCATTTTAATGGATGAACCCTTGGGTGCACTGGACGCACTGACGCGTGAAAAAATGCAATCGCTGGTTTTAAAGATATGGAAGGAAACCGGTAAAACCATCATGATCATTACGCACTCGGTTGAAGAGGCGTTGCTACTGGGAGAACGCCTATTTGTAATGGCGCCACGCCCAGGGCGGTTACACAAAGAATACCGGCTGCCCTTCGCCGAATGGGGTTTGGGGCAAGACTTACGTGATGTCAAAAACCATGCACAGTTCGGCGAAAACCGCGAAGAAATTCTGGAGATGATCTGGAACATGGAAGAAGAGATCATGGGGAAGGCTAGCTGATGGATACTTCACCTCGTGGGCTCTTTATTGGGTTCCTGTTCATTGCCTTAATCATTACGATTTTTTGGACGTGGTTGCACGGACGAAAAATTATCGCCACCGAAAAGTCCGATGCGGTCTTCGGTAACCCAGAACGTGCACTCGGTGGGTATCACTGGGTTATCGCTGGCGTCTCCTCGGTTCTTCTCATGTGGATATTTTTCTCCTGGGATGCCGCGCGCTCATTTTTCCCGAAAGCGGCCAATGAGTTGTGCCAAGTGGCGAAAGTTACCTCAGCGCTCAACCCCGTGCGCAGTGTGTTCCCCATTGAATCTCGGTTGTTAAAGGGCACTGAACTGCTTGCTCGTGATTCGAGGCAGTTAAATGAATTAGAAGCTCAATTGTCCAATTTACCGGTCAGTGACGCCGACCGTGCGGAATTGGGTAAGTCCGTTGATCTGCTGCGAAACATGATGGTTTCTATGGCGAACAGCGACAATTTGGATGCCGCCACTGAAACCGCTATTGCGGATATCGCGCAGCGCTTTGATGAGGTGACAGCTAACTTGGCATCACCTGATTATCCGGGCGAGCCCGATGCGGCCGCTTTAGAGAAAGGTTTGGCCCAACCAGAATGGGGGCGCGGTACCACGGAAGTGCCCACACTACCGACCACGCCATTGGGTTTTAAGTTCGATGCTGCGGCTAAAGATCTATCGGTGATAACCAAAGATTTCTCCGCGATTAAAAACACCAGCGCAAACTTTCAAAGCAACCTCGATGCCGTGAATGCGCAATTGGCGTTGGTTAAAACATCTCCTGATTCCCTTGAGCCAGCCGATGCCACCGTGCGTGATCGCTTTGTTAAGAACCTGGGCAAAATGGCCAAGCGCATTGATGATGGGAAGTTGTTTCCAGCTGCTGCGTTAGACCCGGTTGAACAATCGTTGGTACAACTTGAGAATGTCTCTCGAGATCAGCAAGGCAGCTTACTGTGGGTTGACCGAATCGCGATGCCTTCGGGCACTATTGTGGCCGGCAACACCTCGTGCTCGGAACAAGGTTCCGGTCGTTGGTTACCGAAACCGTCCGATACCATAGGCACCTTGGTTCGTTTGGCTGACCCCAACATTGGTTACAAAAACATTCCGTTGTTCTGGTACGAAATGCGGCCTGTGGGCGAGCTGGTGGCGTTCTTCATTCCCGATTTTATCGCCGACCTGGTGCCGGGCAAATACCCCAGGCACGGTGAAGACGGCACCATAACGGAGAATTTAAAAACTAAGGTGCTGAACGTTGCCACCGGTAATTACTCCTCACCCGAAGTTCCTGTGCCCAGTGGCCACATTTGGGATTCGATTGTTCGTGTTCTCGTCGGGTTGTTCTTAGGCATCATCTTAGGCGTACCGTTAGGTTTGTTTATGGGCTTGTCTCGATTCGCTAAAGGCTTCTTTGATCCTTTAATTGAACTGTACCGACCAGTACCACCGTTGGCCTGGGCGCCGCTGATTCTGACCATCTTTGGTATTGGGGATGACGGTAAGATCTTCCTGCTGTTTATGGTGGCCTTTGCCATCATGGTTATTTCTGCTCGCACCGGAGCCAGTGGCACGCAGTTATCGAAAATTCATGCCGCGCACTCTTTGGGAGCAACGAACCGGCAAATTCTTCGTAAAGTTATCTTGCCAAACTCCTTACCCGAAATCTTAACCGGTATTCGCATCTCCATTGGTGTGTGCTGGGGTACCTTGGTGGCGGCTGAAATGTTGGCGGGCACCACTGGTATCGGTTTTGTGGAGAACGTGGCGCGTAAACAGTCCGACTACGAAACCATTTGGATGACGATCATCTTGCTGGGCTTGTTGGGTCTGTTGTTTGACTTGATTATGCGTTGGGTGATCAGACGCACCATTCCTTGGCGTGGTAAGGGCTAACCATTCCGAAGGTGTCAGTTATCGTTAAATTGGTTCTTAATTGGTGCAATTGACGGATAAAAGCGCTTTTGAGTCGTTAACTAACGTTAAATGCTACGAAAAAGGCAGCGGACAGTGGCTTACGAGGCACCGTCCGTTGCCTTTGTTTTTCTCGCGTGTATAGTCTTTAGGGGTAGCCGAACAATCGATTACGTCCCTTAAGTGGGGTAATCCAAGCTATTTTGCGTTTTCTCCACCCGTTGGCGGGTACTCACCGTCGTTTAGGGACAGTTGGCTGCTGGAAGCTCATCCGCCAACGCGTTAGGCTAATCGCGCTAGCCTTTAGTTCGGCCCCAAATTTTTGATGCACACGAGAATAATATGACAGACCACTTAAAGAGAGAGATGAAAGAAGCTCTGATTCGCGACGCCAAATCGGGCGGCGTGAGTCGACGAGACTTCCTTACGTACAGCATTGCAGCAGGCATGTCGGTATCCGCAGCCTCTGGGCTTTGGACCAGCGATGTATCGGCTGCCACGCCGCAAAAAGGCGGAAAATTCCGTATTGGTGTTCACGACGCGAACACCTCTGACACACACGATCCAGGCACCTATCTGAGTGTGGGCCAAATCCAACTCGCACACACACACCGCAGTTACTTAACGGAAGTCACGCCAGAGAACACCGTTGGCGCTGACATGGCGACTGAGTGGAGTGCCTCTCCGGATGCAACCATTTGGACCTTTAAGTTAGCGGAAAACGCCACGTTTCACGACGGCCGTAAATTCACAGCAAAAGATGCCATCGCGTCCTTGAACCACCACCGGGGTGAAGATTCTACGTCTGCGGTTAAGTCGCTGCTAGCGCCGATTAAAGACATTAAGGCGGACGGTGATCACACCATCGTGATTGAACTGGATCAGGGGTTGGCCGACCTTCCTTGGTTCTTTACCGACTATCACTTAGTGATGCTGCCAGCAAAAGATGATGGCAAGGTGGATTGGGAATCTGGCATCGGTGCAGGCCCTTATAAAATCGTTAACCACGAACCCGGTATTGGTACCGAACTCGTGCGTCACGACGGCTGGCATCGTGAAGGTGCTTACTTTGATGCGATTGAATTCATCGCACTCAACGATCCTAACGCTCGCCAAACAGCACTGATAACCGGTGACGTTGATTCCATCACGTCGGTGGATTTAAAGACCATGGCGTTGTTGCAGCGCAACAAGAACCTTGTTGTAGACAACATCCCATCGGGTTCGGGTATCACACTGCCGATGTTCTGTGACCAAGCCCCGTTTGATGATGTGAACGTTCGCCTGGCGCTGAAATATTCCTGTGATCGTGATGAACTGGTTGAGAAAATTATGTTCGGTACCGCCACACCTGGCGACGACTACCATGTCTCTCCTGGCATGCCATACGCACCGACGGACATTGAGCGTCGTCCGTATGATCCCGATAAAGCGAAGTTTCACTTAAAGAAAGCGGGCTTAAGCTCCTTGGATGTGAACCTCTCGGCCGCCGACAGTGTGTTGCCTGGTGCGGTTGATATGTGCGTTTTATACAGCGAACAAGCCAAGAAAGCGGGCATCAACATCACACCGATTCGTGAAGCCAATGACGGTTACTGGGCGGATGTGTGGATGAAGAAGCCTTGGACCTTTGTAAAGTGGGGGGCTCGCCCAACACCGGATCAAATGTTCAGTATTGCCTACAAAGATGATGCACCTTGGAATGAGTCGCATTGGCAGAACGAGCGCTTTAACCAGCTGTTGTTAAGTGCCAAAGCGGAACTGGACGATACCTTGCGAGCTGAGCAATATCGTGAGATGTGCATGATCGCTCGCGATGATGGCGGAACCGTGATTCCTTTCTTTGCCAACTTCGTGTACGCACGCAACAAGGGCGTTGCGCGCAATGATGCGGTTGCCTCCAGTTGGGAAAACGATGGTGGACGCAGCACGCACCGTTGGTGGTTTGCCTAAACCATTGTTTGTGCTTTGATGTGATACCAACAGGGCTTGACACCACCACGGTGCCAGGCCCTGTTGTGTTTTAAGCGCAACGTTTCTCGCTTCACGACCGTTCGGTCCTGTGAACGAATCCCTTCCATTTGAACTGACACGAGTTAACAAAGCTATGGGTGATGTACTTGCAATCGTTGCGAAACGACTCGGACTGGGTTTGTTTACCTTGTTGATCATTTCGGTGTTGATCTTTATCGCGGTTGAGCTTTTGCCCGGTGACATCGCACAAGCGGTGTTGGGTCAGCAAGCCACTGAAAGTACCTTGGCGGCGAAGCGGGCCGAGTTGGGGCTCAACGATCCTGCGCCTGTACGTTATTTCAATTGGTTAAAAGGTGCTGTTGTGGGCGACTTCGGAAAGTCCTTGGTCAGTTCTGAATCGGTGACGGACGCCATCACCCCACGATTTAAAAACACCTTGTTTTTAGCGCTGTTTGCAGCAGTCATTGCGGTACCGATAGCGATAACACTCGGTGTTCTGGTGGCATTGTTTCGAAATACATTATTTGATCGGGTGGCAAACGTTCTGACCTTAACGTCCATTTCGTGTCCAGAATTTTTTCTGGGCTACATTCTGATTCTGTACTTGTCGGTTCAGACCGGTTGGTTCCCATCGATTGCGAAGGTGAGCCCTGATATGTCCTTGTTTGACCGTTTGCATCGAACGTTCTTACCGGCTTTAACGCTCGTGCTTATCGTGGTCGCTCACATGATGCGTATGACACGAGCGGCCATCATTAATTTATTGGCATCCCCTTACATTGAAATGGCGCGTTTAAAAGGCACGCCCGCATGGAAGGTGATTGTGAAACACGCGCTACCGAATTCCTGGGCACCCATCATCAATGTGGTGGCTTTGAACTTAGCGTTTTTGATTACCGGTGTGGTGCTGGTGGAGGTGGTGTTTGTGTATCCCGGTATCGGACAACTGCTGGTAGATAGCGTGAGTAAACGCGATTTCCCCATTGTGCAAGCCTGTTGTTTAATTTTTGCAGCCACTTTTATCTTATTAAATCTGGCCGCCGACATTGGCTCGATATTAACGAATCCGCGCTTGCGGCATCCGAAATAGGGGGCGGCACACATGGATATTTCAGCACTGTCGGAAAGCTACCCCATTGCTTCGATTTTCGTAAAAGGGTTCGCACTTATTCTTGTCGCCATCATCGCCTCGTGGATTTTTCGAGCGCTACTGGTTGCGGTTCTACCCGGTGAAGGCGCTAAGGTGATGCGCACCGCACCCTTAACCGCTGCGTTTGGCATCATGATCATCCTGCTGTACGCCATAGCAGGCATCTTTGCGCCATGGATTGCCCCGTATTCTGAATCCGAAGTGATTTCATCGGCGTTTGCACCGGCCGATGAAAATATGTGGCTGGGTGCCGATCAATTGGGCAGAGACTTGTACAGCCGGGTGATCTTTGGCGCAAGAAACTCGGTGGGAATCGCGCTGATTGCCACCAGCCTAGCGTTCTTTATCGGCGCGATGACAGGGTTAATTGCGGCGACTAAAGGCGGCTGGATCGATCAGGCCATGGCACGTTCGGCCGATGTGATTATGTCGATACCGTCGTTAATATTTTCGTTGTTGCTGCTCAGTATCTTTGGCACCAGCATGATCGTTCTAATTTTAATCATCGCAGTAATCTATGCGCCTCGAGTGTTTCGATTAACCCGAGCGGTTGCTGGGGACGTGGTGGTGATGGACTACATAGAAGCGGCCCGTCTTCGCGGTGAAGGTCTTTGGTATCTCATTCGCAAAGAGATTTTGCCCAATTCAAAAGCACCGTTGATTGCCGAGTTTGGCTTAGAGTTTTGTTTCGTGTTTCTTTTGATTGCTGGCCTATCCTTTTTAGGCTTAGGCATTCAGCCGCCAACAGCCGATTGGGGCTCCATGGTGCGTGAGAATGCAACCTTAATATCTTTCGGTGAAGTCACCCCGCTGATACCGGCGGCAGCGATTTCACTGCTCACGGTGGCGGTTAATTTTGTTGTTGACTGGATGCTGTATCGATCCTCCGGTCTGAAGGAGTAATACCATGTCAACTGAAAACGAAAACGATCTTCTGTTAAAAATTCGAGATTTAAAGATCGAAGGCTACTCAGATGAAGAGTGGGTGGGAATCGTTCACGGCATCGACTTAGACTTACACCGCGGTGAAGTGTTGGGGCTGATCGGTGAATCCGGTGCCGGTAAGTCCACGATTGGCTTAGCCGCGATGGGCTTTACTCGAGACGGTTGCAGGATATCTGGAGGGTCGGTGCAGTTCGACGGGATGGAGCTAACCAGTAAACCCAAAAGCGAACTGCGTAAGCTACGCGGCTCCCGTATTGCCTATGTGGCGCAATCCGCAGCGGCCTCGTTTAATCCAGCGCACAAACTGATTGATCAGCACACCGAATCCCCCGTGCACTACAACATCAAGAGTTTGAGTGAAAGCCAAGCCGATGCCATGGAGCTGTACGAAAAGCTGCGTTTACCTAACCCAAAGGAAATCGGTTTTCGTTACCCGCATCAGGTGTCTGGAGGCCAGTTGCAGCGTGCGATGACAGCCATGGCGATGGCGTGCCGTCCGGATTTAATCATATTCGATGAGCCCACCACCGCTCTGGATGTGACCACACAAATTGAAGTGTTAGCGGCCATCCGTGACATCGTAGAGCAGTTTAATACGGCAGCGATTTACATCACGCACGATTTAGCGGTGGTGGCACAAATGGCGGATCGCATCAAGGTGTTGTTAAAAGGCAATGAAGTGGAAGAGGCCGACACTGCAACCATGCTCAGTGCGCCAAAAGAAGACTACACCAAGTCCTTGTGGGCAGTGCGCAGCTTTAGGCGCCCTGAAAAGCAACGCCCAACCGCTGACTCTGGAGAAATTCCGGTGGTGTCGGTGGATGGCATCGATGCCGCCTACGGTAAAGGGTTAAAAGTACTAGACGATGTCTCGTTCGATATCTATGCGGGTATGACCGTCGCTGTGGTGGGTGAATCGGGTTCGGGTAAGTCAACCACGGCGCGTTGCATCACCGGTTTATTGCCGCCTTCAAAAGGGGTGATTCGCTTTAATGGTGAAGAGTTACCACCGAGCTATAAAAAGCGCACCACCGATCAATTACGCCAGGCGCAAATGATTTACCAAATGGCCGACACCGCACTGAATCCTCGCATAAAAATCTGCGACATCATCGGCCGTCCCGCACAGTTCTACAGCGGCTTGGATGGCGCGAAATTAAAAACGCGGGTGGAAGAGCTATTGGATTTAATCGAATTGGAACCTGCACAGTATTACAACCGCTACCCGCCCGAACTTTCCGGCGGCCAGAAACAACGCATTGGTATTGCTCGTGCGCTAGCAGCGGAGCCGTCGTTTATCATTTGCGATGAGGTGACCAGTGCGTTGGATCAGTTAGTCGCGGAAGGCATATTGAGATTGCTTGATCGATTGCAAAATACCTTAGGATTGGCGTATATGTTTATCACCCACGATTTAGCCACCGTGCGCTCCATTGCGGATGAAGTGGTGGTGATGAAAGAAGGGCGAGTGGTTGAGCAGGGCCCAAAAACCGAGATGTTTACCCCACCTCATCATGCGTATACCGATCTGTTACTCTCATCAGTGCCAGAGATGGACCCAGACTGGTTAACTCAACTGTTAGAACAGCGCGGTGTGGATAACATCGGCGAAGCCGCAGGTAATTAAGATGTCCAAGATTCGATGTGCGTTTATAAAAGCAGAATGGCACAAGGCCATTGTGGATAACGCCTTGGTCGGTTTTCAAAAAGGCATGGGGGACAACCCCATCGATGTGTTCAGTGTGCCCGGTGCTTTTGAAATGCCCCTGTTCGCGCGCGATTTAGCATTGACCGGCAACTACGATGCGGTGGTCGCTGCCGCCTTTGTGGTGGACGGTGGCATCTACCGGCACGATTTTGTGGCGCAAGCGGTGGTGAGCGGATTGATGCAAGTGGGCTTAGAAACCGGTGTGCCGATATTCTCGGTATCACTCACCCCGCATAATTATCAAGAAACCGATCACCACAATCGGATCTATGAAGATCATTTCATCACCAAAGGTGAAGAGGCAGCGAATGCGGTTCAGCGTATGGTTGCCGCCCGAGCTTCGTTACCGTCGTAAATTTGCCTGATGTTATGTTAAGTGTTGGATGCATGCTGCAGTGTGTGTTGCAGCGCAATTGCCCATCACCACGGTTCAACACCAAGTAATTTCTTACCCAGCTCATTGAGCACAGCGACATCCGAGTGGTGCTTTTCCCACTCTCTGGGGTCCCCTGGGAAAGCGTCTCGATTTGGGGACTCTTGTTCGCGCCACAAGCGAATGCGCTCGTCTCGTTCTGCGGTGTTATTCGGCGTTGCAGGATACATCGACACATACTGCGCCATGCGCGCTTGATCCTTCGATCGATTCGGTTTAACCCCATGGGCCAGTAGCGAATTGAAGATCAGCATATCCCCTGGTTCTAGCGTTGGGCTGACAATGTCTAAACCGGTGATGTCGGGGTGTTTTGGGTTTCGATCGGCAGGCTGCGTAGCCACCCACTCCTCAAAGTGTTCAAACAAATACGGCACACATTGAAAGCCACCGGTCTGTTCGGTTTGCGGCAATAAACTGATAATGCCTTGCACGCCCACGGGCAAGGGATTAAGACTGGTGTCCACATCCCAATGAATGAAGCCATCCGAATCATTCGCTTGTTTTTTCGGCAAATTCAAGTTCGCCCGATCAGCACCCACCCAAAGATCTTCTCGGTCCCAGATGTCAACGTAGGCGTCGTATACCCGTTGGTTCATCCGATTGTCCCAAAGGTACTGATGGTTGTAAATTTCCAGCATACCGGTGTTGTTCAGCTCCAGCATTTTGTGCTCGCGTCTTTGCGGCGCATCCCAGGTGCTCATGTCGTGAGGGTCTTTTTCATCAAAGCGCCAAAGAAGCTCCACCAGACGTTGAATGTTGTCTTCTGGAAT
>CALGLE010000038.1 GCA_937930305.1 uncultured Granulosicoccaceae bacterium | reverse complement strand
ACAGCAAAGTGACGCATGTATTCGCGTCTATTTGACGATATACAACGTAAATATTTTGCATCACTAGTCATCCTGGAAAAGCCGCCTATTACAATCATAGTCAAGATAAGCGATTGTCAGCAACGTCCCAAGGCAATCCTTAACAGTCAAAGTCTTAAACCAACCTACTAGGCGTGGTGGATATAATTAATTTAAAAACAATGACTTTCACCCTAACCAAGTATCTCTTCTTTAGCAGCAATGATCAATTCCGCCACTTGCAAATCGTGATCTGTTCTTAAGACACTTAATCCCATACTGACCTGAGCAATTTGAGTTAGTGATTTGGCAATACGTGTAGCGTCACGATCCTCAAGTGCCAGGCGAAAAATATTCGGAACATAACTGTCGTATTCATCATCCGATTCAGAGTCTTCTTCGTACACTCCAATCGGATCCCATTCCTGCATCAGAATCGTTCGAATTCGCATCCATAAAAGCTTATGTTCCTTGGATAAGCTATTCATATTTTAGTGGCCCATTAAAAAACACAAAACAGCCGTACCCTATTTAAAAAGATCCAACCAACTCAACCCCTCATCCGTTGTACTTCTGGGCTTATACTCTGCACCAATGAAGCCTCGATATCCCATTGCATCAATAGCACGACAAATCTGCGCGTAATCCAACTCCCCTTCCCCAGGCTCACCTCTGTCCGGTACGGCAGCAATTTGAATATGCCCCACCAAAGGTAGGTGTGCTTTGAGTCGGGTTAATAAATTGCCTTGCATGATTTGTACGTGATAACAATCGAACATAATTTTTACGTTGGGCTTGTTTACGGTTTTGATGACATCAGCTGCTTGTTCAACGTGGTTTAAAAAGTAGCCGGGAATGTCTTGGGTGTTGATGGGTTCTATCAGCACAGTCATTGAATGCTTTGCGCACTGCTCGGCTGCATAAATTAAGTTTTTCACTAACACCTGATGGGCTTCTTCACCGGCTGCCACACCGCTCATCACATGCACGGCGGCGCTGCCAATTTCTGAACCGTATTGAACGGCCTCATCAATAGCGCGTTTGGCTTCTGTTTCTTTGCCAGGTACCGCCGTTAAGCCAGCTTCACCTGCATCCACATTGCCGCGACGTGTGTTTACGCCCAACATGGGAAGTTCAGTGGCATCTAGCGCGGCTTTAACATCGGCTGATGTTGTGTCGTCGTAGGGCCAATGGCACTCCACGGCTTCAAAGCCTGCGGCTTTTGCTTTATGGATGCCTTCAACCAATGACAGTTCAGGCCAAAGAAAACCTAAATTCGCTGAAAATCGACTCATTTAATCCCACTCAACATTGAACGCAGACACCACTTGGGTGATTTGGCTGGAGGTTAAACTGTTAATCGATTGGCCGCGCATAAGCAGAGCTAACTTCGATGTTTCCTCCAGTTCTTCTACGGCGTACACCGCTGACTCCAGGTCTTTGCCCGCCACCACGGGGCCATGATTTGCCAGCATCACCGCCGTGCGCTTACCGGCTAAACCACGAATGGCGTCCCCCATTGCAGCATCCCCGGGCACATAAAAGGGCAACAACTTGACCTTGCCTAACTTCATAATGGAATAAGCGGTCAAGGGCGGTAGAAAATTGTCTGGGTCGTGATGGGGCAACAGGGAATACGCTACCGAATGGGTGGAATGCAAGTGCACGACGGCGCCGGCGGTGGAGCGAGTTTCGTAGAAGGCCGAGTGAAGCGGCATTTCTTTGGTTGGCTTTAAACCAGAAACCTGCACACCGTTTTTATCAAAGTGAGATAAATCAGCTGGATCTAAAGTGCCAAACGAGGTGCCAGTGGGGGACACCAGTAAACCGCCATCAGAGGTGCGAACCGAAATATTTCCCGTGTTTCCGCCGGTTAAACCGCGATCGAACAGACTCTTAGCGAAACCACAGAGTTGCTCTCTTAGCTGTACATCCGCCATCAAAATTCCTCACCCCACTGAACGCTGTTCAGTATACCGTTCGGGTAACCCACTCGCGAGGCTATACTGCAACATCTGAAACCGATGCCGTGTCTCAAGCCATGTCACCCCACGCCGATCCTCAAGCGACGCTACGCCAACAACTGATGTCCATTGGCTATGTTGCCGAGCCTGCCCTCGTTTCCAGTTTGCATCTGATGGATGTGTTGGGAAAACCCTTACTGATTGAAGGGGAAGCCGGTGTGGGTAAAACCGAAGTGGCGAAATCCTTAGCGGCGATTCACCAAGCCCCACTCATTCGACTGCAGTGCTACGAGGGACTGGATGCGCAGCACGCCCTGTATGACTGGGACTACAAGCGACAGCTCTTGGCGATTCAGATGGCGGGCAACGCAAGCGAAACCCGTGACCAGGATGCGCTGAAAGGGGCGGTATACAGCGATGAATTCTTACTGCAACGCCCACTGCTTGCAGCCATTCGTTCGCCTCAACGTGCGGTGCTACTGATCGATGAAGTGGACAGAGCCGATGAGGAATTTGAAGCGTTGTTATTAGAGGTGTTATCCGACTTTCAAGTCAGCGTACCGGAACTGGGAACCTACACAGCTATTCATAAACCCTGGGTTGTGCTTACCTCAAACGCTGTTCGAGATTTAAGTGATGCGTTACGCCGACGCTGTTTGTATCACTACGTGGATTACCCAGGCGCGGCCGCTGAACTCACCATCGTAAAAGCCAGGCTTCCCGATATATCGGCACAGCTGGCCCATCAGGTGGTGAACTATGTGCAACGCTTACGTCAATCCCAATTGCGTAAAACCCCAGGAATCGCTGAAACCTTAGATTGGTCCGCGGCCCTGATGGGGCTGAGTGTGAAAGACCTTTCTGAAACCCCCGAGGCCATTGAATCCACGCTCGCATGTTTGTTAAAAACTCGGGAAGATCGTGAGTTTGTCACTAGGAAGCAATCTGAACCAGCGACTGAAAACTTGGAACAGTGACTCTAAGCATTAATGAATAACGCCGTCAGTCATAATGAGGCGATCAATCGCCTGCATAAAGACACCGTTCTCGAACGATTGAGCGGCTTTATTACGTTATTGCGCGATGAAAACTTCTTATGCGACACCTCCTCCACATTAGATGCTGTGCGTGTTTGCAGCGCGGGCTACATCGAACACCGCTTACACCTACGCCAAGGTTTGCGTGCTTGCCTGTGCCATACCCGTGATGAATGGAGACGTTTCGACGCTTTGTTTGACGACTTTTGGCGCAGCGTTAAAACCGACGATGAATACGAGAGCGCCACACCGAACAACGCCAACCAACAACCACCAGAGGATGCATCGAGAAATCGTCTGATTGGATTTTCTGCTTCTTCCGATGAGCAGGACTTAGACCAGAACATCACAGGAGCCGGTGATTTTAAAACTCTGTCGCTCGCCGATTTTCGGTTTGTATTTGATAAACAACAAATGCAAGAAATCGAGCAGCTGGTTGATACTTTAGCCAAACGCATGCGCCGACAAAGACGCCGTCGCACTACGGCCTCAAAATCTGCCGGGCGCTTGGATTTACGCCGCAGCCAACACAAGGCCCTAGCCACTAATGGTACTTTAAGAGAATTGGCATACCGACAACCGGTAAAAAGACTGCCTGCGTTTGTTCTTTTACTGGATGTTAGCCAGTCAATGGAAGTGTATTCAAAATTATTCTTACGCTTCACCCGTCAGTTAATGAGTGAATTTGATCGCTCGCAAGCGTTCGCCTTCAATACTCAACTCTTTCCCTTAGGCCAAGGCAACACTCGCTTAACGGAAAAAGACTTTGAAGGCGCTATGAATGAATACGGCAAAGGCTGGCTGGGTGGAACTCGCATTGCCAAAAGCTTTAAAGCGTTCAACAATGATCTTGGCCGCCGGTGTGTGAATTCACACACCACCTTAGTGATATTCAGTGATGGCTATGACACCGAAAAACCATCCGAGCTCATCCCAGAAATGGAAACCCTGCAACGTAGAGCAAGGCGCGTTATATGGGTTAATCCTCTGCTGGGTCGATACGCAGAGAATGAGGCCGATCCAAAAATGGATCCACTCAAACCCTATCTGGATGTGTATTGCAGTGGGCATAATCTAACGGCGTTAGATGAACTGGGTAAGATACTCATTCGATGACGCGGCAACCAACCCATCATCACTCACATTCCCAAACTCAATTGAGGCAGCTATGAAAAGGAAAACCGGATTTCTCTGGGATGAGCATTGTTTTTGGCACGCTGGCGGTAACTATGCGCAACTGGCCCCTGTGGGTGGCTTGGTGCAACCTCAGGTGTCGGGTGGGCTGCCCGAAGCACCGGAAACTAAGCGCCGCCTAAGAAACTTATTGGATGTGACGGGGCTAGCCAAAGACTTAGTGCTCTCATCCGCACCGAAAGCGACACGCGAACAGTTGTTGCGTGTTCACCCCGCATCTTACTTGGATGAATTTAAGCGCTTATCCGATGCCGGCGGTGGTGAATTGGGCCTACGCACACCGTTTGGCCCAGGCGCTTATGAAATTGCTGCCTTGTCAACAGGTCTTGTCATTGATGCGGTGAATCGAACCTTAGATGGGGAGCTGGATAACGCTTACGCCTTGGCTCGCCCACCCGGTCATCATTGCTTACCCGAGTGGCCGAATGGTTTTTGTTTGTTATCGAATGTAGCCATTGCTGCAAAAGAGGCCATCGCCACCCAACGAGCAAAGCGCGTCGCCATCGTTGATTGGGATGTGCACCATGGCAATGGCACAGAGAACGTGTTCTACGATGATCCGAATGTGCTCACCATCTCCATTCATCAAGAACGTTGTTACCCGCAAGACACCGGAGACTTTAACGATATGGGCACAGGCGATGGGGAAGGTTTCAATATGAACATTCCACTGGCACCAGGCGGTGGCGATGACACCTATCTGTATGCCATGGACACTTTAGTGCTGCCTAGGTTAACCGCATTTAAACCCGATTTAATACTTGTGGCCTGTGGTTTTGATGCCGCCATTTTCGATCCCTTATCGCGCATGATGTGCACGGCATCAACGTTCAAACAAATGACAGAAAAACTGATGCAGTTGCAAGACGCAAAATTAGTTGCAGCGCACGAAGGCGGCTACTCAGAAATGTATGTGCCTTTCTGCGGTCATGCCGTGTTGGAAGCCTTATCCGGTTCAGAGAAGTTAGCCGAAGATCCCATGGGCTCCCGCGCGAATGGGCAACAACCCAATGCTCGCGTGGCAGCCTTTCATCGCAGTGTTGTGGATGAACTGGTTGAATTTTTTAAGCCGACTTTGGCTTAATTTCATATCCAGGTTCTTCAGGCTCATCATCCACCATCTCGGCAGGGAAGCCGTCGGCGAGCACTTTCAAGTCACACGCATCTTCTAATCGACGGATTATATTGGGCGACCACTCGCGTTGCCCATACTTTTGCGCCCCATCGCTCATGATGTCGATGAGCAAGGGGCTAATTTCTAAGGGCACGCCATTGCGTTCCGCCATTTGTTGAAACAAGCCGATGTCTTTCAACACTAAGTCCATCGTGAAGTTAATGTCTCTTGATCCGTTTAAGATCACTTGGCTTTCGGTTTCATGCACAAAGGAATTACCACTGGAAATTCGGATGGCTTCATAGGTTGTGGCTAAATCTAAGCCTGCGGCTTTGCAAGTTACCAGCGCCTCACACAAGGTTAATAAATTCGCAGTCGCCAAATAGTTTGTCATCACTTTCAATTTGGATGCGCTGCCAAGCTCTCCTGTGTGCAGGATGCGCCGCCCCATTTTGGTGAGTACCGGCAACATCCGATCAAAGGTATCCCGAGAGCAGCCGGCCAGTATGGCAATGTTGCCCGTCGCCGCCCGATGACAACCCCCACTCACCGGGCAGTCCACAGCATGACCACCGGCAGCATTCACTTTCTCGCCCAGCCGCAACACTTCGGCTTCGTCGGTTGTGCTCATTTCTGCCCAAACCGTATCTTTCGTCAAGCCAGCCAGCACACCATCCGCGTTTTCTAGCACGGCCGCACTGGCCGCAGGAGAAGGCAGGCAAGTGATGATGACATCGCAGTCCGTTGCCATTTGACGCGGGCTTTCACCAAAGGCAGCCCCCTGTGCCAGCAAAGGTTCGGCAGCCTCTTTATTCAAATCGAACACGGTCAGCGTTAACCCATTGCGGATCACACTGCCCGCCAACTTACTGCCCACATTGCCCAACCCAATAAATCCAACGTGCATCCGGAAATCTCCTGAATCGATTCGGGCATAGGTTAACGATAAGCCCGTGTGTAACGACAGCGCTAAGACGAGATTTGAACGGGTGTTGTCGTTCTTTGACCCATGAGCAACCAGTTTGCTATGGTGCAGCACGTCTTTAAACGAGTGCCCTGCCATGGATCACCACGTGTCACACCAGCCCCTATGGTGGTCGGGTGAAAAAGCCATGGCGCACTTATCCCCTGAAGCCATGCCAACAAGCTGTGATGTGCTCATCGTTGGCGCTGGCCTCACAGGTTTAACGGCCGCCTACACCTTGGCCAAAGCGGGCAAATCCGTGCTTTGTATTGACTCTGGCAATCCCGGTGAAGGCGCATCATCTCGCAATGGCGGTATGTTGGGCGGTGGTCATCGGCTTTCGTTAGAGCAAATGCAATCGCGTTTTGGATCAGACATCGCGTTGCGATTGTTGCGCGAAGCGCATGTTGAATCCGGCGAGTTTGCAGTCCAGTTAATGCAGCAGGAAAACATGGATTGTGACTTTCAACCGTGTGGCAGGTTACGTGCGTTCTGGCACGAGAATGAATACGACGCTACTGCTAAAAGCACGGAAACCTTAAGCCGCTTGATTGGCGTGTCAGCGCATATGGTTTCTGCCAAAGACATCCACCAAGAAATTCAAACCGATGTGTATAAAGGCGGCGTGGTGTTCGAAACTCATGGTGGGCTGAACCCTGCAAAATGGACGGAAGGCCTATTGCGCGCAGCCATTGAACGCGGTGCGCAAGTGCATGGCCAAACCGCTGCGTTGCAGATTGAACAATCTAATGGCTCACTGAGCGTGACTACAACACAAGGGGCGGTGCAGGCTGGCCAGGTGCTTATGGCCACTAACGGCTATACGCAACGAATTTTTCCAACCTGGCAACACGGCATCATCCCTATTCCCAGCTTTATCATCGCCACAGAACCACTGGATAAGGCGCTCGTCTCGCGTTTGTTTCCAACCGGTCGAATGATCACAGAGACCCGAACGAAGCATTGCTACTTTCGCCCTTCCCCCGATGGAACGCGCGTTGTATTTGGCGCACGCGCAGCCATGAGTGATATTTCTGAAAAGCGAGCACTGTCTGAACTTCGTGCCTTATTGACGCAAATATTTCCTGAGTTGAACAGCACGCGCATCACGCACAGTTGGCGTGGCAACACCGGGTTTAGTTTTAACACCTTACCCAACGTGGGCAACACCGATGGGGTATGGCACGCCATGGGTTATTCTGGCAACGGGAACACCATGGCCCCGTACTTAGGGCACAAAGTCGCACTGCAAATGCTAGGGGACTCAAACGGCGACACCGCGTTTAGTCACACGCAATTTAAAAAACCGTGGTGGTACCAAGGTCGCCCCTGGTTCTTACCCGTGATGGATCGGTGGTTGCGAACCAAAGAAGCGTTAAGTCAGTTTCGCTAAGGCTTGCTCTAAATCGTCCCATAAATCCTTCTTGTCTTCGATGCCAACGGCTAAGCGCAATAAGTTCTCAGGCAGGCAAGTTTCGGGGGGTTCCACACTGTGTCGATGCTCTATTAAGGTTTCAACACCCCCTAACGAGGTGCCACTGACAATCAGTTGTAATGCACCGGCCACCGCGAGTGCGTTCTCGCGCCCGCCGATCACTTCAAAGGAAAGCAGCGAGCCAAAGCCACCGTGCATTTGTTTTTTTGCGGTCTCATGCCCAGGATCTGTGGGCAAACCGGGGTACATCACGCCAGAGACGGCATCGTGTGCTTGCAATTTTTCCGCTAACCATTGTGTGGTGGCTGCCGCTCGTTCAACCCGCAAATACAACGTGCGAAGCCCACGTTGCAATAACCAAGCTTCGAAACTCCCAGGTAGCGCACCGGCTCCGTGTCGCTCCTGTTTAATCAGTTGCCAGGCTGGCAGATTCTCATCGGATGTGACCAACGCACCGGCCAGCACATCACTGTGACCATTTAACGACTTCGTAGCCGAATGCATCACGATGTGCGCACCGTGCTTTATCGGTTGCGTGAACACAGGCGTGGCGGTGGTGTTGTCAACCACCATCAAGGCACCAACGCGCTCAGCGATACGGGCAACTTCAGATAAATCGGTTACACCCATTAACGGATTAGATGGCGTTTCAACCCAAATCAAATCCGTTTTCGCATGCCCTTCCAACGCAGCTTCTAAGCTATCTATACTGGCTGGGTCATACTCACTCAATACGATTCCCACACGATCACAATAGGCTCTTGTCCATGACAACACCCCCCAATACATGGCCCCAGGGATGACCGCGTGTGAGCCGGTGGTTAAGGTGTAGAAAACTGCCGCCACCGCGGCCATGCCGGAAGCAAACAAAGCGCAGGCATCCCCGCCTTCCAATTCAGCGATGATATTTTCAGCTGGTAGAAAAGTGGGGTTGCAATCTCTGGTGTAGACATTGGCAGGATTGATGGGCTCGTACCGATCATCTCGCGCAAATGTGGTCGACGGTTGTATGGGCGGAACAATCGCGCCTGTGGTGGTATCCAGGAAGTCATCGGCCTTTGCAACCATCGTCGATGGATGGGGTTTATGTATGCTCATATTCGTCAGAGCATACCTGATTCACCGCGAAATCGCGGGCGCATTATCAACCCTTAGAAATGAAATCGATAGTTCACGCCCAAACGCGAACGACCTTGGCCCACAACATCATTCACTATCCCATCGTGGGAGAATCCCACACTCAGTTCATCCCCGCCAATCACTCGCATTCCGGCACCCGCATCAAACTGAACACCGAAATTTTTCTCAGGCCAGCGATGCCCGACACGGGCATTCAAGTAGTACCGAGGTGAATTCACTTGCGGATAGTTCTCTGCAATGCCACCCCGAGATAGGGATGCCCCAAACGACAGGGAAGCCGAATTTTCACCGATCACCTCATCCAACCCGATTTGATTATTCAATTCAAGTTCTGCAGGTACGGACGTTTCTCTGTCGTTGACTGCTTGGCTGGTCATCACACTACTTGTCCAACTGTGGCTGCCCATGGTTCCTCGAATGCCAAATTCTGCAATGCCGCTTAAGCCGCGCGCAATTTTACGTTCAGAAACTCGGGAGGAAATATCGGTGGCATCGGCACTGAGCCGTACAAACCCGAGTTTGCCCACACTCATATCCAAATTTGCAGACGCTCTGTTCTGCTTACCTCTAAGCCGCAGTAAAGTGGACGCGTTAGGTGTTTCGTTCATGGCCATTTCAACCGACACCGCGTGTCGTCCCTGACCAAATTGAGAGCGAACCCCACCGATAAAGTAGGTTCGATCAACAATTGCATCGCTCACGTTACCTGCAGTTAGGTAGGAATTCAGTGCCGCACCCCCGTAATGCAACGTCAACGATAAATCGGTTTGATCATCGTCAGTGGAAATCGCATACCGACTGGAATCAAACTGTCGACGAGACGCGTTCAAACTCAAACCGAATGTGGTGCCAGCAAAGGTATGTCGTGCTAAAACGGTGGATTCCAAAATTCCAATGCCTGGAGCAACCGTATTGGCGATGCTCGCCCCGGCGAATCCAGGTCGATATTGACGTAAGGCACGGTAGGTTTCATCTACTACTAACGCATCATTACCCGATAAGCCGGATTGCAAAGATGAGATCGCTAAGGCGTAGGCTTCATTCCCGCGTCCGAGCTTGCGTAAAGCCAGCATATTGTCGCCAACAGAAATGCCCTGACCCGATTGCACAATTTGCGCAACCACATCCAAATCATTTTGCTTCATGGCCACTGACAGTGCCTGCCATGCCGGTGCTTCCAAACGCTGCTCATGTAACTTAGCCAAAATGACGCGGGCAAGATCGTGTCGCTCGGTGGACATCAACCAAGAAATGGCCATTTCCTGCTGCCAAAATTTATCTTTTGATGACCAATCCTGATCGGCACTGCCCACTATGCCTTGAGTAAAGCGCTCTTTCTGATCACTGGACCCAAAACGCGAAACCATGCGAGCGTATTGCTGCAGTAATTCGTTCTCATTCGAGGCTGCCCCGTCCGCCAGCAAAGGTCGCAACGCATCAATCGCATAGTGACGAACCTTATAGGCATGTTCTGCTCGGCCTGACGCCTCTAACGCATCGGCGTAGGTCAGCAACAAGGAATAGTCTGCCTCAATGCTATCTAATTGCCTTTCAAACCACGTCAAACTTCGTGTGGGCATGCCAAGCTGTAAATAGGCGATGGCAAAAGGCGTCCATAAATCAGGGGTTTCTTGCGCTAGCGCCTCATGCTTTTCAATAAAGGCTCGAATAGCTGGGCCATCATCTCTGCTAATGTGCATCCATAAAAGGCTTGCCAACAGACTGGGCTCGTTGGGCGATATGTTCAATCCCGATCGATAGGCTTTCTCCGCAAACGCGTTATCGCCTTCAATCAAATGAAACTGGGCGACCAGTGACCAATATTCCAACTGCTGCCGTATGTCGCTGGTATCACTATTACCCACTAAATAAGGTTGCAACGCGGTATGGAATTTTTTGGTATTGGGCTCACTGCGAACGCCTTCAACCAGTAATCGCATGTGCAACAAAGCCGCTTGCGCACCGCCTGTATCTGAATATAAGGCCTCGGCAGAATCAATCGCTTTATCCAACTGCCCCTGCTTGTGTACCACATCAATGGCTCGCCTGCGCTGGGACACTTGCTGGTCTTTATCTTCAATCCGTTTTAGAAAGGGTTCTGACAATACACTGAGTCGTTTCAAATTATAACGCCAGGAAATTTCTGCAACCAATCTCAATTGATAATCTGTGGCCGTATCCAGCGCTCTTGCGTTAGCTTCCAATAAATCTGGAAGCGCCTCCGCCGCCACCTTCGCCTCCAAAGGCTTGTCAAGACGCCAATGAAGTTCCATTAAGTTCAATCGACTCGCAACCGAGGAGCCAAAAACCCGCTCATACCGATCCCAAACCTTAACCGCCGGTGTCAAATCCATGTGATGTTGATGGAGCTCAGCCAAACGCATCATTACTTGAGCATCATCACCGTATCGAGTGAGCAGTTGCTCCAATACCGCTGAAGCGCGACGCGGTTGCCCTTCCAATTCATACGCGGTAATGAGCTGATTGATTTCTTTCAATGTGGGCTTGGTCTGCATCGCACGTTGGCGCAACGCTTCTGCTG
Source organism: uncultured Granulosicoccaceae bacterium (assembly GCA_937930305.1). GTDB lineage: Bacteria > Pseudomonadota > Gammaproteobacteria > Granulosicoccales > Granulosicoccaceae > Granulosicoccus. Next base: position 58,167 of record CALGLE010000038.1, on the reverse strand, counting down.
TTAAACTAGGTTGTAACGTTATGGAGGATAAGCGGATTAATTCTGTGAGTGTTTCGGTTGATGGGTAACGCTCACTCACCCACAGCCATTGGGCTGTGGCTAATTCAGGGTCACCCGACCACTCAGCGACTTGCGCCAATCGGATGTGATGCTCAGCCACATCCGGTTCAATGTCCACCAGTGTTCTAGCCGCAGCTAATGCGGCCGGTAACTGAGTATTCGCCAAACTCAAGTTATATTGATTCACCCAACCTTGGGCCGATTCTGGAAAATTTTGAACCAATAAATCATTCCACTGGCTGGCCAGTGGCGTTCGATTGTTGGCCAATGCCGCAGCGATTGCTGTTTGTAACGTGACAAGCGATCGATCACCAGAATCGATTTTCTTTTTGTAGCGCGCCATCAAAGCATTGGTGTCACCCGTTGCTGCCAGTAAGCGAGCAATTTCATCATCCACAGGTTCGCGTTGATCTGGGGACAACAAGGGTCGCATCAAATCTAAATAAGCCGCTGCCTCGCTGGGCTTTCCGGCGGCTTCTGCCCATCGAGCAGCTTGTTTAAACCACTGCGGCGCTTTAGAGGAATCTGCACTGGCTAATTTTGCATAAGCTCTTGCTGCATCCGCTGGACGTTCAATGGCTAACAGTTGCTCAGCTAATGACTTCAAACCTGCCGAACTGGTTTGGTTTGATTTTAGTAAGTTACTTGCCAAGCGATTGGTGCCAGGCCGATCATTTGACTTTGCCAAAAGAGAAAGTTCATTCAGTTTAGCATCAAATTGATCTTCGCCTGGCGAGGCGGTTCGTGAACGTTCTTTTGCACACTGCACAGCACGATTTAGTTTGTCTATTTGACTAAAAACGGATGCACATTGGGCATACCAGGACGCAGCCTTAGGCGCATCAAGCCCACCGAGTTTTTCTGACAAGTCCCCGGCAAGTTCATATTCGCTTTTGCTTAATGCTAATTCATGTGCTCGAACCAGTAAGTCAATACGTTGAATATCGGCATTATTAAACGCTTTACGCAGCGATATAATCAATGAGTTCTCAGACAACGCAAGACGCTTTTGATCTGGATCGTCAGCTGTTTTTTCATTATTAATTTCGGCCACTGCTTGTTCGATTGACAGCGCTAATTCATCTTCTGCAGAAAGACTAACTTCTGGGCGACTGGCTAAAAGCGCTTCTGCTTCAGCCGTTCGATTTGCCCGTACTAACGCCGTAGCGGCTTTTATCACATCGTCAATGGATTGCTGCTTAGATGCGCGTTCGGCTTTCAGATACGCAACATCAAGCTCACTGATTCCTGTTTCAGTAATCGAATCTTGCAACGATAGGGACTGGCGTGCAGGCGCTATCCAAACAAACGCAGCAACAAAGCCGACCACAGCGATCAGCAAGTGCCAGGGCTTTAGCAGCTGTTCACGCGGGGCATCGGAGCGAGACATTTCCAGTATCCTTTTGCGTGAATGAAAATTTCAAACCATCATCGGTGCTTATGCCCTTCACAGTGCCCTTAGGACCACTGAGCTGACAACTTTTTGCATTCTTCAACACCAGTTCAACGGGCACTTCCGCTTGAATTCGAAAGTCCAATGCATGCCCACGTCGAGACCAAGAGGTTATTTGACCATTCGATGACACCAATTCAGGCGTTCGTTTAGAACTGCTGTTAATTCTAAATTTAGCGACTCCGTTCGATGTGGGGTGAATGTATAAGCCATCATGTAGTACACGTTGCCCAGCAACACCCTGGCCTGTCGCAACATCAATGGCATTGTTCATGTTCTGCCAGCGGATGGACTGAGTTTCTTCTAATCCGGACACCGACCACCAACCGTCAACAGAACGCGAGACCTGAGCTGTCCTAAATTCACCAACGCGCTTTGTATAACTATCCACAAACAGTGGCGCAATATCTTGGTTCATGGTCCACTCATACACTTCTTTCATGGCTCGCATTGACGCTATTTTGGTGCCTGAATAAAAGTGATAATAAATATTGATCGGTTTCAGCCGTCGCGGCGAATCCGTCATTTCAAATGTTTCTAGAACACGTCTGAATCCATCAAACGGACCCAACCAATCATTGGTGTAAACATTTTCATTCATAATAGGTGCGTATATTTGATCGTATTTTCCAGCAGTGCGAACCATGGGAGATACATTGAACATATACGGATAAGCCGACGAAATTGTTGTTCCACCGCCATTCATGTTCTGCAACCCAAGTTTTGCGACCCGCTCCAAGGCCTCTTCATTCGGCACCGCATTTCCCGACCAAAGAACAACCTCAACTTTCTTACCTTCTGGCGCTAATTTTTGGTTAATAAAATCGACTGAGCCATCAATTTCACGCTCATAGGAAAAAGCATAATTCGGCACAGGTAAATTATATTTTCCTGATTCATCACCCGGCTTGATTTGATCCCATTTAAATGGGTGGCTGTAAGTATGAGTTGCCAACTGCACATGATCATCTTGAAACATCTTTCGGATAACCGCATACATTCGGCCATACCTATCCATAAACTGAGGCTGAGCCACCATCTCAGCTTCAACGATTGAGATGGTGTGGGGTATCTTAAAGGGGCTTATTATTTCATCGTATAAAACTTCAGCGCCCAATCTACGCCCAGGCATTTCTGCCCATGACGGCAACGCGTCGCCATCAATATGTGCCAATGTGATTCGTTTACCCGTTTGCGTTGTCACATCAGGCTGCGGAAGATCAGGTAAGCGCAAGGCTTGTTTCAAAAATTTAAAAGGATCGATTACCCATTTCAAATAACCATCCGGATTGATATCAATTAAACCCGAGGTTATGCCATAGCCTCCCCAAGGAGTCGTGGCAATCGCATCAAACTCTGAGCCCTGCTCATTCTTAAACGCTAAATGAATTTGATGGCTTGGCGCAACACTTTGATACGGTGAATTTACGTATTCAATACGGGGAGCGGGTTGTGTTTCGTACCCTACAAGTGATGATTCTTCCGAAACCGCTACAGCACCGGCTTCAAATTCAACCCGTTTTAACCCCAATTCCTCTAAAACAGAACTTGATGTACCCGAACTGAAGTTACCAAGCAATACAACAGGTACTCCATTGTTTTTCAGATTTTGCAGCCATGTCGACCAATTCACTAGGCTAAACCTGGCTTGCGTCCAGCTCACAACTCCAGCGTAGCGACCGGACAAATTTCCTTCTGGCAGCGTGTCTTTCGACATATCCAAGTAGCGAGGAACGTAACCATAATATTCCAAGGGTGTCGCTATCATTCGGTGCACCAAGGAGAATTGAATCGCTGCATCGTGCTCGCCATCGAACAGTAACAACACTTCTCGCGGGTAGACTTCTTCAAGACCTACGCCCATCTGATCAAGTCCTGGGGTGCTCACCCAGGGAATAATTCCGTGATTGGCAATTTTGGCAGCAACTTTTCTTGCTTTGTCTCGTTGGTTCGGTTCAACATAGTCAATCGACAAGGCTTCTAATCCGTATTGACTACGTGCAGTGCTAAGCTGACTAAGCAACCATTGCCTATCTTGCTCTGGCACATCTTGGTAACCACCAGAGCCTCCATGCCAGCGCGCGTACAAAGATTCAGCGGCAATCACATTTAAGTACTGCGCAATACTGGGCAGCAATTCAAAACCGCGATTCGCAATCAGCTGTACGTTGGGGTGCTTCGCCTTAAGTGAGGCAATGAAAGTTATTAATCCCTGCTGTTGACGCTGGCGTTGCTCGTCTGTTTTCGCGAACAATTGATAGCTGTCCATGGTATCTAGAAAGAAACCCTGGTAGCCAGCGCGCAGTAGGGTATCCGCTCGGCGCATAAGAAACGCACGCCAAGCCGGGTTTGCCATATCCATCACGCTACTGTTCCAAGCCTCATTAACACCCAACTTCCAAGCGCTATCGATGTCACTGCCCCACTGACGAGTGGGCCCGACTTCACCGACACTTAAGTACGCAAACAACGTGGTGTTCAATTCCGGGTTTTGATTAAACTCACTGAGTTGGGAGGCGGTAACTGCATCCGGCTCCAGAACCACTCGATCGAACTGATTTAACATGGGCACCGGCGGATTAACAGCGTAATACAAAGCGATGCTACCGCCAGGCGCAAATTGATCCACAGAGGAATTGACTAAGGGTAGAGAATCCTGCCCTAGCTTTACATCATGCAAACCCTGCGCATTGGGTTGAGGTGTGTTCCCAGATACGCTAATCGCCTGGGAGCTTGGAATGGGTAAGTTGGCTTGAGACGCCAGTTGCTCAACCGCGGCATCCACCGCCTGATCATTCTGAGAGGCGTTGGAACCTGAAGAATTTGAAAGATTGATGCTGGACACAAGCCCTGCTAGCACTTCATCAGCGACTGCAACAATAGATTCACCACTGCTTCCCGTTCTAGATGTTTCTTTTCGCCACAAGAGCTGCTGTGTTTCTAAATCATAAACATGCAAAGCAATCTTTACTTCCGGCTTTGGCCGAGTCAGTTGGTTGTACTTCCAATCGATAATACGACCGGTAACCACGTGTTTGGATTGACTGGTATCCACCATTTCCGTGGATGCCGCCACGGTGTTAACTCCACGACGGCGCAGATGTTCATCCACCAAGGTGGTCGCACTCTGATCGGCTGTTAACGAATCAGATTCATTGATTAATGGAATCAATACCCAAGATTCAGCATCCTGGAATTCATCCCCATATTCCATGGAGCTGGATATGCACCCGCTCAGTGCGGAGGCAAGCAAGAGCAGACCAAACAAGAATTTCGATCTCATAACTTGCCCTCACTTAGGCCTGCACCGGCAATGGGCTTTCGTCGCCGCATGAACGTATGGAATTCAATATTATCGAGCTCTCTACCAATCAATATGACACCTAACAAAGCGGTAAGCGCCATTGACAACCCAAATCCATATCCGAAAAATACTGGCCCCCATTGAATGGACAGCCAAGTAAATAGCGCGTTGGTGACGAACATAAATACCGTTAATGCCAGGGCATCACGTAACTTATCAAGATAGAAAGCCACGTTTAAGACAGCAAGCATCAATACTTGCGCAGCTACCCCGACTAAATCTACGTAATACAAGTGCACGAACTTTTCAGGCAGCTCCAACCACTTAACAATACTGGGCCCGAGCACGTAGAGAATCAGCACAGTAATACCTTGTACACGCACAATTTGGAACAGCCCTTCACGAACCGCGACCACCATTGTATTACCTAGCTTTTCAATTTCGACCAAGCTGGCATTGCCACGAACCGCTGCGAAGAATCCTTCATAGGCTTCGGCAAACTCGGTTTCGATGGTTAGCAGGAAAACCGCCATGCCAGGAATGATGCTTAAGTACGCTAGGAATATTGGCAAATCATAAATAAGCGAGGTTCGAAGTGGGCCAATCACATATTCGGAGGTGTCCGGATGCAACCAAAATATTATTTTGTCAGCCCAAATCCCTAAGTTATAAAAGAATCCAACCCAAATGAGCGTAGGATGTATTTTTGGCAGTGAAAGAAAGTCGAATCTCACACCACCTACCACCGGATACTCTGGAACGATGGCGCCAACCATCAAAAACACCAGCGAGACATGGCCAATAAACAAACCCAATAGCAGCCCTTCCAAGCCTGCCGACATAAACAATAAGGACATAGCCACAGTGATGCTGTAAGCGACAGCGAATGTCCATAGGATGATTTTGAACCGTCGTAAACCGGCCACAAAAATGACCGCTATCCACACCGCAGACAAGGCGGAAAAATTCGCAATCATTAAGATTTCATAAGCTAATGATTCTTCGAACAAAGTCAGCGCCAGTGTGGCGCCGATTAGCGCGCTGACAACAACAACCAGTATCAGTGCCCCAAACAAATTCGCATTAATGATTTCAAACTGCCGCTCGAAATGTCGATCTGCCACAAATCGGGTAAACATCAATTGGAGTAAGCCGGTTAATATGAGCGATGCACCCATTAACCAAGTAACAGACGTTGTAAATTGGCGCACCTGGTCATCAACCAGGGCGAAAGACACCGCAACAATCCCGATCAGCATGACGCCCAGAATCGACAGCACCCAAGGCCCTGCACTGATCAGCCCAGCAAAACCATACGCTTTGATCGAGCCTGTGAAGGTGTCGTCATCGAGGTATTTCCTAAGCTCAAAACCAATACCGGCCATGTCTAGGACACCTTCTTTTCAGAGCTGAAGATCTGACCCATACCGCTGTGTCGTTGATAAACATCTCGGTATGCATCGATCATTTGATCATCGGCGTAATAGGTTTCAACGCGTTTAATGGCCGCCTCACTAGCACACTGCCAAGCGTCTTTATCGCTCAGCAAAGCCAATACGGCTTCTGCAAATTCGGTGGGACTTGCCATGGGCACAACAGCCCCTGCCGCCCCAATAGCCCGATCTTGAGGTGTTGTGCCATAAATTAATTCAGAACAACTTCCAACATCGGTGGTTACCGCAGGAATGCCAGCGGCAAAACCTTCTAACGCAACCAAAGGCTGCCCTTCCGATACCGAAGTTAATACGGATAACGCGATTTGCGGAAACATCTCAGCTGGCTTTTGAAAGCCTTTAAAAATAACCGCATCTTGTAAGTCTAAGCTGGCAACCAGTTGTTTACATTCGTCGGTGTAAATGGGATCTTCATCCTCAGGCCCAATCAGCCACCCTTGAGCATCCGGCATCGATGCACGGATAACGCGCATGGCACGAATAAAGGTTTTTATATCTTTGATGGGTACGACACGCCCTATCAAACCAATAACCGGAGGCACTGGCGCATCAGACGCACGTCGCACTGCTGCATAAGGTTTTATCGCAACGCCATTGGGAATAATTTTTAATCGGCTTTCATCTGCACCGTCCTGCAGCTGACGCAGCCGATTCCCCTCATAGAGAGTGAACAGCTCATCGGTTGTTGCGTAAGTCATTCGACCGAGTGACTTGAAAAATCGTATCCATACTTGCCGTAAGTAACTCATCTGGTCGTTTAAACCCACTCGGAACGGATCATACTCTTCAGGAATCCAGTTCACTTGTGCTAAATCAAGCTCTCTTTCTTTTGTGTAAATCCCGTGTTCCGATACCAGCAAAGGCCGCCCAGTTTTCTGCTTTAACAAAGTACCTAGAAATCCTGCATAGCCAGTTGACACAGAGTGGTATCGTTTGGCTGGGGGAGCTTGGTTAGCAATGGCGGAAAGCACAAACAAGGGGCTGTGCATGCTGCGAACAGTCCAGAAATAATGGTTAAAATCCAGTCCTTCCGGGGCTTCCATATATTGTTTTCGAATACTTTCCCAAGCAAATCGGTGATGTTGAAGATCATTTTCAGTGACCGGCTCTTCCCCACCCATAACCTGAGCAAAGCCTTTTAACGTAGAGTCATCTACTTCACCGCGACGCAAACTGTCATGCAGTTCATCATTTAAATCAAAGCTTGCCTTAATACGACGTGACCTAAACCATTGACGCTGCGACTTTACCGGTTCATCGAATGCATCTAGAAGACTATGACACTCGATATGAATCACATTGGCGGGTATTTCATAAGCTGGCGTTTGAAAATCTTCACGGCTTGCACCTAGGAAGATGATGGAGAATTTCAGCTCAGGCAATCCTTCAATGATTTGCTTTACCCAGGTGGACACACCGCCACGCACATAGGGAAATGTACCCTCTAATAACAGGCACACATCCGCCTCTTCTTCTGGCGCATACGGCAAAATCGACGTCATGCCCAGTACTCCGCAACTTGTTTTAATGGTGGATATTGTTTGAACGCATCATCCAATGAAGCCAGCAGCTGCTGAACTTTTTTGAATTCACGTTTTCCAAACGCCACTTCCGCCATGTAGGGCACGACTTTGTCCGTTGGCATACCTAATGTCAGCGCCTTTTCTAATGCGATCTCAGCGGTATCGAAATCCCCATGAGCAATGCATACGCGGCCTAACACCAGTTGAGCATTCCGATTCTCACTATCAAAGCCAACAGATTTTTTTGCGGCGGCAACCGCCTTTTTCAACAACTGACGCCTAGCAACCGCATCACCTCGCTCGAGAGTTAATAATTCCCAATAGTTATTGGCTATCTGCAGCCACATGATTCCTAAGGAGTCCGAACTGTTATTGCTAGCCAGAGTTTCCAAACGTTGAATCTCAGCATTTAAGTCATTAACCTTACGATCCAATATTTGATAGGCCGTTAATCGAATGCGTTCATCGGAATGCGATACCGCTTCTCTTAATACGTCAACAGATATTGAGTTGCGAATGTAACTGCTGGAAAGAACTTTTTGGTAGAGGTTATCCGAATCATCAGAATAGCGAAGTTGTTCGACAAACCCTCGACTATCAGGCACCGAAGCTTTTCGACCAATAGGTGTTGTGAAAGGCAATGACGTGTTTTCAGTGACAACAAAGTCATTTAAGTCAGCTTCACGGTTTACCCATACCCGGTACCCTATCCAGGCTGACACGAGCGCTGCCGCGCCGCCCACACCCGGCATGCACAAAGCCATTATTCCCATGTAAAACGCCACCGGCTTTGATTTCAACTGGGTGTTTGCACCCATCCAGTAGCCAGCACAGCAACCAAACAAAGCAGCGGTTACTGAGTGCAGAGTAAGCCAAACCCATTTGGACGCAAATATTTCTAATGAAGGCGATATCAGTTGCCAAACCAATAGCAACTGGAGAAGCGAGACTAGAATAATTAACACAAGCAATAAGCGATCACGCGACACGATCTACATCCCCTGAATCGCGCTTCTCATCGCTGACAAGTCCAGAAATATCATTAATGAACGCTAAGCAAGTTGCTCTGTTGTCTGATTTTTTAAGTTCTTTAGCTGCAATTTCAGCCACCACCGACGGTAAAGCGATATCATGCTTTTTCAATATATCCGTGGCAACTCTGCGTAGGTAGTCTGTACTTTGCTGCTTAGATTGCAGCGGTAAAAGAATAGTCACTGTCGGTCCGCCAGATTTTGACGGCAACACCCAGGAGCGATCCAAGCTTCTTAAATCTGTGCTCAGCCAATGCGCCACAGCTTTTGCAGTCTGGTTATTTTCAAGCCGAACACACACCAACGTTGAATTAACCGAGTGAGAGCGGCAAAATCGTAATGCGATGTCCAGTTCTGACAGAAACCAAGCCGTTCGCGAATTTCCACGTCCTTCAGACCGACTCAATAGATCACCAGCGTACCCACCAAGCAGTGCCAGAACATTCAGGTTTTCTTGTTGGAACGCCATGAAATGCATATCTCGCACAGCCAAAATGCCGTGCAGGCGACCAGAAGAATCACTGATGGGGACAACCGCCAGTAAAGATTCATCCGTTGTATCGATATTGATGCTATCGAGTCGAACGCTAACCAATTTACGCTTTTGTATCGCTTCCCTGATGAGCGCATCAAACACCGGTAGCTCACCCATATCACCATGTGTGGCCACCGGATTATTATCAACCACGGTTTCACTTTTCATGGGGTAAAGTCCTGCCACTTGCACAGAACAAAATTGAGCGAACACAGCCATCAAGTCACTACCCGCTTTAATGCCTTCGGGCGAGGAAGTGAGCACAGGTGTTAAGGCTTGAAGAGCGGCCCGTAAACTTAACCGTTGACCTGCCATGAACTCTTCTAAATGCCCATGTGACACTTTCAATACATGGTAGTCGTTTGAGAATTCTTTTAATCGATGCCGTAGATAAGCATTCTCAGCTTCAGACTGATTACTGCGTGTACGCCAACGATCTGAACTGGCACCAACCACAACGGATAAACACAATGCGCCAATTGCCATGACGGTTCGCTGTGTAAGTGAGCCTTCCAATTGCAGGATCGGTTGAACCCAAACCACACCGGCTATTAAGGCACACAAAGCGCCCCAACTGCTGCCGTAGCGAGCGGCGTAAATGATGGGCAGAGCGGCTACCCAAAGATAACCAGAAGAAATCCCTAGCGCCTGGCCAGGAAAAAAAACAGCGCCAATAACCGCAGGCAGCACGGCAAAAAGCGGCAACTCCATTAAGCGCTGCTGAGTACTGCGCTGCCCGCTAGATATGAGCAGCTCTCGCGCCCGTGATCGCAGCGAAGCCAGATTGATAGAAGGTTTCATAAGAGGGCTTCAGCGATTGTTCTGAATACGAACCTTGGTCAATAAGTTTTTTACTAACTTTTGACCCACGGTAGATAAGCTTGAAAATCCCCAGCCCGCTTTGGCTGATGTGGCCTGCCATATCACCCGGTTGGACTTAACATCGGTTAATCGCAAACTCACAGCAACAGAAGGTTCCCGATCTGGGCCACCTTTGTACTGCCACTCGTGCACTGTGCCGGACAACGCTAAATCAAACCCAGAATCCCGTACCCATGCCTTAGCCGATTGATCTGATGATGACGTTGCGAGTAAAGCGGCCAGACCAGTCGCCTGAGCGGGCGCATAAGTGGCCAATTCATCGAAGCCACGAGAACGCAAAGTGGATTCTGCAATCGTTGCGACCTGCTCACCCGCCAAGGGTGTGGTCGATAGATTAGTTAACGGCAAGATCACCAAACGTTGCGTTGGCGAGATGCTCACCGCAGGAGTTGAAGTTACCGAGCTACAAGAAACCAACAGTAGCGAGATAAGAGCGGCCCATACCGTTTTCATTACACCGCCACCCCTGGCTTACCACCGGACATCAAGTGACGTTCCCAATCTAGAGATGTTTTAACAATCACATCCAGATCATCGTTCTGTGGCTTCCAGTCCAGCGTTTGATGAATTTTGTCCACAGCAGCGATTAACGCAGGAGGGTCACCGGCACGCCGATCTTCTTCGATCACTTTGATAGAGGAGCCGTGAATTTTATTAACCGCATCAATCACCTCACGTACCGAATAACCGCGTCCATAGCCGCAATTAACCAATGTCGATTCGCCACCGTTCTTCAAATAGTCTAAGGCAGACAAATGAGCTGAAGCCAAATCACTTACGTGAATGTAGTCTCGAATTCCTGTGCCATCTGGCGTTGGGTAATCGGTGCCATAAACATACAGCTGATCGCGTTTACCCAAAGCAACTTCCGCCGCCACTTTTATAAGTAAAGTCGCGTTCTTAGTCGACTGACCAATCCGACCATCAGGATCTGATCCGGCCACATTGAAGTAACGCAAGATGACGTGATTCATTGAAGAGGCCGCATCTAAGTCTTGCAACATCTTTTCGGACATTAACTTAGAGGTGCCATAAGGGTTGATCGGTGCGGTCGGCAGCGTTTCGATACATGGTTTTGACGCATCTTCCGGGATACCGTAGGTTGCTGCAGTTGAGGAGAAAATAAAATTCTTAACACCAGCTTCATCACAGCATTCAAGTAAATTTCTGGTGCACGCGGTGTTGTTACCGTAGTACTTCAACGGTTTCTCTACGCTTTCCGGCACGATGGTATGAGCAGCAAAATGCATCACAGTGGTTACGCCGTAACGCTTTAATACGTTGGCAACCAGCGTTTGATCGCCCGTGTTACCTTCAACCAGCTCACCGTACAATACGGCTTCACGATTACCTGTGGACAGATCATCTAACACCACGACACGTTCACCGCGCTCACCCAGTAACTTAACAACATGGCTGCCAATGTAGCCTGCGCCCCCGGTTACCAAGATTGCTCCACTTTGTTGATCTTGCATGGTCGTCCTAAAAGGTAAGCCTGAAACACAGGCTGTGGTAGAAAGATGTAATCATTGAAAGGGTAGAAACATCCGTGCCATAGAATCGACTCGATACACCAATTACACCTCTTGTTAGAAGCAGTGCGAATTCGCTCACGAAACGGAAATCCCTACTCGCACAAAGTGCGCTATCTCGCTTCAATCAAGAGACAATGTGTAACGTTTGAGGTTGGAATTTTCTGCCTTATGACAGAACGCTGACGTGTGTCAATGAACCGCCTCGTCGGGCGGATGCACGCACACCAGCGGGGCTTTAACGATCAGGAGTTGAATCAGGCGCTGAATCAGATGCAGAGTGACTTGCTGACGCAAGAGCTGGATTGGGTTCTTGCAACGTATGTTTAGAAGCGATGCCAATGAACAATAAGCCGGGCCAGATTAAGTAAGCCAAAACTTCTAAATTTTCACCAAAGGTGTATAAGAACAACAACAGAACGACACTCAGTGCAACTCGTCCCTCTTTCGTATGCATCGCCTTTATCAAGCAATACACAAAACTGCAGGCCAGCGGGACAGCCATCGCCACTAACCCAACCGCGCCCTTGACGTACAGTAAGCCATACCAGGTATGGTGCGACCCAATCATCATGTATTCCACCAAATGCGGCCCAGCCTCAACTTGACCATGCCCCCAAATAGGCGCCTCTTCCCGCCATCGATTCACCGCAATTCGTGCCAATGCTTCACGCACTCTTGAGGAATCGGCCCGGGCCTCTCGAAACTTTGTGGCAAAATCTTCGGCAAAGCTCAATATCGGCGCCATAGCCAGCCCGGTAAAAGCAGCGCCCACCCCTGATACCCAAAGAATGAACGGTCGGCCCATCATGCTGAGCCACCAAGTGATCAGCGACACCGAAATTAACGACAGCAAACCCAGACGTGAACCCGACAGCAACACCATAATGATGCAACCTATGATGCCCGCCACTTTGTAAAACAGCTTCTTTTCTTGCAGTGCAAAGACGAAATAAATATTGGCAACAAAACCCAGTGCAGGCGCCCAAGGTGTGAATAAGCGCCAACGCGGTGAACCGTTGGAGGGATCGATTTCATACAAGCTCATGGCAAAGAATTCTGGCCCTGGCCCGCCCACTTTTTGCAGTGGTGACACATAAAGCACTTGAGGTAAATTCGCCATCCACGCCAGAATAAAAACCGGCGCAAGAATGATGGTGTGCAAACTGACAATGCAGGCGGCACGGTAAATAATTTCTGGGCGAATATTCAGACAACCGATAAGCGGAAAGATGGCGAGTAGTGCCCAGCCCTTGGCCCAACCAATGGTGGACTTGATGACAGCACCCAAACCCATGTCATAGTTAAAATGGCCAACAACCAACGCCAGCAGCATGACCAGCATACCCAAAAACCACACGATCACTAAACCCGGTAGCGGTACGTGGTAACGCTGATCTCCCAAGATAACAAAGCGACCAATGCGCACAACCGCGATTGCGAATAGCACCCAAGCGATCACTGGGGCGAGCACATATAAGGCCCCCAAAACGTAGAACCCATAGGTTCCGACGATGGAGTACCAGACTATCCTCTCTTCAGTATTAGCTGGCGCCATCGGTCTCTGTACTTCACAACGATGATACTTAGAATGATGAGCCCTGATCCAATGATGCCGCCCAAAATAGCGAGTAATTTCAACAGCTTTTTGGGCCGATCAGGCAGTGTGGGTTCAACCAATACTTGGGTAAGTGGGTAGGTTGCGTAAATATTGGAACGCCCCAAATCTAGATTCGATGTGGCGGACACCAAAATGGTGGCAGCCATTTGCTGAGTCGTTTCCAGTTCCTCCAGCCGATCCAGATCCGTACCCGCAACCGCGATACGTCCGCGCAATTCAGCCAGCAATTGTTCAGTCGAGGTAATCTCTCGAATTAATGACTCTCGTTCTGCTTCGAAAGTCACCACGTCCTTATACAGCTGCCCATCATCGCCGACAGGGTCGGGTAAATAGCTGGACAGCAGAACATCATCAACTTCACCCACAACGCTTCGCACCCGATCAATCATCGATTGGCGTGAAGCATTCGCTTTCGCACGGGCATGCACCACTTTGGGATGCTTTGAACCTAGCACTGACGCTTGCTCTATATAAAGTGCTTGCAGGCGCGCATATTCACCCGAGAGCACTTGAACAAGTTTGTCTTGGCGCAGCAACATCACATCCGCTGCTCGGTAAGCATCCACACCCAAGGTTTCTGCCATGGAATTCAGACGCGAAGAGATGGCATCTTTTTTAACGCGCGCTTCTAAAAGGGATTGTTCCAACTTACTGGCCGAATCGACCATGGCTCGATACTGATCCGCGGACACCACTGTCGATGTATCACGAAACAGAGCCAATTTTGACCTGGCCGTATCCGCTTGCACGCGATATTCCTCAAGCTGATCAAAGCTACCCGCCCGGCGAGCACTCACTTCCCCTTTACGTAATTTCGATAACTCATCCTGAAACGCCTCGTATAAAGCGGTTGCCTTTGCCTGAGCAGACTCTGGTGTGTCACTGCTGAATACAACTTCCAGCGTGGCCGCCTGATCGGTCACTTTGATTTTAGGTTTGCCGAAATCGTCTAAGGTCATGTCTAACTTTTCTGCAGCAGCGCTCATCACGGTACTACTGGACATGATCATTTTAAAATTCACACCTGGGCTAAACGAATTCCCCCCATAAGGTGTTTTAACATCGGTGTAAGCCTCACCCAGATTCACCAAATCCACCGAAGCACCCACTTGAGTGCCTGGGATGATGATGGTCCATGAACTGTTATACACCGGCGGTGCCATGGCCACATACGACAACACAGGCAGCCAAATCAGCAGCATGCCCAGGAAGAAAAATATGGAATAAAACCATCGTCGCCAGAATGGTCTGCGAAGTTCAGTATCCTTGTCTTGCCTTGGGGATAACAAGCGCTTGAAAAACCCTGGCTTATTTGAAGGCTTTGCATTTGGCGGGGATGCCTCCCTGGCAACCGGATCTGCTATCCGAGCATGCGGCCCTAAACCTGCAGCACTTTGATTGGCACGGGCTTTTAATTCTGGCTCTAACAGCACATCCACATTTTCATGATGCAGTGCTGTGTGATTGAGATCAGCCGCGTGGTCTGCATTGGCAGCGGCCAACGGATCATCGTCAGCCAGCAGTAAGATATCCACCCCACCGTCAGAGCCTGCCCGTTCAGCCACAGCAGAAGTGGCCAAGGTTTTTAAACGCTTCGGCCAAGCAAAATCACGAATTAGTCGCTTTGCAGGATTCATTAGTAGACGTTAGAACTGTCCAAAAATCACTGAAAGTGCGACCAGCGGGCTAAACAAATCATTGAATACTTTTGCAATCTCTCGAATATTAGAAACATCCGTGTCAAAACAGGCAATGGCATCGCTTGGCATCAGATAGGGATTCACATCCAATCGATTGGGCTCTCGCAACAATCGTTGAACAGAACGTTCAGTTACGGAGATTTCACCGGTGACATGATCTTTAGAAATCAGAACGGTTCGCCTAGCCGAATTTACACTTTGTGTACCACCGATACAGTTCATACTGATGAGGGCATGCACCAATCGGGAGCCATACGGCAGGGCTGATTCATCTTTAGTGATGTGCGCCAATGAGTTACCGTAAACGGGCGCTGTGGCGTTTGACATAAACACACGAATACCTGGGGGGGTAATTTGTGTTGGTGCAGCCAGTTCATCATCAAACCGACCGGTGCTAGCCACCACCACCTCATCACCGGAAATCAACGGCACATCACGCACTAACTCCCCATGCACAAGCCCAGACAAATCCACTGGAATGGTTTCCCCATGACGTAAAATCTGAATGCTGGAAAGGTCAGCATCGGGCCGAACACCACCGGCTTGCTGCAACGCAAAGCTGAGTAATCGCCCCTGCCCATCGTCACCGCCATCACGCATGGCACGAAGCTCTAGAAACTCTGGCTTGGCAAAGTTTATTGAAACTCGGCCCTTTTGAAACACCGCACCTCGAACAAATACTTCAATGGGCGACCATTCAACAACCGAGGCATCCACATTAACGGCATTCCTGCGAACCAGCTGTTGATCCACTAATTCATCCGCAAGGATTGTTTTGATCGCAGGTACTGTCAAACCTGCCACAGTGAGTCGCCCCAGCAATGGAATATCAATTCCACCCCCTACCGATACCTCGTATACACCGTTCCAGTCTTCATCACCGGCGATCATTATATTAAGTTGATCACCTGGGGAAATGGGCAGTTCACCTTGAAAGGCTTCCAAACGGTTTCGATCTGATTTGTTGCTTTGTGCTGTTTTGGCATTCACTCGCAGCGCAGAACTTGAGGCAACTTGGTCACCCACAGTGGGCACTGAGCACAGTGTGCTATCAATACTGGCACCGGTTGAACCCGCCGCAATGATGCGTACATCGACTCGACGATCGGTGGCCAGCTCTTCCACTCGCTGACGTTTTCGAGACTGAGACTCACCTAAACTCAATACCCTCATATCGATGGGTTCGTCCAATTCATTCATCAACCAAGTGCGCACTGACTCAGCGCGATTTTGCGCCAGTTTGTAGTTCTTAGATGCGCTACCGCGCCGATCTGCGTGTCCGACCAATTCAATTCGTTTGATGTCTTCGTATTGTTCCAAGCGCTGAGCCAGCTGCTTCAACACCTCCTCACCCGATACTGAAATTTGCGGAATAGCTGTTTCAAAAAGCGCATCAGTCGCCAACAAAACATCATCGACCACCAGATCCCCTCGCGAATCACCAGCCTGTACTGAACAAAACCCCTCGAGTGAGCCCAATCGCCATACGGTGGATTCTTTAGACACATGCCCACGCAGCCTATCGCTGGACTTTTCAGAGTGGATTGCTCCTGAATCGGACACAGTGGACACAAGACCTGAGTCTGAATTATTTGGCAATGCCATACATCCTGACAGGATCACAGTGCACAGCGTGATGAGAAAACACGGCGTGCGATAGGCTAAGTTGAACATTGTCATTTCACATGCGGTAACTAAGTTACGCTGCACGCGATTCACCCTCCGAGTCACCGCTAAGCAAGTCGAAAACATCGTTTAATCGAGTAAGTTCTAACAAAGCACGTACCTCATCACTCACATTAATTAATGCGAAGCTGCCTTCGTCTCTGTGCACGCGTCGCATCACACTGACTAAGGCAGACAATCCCCTTGAGTCGACGGTCTCTACCCGTGACATCTCTAGATGCAGCACACCGCATCCGTTGTCGAAAATGGCGACAAGTTCATCCGCTGTACCGGCACTAACCGAGCTCACCAGGCGCCCTTCCAGCGCTACCAAGTCACGGTCCTCCAGTGCTTGATGATCAAGCGAAATCACACACACCTCTCAAAAATGGGCTTTCTTGTGATGCATGTATCGGCACGAATGCCAAATGGCTGAGCTTTTTAGCGCCAACACAGCTGATACAGACTGTGTCCAAATCTCCGTTTTAAGTATGAGATTCATCACATAAACAAGCGGATGTTTACCACTGAGTATCCAAAATCAGTCGCACAGCATCAGTTCGCGAAAAAGTGTGAAGCAATCGAATACTCGAATAAGTCTCACAAACAACAGTGTTTTCGACTGGACCGCAAGTCAGACCTTAGTAGCAAAGGCAGGGGTAAGTGATTGGGAACTTCTGCCGTAAACCTTAGAAACGGTCAGTAGAACCGTCGCTAACAATAAAAAGAAGCATCTGAAATGCTCGACTCCCCTAAGACATCTGGGGCACACGAAAACGCAAAGCATCGCGTTACGTCTTGGCCTCCTAAAGTACTCGATAGAATCGCGTCTGATGCGTTCTTGAGCGGTGCTGGATGGCTTGGCATGGCCCAAGTCATTGGCCGAGTCTTCAGACTGCTAACCACATTAATTGTCGCCCGTTTAATGACACCCGAATATTTCGGCTTGGCTGCGATTGCTCTCGCCAGCAACGAAATAGCACACGTCATTGCCCGATTTGGCACCTCAGCCTATATCGTTCAAGCCAGCGACGAACAATTAGAAAAACACAAACACATCGCTAATGCACTGAATTGGGCCATTGGGATTTTCTTATTCACTCTGCAATGCGCTGTGGCCTACCCAATTGCGATTTGGTACGACGCACCAAATTTGGTCTGGCCGATCTGTGTGCTGGCACTGTCGTATTTAATGATGCCTTTCGGTGAACTGCATGGCGCTTTAAATCAAAGAAACAATCACCTTGACGCCTTGGCGAAAGGCGACATATTCCAAGCCATTGGGGATTGCATTCTCACCATCACCCTGGCAGTAACCGGTTTTGGAGTGTGGGCACTTATCCTACCCAAGGTTTTGGTGGTACCGCTTTGGGTTATCCCACAACGTCGCCGAGTTAAGTACGTGGCAAAGTGGCCACAGTCTTGGGAATCCACCCGGAAGATCATTCGGTTCGGCCGTCAAGTTCTGGGTGTTGAGTTACTCACTATATTCCGTACCAATATTGATGTACTCATTGTTGGTAGCTTGCTGGGTGTGAACGCCCTAGGTGTCTACTTCTTTGCTATGAATGCAGGCCTGGGTATAACCCGAAGCTTACTTTCGGCACTAAGTCGTGCCCTGTACTCCTACTTATGCGGGAAGTCAGATCACCAATCGATTCAAGAGCGATTCAAACGTGGATTATTGTTGACGTTTATCGTTGTGGTGCCATGGGTGGCATTGCAAGCATCAACGGCACCTTGGTATGTACCGATTATATTTGGCAATCAATGGGTTGAACACGGAGCAGTTCCCATACTCATTATCTTTTGTTTAGCTGGAATTCCGTTGGCTTTCAACGAATCAGCATCGCAATACTTGCGAGCTACTGGCCGAACTAAAGCCGATTTACGTTGGTATTTGCCTTTCACTATTTTGTATACCATCGCGCTACTGATTGGCGTGCAATGGGGGATTGTCGGCGCAGCGCTTTCAGTTGTATCGATCTATATGATCAATGCCCCACTTTACTATTGGGTGAACGTGCGTAGGCACGAACAACTTAAAGCACAGGCTCTCCCTGTTCAAACTTCAACGGTTAAACCCGTTACTCAGCTGTGAGATCGTTACTATGACTCAAAATAATAAGAAAAATAATAATACACCGAAAGTCAGTGTCGTCATGCCAATCTATGGCGTTGAACGCTTTGTGGCAGAAGCTGTGGATTCGGTGTTAAGTCAAACTTTCAGTGATTTTGAATTTCTGATCGTTGACGATGTATCCCCCGACAAAAGCCGGGAGATTTGCGAAGCTTACACTGATGAACGCATTCAAATCATTGTGCACGAAAAAAATAGAGGCTTAGCTGGAGCCAGAAATACCGGTATTCGTCATGCTAGAGGCGAATACATCGCGCTATTAGATTCAGACGACAAATGGACAATGGATAAGCTTGAAAAGCATGTTGCCCATCTAGACAGCTCAGCTAAAGTTGGCGTCAGTTTCTCACGCTCGGTATTCATGAATGAAGACGGTGATTTGATGAACACTTATCAAATGCCAAAGCTTACTGGAATTACCGCTGATCACTTACTGTGTAGAAATCCAATCGGTAATGGCTCTGCACCGGTTATCCGACGCGAAGTGTTCAAAGACATCGCATTTCAAGACAACCTATATGGCGAAACCGAAGATTATTTTTTCGATGATAAATTTCGCCAATCAGAAGACATTGAATGCTGGATACGCATCGCCTCACTCACCTCTTGGGAAATTGAGGGATTATCAGAAGCACTGACCGTGTACCGCTTAAATTCAGGTAGCTTATCCGCCAACGTACCAAAGCAATTGGCGACATGGGAAGCGGTTATTGAAAAAGCCAGCATACACTCACCCGAATTGGTTAACCGGTCCGGTGGGCTGGCTAGAGCCTATCAGTTGAGATATTTGTCGCGCCAAGCGATTCGTTTGCAAGATGGGAAAATGGCATTAGGTTTAGTTTGCCAGGCCTTAAAACAATCGCCATCTATTTTATGGCGGGAACCTTCTCGAACGCTAATGACGGTCGGAGCTGCTCTGCTACAACGAGTCACTCCAAAAGCGGTTTATCGTTCACTCGAACCTGTTGCTATCAAAGTTCTTGGTTCCACACAACGAATTCGCATCGCTTTAGCTCGAAGCTAAGGCTTAACCGTTTTCGAAAAGGACTACACCATGCAACAAGATCGACACAATCGAATTCTGTTTGACCGGCTTTCAGCAACAGCTGTGATCTTATTCCTAGCACCCATTCTTTGCGCCAGGGCCATACAAGCTAAGCTTAGAACCGGCCGCGTATTTGATCGTCAAAGCCAGGCCGACGGGCGACATGCGTTACTTCGTTTCGCAGGCGTTCCGCGTGGCAGAGATTTGGCTCGAATATTAAATGTGGCCGCCGGAACCGTCGCTTGGGTAGGCCCTCCTATATTGCCAGCAAACCGTCGGCGTCGTGCCGGGGATTTGCCCTTATCGGAGCTTCGACCCGGGCTCATTTCTGTGTGGCGATTACAAAAGCTCACAGGATCTGCGTATGAGGAACGTCCCGTCCATGCCTCATATCCAAATCATACGTTGAAGGAATCCGTTGCCATTCTGCTGCGATACGCCATTGCGCGCACAGTGAGTGTTAGTCCGAATGCACCAAAACCTGACAAGTTCAGCTTGTTGGGTGTGAATATATCTAACCTGTCTATTGAAGACAGCCTGTTAAAAATCGATCAGGCGGCCAAGAGTAATACGCCAACTCAATTTGCATTTGTTAATCCCGATTGCTTGAACACCGCTTATAAAGATGAAGAATATACAAACGCACTTAAAGGGCTCTCAACCATATTCGCTGATGGCATCGGTATTCGCATTGCCTGTAAGCGGCTTGGAATCGGTTTGCGCGATAATGTAAACGGTACTGATTTGTTCCCACTAATGTGCGAACAAGCTGTAACCAACAAACAATCGATGTACTTTTTGGGTGGAGCCCCTGGTGTGACAGACACCATGGTTGAAAAGCTCATGCAGCGCTTTCCATCACTCAAAGTGGCAGGCCATCAACACGGTTTTTTTGCAGAAGAAGACACCCATACTGTTATTGAAGACATTAACAAAAGCGGTGCCGATATCTTATTGGTGGCGTTTGGCGCACCAAAACAGGAGCTGTGGCTAGCGCAACACCACGATGCCTTAAAACCTGCGGTTCGTATGGGTGTGGGTGGATTATTTGATTTCTATTCTGACCGCATTTCACGTGCACCACGATGGTTGCGAGACATTGGCATGGAGTGGACCTGGCGCCTACTCCAAGAGCCTGGACGTATGTGGCGCAGGTATTTGATTGGTAATCCTTTGTTTCTGTGGCGGGTTCGAGCCGAAGCAAAAGAGGTTCAGAGAACGGCGACTATTGAACGCTATGGTGAATCGAATTTTGGTTTAAAAGGGGCGGTGCTTCGCTATCGTTTGCGCCACTTTTTCTGGACTTTGGCAGTTCTGGTGGGCACTGCATTGAAGCGCCTAATGGACATCACAGTAGCCGCCTTGGCCTTACTGGCTTTATCGCCCATTTTAATCGTAGTGTCTGCATTAATTAAGCTGGAGTCTCCGGGGCCATTGGTGTTTTCTCAAACTCGGGTTGGGCAATACGGCAAATACTTCACCATGTTTAAGTTTCGCTCAATGCGCACCGACGCAGAAGAGGTTAAGAAACAATTGATGGAACAAAACGAGATGCAAGGTGGTGTTTTATTCAAAATGAAAGAAGACCCTCGCATCACACGCACCGGGCGCTTCATACGTAAGTACTCAATTGACGAATTGCCACAACTTTGGAATGTGCTCAATGGATCTATGTCATTAGTAGGCCCCCGCCCACCGGTTCCATCTGAGGTTGACCAATACAGTATTAAAGATAGACGTCGTTTAGATGTTAAGCCTGGGATCACCTGCATTTGGCAAGTGTCTGGGCGCAGTGAGATTGCTTTTGCAGAACAAGTGGAACTGGACGTCGACTACATCGAGTCACATAGTTTTTTTACAGACATTAAGATTTTGTTTAAAACGATCCCAGCCGTACTACTCGGTAAGGGAGCCTACTAACCCTGGTTAAAACAGGTGGTTTATAAGCACTATGCATATAATAATAATTGCAAACCATCAGCCTGCTGCCCTGGCCCCGTTAACTGATAACGGTAGCCTTGCGACACTTCCCGTCGGCGGCAAGATGCTCATTGAGCACTTGTTAGAAAACGTGGCGTCTGTGCAGCATTCAAAGATGACAATCGTGGCCTCACGAGGCTTTAACTCGTTACGTCAATTCATTGGATCGGGGGAACGCTGGGGGCTAAACATCAAACTAGTCACCTCGCGGCCTAATGAACCAATAGCTTCACTCAAGCGGCGTCAACCCAGTATGTTTCAAGGAAAAGTCCTACTGCTTGCTGCAGATCGAATTTATACAAAATCGCTGGCGAATAACGAATTCATTCTTCAACAAGCCTCAGAAACTAACGCTAAGCTGGCACACCAGAATACGAATGCACACAGTGAAGATCTAGTTCAAATTCTGCAACCGGCAACGAGCATTACAGATTTCAAAGAGTATTTGGATCTGAACCTGGCTGCGGCTCGTGGTGAAATTAGCCAAATCAGTTTGCGCGGTCGGGAAAGAGCACTGGGATTAACAACCGGCTACAGAAGCACGATAAATCCACGTTCTGTTCGCTTGGGTCAAACTCATGCTGGAAACCATTGTCGAGTGGATAAGTCTGCAAATTTGCACGGCACGGTCGTTCTGGACTCGAGCGTAGTGATCGATCGCAACACAGAAATTAAAGACTCTATGGTGCTGCAGCACACCTACGTAGGTGAGCAATTAAATCTAGAGCGTTGCATTGTGTCGGGTCGATACATCATTCGAGCGGACGAGCAAGTCGTGCTCAAATTGGCTGATAGTTTCATGGCGGCACCGTTACGAAAGGGGATGTACACCGCGCACTTCGCTGGCCCTTTAAACCAGCTAATGGGCGTTGGCGCTGGCATTGCTGCATTACCCCTAATGGGCGCAGCCCTTGTTATGGGATTGTGGGAAAACCCGTATCAGCCAATCGTAAAGAAAACTTGGGTAAGTAATTATGCAGCGCGTGCCGGTAACCAATATCGCACCTTCGATACGTTTGAATTCAATGTTAACAATCGAGCAATGCGTAAGCTTCCACAAATCTTGGATGTCAGTCTGGGGCATTTGCGCTGGTTTGGTGTTTCGGTTGCGACAGCCGAAGAACTGGACAACAGAAATGAGCCCTGGCAGATGACTCGAGACAATAGCCCGGCAGGGATCTTTGGAACGGCGCAAATCAATGATGAGCATGATACGAGTACGGAAGAGCGTTTTCTGAATGACGCAGCTTATGTACAAACCGCCAGCTTCCTAACAAACTTGGGAATTTTGGGCGATGCCCTTGCCAAGTTGACCTCAGGCGATAGAGAAAATCGAGCAGAAGTTCAAGTGAGTTAGCTGCCGCATTCAAGCGCTGCTTTGATGCTGTCGATGCCATCAAAGGCACCCACATCTTTTGTGGTTAGCTCTTTATCGGTTAGGGTAGTCGCAAGGATGCGCTCCCATCTGGGGTCCACAGTAACAATTTCCATCCGACCATCGCAGGCACGAATACCACTGGATATAAAATCTTCGCCAATCCGATGATTGGTGAATCCTGTCGCTGAGGCCAGCTCAAATAAACCAGCCTCTTTGGAATAGGAATACACCCGCAGCACTCTAGCCAAATGCGGCCTGTCGACAAAAGCGACATCCATCAAGCCATCACCATTGAAATCTCCGGTACCGATGGGAGCAAGCCAACGATAAACGGTTCCAATATTCGGTGTCGCACTTTTCAACTCCAGCGATCGGCGATCTTCTGTTTGCCCAAACACCGCCAGTTTTGCACCCAGTTGATTATCACTAACAACTGCCACGACATCGAGCTCATTGTCGCCATCCATGTCCACCAGGCGGGGCGCTAAATCTTCAAACACTTCATTTTCAGCCAGCACCACTCGCTGCGCGCATTGTTCACCGTCATGGTTTGATATCACGTGCAATTCGCTGGCTTCGATTTCGTCTCCTAGCACCCCGTGCCGATAACGGTCAGTCGCGCCGTCGTACCAGGCGGCCACTAGGCCCTCACTGTCAACGTTAAGATTGACCACCAGTGAATTGGGGAAATCGGAATCGGAGGCGCTGGCCTCTCGACATTCACTGATTGGAGCATTAGCTTGGTTCCCTGCGGCATGCGCAGGCGCCAAGGACATCGATCCAGCCAGTATCAAAAGAACAGTTATTCGGAAGTAATTCGTCGTGCCCATATCCCTAGTGTAACGCGACTCACGCCTCTTCATGCGACTGGTTTGCGACAGAACTGACGCCTAGAGCATGGTGGTTTCCCACAGAATACGTTACCTTGTGCCCGTTGGCGCATCCACTAAGCCCAGGGGGTGCACGAAGCTTTAGGCTAGGAACTTCATGAGCAGCATAAACGGCGCAGCCGTCCGGTTTGAAAAGGTTCAGAAAAGCTATGACGGGCGAAACCTAGTCGTAAAAGACTTAAACCTGGACATTGCCCCCGGTGAGTTCCTCACCATGCTCGGCCCTTCAGGTTCAGGCAAAACCACCTGCTTGATGATGCTGGCCGGGTTTGAACCCGCCACCCACGGCGAGATATTTCTAAATGACTCCCCTATTAACAATGTGCCACCTTATAAGAGGGGCATTGGCATGGTATTTCAGAACTACGCTCTGTTCCCACACATGACGGTGGCGGAGAATTTGGCGTTTCCGCTGCAAATACGCAAACTACCCAAATCTGAGCAAGACGCCAAAGTAAAAAAGGCGTTGGATATGGTGGAGCTCGGCGAATTTGGCAATCGCCGGCCAATTCAGCTTTCCGGCGGTCAGCAACAGCGGGTTGCAGTGGCCCGCGCACTGGTATTTGACCCAGATTTGGTGCTGATGGATGAGCCCTTGGGCGCATTAGATAAGCAGCTGCGCGAACAAATGCAGTATGAAATCAAGCACATCCATGAAAATTTGGGCGTCACCGTGGTGTACGTCACCCACGATCAGTCCGAAGCACTAACCATGTCGGATCGGGTTGCGGTATTTGAAGACGGCGTCATCCAGCAACTGTCCGGGCCTGATGAGCTGTATGAAAACCCGCAAAATTCTTTCGTGGCTCAGTTTATCGGCGAGAACAATAAGTTGTCCGGTACGGTCACTGCGGTGGATCAAAATACCTGCCAGGTCAGGCTGCAGGACGGCACTGAACTCGCTGCAGAAGCTGTGAACATCCAAGGTGTGGGTGAAAAAACAACGATCTCGCTACGACCAGAACGCATTGAATTTGATCCAAAAGAATCCATGCAAAACGTGGTTAACGGCACGATACAAGAAGTCATTTACCACGGCGACCACTTACGCGTGGTGATGGATGTTGCCGGAAATGATGAGTTTGTTGTGAAGGTGCGTAATCGAGGCGATCAGCGTGAATTAAAGGTGGGCCAAGTGCATCCCTTGGGTTGGGCAGCGGTGGATTGCAAAGCGCTAGATTTCACCGGCTGAATCCATTAAAAAATTTACAATGTGACTTCATCGACACAGATTCGCGTTTTTTAACCCTAATACGCGTTAAAACGCATCATTACAGTCCTTGTTGCTGTCGCTTCTTGAGCATAAGAGTTTTGGATTGCGCAGATCCCTGGGTTATCATGGTTGCAGTCGGGTAGACACCGACCCTTGAACCCACGGAGAGAACCAAAATTATGAGCAAGATGAGCACCCTGGCAACAGCCGTTGCTTTAGCGTCAACGCTCGGCTTAGGCGCAACCGCGACAGCGGCTGATATGCCTGAATGCGAGAACTGTGCAGATAGCATGACCATCGTGTCATGGGGCGGCGCTTACTCGAAGTCACAACTTCGCGCGTACCACGAGCCCTACACTGCTGCAACTGAAACTGAAATCGTTAACGACGAATCATCCGCTGAAGCGGTAGCAAAATTACGAGCAATGAACGAAGCTGGCAATGTCACTTGGGACGTGGTTGACGTGGTTGCGGCTGACGCCATTCGTCTTTGTGATGAAGGCCTAGCCGTAGAAATCGATGCTGACAACGACTTAGCAGCAGCACCTGATGGCACACCCGCTTCTGAAGATTTCGGTGACCTATTAGTGTCTGATTGCTTTATCCCACAAATTGTTTACTCAACAACTTTTGGATACCGCACAGACAACGCTGATTGGAACGGTGCAACTCCTGAAGATATTTGCGCCATTTTCGATACCGAAAAATTCCCTGGCCAACGTTCTTTAGAAAAGCGTCCTATCGCTAATGTCGAATGGGCATTGATGTGTGATGGTGTTTCGATTGACGATGTTTACAGCATGCTGGAAACTGACGAAGGCGTTGATCGTGCACTGGCCAAGCTTGGCACCATCAAAGATCAAACCGTTTGGTGGAGCGCTGGAGCTGAAACTCCTCAATTGTTAGCAGATGGTGAAGTCGCTATCGGTTCAACTTACAACGGCCGTTTGTTCTCAGCCATTGAAGAGCAAGATCAGCCCATCGCTATTTTGTGGGACGCTCAGATGTTCGACCTTGATGGTTGGATCATCCCAGCTGGCTTAAGTGATGACCGCCTAGCGCGAGCTAAGCACTACATCAAATTCGCAACAGATACTCAGCGCTTAGCTGATCAAGCGAAATACATCTCTTATGGCCCAGCTCGAGCCTCTTCTGCTCCTCTAGTTGGTAAGCACGCTGACTTAGGAATCGAAATGGCACCACACATGCCAACCGATCCTGCGAATGCTCAGAACACCTTCTTGTACAACTACGAGTGGTGGGCTGACAATCGTGATGATTTAGACGCGAAGTTCCAAGCTTGGTTAGCAAACTAAGCTGATTTCGTTCAAATCATTCGTGTTATAGCGTAAGCAAAGCACCAGGGCATTCTTGCCCTGGTGCTTTTTTTTCATCAGCCACCCTGACACTAGGTGCCGCATGGCCTCAGATTTAACCACCCACGACGGGCAACCTCTGCATAAGAGTTTGGCCAAAGCGCTGCGACGAGAAAAGCTCAGAGCGCTTGTCTTAATTGCACCCTTGTTGCTCTTCGTCTTAATCACCTTTGTTTCCCCGATTGCTGACATGTTGTTTCGATCAGTCGAAAACAGCATCGTGCCAAAAACTCTGCCGGGCACCACGAGAACACTGCAAAGTTGGGACGCCTTGGGTGAAGAGTTGCCGGGTGAAGAGGTTTATGCCTCGTTAGCTGATGACATGATGCTGGCCCAAGAATTAAAAATTCATACACGCCTTGGTAGCCGTTTAAATTACGACCAACCGGGTATCGCCTCGGTATTTCGAAAATCCGGGCGACAAGTTAAAAAGATTGACAGCAGCGCACACCTTGACGGCTTTATCCAATCTAACGAGATTTGGACCAAACCCGAAAGCTGGGCGAACTTGCGAAAAAACGGTTTGTGGCCCGGTGCGTTCCCCGCCTCATCCACTGCTTGGAGCAATTGGGTTCGTTTCATGAAAAGCGATGAAGGGGATGACGTCGATCTGAGTGAAAAAACTCCCTCTGGCCTAGCCTACTCCGCGCTCTATTTCGATTTACAAAAACTAAGCGATGAACAGTGGCGGCAATTGACAGATTCGGACAATGAAACCACCAGAGCGATGTTCAATGGACTACGTGAGGCTTCCGCACAATTTCCAGCAGCCAATTACAAAGAACAATTCCTAGACATGCATGATGGCTGGGGAAAGCTTGATAACTGGCGCACCCTACACCGACTGTCACCACCCATCGTGGATAGCTACTACTGGGCATCGGTTGACCGTGAACGCACATCCGACGGTGTGGTTCATAAACCCGAAAATGAACGTATTTACGTCAAACTGTTTGTGCGAACGATTCTAATGAGCGCCCTGATTACATTGATGTGTATTTTGCTGGGTTATCCCATTGCATACTTACTGGCTACATTGCCAACCCGCACATCCAACTTACTCATGATTTTAGTCTTGTTGCCTTTCTGGACATCGCTATTAGTACGTACCAGTGCCTGGAAAGTCTTGTTACAACAACAAGGAGTTATTAACAACATTTTGGTGTGGCTCGGTGTTGTTGGCGATGACGGGCGCTTGGCATTAATTAATAACATGACCGGTACGGTCATAACCATGACGCACATCCTACTGCCGTTCATGATTCTCCCTCTATTTTCGGTGATGAAAACAATTTCTCCGAGTTACGTACGTGCCGCGAAATCCATGGGCGCATCCGACTGGACCTCGTTCAGACGGGTCTATTTTCCAAACACCATACCCGGCATTGGCGCGGGTTCTATTCTCGTATTCATCTTGTCGATTGGTTACTACATCACGCCAGAATTGGTGGGCGGAACGAAAGGGGTGTTTATTTCCAACCGAATTGCCTACCACATTTCCAGTTCACTCAATTGGGGGCTTGCTGCCGCGCTGGGTTCTATCTTACTCGTCGCTGTACTCATTCTCTATTGGGCTTACGATCGAATCGTGGGCATCGACAACGTGAAGCTAGGGTAATCCATCATGTCAGCACTACCACCGTATGCTTCAACCGGCCAACGCATCTGGCATTACACATTTCGATATGGAATTTGTGGTGCCATCTTTTTCTATTTGATCATGCCCATTCTGGTCATCATTCCGTTGTCATTTAATGCGCAGGATTTTTTCACCTTCACTGAAAAAATGCTGAAACTAGACCCAGAGGGTTACTCAACCAAGCACTACAAAGATTTTTTCACAAACAGTGATTGGCAACTGGCTTTAAAAAATTCGTTCCGTATAGCCCCGATGGCGACTTTACTGGCTACAGCATTTGGAACCTTGGCCGCCATCGGGCTATCGCAACCTCATGTGCCCTTTCGACGGGCCATCATGGCAATTCTGATTTCTCCGATGATTGTTCCTTTGATCATCTCGGCAGCCGGCATGTACTTCTTCTATACCCGCATTAACTTACAAGGTTATTGGAGTATTGTGCTGGCCCACGCTGTACTAGGAACACCGTTTGTCATCATCACCGTAACGGCGACATTGGTGGGGTTTGATAAATCGTTAACTCGCGCTGCCGCTAGCTTGGGCGCTACACCCATACGAACTTTTTTCAAAGTTCAAATGCCACTAATTATCCCCGGTGTAGTGTCGGGTGCTTTGTTCGCTTTCATCACCTCCTTTGATGAAGTGGTTGCCGTCTTATTCTTAGGATCAGCCAAAACCAAAACTCTTCCCTGGCAAATGTTTACCGGTTTACGTGAACAGATCTCTCCCACGATATTGGCCGTTGCCACACTCATGATCGCAATTTCGATCATGTTGTTAACGGTGTTGGAATTGCTACGCCGTCGTTCTGAACGCTTACGTGGCATTACCCCAACATAACGTTCGGAAATTACGGGTGCAGCAAACCACATATCCCTGTCTTAAAGGGCTGAATGTTCTAATTACCGGTGGCGCCACAGGAATTGGCGCTGACTTGGTGACAGCATTTGCGGGGCAGCATTGCAAAGTTATTTTTATCGATGTGCAAGACGATGAGGGTGATGCGCTTTGCAACAAGCTGGGTTCGAATACTCACTACCAACATTGTGATCTCAATGACGTTAAGCAGATAAAAAACTCGGTAGCGCAGATTGTTGACTTGCATGGACCGATATCCGTTTTAATCAACAACGCGGCAAATGACGACCGATGTTCCATCGAATCCATTGACGAAGACTACTGGGACTGGTCGCAAGGGATTAACGCAAAGGCTCAGTTTTTTATGGCGCAAGCGGTATGGCCTTCCATGCGTTCGCTCGGAAAGGGTTCAATAATCAATTTTTCCTCTATCGCCTGGCGACTGGGTAACCCTGAGTTAACCGCTTATGCCACCGCTAAGGCTGGTCTGCTTGGCCTCACTCAATCGCTGGCTCGTGAATTCGGCCAACACAATATTCGGGTAAATGCTTTAGAGCCCGGAGCGGTCATGACACACAAACAACGCAAGCTTTGGTACCCCGAGGAAGAAGATGTGCAACGCATGGTTGCTCGTCAAATGCTCAATAAAGTCATTAGCGGCGACGATATCGCCCAGGTCGCGTTGTTTCTCGCATCCGATGACAGCTCGGCAATCACTGGACAATCCTGGCAAGTTGACGCCGGATTTCGCTAGAGCCCACCCTACAGGCCCCAAATTTTCTTGACTTTTCCAGTATTTGGTATTATTTTCCCAAATACTGGAAATACTTTGAGAGATGGAGCATGACACTAAAACTCACCACAACCCTGTGCTTGATGGTTACAGCGCTGCTGACAGCTTGCTCAGATAGCGACAATGAGCCGCTGGCCAATCCCGAAAACCAAACCAGCGCACCTGCCCCGGGAGTGGACCCAAATGACGGCCCACAAGCACTCACGCAATACAACGGCAGCTATGTGAAGAATTGCTCACCCGATGATCCCGACCCGCATTACACGCTAGAGCTGAGCGTATCAGATGACGTTTGGAATTCAGTTCGCACTCAATTCAGTGACGCCGATTGCATCACGACACTGAGCACAACCGAGATTTCTTATTCGGTCGTCTATCCGGGTGGCAGCACCGATACCGATCGAGGACCGGCGGATCACGTTGATGTCACTATTGAGCTAAGCCAAGTGAATGGGGAAACAGTGACCGATGAAGGCAATGGTCAGGCTGAATACAGTTTGATTCTTTTGGATGGCAATGATTTGTATGCCGGTCAACTTGATGAGGAAAATGATGGCAGCACGGCAGAGAAGCGCGCAGCGATCCTAGAGGACGAGAGCATAGCCAGCCGACAGTAATAAATTAATTTCAGACCGGTTTAAAGTTGAGAAAAGAAAAAAGCCCCTGCTACAACACAAGCAGGGGCTTTTTTAGTGGGTAGACAGTAAGAATCACTGACTACCCAAACTGACTTCCTACATTAACCCGCTAAACCACCGAGTGTTTCAAGGATGGGTTCCAATATCGGCTCCAGTACAGCTCCCACACCGGGGATGGCCATAACCTTGTCGATAATGGGTTGAAGCGAACCTAAACCTTCACCAACCACACCTTGTAAAGGACCACGAGCTGCTTCTGGAACCTTGTCGAACATATCAGGTAGGCCAGCTACTTTGCCACCCAGCTCTTCTAAACCCGGTACGGCAGCTGTTGCAGAATCGATATCCGTAATGCCACCCAATGTTTCAGATGCTTGGTTGAACATCCCAGTGACATCACCGGTTAAGCCTTCAACATTAAGTCCGTCAGCTGCGCCTGCAACCGCATCTGTTGCTTTATCGGCGGCGCCTGAAACGGCATCACCTGTAGCAGAAGCCGCATCAGAGGCTGCGCCACTCACATCGGGCACATCAACGTCTTTCTTACCTAAGAAAGTAAATGCCAACCAACCCAAGCCGAGCGCAATGATGGCAGGGATCAGCCATTTTCCGATACCACCACCGGCACTTTTGGCTGTATCTCCAACGGCCTCAACACCAGAAGCCGCAGCTCCGGTAACGCCAGAAGCTGCATCAGCTACACCACCGGCAACATTCGAGGCCGCATTAGATACGCCACCAGCAACGTTAGACGCCGCACCAGACACGCCGCTAGCGATACCATCGAAAGAAGGAAAT
The DNA here is from genome assembly GCA_937930305.1 of uncultured Granulosicoccaceae bacterium. Taxonomy (GTDB): domain Bacteria; phylum Pseudomonadota; class Gammaproteobacteria; order Granulosicoccales; family Granulosicoccaceae; genus Granulosicoccus. The sequence goes on along the minus strand of CALGLE010000038.1, from coordinate 26,659 downwards.
CCATCGATATTACCCAACTGCGAGGCTAGATTTGAAGGCATGGCACTAGCTATATTGGACTTTTGGCCGTTCAACATAGACAACAAACCACCGGCATCCAGACCCCCACCCAAAACTTTCTTCTTCAGTACACCAAAGATGATTGGGGCCAACATGCCCATCAACGAGCCTGTTCCACCACGGCTCATGCCAGTCACTGATGACAATACAGAACCCAGGTTGCCCATCATTCCAGAGCCCATTAATCCCGATAGAGCATTCGAGCCTTGCTCAATCATGCCATTGGCATTCGGGCCTCCTAAAGCACCCGCTAAATCACCAAAAACACCATCATCAGAATTGTTGACTGCATCGAACAAAGCGCCAGCTTTACCGGGCGCGTTTGCAGCACCTGTTAATCCACCCAACAGCGCGGGGATGGCACTTGTCAGGCCAGAGGATAAATTGCCAGCGTCACCGCCAAGTAAACCTCCTGCTTTTTGTAAAACTGCATCCGTAACTTGATCTTTAACGAGATCGACAAGATTAAACGACATTGAGTAACTCCTTACGTCGATGAGTGAGATGACAAGTTTTTGTCACCTCAATAAAAAACTTTTAGTTAAATTAAGACCGCAAAGACTGTTTGAGTCTGAACTTGCTTAACGGGCTTATTATTCCATCACTTTTCACACAGACTAGGCACTGTTAGTTCGAACCTGCATTAATCGCAACGTAAACACGCTGCAACCTGGCAACATTCTGCGCATGTTGTCACCAGTAATTAACAATGTGAACGGAGTTATGCGGCTTTAGCGTTGGAATATCCAGCGTATTGCCAGTTTGCAAAGCACTGTTGCAACTGATGTGGGACCAGACTAGTAGCCACCAAAACCAATCCAAATATAGACCAAAACTAGGATTTATAAATCAATGCTTGTATGGGTTAATGAACGTCAATTAAACGCCAAGTAATTAACGCACCATTTTGAGCACAGCGCCTACCGAACCCCAGTAATAGATGACTGTCATGAGCATCAAACCGAACACAATCGCTGCCATTTCAACATAAGTGAACGCGTGAAAGCATAAGATATTGTGCAAGAAGATATGCACTCCCAAAGGCGCTAACGCCAACACCATCACTCGCCAGCCAGGGGCTTTGGGCAGCCCAATATCAAGAAATCCGATGGATTTATGCGATGCATGGACGTAGATGTTGAGTGGCTCTTTGGTGTCTTTGAGTTTCTGCAACACGCGTTTTTGGATTTTTACCCGTTGGCGCTTCCTAATCAATAATCGAGAAGCGGGCAAAATGTCAAGAACACTGACATAAAGACGATCAAATTTTGCTAACGATGGGTGTGCGGACGTATCTAACAGCCCCCACATTTGTCCGGTTAACTTATCTTCCGAATGACGTTGGATCGGAACGATTTTATGGTGGGTGTCGCTAACCGAAGAATGCAATTCAAATTTGAACAATTCAACATGTGCACGACAACTGACATATAGCAGCGTTGCATAAAAGCATGGCAGAGCAATGATGTACAGAACGCTTGAAAGACCAGCAGAATCTGCACCTGGCTCCGCTGCACAAAAGGCTGCTACCCAGTGCCCATTTATCACAAACAGAAAGCTATCTAACACATTCACAACGCTACCAGCCTAAACAAAAGATACCGGATTGAACAAATCGACCGGTTTTATATGTGCCCTGCTTTAGAGAATAGCTGACTTACAACAAACTAGTAACGCTACAGCAACTTTATCGAACTTCGCCAAAAAACCGACTGTGGCTTAGCTCACCAACTGTGAAGCGGCCACACGTAATCTCTCGGCCCATTCTGAGTCTTTCAGGCCACCCTTTTCCACATCAAATACCGAATGAAAAGCCGGTATGGATAAATGAGCACGTACGTCACCATCAAAATGGGGGGCTGACGTGATTGCTTCTTTCAGCACGCTATTGGCCCCACCTTTCCCAGGCGAGGTTGCCAGGAGCAGCACCGGCTTTTTTTGAAATACCTTAGAGTCAATACGTGAGGCCCAGTCGAAAATATTTTTGTAGGCTGCGCTGTAAGAACCATTGTGCTCAGCAAATGAGATGATTAACGCATCTGCCGTTCCAAGCTTTTTGAAAAAGGATTTAGCCTGGTCCGGAATGCCGTTGAGATTTTCTCGATCGGCACTGTAGATAGGCATTTCAAAATCGTTTAAATCCAGAACTTCAATATCGGCACCCGTCACAAATTCCTTTTTGACAATATCTGCCGCATGAGAGGCCAACTGTTTATTTATTGATTGCGTGCTTGAGGATGCCCCAAAGGCGACAATTTTCATCGTGCAGACACCACCACTAGATTGATTGACTAGCTGCAGATGTTAGCAGCTATGGCGGCTCGGCTGGTTTGGTTAAACAGGGCTGAATAAGTCGTTGAGTCAGCATGAGTTAGTGTTACTTGACCGTTCTGAATTTCTGCACCGGATACCCTAATTTGCCCAAGCTCGCTGCCTTTGAGCGTGTCATCTACATCAATGCTGAAGCTGACTTGCTTACTAGCAGGCTTGGCGCACTTTCATAGAAACGCACTTCAATAGTTGCATTTGCGAACGCAACCGGCGCTAACGTGGCACATACAAGTCCTGCTATTTTCTTGACAATGTCCACGTCAGCTATCCGATCGGTTTTATCCGTTTAGTTGTAACTATCGAATTTCAAAGGTTGTAATGTCTTGGCGGCTACCCACGTCAGCAGCGTTCACAGAACCGCTGAATGTTTGCACCTCACCACCAGTGCGAACTGTTACGACAAAATTAGTGTCTCGATCGATACGGCAATCTGAAAAGTAAGTCACTTGAACTGTGTATTCACCAGACGGTGGAACCACATTTTCGTAGGTAATGTTTTCATTATTCACTCCATCAATGAAGCAAAGAACATTACTGTCCAAATCTAAAGTGCCGCCAGATGCAGATACTTTATTCGCAAAATAAATATTCGTACCGTCAGGCTCCACTAGGCGCAGATCCAAATCCGTTGGGGTATCCCAACTCATGCTGACTTGAAGATCACCCGTGCCAACAACGACACTTGAAACGGGCAGCTTCTCGGCACCACTGATATCCCCTACAGCACTAGCGACGGACACGGCGATTTCATCAATTTGCCCTTCCAGTTGAATCGTGCTGAACGTAATAACTAAATCAGCGAATAATTTTTCGATGGGTAGATCGACCGTAAAATATCCTTCCGTATCGACAACAACATAGGCGGTAACAAATGGCACATCACTTTGCAAAGGTATTTGAGTGGATCCACCGCTAATGAACTGAACGGGTTCGTTCGTCAATGAAAGCGGAGATAAGTTGATCATTCCGATCGCTGTCGGTGGCGCGCCTGCGGTGAATACGCCTTGGATTTCGTCGATCGCCACCTCAGAGATAATTCCAGTGGGCTCAATGGGCTCTGGAATAACTTCGGGATCAGGCACAGGATCAGGCACGGGATCATTCACCGGTGTGGTTTCAGGATTCACTGTGACCAATGGCAATAAGCCTTCAGCGGCGTCTTCAGCGCAGCCTGATAACGTGAGCACCGCGGCGATTACAGCTGGCAGTAGGGGTATTCGAAGTGGTATTGGCATAGTTGCGCGTCCGGGTTAATAATTAACTGGTTCATCCTGATAAAACGCACTGCGCGCACTAATTAAACAGTGCGGCTACGATTTAATAATCATCGTAACGCCTGCAGGGCCAAGAATGCACCGCTGAGGCCAATTTTTTTAAACCGACGTCACAGAAAACCAGCTCTATTTGCGTGATCTAGTTTGGGACAAGCAAAAGTATGGACTAACGATTCATTCCTGAGCCATAACAAAGAAAAGGCCACCCGAAAGGATGGCCTTAGAACCCGGCGGTGATAATCGAGAAAAAGCCCGGTTCAGCTATACAATTGACTACTTTTTCCAATCAGTGTGACAACACCCTCTTTGGCGCTACCTTCCACTTCCACTACTCGGGTTCTGGCGGACAAACGCGTAAACTCTGATTGAACTTTCATATAACCCTCTGAATCTAAATCGCGTTTTGACAAGTGTCTTTCGTCAAATTGAAATAGCATTTCTTTGCCACTTGAAAGAGCGAAGCGAATACACGCCTCACAGTTAACTTTGTGTATGTCTGGATCCAATTGCAAGCGAATGATGTCAGGAACTGTAGCGAGTGCGCGCAATCAAGCACAATGCGCGTGAGCTCAATGACGACGATTTACCCAAACGGCATTTTATCGCTTTAGCGCCGAAAGCCAGTTTCCATTACGAAGAACGTTGGGTTTAAACCCTTTAAAGGATCACGCAATGCGTCAACTTCCGATGCGGGTCCATGAACTTCTAGTAAATCGAGGCTGGCAATTTTCAAAGCCGCTTGGAGCAATTCGTCAACATTTTCCAAATGCTTCAAAATTCCTGCGGCACTGGTGTAGCCTTCTCGGCAATGCGCGCGCTGACCGCTAAAACTGAATCCATAAAACACAACATCACTTTCAGATTGAGTTTTCTGAACCATCTGTTCACCCAACGCTTTAAATTCATCGAGCTTGCCATCTTGAACGGTAAAGTAAGGTACTAGGGTACAAACGTTATCTTCCAACGCCATTTTCGCTCTCCAGTGAACTGAACCTATTGAAAGAGTAGATTAACACTGTGAGAAACAACCACACTCTCCTTTAGTACCAAACACCGCCATCCAGCCGGAAAATTTCTGAGAATCGTCGCTTAACCACTCACCTCGGACTTTGACCATCGCTAACGAATTGCTTCCCAACCAATGCGTCGATCTCTGCGACAACGCCACCAGGCAAAGCTCCAAACTTCAGCGCGGCAGCCAAACCTTCTACTTGCTCAACGGTGCGCGCACCAGGAATAGGAATACTCGCAGAAGATTTAGCAAATAACCATCCAAGCGCACCTTGCACCAAGGTTCGTCCACCCGTTCTTAATAACTCTTTAGTTATCTCAATTCGTTCAATTAGCTGCGGATTGGGCCTGCCGTCAATGTAGTAGTTTGTCCAACTTTGCTCAGTGGAGCGAATATCATCGGATGGCATCGTGGAATTCGCATCGTACTTGCCACTTAACAACCCCATCGCTAGAGGTGATCGAATAAGCCCAAGCAAGCTCTTGTCGAGAATTTTTGCGCGCATATCGGGTGCATCCATAAGGACATGCGCGGCATATTCCACTGCTCTAAAGCGTTCTCGCCCTGACGCGGCTTCAACGTTACTGACAAAATCAGTGCTCCAACCATAGGACTTAATTTTCCCTTGCTGACACGCAGCATCCATGACATCGAACGCAGAATGAATCTGTTCTGATGGCACCTCATTTGGATGTAATAGCAACAAATCAATGGTGTCACGCCCTAATCGACTTAAGCACCCGTCTATTTGAGCAACCAAAGACGCAGGGTCTAAAGCCTCACCGGTGATTGACTTGGTGGCTTCATCTATCTTCAAACCAATTTTTGTGATAACGAAAACATCATCCCGTTTTCCCAATGCTCTTGCCAGTAGACGTTCCGAATGTCCTGCACCATAGGCGGCCGCCGTATCAAATACAGAAATACCGTTGGCTAAAGCTGCATGAATGGTTTTGATCGACTGTTTATCATCCGACCGACTGTAGCCCAGCTGATTGCCATCCGAGTCATACATCTCCCCTCCAATCGGCCAGCACCCAAGTCCTAATGCATGTTCATTATTTAATAAATTGTTCATGAGAGAAATAATCTCACCAGTTGCGGATTCCAGGTGAAGATTAAATCAATCAATACTTGCACTATAAACAGACTTAAATGTAATGTTCATTTCATGGATGAAAGTGAAATTAATTGGGACGATCTTCGATTATTCCTGAGCGTTGCAAGAAATGGCGGATTGGCCGCAGCCGAAATCGATTCAGGAAAAAGCGCCCCTACTCTGGGTCGTCGTATGCTGGCACTTGAGCGGCGTCTAAATCGAGACTTGTTCAAAAGACAAGCGAGAGGGTATGAGCTAACGCAAGAAGGCAAAGCATTATTGGATAAAGCCATTGACCTTGAGAACTCGATCGATCCTATTTTCGCGCAAAATGCTCAAGCAATGGCTCGTCGAGTAAAAATATCCGCAGGCACTTGGACAACACTGCAACTCAGCAAACACATCCACACGCTTCAAGCAGACGATTCCGTGTTATTACAATTTCTAGCCGCTGATCATGTACTTGATATTGCCCATAGAGAAGTGGTGATCGGAATACGCAATCAGCGACCGACTCAAATACACCTAGCAGGTCAGCGGATACAGCGAGTAAAGTTTGCTGTATATGCAAAAAATTCTTCCATTTCCCAATGGGTGGCGGTGCTAGGCACGACCCCATCCGCTCATTGGGTAAACCAACAATTAAATGGCGCGCCACTGATTGAAGTATCCCAAGCGAGAATTTCGCTAGACATGGCCCTCCAAGGGAGAGTGAAAACCGTGCTCCCCACATTCATCGGAGATGACATTCCAGACCTAGAACGAGTGAGTGATGAAATACAAACCCTAGAACATGAACAATGGCTGGTTACCCATCACGATGATCGGCACCAAAGGGAAGTCAGAGAAATCATCACCCGAATCCAAAGCGTTCTTCAGCCGTCTAGCTGACCACATTCTCGGCAGGTGCTGACAGAGTAACCACTCCCTTCTCCACAACACCATGAAAGGGAACCACTCGCGTTCCATCATTTAGTCGTTGCACATCCGCAATCACGTTGATTATTGTTTCTGAAGTTTTTGAGCTATTAAACAGCTTTCGCTTATCAAACCGAATTTCTGTTTCTTCACCCGCAGGAATTGTTAAGGATTTTTCTACGCATACACCACCACAGTCTAATATTTCCCCGTCAAACATCAATGCACCGTTTGAAAAGTGACTGATCACTAGTTGCTGCTTAGAGTGATTTCGCAATATCAAGGACTTCACCGGACTATCAAGTTTGCTTATTGCAATACCGGATAATGTAATGCGTGCCTGTCTCTGAGCATCAGAGCTTAAAACCGGAGTGGCAATACTGGCCGCCGTAACTGCACCCAAGCCCTGAAGTACACGCCGACGTTGCGGACTAACTGAATCTTTTTTAACGCTGCTGGAATGAATCATTACCGACTCCTGTTGGATCTCAATTAACCATACAACATAGTGGGACAGTACCTGGTGCAGTTTCACAATGATTGACTTTGCCATTGGCACAGTTGTTATCAAATCTGGGCTACGGCCCCGATTGCCTATGCAAGATAGCGTCTCGCAGCCTTTACAGTGGCAAAACTGGCGGAGTAGCACGATTATTGCTCAGTGCATGGCAGTTGCGGGGCTGCCCCGATTCGCCTACAAACTCTAAGTGCCAGATGATGCCATTTTCATCTCCCCAAGTGCGTCCATACACATCGGCAGAACCCCATCGTGGGTTGCGACTTCGTTGGGCGATGGCGTTGTTTGCTTGGTTGATTTCAGCAGCCGCACAAGGCGCTTGGCAATCCCCTCTTACAAGCACTGAAAAATCTAACGCCGAGTTGATCGCATTATCCAAAAGTTCGAGTGGATCAACGATTTCACCACGTAGCGACATTCAGTCGCCTCATCCGTTAGGCATTCAGGTTTTACTAACTGAGCCACTGGAACAAAAACATTCAAACTTATCAAACGCGCGTTTGGTTGAAGTGTTTTTATTTAATCACCACACGCATTCTGCTGAACTCAGGTTAGTAGATTTACAAACCCAAACGGTTCTCAGTGCCAAAAAGCTCCCTAGCATTCATTTGCCTTTATCCACTGACGAAATCCGTTACAGCGTCGATGCGGTGCGAAGTCATTCAGATGTTAAAGCTAGACTAGTTCAGGAACAAAGTGCTCACACACAAAGCGCTGATGGCGAGTTGATGTCCAGTCTTCAACTCAGGGTGTCAATCTGGGTGCCTCAATCCACTGATTCAGAAACCAACAAGCGCTGCCACCTAGAGCGTTGTGCACTGGTGTCTGTATTTGACGCTGAAAGCAACAGCTACATCACTGAACCGGTTGTTCATCTCAAAACAGGTGAAGTTTCTCTTGATTGGGCTCAATGAAAAACCTTATCAAACATAGTCTTGTCATTATTTTTCTGTTTGGGTTCGGTACGGCCCAAGCAGCAACGTGCGGCACCTCGAACACCCAAATTTCTGAAAACGCCATTCACACCGCTTCTGCAAACCCCTTAACACTGGAGTTCGATAGCGGGGCTCAATGGCAACTGTGCTGGCACGTGGACGATCGTTCCGGTTTAGTTCTAAGTCACGTTTATTACGCCGGTCCAGACAGGCCACTACGGAAAATACTGGATGCGGCATCGATTGCGCAAGTATTGCATCAATTCGATGAAGACGATGAGGCGACCCACATGCTTAGCGAATTTGGTTTCGGTGGGGATCATTGGACTGAAGATGCACACGGTTGCCAGAACGGCGAATGGCTGATTGGTGACCAACACCGAATCTGCCAAGTCCGGCGTACCCTAAATCTGATGACTCGCGCGCGTCACTTTCAGTCTTTGCCTAGACGCGAAATTACGTTACACGGAAAATCCAAAATTGGGGTAAACCAATTCCAACAAATTTGGCACTTCACAGAAGACGGTGAAATTAAACCGGCAATGGTTCATTCAGGAAAAATCTCTCGCTACACCAACAATCCGCAATACGGTGTGAAAATAGATGACTCGAATCAATATGCTGCAAACGCGTCACTCCTGGTTAATTGGCGCTTAGATTTCAATATCGATGAAAGTCCACATAATGATCTGATTGATGAATTTAACTTTACAGCGATATCTGCAGAAGACCTAACGCGCGAAATAAATATCGATAACATCGACACAGAGATGTTTCGAAAAACAGCAAACACCGATTTCCGAGGTTGGCGAATTAGCGATAAAAAAACCAGTAGTGGCGAATATGGGGAAGCCTCACCTACTCGCATTGGCTACTACCTCGATCCCCAGCCTGCTGGATACCGCTTGGTGAACCCCAAACAACCCTGGACGATGTTCGATATCGCCATCACCACGCGAAACGATTGCGAAAAATTAGCTTCAAAAAACCACCGGTTTGATCAAGACTGTGGCGCAAGCTTAGATGATTTCGTAAACAATGAAACGGTTCATGATCTGGTTGTCTGGTTTTCGCTCACTCGTCACTTCACACCGAGCAAAGAAGACTTACCGGTCATACGATCGAATCGAATCGGCTTTTCACTGATTCCTTTTGATTGGTCAACCTCCTCTCCTTTTAGCGATCTCGCCAGTCGAATCGATGGTAATCCAGGAGAGGCGGAGTGAGAATAATACTAACTTTTTTAAACAGACTTCAAAAGATACACATTCTTAAATTAATAGGTTTTTGCCTGCTGCTGGGCAATCTTGTTATCCCGCTCTCAGCACAAGCTGCACTCCTAACTTGCGATAGCCATCACCAGATCCGTGCAGAATTCAGCAACGGCTCAGGCTGGGAACTGTGCTGGTCGTCGACACGACGCGAAAATATCGTATTAAGTGAAATTCACTACAAAACCGAAAACCAACTTCCTTTTAGAGTGATAGGCTCCATGCGCCTATCGCAATTGCACGTAACCTACGACGACAGCAACGTAACGTACAACGACGTTACCCAATTTGGATTAGGTGGCGGCTATGTAAGCACCTTGACAGCATCCGATTGCCCTGAGGGTGAGTTGCTGAGCATCAATGAAAGAGCCGGATTATGCAAACAAACAGGCACTGAAGATGCGGCCTATCATTCGGAAAGCCACACCGAAATTAAAGAAGTTCTAACACTTTTTTCCATATCTCAAGTGGGTTCCTATACCTATCTGGTCACGTGGAAATTTTACGACGATGGCTCTATCGAACCGAGCATTGGAGCTGCCGGTGCGTTACAACGCAGCAGCGATCATAACCACGACAAATTTGGCAGAGAGTTGGAAGGCGCACCCGATAAAGTTTGGCTTTCACACACCCACAACTACTACTGGCGTATTGACTTTGACATAGGAGAGAACGTTTTTGATGATGTGGCCACGGAGGTCTCTTACCCTATAGACCCAGCAGGCAAACGATCTCAGATGCAAGAACGACTAACCGTTGAAACAGCACGAAAAATTAACCCCGAGCAGCTTACCTCGTGGTACATAACCGACGATGCAGAGAACATAACAGAAGCACCTGGATACTTGATTGAACCAGTAAACTACGGACACAAGCTAGTTCGTCTAGCACAAGAGCCGTTTACCGATTTCGATTTCTTTGTTACCCGCCAAAACGATTGCGAACGATTCATCAATGAAAACGCGAAATTTAATCCTGATTGCGGCGATGATATTCTTCAATTTACAAATAATGAATCGCTAGTAAACCAAGACTTGATTGTGTGGCATCGAATCTCGTTTCATCATGTGCCCAGAAACGAGGACAGGCAACACATGCATTCTCACTGGGATGGATTTGTTATGCAAGCGCGCAACCTCTCTGACAAAACCCCAGGACACCACGGCGTCACCGATAACAGCACCCCTTTTATTCAAGAGATCGCCAACCAGCACCATCAAATTGGGGACTCTATCACGTTGGCGATCAAGGTGTCTGATGCCGATAATGATTCACTGACCTTTCACTCCAATGGATTACCTGAAGGGCTGACGATGAGTTCTGAGGGCATCATTCAGGGAGAATTAACAAAGGCGGGTCACTATCACGCCACAGTTCAGGCCAGTGATGGTTTTCGCACCGTATCCAGTCATTTTAATTGGGAAGTTAAAAACTCCTCTACCATTGGATCGGGCGATGAATCTCTGTTGGCATTGTTAACCGTTTTTCTCTGGTATCGGAGACGAAGGTCTCAACGCCTAGATTGCCTGTAAAAGCGCAGTTAGTGGTCTTCGCAGACTATATTATTGTGTTCTAGTTCTCACCCCAATCTGCTGCATCTGTTAGCAATTGCAAACCACGATACCTAAGCTTCCGGCATGGTCATGTTCTTGCTTGCGTTGAAAGGGACCGACCCTTGGCACATCTAAACCTTAGGTGTAGCAGCGGTCCCTAATTCCTACCATGACGCAGGATACTCAATGAAAATGCATCCACATGCGACTGTTTTGGCTGTAAGCCTACTGCTCGCCCCACCCGTTTTTTCTCAAACAATCGTATCTGACGATATCATCACGGGATCCAATCAATCCTCAGAATGGTTATTGTGCGATTCCGACTCACCCGCCATTGATGTAACGGCATTGGATGCTGGCGGTTGCGCGTTTCGAACCACACCTGCTGAAGCCGGTATCACTTATCGAATGAGCTGCGGGGTGACAGTCGCCAAGTACGCCAGTATTACATTAGCCTTCCTTGACGCTGACGACAACACGCTGACCACTAAAAGTACGGAAGTAACAGAGCACGTGTCCGGTGCTTATTCAGTCACTTTAGAATCACCCGCTGGCACGACGACAGCAGCTATTGGCATTTACGGCGAGCCCGGATCAGGATTTCAAGACTGTGTGTTAATCGACGCAACACCTGCACCTGAACCGACCAAAGGTTCAATATCCGGTCTTTCTTGGTTTGATGCTAACGGAGACAATGTGTTCGATGACGGCGAAAGCACAGTCAGTAGCACATCAGTCGCCTTATATCAAAACAACACCTTATTACAACAAAGTGAAACAGATCTTGATGGTAGTTACTATTTTGGTAACTTAGATATTGATGCTTGTTACACCGTTTCATTCTCACCACTGGATGCAACGCTTGAGTTAGGCACCACAGGTGGTGCAAACGATGCGCTGTCTAACGGTTCAACCAATGATCTTTGCTTAACTGAAGCCGCGCCCGATGTGATGGATATCGATGCGGCGTTCGTTGCTGTTCCACCCCCCATTCCACCAGCGGACAACACGATTTGCGGCGTAACCTGGGTCGATGCAAACGCCAATGGCATGTTCGATGGATCAGACACAACGATTGCGAATGTTTCGGTAAAGTTAATGGACAACGCAGGTGATCAAATCGCGATGTTGCAGAGCGACAGCAACGGTAACTACGTGTTCGAACAACTCACCAACGGCGACTACAGCGTTATGTTTGTAACACCCGACGGGCACGAACCGACATCGGCTGCATCTGCACCCGAACACGGCTTAAGTGTTATCGGCATTGACGGCATCACACCCGCTTTCAACCTACCTTCTGAAAGCAATACCTCACCTGAATCCGCGTGTACGATGCAACACATTAATGCTGGCTATAGCCCACTGCCTGTTGCTTTGCCACCGACTGTTGCAAATGATGACAACGCGGCTTCTGATGTAGGCGTTCCATTCACCATCGATTTTCTGGCTAACGATATGCCTTGTGAAGGCAGTGTGCACGAAGTAGATATTTTGGGCCACAACGTACCAGGCGAAGTGATCTACGATGCTGCGCAGCAAATGTTTGTGATTTCAAACACCACGGCTGCCGGAACCTACTCCATAGAATACGGATTACGAGGCACATGTGGCTCACACGATACAGCAACAATTAACATTGTATTGGCTGAAGTACCCCCACCACCTCCAGTTGATGCACCTGATGCACCCATTTGTCGTGTAGAAACCGGTGGCAGCACAACCATTGGTGGTGTCGATGTTTTCAATTCCGATCAAAACGGATTTGCATCAAACTACAATTTTTATGATCGTGATAATAACTTAGTAATCACTGTCGACTCGTCCAACTACACCCACAAATATTTGATTGGCAACGATGCCAACCAATGGGAAGGCCCTTACAAAGGCAATTGGGAAATTGAATGGAACGGCACTAACTACCAGTACAACCAAACTTCGATCTTTTTCGTCGGAGCGCTCGAGAACGGCATTGAATCCGAGCTAACTGAGTGTGATCGCTCTCTTGTATCACCGATTGCGATTGATCTGGAAAATAAGGGAAGAATTCAACGCATTCGCGGTGAGTTCGTTGTCGACATTGATGGTGACGGGACAAAAGAAACTCTGAGCCAATGGTTCGCACCTACCGCTGGAATTCTAGTGACATCCGATGCAACGGGTGAGATCAGCGGAGAGTTCTTGTTCGGAAATGTTCCTGGTGTATATGCAGACGGGTTTGCGGAACTGGCCACCCTAGATACCAATACAGACGGTCAACTAACGAACAAGGAACTCCATTCACTTGCCATTTGGACTGATACAAACAGCAATACCATTGTTGACCAGGGTGAGTTAACCAGCTTGGAAAGTCACCAAATCGTAGCATTAGAAGTTGAGCACTATAAGTTTATGGCTCGTGCTTCAAAATCAAACGGCAAAAGGGTCTTGATGGAAGACGTTTGGCTGCCATTGGCTTCAGTGATCACCGCAGAGAATCGTTGATCAACTGAACAATCAACGTTTGGCAGGCCGAAAGGCCTGCCTTTGCCCAAACAATTATTGGAATAACATCATGAAAAACCTCTTAACAAAACGAGTTGCTGTATTAGCAAGTGCCAGTGTGTTAGTCCTGCTTAGCGCGTGCGACAGCGGCGGCTCAAGCGGTAACAATGGTACTAACGTACTTGCTAGTAACGACTTCGCTTTCCCTAGCGTTAGCGAGACGAACGGCTCAGTTGAAATATCAAGCCCCGAGGGACCTGCCCCTACATTCTCAGCCCGTAGAACCTTAGAATCCGGTTCTGGCAACACCATCGAATTCAGTGATCCGGTCGTTCTTAAATACGAAATGTTTAGCTGGAGCACCGGTGAGAAAATTGAAAGCACCGATGACTTCGATGAGCCAATGACGGTACGTGCAGGCGTCACAGAAGGTGTGCCCGAATACCTAAGTCATTCTTTGCTGGGTAGAAAAGTGGGCGACAAAATGCAAATCGTTTTTGAAGCTGGTATGGAAGATCTGCCCGAGTATTTGGACGATTCTGATGCCTACATTCTGATTGTAGAATTAATCTAACGATAATACGGGGCACAGGAATGTGTGCCCCGTTAATCTTTCTTGTATTAGCGCGAGGGAATTACCGAGTGCGGTTTAGCGCTGAGTTAGCTTTCGCTTCCAAACTAGCGGCGTAATTCATGATGTGAAAAATTTGGCTCTGTTCCATTGTGCCTCTAACCAAGGATGCTCCGGGCCCTGTGGCGTATATGGCCACATCTTCGGCTCCATGGGTTTCCACCTCAAGTGGAACTAAGGCTTCTTGGAAAAAACCAGGATTGGTTGTATCCACCGATGAAAGATCGACTCGAGTATATTGAATGCCCATTGAATAGGTAACATCAGCATTCGTCTCGTTTTCAACAAATCGAAATCCTCGGCCATTGATATAGCTTAAGGTTGCGTAAGGCAAACCACTCTCATCAAGATCATACTCATTCGCTCCAACTTGCACGACCTTATCCAAGATAGGATTACCACGTTTTGGGTGTCCAGCAAATCCAAAAACATGACTGTGATCGGCCGTCACTATGATTAAGGTGTCTGAGCTGTCGGTTGAGTCGAGTGCAGCACGCACCGCATTTGAAAACTCAACCGTCTCCTCCAATGCCGCGTGTGCACTGCCTGCATGGTGGCCATGATCGATACGTCCACTCTCGACCACTAGGAAATATCCGTTGGTGTTTCTTTTAAGTAGATCTAGGGCCGAAGTCGTCATTTCAGTCAAGCTCGGTTGCGCCGGCGCGTCGGCCACTCGCGCTTGCTCGTACGACATATGAGAATCTGCAAACAAGCCAAATAGATGAGTCGCGGAATCCGTGCTACCCGAATTTAAATTCGCTCGGGATTCTACGTATGCGCCAGATGGGTATTGCGAACGCCATTGCGAGATTAGGTCCCGACCGTCCTGTCGCGAGCCACCCTGCGATGTGGGCAAAAATTTCAAGCGCCCACCTCCCATCAAAACTTCAATCCCGTCTGTTGCATTTGCTCCAAAACGTTGAGTAAGATTTTGCTCAAACTCGACCATCTGCCGAGCAATGTCAACACATCCATTGTTCTTAGCATCATCGATCAGATCAACATCATCTTCCCAAGCCCGGTCAGCAGATTTTGCAAAGGCGGCTGCCGGTGTGGCGTGGGTTAGCCTGGCCGTTGTTACCACACCAGTAGACAAACCAGCCAGTTCAGCTAATTCAAGCGCTGTTGTTAGTTCGTTGCCAAAACCACTGCGGCAATCCCCTTTAACCACGTTTTCTGCAAGACCAAGAATGCCAGCATCCGTTTTTACCCCAGTCATTAGCGCCGTCATAGTGCCTGCAGAATCAGCGGTTTGAGAATCAACGTTATAAGTTTTGGACAAACCGGTGTAAGCAAAATTATCAAAGCTCAGCGAATTTTCTTCGCCTAGCAAACCTTTCTTTTGCCCTTCAAGAATACGTGCTGTGGTAACCGTTGATAAACCCATTCCGTCACCAACAAACAAGATGACATTTTTTGCTTGGCCCGCACTTGCCGTTTGCACTGGTAAATTTTCTAATCTATCCGCCGCGCTGACATATCTTGCATTTTCCGTGGTGTTTTTAACCACTGGATTATCGCGTAAATTCAGTGCACCAATTTCAGGTCGACCTTCCGGCACGACCGGTGAATCAATAGTGACTTGAATGGGATCTGGTACAGAACTTTGCGAACCATCACCGCTTGCTGGCGGTGAGCTTTCCGAACCACAACCGCTAATCAGTAACAACAGCAGTGGAAAAAATGTATGTGATGAACGCATGACTATGTTCCAATCAAAAGGGCTGGCAAACTCGCTGTAAGGTGTCGCATCAATCAGGTAATAAACCCAATGCCCGGTCGATGATGTTAAAGATGGCGTTCTGTTCAAGCACCCCCCGCACCTTCTCAGAACCCGGACCTATGGCGTGTATCGTGACGTCCTCGCCAGCGTGCGTTGCTGCCTCAAGCGGAATCAATGCCTCTTGATGAAATCCAGTGGCCGTCGTGTCGACACCAATGGCTAGTTTCCTGCCCGCATTAACAGGCTGTTCGAAAATCACATCCGGATTGGTTTCTGCACCCAGATCAGCATAGCCTCGTCCATTTAGGTAGGTCAAAACGGTGTAGGGCAAACCATCTTCTGCAATGGATGATTGATTAAAGCCAGTAAATACCGTGGTTCCGAGAATGGAATTCCCTCGCGAGAACGAGCCACCCACCGACAGTGCGTGACTGTGATCAGCCGTAACAAGAATCAGTGTTTCATTAGCGTTTGTTGCATCGAAGGCGGCTTCTGCAGCTTGGGCAAGTTCAATCGTTTCGTCCAAAGCGGCATGCGCGCTGCCGGCATGATGTCCATCATCGATTCGTCCAGCTTCAACGATGAGTAGAAAACCATTGGTGTTGTTGGACAGCACATTGATGGCTTGCACCGTCATCTCGCTCAACGATGGTTCATTCGGCCCAGCGTTGAGTCGGTTCATTCGGTATTGCATGTTTTGATCACTAAACAAGCCCAACACTTTAGTGGCCCCTGCCGGTAATTGAGATAGCGATTGTTTTGCGTCTACATAAACAGCAGATGGATACAAGTCGAGCCATTCATCGATTAGATTACGACCATCGCTTCTCGCACCATCGGATTGACCATCAGTTTGATTCGGCAGGAAGTTTGCTTTGCCGCCACCAAGGATGACATCAATGCCATCAATATCGGCACCGGGAATGCGGGCTTCAAGTTGACGCTCAGACTCAATTAACTGAACAGCTGTATCTTTGCATCCAAGGCTCGATGCAGATGCCGGCATAAGCGTATCGTTCTCCCACCGCCAGTCGGCTGACTTCGCGTAAGTGGCGGCCGGGGTTGCATCGGTTACACGGGTGTTGGTCACAACACCGGTTGCAAGATAGTTAAGCTCTGCAAGCTCGATGAGCGTGATGAGCTCTTGCCCTGCAACTGACGAACAATCTCCTCGCTGTGCAACTTCGCTTGCGCCCAGTAACCCCGTGTTTGTTTTCACACCGGACATCATCGCTGTCATGGTTGCGGCTGAATCGGCAGTTTGCGCATCAACAGAGTAGGTTTTAACTAACGCTGTGCTGGGGAACGTTTCGAAAAACAACAGGCCTTCTTCGCCACTGCCCCCGCTTTTTTGCCCCTCATGAATCCTGGCTGAAGTGAGTGTGGTGATGCCCATCCCATCTCCAACGAACAGAATCACATTTTTCGCGCGATCACCAACAGCATAACTCGCACCCGCAGACACCGCCAGGGTACCTTGTTCGAACCACGGACTGGTTTGCTGCACTTCAGAAAATGACTGACCCCGTGCCACCATGCCAAAGCCGAGCAGCACTGGCGCGGCTACAGCACAGGCCAACGTTTTACGCGAGCCTCGGCGCAGATTTTTAGACAGAGGCATGACAATATTCCAAAGAATTGCAAATCACAAGAGATAACATACCCACAATATTGTACCCCCCCCAAGAACGTGTTCCTACATCTTTGCAAGGTTTTGCAATGCGCTAGATGAGGACTGCGTACAGTAACTGGCTGGTAACCAACTTTGTTTGAATCGGCTCACAGTTGAGGTCTTAGCTACTGCAAGTCGTACGCGTGATTGGATGATTTTTTAGTAACTAAGTTGCAGCCGCACTAAGCCACCGCGCCCAGTTTCCAGTTCTGGTCCACCGGTACTAACACGGGTGCCAAATACATGCGCAGAGAGCCTCAAATGCTCAGTAACCTGACGATTAAGGCCAATAACCAGCTCTTCACCTATATCGCCTTCCCCCTCATGTTCTGCATCAAGGTAGCTGTAGCTGATAGTTGCCTCAGTCGAACTGTCTTGATCATTTCCAACAGCACTACGAAATCGACCTGCACTGTATTTTCGACGCCCGTTAAATACCCATCCGACCTGACCATAGACGCCAAAAAACAGGGGCTTGTCCCCGCCGTCTACGCCGCCAAGTTGCTGCACCATAACTTCGCTTTGAGCAGACAACGAGTTTCGCATCCAAGCAAATTCAGCCGCTAAGGCCGTGACCTGTTCGGCGTCAAAGGAATCACTTCTTACGAAATTACTAGCACTTTGCAGGGCCCCATCCGTACGCAATCGAAATCGCTCATCGTTTAAAATTTCGTGGTACACGCTGCCTCCAAAATGCAAGACATTTAGCTTGGTGTCCACCGGTGCCCAAACTACACGCCCCGAGAACATTGAAACTTTTTCTCGATTTTCATCGAAAAAGATTCCAGCGCTTCGAAACCATTGGCTTTTGTTTTGGCGCAGCAGCAGCCCAACCCGTCTATCAGGGGATATGGCATCAGTAGCCAAGCTTCTCTCAACCGTACGTAGTGTTCTCGAACTTGAATTTTTCTCCAAGCCGTAAGGGACCTTAATTAGGCCTATATACACATCGTTTTTTAGGGGAAGATCAAACTTAACGGATAGATCATTGATGGAAACATCCTTGGTTTCCTGATCAAAATCGAGGGTTAATTCTGCCGAAAGGTTCGACGTAAATTCGACGCCGCCACCCAAACGAGCTCGCCTAAGCGAATTATCTGTTCCTTCGCCATAGACGCCATCAGCGTTAAACGCATCAACTTCCAATCGGCCGAACACATCAAATTTTGGAATGCGCTCATTGGCGTTCGCCCCGGCACAAACAGCGAATGATAAACAGACAGCAATTACTTTAATCACTTTGCATCCGGCTGGGTCGGTTCTCATCGCCTTTCCTTGATAGCTGATTTTCTGTCAGTTTTCAAATTATCTGCCGAACAAATCAGCGAACCACTTATGGCGTGTGAACATCTTGTTCCATGCCGGATGTCGCTTCAAAGTTAAGAATCTAACTTGTTATTAACTGACGAAGTGATCCTCAAGACAGCAGAGTCGCGAATCAAATCCACCTCGCCGACCTCTACCTCAAGAATATTGACCCCCAGACGAGATTCAAGGTCTTTAATCAAAGTGTCACGGTTTTCAGGTCCAACTGCGGTTGCCGAGTCGTAGACGATGCGGCGCACGGTTGTCCTGGGCGCAAATAGGGTTGTTTCGCACAGTGCCACGATGGCACACAGCACGACACTGATGATAACCAAGCTCAACACACCGACGGGCCCGACCGCAAATATCAGCGAAATGACGATGACAGTAAATAGGTAGGTCATGTCGCGTATGGAAATGGACTCGGTACGATACCGGAGCATGGATAGCACCGCGAACAAACCGAATGCAAATCCCATCGATATGTCCACGTCGTGCATCAGAGCACTGATCAGGAAAACACCGTGACCAAATAAGAAAAAGCCGAAAAGTGAGTCACGATCCTGGGAAACTCTAAAATAGACGCCACGCAGCAGAAGCAACAAAAAACCTGCGTTCAGCAAAAATCTTAGAAATAGTTCGTTAAATAATTCGTTGGGGGTCATAGGCTTTTTGATCCCCTACAAAGTGGAGACATTTCGATCAGAATAAGACTCGCCCAGGAACACAGGCTCCGGGCTTCGGGCTAACTTGCGGATAGGCTTCATCTGGCGAGCAACGTTGTGAAAATTATTTCGCTTTAACCAACTAGGACCAGTGTAGTACAAACCCATGCAATATTTACTAAACGAACAGCGACGAACTGAATTTTCACGTGCCCAGGCAAAAAACGGTGAGCGCCGGTTGAGCTGTTGTTGTTTGACTTCAACCACGACCCAAGGGCCAATACTATGTTCTTTTGATGTGCACAGATCCGTTACCGCCAGCTGAAGATCAATCGTGATCCGTTCGCCCTCACCTTCATTAGCTAGTGCAATTCGATTATAGGTTCCTTCTTGCTTTGACTCTAATTGGCCAAATCGCAACACCCCACTTTTATTAAGGAATTCTAATTCCTGCGTGCCGAACGAAGAGAGGCCGGTTGGCACCTGAATTCGTGTTTTGATCGTTCGTGCAAGATTGTTGCGGTACTTCACTTCAAGAAACGACAGATCGCTTTCCACATAGGTGCGCTGTCGAACCTTAAAACGGCCCGCTCGGCGATTATGGTGGGCAAAATAATGAACGTAGTTGTCGGTGTCGAAATACACATTGTGGTATTTGCTTTTTCTTTTGCCCTCGACTTCCAACACCGAGTACCAGAAGCTCATCTCGCTCAGCAACGAAGGGAGTTTGTCCAAGGGCACAACAAATTTGCTGTCAACCCGATCCATCAACTCTGCTTTCTTTAAATCAGACAGGTTGTGGGATCTGAACTGAGCCAGTGCAGCATCCAATTTCGCGTAAGTATTTTCGCCACGAGGGTGCTGAGCCACTTGTCCTTTTTTTATATTTTGTGGAGCGTCTAACACAGCTGTAAGCATTGTCGTTTTCTTTGTTTCTCAGTTCTAGCTGGGAAGCGTACCGATCTTAACGGCCCCCAGCGGCCGAATGAATCACAAATGCCAACGCCGTTTCGCCAACAAGGCAACCGGGCAGCACGTTTTGTAAGAAGCTTGGCATTTTCCAAAATTCATCCGGCGCACATTAGCCACGCCATCCAACGCAGCAGCAGTTCGTCGGTATGTGCCACCTTCTTCGATCCTCGGCTTCATCACCGGGGAGCTAATTTAAGGCTTATTGACCCCAAGTATTCAACGAACCACACAAGAATTGGTCCGTTTGGAAGCCCTGGGGGAGGCTCATGCCGTTTTCGTGCCTTTCTCATGAGCCTAGCTAACCTTCCGCTATTGTGAACTAAGCGGTGTCAGTTTTCTCACGCACAGCTTTTTTTAAACAAAAATTCACTAATGGGGTCGATTACGTCTCATTAGGCCCAATTAGCTCCAGTTGCTTACTGGTTGTCGAACGTAAGTATTCCTTCCCACTCACGCCCATCCAACCGAGAGGTATTTAGGGCCACTTGCCAGTATTTGCTCGGATCGGCGTTGCCACGGGCAACAAGTCGAACGAACAATAATTCAGATGGAAGCTGCGAGCGATTAACTGAATGTTCAGTGACGCCAGCCAGTCCGTTTGCCTCATACACAATTGTAGAAGGTTCAAAAGAGATAGAGGTCGAGATGGCTACATCGTATGAAAAGCTCGTGTTAAGCCTTGTCACGTCATAGGCGTCGGTCCATCGCAGATTTAATGTGGTGGCGGTGGAAGCGATCGGCTCATCCATTTCAGGGTGCAATGGAATGCCGTACTCAAATTGCAGATCGTTGTGCAAATCAGCCACGATTTGCGAGAACCTGGACGAGCTGTTTTCAGAGTAGTTGTCGAACGCAGAATCTGGCAGCCGTGTCATGAAAGGTGCTATCGCTGTCGTATTTCGCAGTGCAATTTCATTAATTGCAGCGTCGGTGAAGTAGTTCTCACGGATGTAGTTCGCGGCCTCGACAATACGTCCGTGAGCACCCTCTTGACGCAAATATTTGTTGATGAAGTTGTTGCGGCTACCACGGGCGTAGCCGTAGTAAGAGCGTCTGACCAATTCATCCTGGCTTAGCCCATTGGTCAGAACCGCCTCTAGATTCAAAGCACCGTCGTAATCCCACGGCAGGAAATAAAATCGTTCTGTGCCAACAGGATTGTAAAGATAGTAATTTTTCGTTACCGCATCAGCTTGTCGCAACAAGACATTCACGGTCATCCACATCAGTACATTGTTGCGATTGAAGTATCGATCAAGAACGGTGTCAAAGTCGATTGCCGGGTCGTTTATGTCAACCAGCATCCGAGTGAGTGCACGGTGATCCTCACCACGCTTAATTTCCAGATTGCCCTCAAACGCCTCCTCATTCAAAGGCTTGCCTAGCTCGTCAACCTGAAGAGCTGCCAGCTCTTTTTCGGAAAAACGAAAGAACTCAACTTTGTAGAGGTTGTGATCTTCATTCAGTGCTCGGTTTACTAAGTATTCTTTGCCGACATGTTCAATGTGCGTGAACACACCAAAATCTTCTGGCCCCGCGCCACTGTCAATCCACAAGTTCACAAACTGGGAGCGCAGGCTGGGTAGATGAGGCACCAAGCTCATTAGGTCAAACGCCACCTTATTTCGAACCCGGGAGTTGTCCGCAAAGTGCTTGTTAAGCTGAAAGCGGCGCTCATTTCGCCATAGCTGATCTTTGCTATCAAGCTTTACACCGAAAGATTTTTGCGGCTGTTGTCGCGCAAATTGTCCGCGTTGCTTAATCTCAGCATTGGTTACTTCCCCGTCATCCGTGAGACCGGCTATCTGCACGTGCGAGGGTATCTCTACTTTGAAGTCGTCCACGCCGTTGATGTCAGCCAGTAAATCATTAAAGGTACAACCCGAGGTGTTTTCAACCGTGCAACCTTCATTGGTGGGCACCACCCTGAGATCCATCCGAACGACGTCGTTGTTCTGGTACCCGTCCTGTTGGAAAAAACTCGGGTATTCCGGCAAATCATTAGCACGAGTTGCGAAAATGCCGCTGGTTGGCCCGGCAACAGGTGTAGGCCCAACGACCGGCTCTGGGCTGGGGTTGGGTTCAGGATTCGGCTCTGGATTGGGTGACGGTTCCGGATTGGGCTCTGGATTAGGATTAGGATTAGTTGGAGTTGGAGTTGGCTCAGGGTTAGGCTGATTGGGCGTACCCGCCTCAGAATCAACCACGGGATCGGTTGCTTCCACGCACCCAGTTAGCGTTGCAACCACAGCGATACATACAACCGCTAAACCGACCCTAAATCGAGTTTTCATGCCTTTCCTTTTCCGTAAACTGCAAATTGAAGCCTTGGGATCTAGTTGCACAGAAATTCTGTGCGGCGAGAAGGCTCATGTCGCATGGTCAAATTAATCATCGCCACTGGATCTCAGATCCATTAGAGCACACGAAATTTCACGCCAACACGTTACTATTACCTAACGATACGGCTGGTTGAGCAGCAACTCATTTCTCGATTTCAAATCGAAAATTGCCGTTATATAAGCTCAAATTGAGACCAAGCGCAGGAAATAAAATTCGTATTGCAAACACGAATGTTAGCGCAAAATTGTGAAGTCGTAAGAGGGAACGATACCGAGAGTACGGGTTGGCCCGCGCATAGAAACGCGTGCCGAGAATCGATTCGCTGGTTATTTGAAGTTTAGCCATTGCAGGGGATGATGCGCAAGAGTGCCTAAGTCACTCTAAAAGAAGACTCAATCCCCGATCAAACGTGGCGTAAAACAGTCCTACTTGGCTCTCTAAACCTAAGTGGTGAGCCTATTGAAGCTGGCCAGGTTGGAGTCCTGGCCAGCCATTACGAGTTGCTTTTAATCGCGCTCGTAGACACGCACGTAGTCAATTTCTAATGCCGGTCTTTCGAAATTATCAATATCGTTATCAGTTGGAAAACGCTCCCAAGGATCACGACCGAGACCACCGGCATTCTCAGGATAGTTTACCCAACGGCCACCAACGGCTAAGTTGAGGATCATGTGCATGGGCTCGATGTCCGCTGCGTCATCCCACACTTCAGAGACAACTGCGCCATCAATCATCCAAGCAACGTAACCGGGCTCCCATCGAACGGAGTACACATGAAAGTTATCGCTAAAGTCCGTGCCTGTGTAAATCTGCCCGGATGGAGATGGCTTGATGAATTGGTATGAGCCAGAATAATTATCGGACGCATCACGGTAGTAGTGCATAGAGTTATACACGTACCAAGGCGCGTGACCCAGGCTTTCCATGATGTCTATTTCCGTGCGCTTACCACCTGCGCCTGAACGATCCTTAGCGTACAGCCAAAATGCTGGGAATGCGCCCACTTCGCCAGGAATTCGAATTCGGGCCTCAAAGTGGCCATACTTTCTGGCAAATGTGGTGTGAGTGGATAGGACTCCAGACATAAACGGTTGTTGTTTCAATATTCTATCGAAACGACCATAGGCCCTGTCACCGCTGTCTTCGTAAAACGGGTTCACCTTAGTTTGAATGGTGAGCTTCGATCCGTCGAATTTAAACGGGCTGTGATCGCGTAACTTTTCGCGGTGCTCATCGTCCGACGTCAGTGGGCTGACGTAAAATTGAGCCTCTTCATTGATTACTCGATACTCATATCGTTCACCATTGAAGTCACTATCCCAACGCAAATTGGTTGCCCATCGCGAAGGATTAACAGAAGATCCATTGAATTCATCACTGAACACCAAGTCGTAGCCATCTTTCTGGGCGTCGTTGATGTAGCGTGACTGAGGGTCAATCAAGCCGTCATCGTCTTCGTCGATGTTGGCCGGGATGGAGCTGGAACTGTCTACATCATCTGAATCCGAGCTGCCCGAATCATCGTTTAATGCAACGGTTGTTGAGCCGCCATCGACGGGCCGATCTTCGACGTAAATCTTGAGCGTATCGGACTGTTCGGATCGGTCACCGTTTCGGTTGATCGCTTTGACGGTGAGAGAGTGGTTTCCACGCCAAAGATCTTCACTTTCAAAGCTCAAATTCTCTGTTGTGCCCGCAACTCGTCCATCTACGACGACCTCGTATTCTTCTGCGTCAGAAACTTCATTCCATTCCCAGATCACCGTGCCGGCAGCCACTTCACGCCCGCTCAGCCTAGTTGGCGCGCCAAAACCTTGGACACCATTTGAGCTTGAGTTGTCGTCTCTGATAACGATTCGCGAGGCTTCCGACTTTTTCGCGAAATTTCTGTCGTAGTCAAAGGCAACAATGCTGTAGGTGTACTCGTTACCAGCTTCTACATCACGGTCCAAAAATTTGGTGCTTCGAGTGGTGTAATGGTAGCGACCGTTTTTGTATACGTTATAGCCACGGACGGAATCGTTGTCGCGAGCTTGTTCCCAAGTGACCAAAACGCGTTCGTCACCCTCAAGGAAAGCGTCAACATTTTGAACCTTAGTAGGGGGCTCTGCGAAAATTGACGTGGAAACCGCCGTCAAGCAGCACCCAAATAATGTCTTTTTGACGTTAGCCCGCAAGCGGACGGAACTCGTAGATGTCAGACTCACGAAGCACCCTAAATTAGTTGTTGAAAGGACCAGATGATGACGATCAATGCGTCTGGTAATTGACACAATGCGCGCAGTTTACTTGAAGTTACATTTCAATTTCATTGCATGTCTGCAAGCAATATGCGGCTGTCCCACGGGGTTTTGGTCAAAATTTGAACATCTCGTGTGACGAGTACATTAAGCGTCGCGCTCGACAAACAGTTAGGGGGATATGTAGCAAATGATTCGCCATACGACAGCGACCTATCTGGAATTTAATCTTCGGCATCAGGGGAAAACTCGCCCATCGGCGAATTGAGCGGGCTGTGCAATTGGATCATCACTAGCGCTTATCCAAGCTGTCAGCAATTCTTCATTGAACGACAGGCGAAACGACAAGCTGCAATTCAAAACTTAAGGGTTCAAACTCATCCTTACACACTCATGTATCAGCAACATTTTCAGCCATTTCAGCTCAAAACTGATCCATTACAAGTGCCGCGATCCTCTCCAACTTATAAGATATTCTTATTGGTCAGTTGATAGTGCGAGGCATAATTTCCCGACCACCAAAGCAGCCGAGAATAATAGTTAAAACATTTGCGCACCAAACAAGTCGTTCATAGTGACGATTACTTGCGCAGGAACCTCGAGCATCCCTGGCGTCACGACCTCAGCCTCGCCAGCAAACACAGCAGGCTCGCTTGTTGAGATATGATAAAAACCCTCGCCGTCTACAGTAACCGTCAATGTTCCCGTCACCGACTGCCAAATAGCAATAGATCCCGGCTCCTCACCGAATGCTGACAGTGTTGCGAATGCAGCGGAAATACCGAGACTGTTGGACTGTAATTCGACTAAAACAGTACTCGAATTAACCAACTGATAAACCCCCGTGCCACTATCGATCACAGTTACTACTATTGAGATCCTTTAAATCCCACAGCATTTATAGCTTCATCTAAATCTGTCACGACAACTCTGACTTGCCTGTCTATACCAAGAACCATTTGTTGGAACGACGCCGCTGAATCTGACTCAAAACGTGATTCATCAATAGTCCAAGTTGAGCCAATCGAATTCCCTATTTGAGAGTTCGTCGGATAGTTGGCATCCGCTGGATTCACTTTTACAGGTGACTGCGTTTCATTGGGGTCAGCGGGCGCTGTCGGATCATTACTTCCACCGCCCCAACAACCTCTTAACAGCACTAATAGAGATAGCGACATACGTCCAGAGATTATCAAAAAAATTCATCCTAGATATTTGATTAAACAGCGAATGCTAAATCTATCGCCACAGTCGAAGTGAAGCAAACTCTATCTGAAGGTACCCACGCCCGCTACGCTGAACGGTTCATCCCCGCGCCTGCGGGGAACACGCGAGGGCTGCGTAAATGATAATTATAAGAGCCGGTTCATCCCCGCGCCTGCGGGGAACACATGTCTATATCTGCCGCTTTAAAATCTCCGTACGGTTCATCCCCGCGCCTGCGGGGAACACATTAGAAGCATCACGCGCAGGGGATTTAGTCACGGTTCATCCCCGCGCCTGCGGGGAACACCCAAATACATTTCACGAGAACATATTTTAAAGCGGTTCATCCCCGCGCCTGCGGGGAACACATGTCTATATCTGCCGCTTTAAAATCTCCGTACGGTTCATCCCCGCGCCTGCGGGGAACACATTAGAAGCATCACGC
>CALGLE010000037.1 GCA_937930305.1 uncultured Granulosicoccaceae bacterium | reverse complement strand
TACTGAAAGTGCTTTACAACCCGCAGGCCTTCTTCACACACGCGGTATTGCTGGATCAGGGTTGCCCCCATTGTCCAATATTCCCGACTGCTGCCTCCCGTAGGAGTCTGGGCCGTGTCTCAGTCCCAGTGTGGCTGATCGTCCTCTCAGACCAGCTACGGATCGTTGCCTTGGTAGGCCATTACCCCACCAACAAGCTAATCCGGATTAGGCTCACCCAATAGTGAGAGGATCCGAAGATTCCCCCTCTTTCCACCGTAGTGCGTATTCGGTATTAGCTCGGATTTCTCCGAGTTATCCCCAGCTACTGGATAGATTCCTAATTTGTACTCACCCGTCCGCCACTCGTCGCCTAACTAGCAAGCTAGTTATCGTTACCGTTCGACTTGCATGTCTAAAGCATACCGCCAGCGTTCAATCTGAGCCAGGATCAAACTCTTCAGTTCAAAAGTATTCACATCAAACCCGAAGGTTATCTGCGGTGCCCTACGGCACTAAAACAGTTTTGAGTGGAAAGTTCCTAGCAAGAATTAACTCTTGGCTTACTGCACAAGATACTTCTTTACTTCTATTTAGGTACTTCCACTCGTCATTTGCGAAACGCAACCGACCGACTGTAAGTACCCATTTAAGCTACTTGATTCAATTGTAAAAGAGCGTGCTGAATTCGTCTCAGCGAAGAACGAGAAGTTTAACACTCTTCGTTCGGTGTGTGTAAAAAGTTAGCTTTTTTTTTCGCTGCTGATTGCAACAAACTAACCCTCTAAACACCCCTTGCTTGGTGGCAACAAATGGCCAACTGCGTAAGCAAGGAAGCGAATTATAGGGCCCCAAATGGCTGCGTCAATCACTTTGTTTAAAAAAAATCAGGTTACACGGGAGCTATGACATTCATTCATCAAACGACCACTTTAAAGCCCGGCCTTTGAAACCTAGGCAAAACCCAGCGGGAGGCTGATTTACCAGCCTAGGCTGTTAATTCAGCTCGTGCAATGCGACGTTTGCCGACTTGAAAAACGCAAGTTTGACCGGCCTGAAGCAGCGCGCGCGAGTCGTCAATTTTTTCTCCGTCAATGCGCACCGCTCCCTGTTTAACCATGCGATGGGCATCTGACGTGGACGCAGTTAGCGATAAATCGGTCAACACATTGGCTATCGGTTTGCCGTTCTCGCCCACTTCAAGAACCACGGTGACCAAGTCATCCGGTATCTGCCCTTTTTGAAATCGTTGCACAAAGGCATCTTGTGCCGCTTTAGCAGCAGATTGGTTATGAAAGCGTGCAACGATTTCCAAACCTAATTCAAACTTTACGTCGCGCGGATTGCGCCCGTCATCCACGGCTTTTTTGTAAGTGGCAATTTCTGCGTTGCTTTTCAAGCTCACCAAATCGAAATAGCGCCACATGATGTTGTCTGGAATTGACATCACTTTGCCAAACATGTCGTCGGGTGCGTCATTCACTCCAATGTAGTTGTTTAATGACTTCGACATTTTCTGCACACCGTCTAGCCCCTCAAGCAACGGTAGCGTCATAACAATCTGCGGTGCCTGGCCGCTACTTTTCTGCAGCTCACGCCCCATCAGCAGATTGAACTTTTGATCCGTGCCCCCCAACTCGACATCGCATTGCAGCGCTACCGAGTCATAACCTTGCACTAGGGGGTACAACAACTCATGTAGAGCGATCGGTTGATTCGACTTATACCGCTTATCAAAATCATCGCGCTCAAGAATACGGGCCAGGGTTTGTTGAGACGCCAGTCGTATAAGACCCACCGCATCCATGGGGCCAAACCATTCCGCATTGAAGCGAATCTTTGTCGTTTTTGGGTCCAGTACTTTGAACACTTGCTCTTTATAAGTGTTCGCATTGGCTTCGATGGCTTCATCGTCTAACGGGGGTCGAGTGACATTGCGACCGCTGGGGTCACCAATACGGCCGGTAAAGTCACCAATAAGGAAAGTTACTTCATGCCCCAGATCTTGAAACTGGCGCATTTTGTTCAATAAGACTGTGTGCCCAAGATGTAAATCTGGCGCGGTGGGGTCAAAACCCGCCTTTATTTTCAATGGCCGACCTAACTTCAGCCTCTCGACCAAGTCCTTTCGCAGCAGTATTTCGTCCACACCGCGTTCAAGCAGTGCAATTTGTTCGTCAGCAGACACAGAGTTCATTGAATAGGAAACAGGTAGTCGGTAAGAGTGATCAAAAAGTACTCAAGAGAATTAAAAAGCGCTCCTTTAACCTACAAAAACTGAAGTCTTGTTCTAGACTTGTTTTGGTTGGACTGGATCCGCTTTGTCGTAACTCACGACTATAGCGAAAAAGTTCATCGGACACCGCTTCACTGACAATCATTCGGGCCATCGCGTTGACTCTCGATCTCGCCATAAATAATGCCTTAAACGTCGACTTCAATGTTAAGGCTACGGGCACTAGTGCCCAAAGAAAACCCCAATCAGGCACCGTGGGCGCGGTTCGCCGCTCCAATCCTGTGCAGAAATCCAAACACAGCTTGCCACTGCGCAAGATGTCTGTGTGCGGACTGTGTGTGGGCGCTTTGGGTTTGATGGCGACAACCACGTCGACCAGTTCGAACGGCACGGTTGAAATTCAATCGAAGCCTGTGAGAGTCGCGGCCATGATCAGCCCAACATTTTTCTTCGACGATGCCACCAATGCGCTGGGAGAAGGCAAACAACTGCTCACTGCAGCAGACGCGGCAAAAGAATCCACAGCTTTACTGCCAGTAGACACTTTCACCACCGAGCAGACGCTGCTTGAAGACCTGAAAGCACTGACACCAAACACTTTAGCGGGGCAAGAGCCCACGCGAACGGTCACGGTTTCACCTTTGGTAAACCATCCCACTATTGCCGCCATGCGCCAGCAAGCTGAAGCGCCAGGCGATGCGGTGGAGAAGATTGTGTCGGTGAAATCGGGCGATACGCTATCGGGCATTTTGAATGACCATGGCGTCAGCGTTGAGCAAATGCCGAAGTTACTGGCCGATAAATTCGTTACCGAACACCTATCAAACCTGCGCATCGGCCAGAAGCTCACCGTCATTCAGACGCAAGACGGCGCGTTTCACAGCATGACCGCGAAAGTCGGAAAGGACAAACGTGTCACCATTCGTCGGGCTCACAATGATTTCGCGGTGGCATCGATTAATTTACCGATCGAAAAAGAGCGTGTTGTCACGTCAGGCACCATTGAAAATTCTTTATTCGCGGCCGCTGAACAAGCCAAATTAAAGCAGTCCACCATCATGGAATTGGCTGACATCTTTGAATGGGAGCTGGATTTCTCACGAGACATCCGCAAAGGCGATCAATTCAGTATCGTCTTCGATCGCTTGTATCGAGAAGGCAAGTACATTGGCGACGGTGACATTCTAGCCGCGGAGTTCATCCGTGGCGGTCGAGCGTATCGTGCGGTTCGTTTCACCACAGACGATGGCCGAACCAATTACTACTCACCCGACGGTCGTTCAAAGCAACGTACGTTTTTGCGGCACCCAGTTGATGTGGTGCGGATTACTTCCCGCTTCGATCCTGAGCGCATGCACCCCGTGTTAAATCAAATCAGGGCCCACCGGGGCGTGGATTACGGCTCACCCTATGGTTCACCCATTTACGCTACAGCAGATGGTGTTGTGAAAACCTCAGGCTTCCAAAGTGCTTACGGCAACCGCGTCACCATTCAACACGGCAACAGCATCAGCACGCTGTACGCCCACATGTCCAAGATCGCCAAAGGCCTGAAGAAAGGTTCACGTGTGAAGCGCGGGGAAGTGATTGGTTATGTGGGGAAAACGGGGCGTGTGACAGGGACTCACCTACACTACGAATTCCGTAAAAACGGCCAGCATATGGACCCGCTGAAAGTGAGCTTGCCAGAAGCTGCGCCGATTGATCCGAAATACCGCGACGCTTTACGGGCGGTATCGGATGAAATGGTTGCGCAGATGCGCAGCGTTATTCCTAATGAAACGACAGTGGCCAGTTCTCAATAACTTGGTCAACTAGTATCGTCTCGCGATGCCATCTCGATAATGCGTTAGACCGAGAAAGAAGACCCACAACCGCAGGTGGTCACCGCATTCGGATTTCGAATGACGAACTGAGAGCCTTCTAGGCCTTCGGTGTAATCAATTTCAGCGCCGGTCAGGTATTGAAAGCTCATAGGGTCGATCAGCAGCTTAACGCCTTCTTTATGAACGGCCGTGTCGCCCTCGTTCATAACTTCATCGAACGTGAAGCCGTATTGGAAGCCTGAGCAGCCGCCACCTGAGACAAACACCCGCAACATCAGGTCTGAGTTGCCCTCTTCTTCAATTAGCTCTTTGACCTTTAACGCAGCCGCTTCAGTGAATACCAGCGGGTCAGGCATTTGGAAGTCATCGAACTCAAGCTCGGCAGACATGCAGCATCCTCAGGATAAAAATATGAAAAATAATTGATCAGCTAGGCGTAGAGTTTACTTGACCTAGTAAATTAGTCAACTATTCCGCAGGACCAACAATCATGCGGTCCGCAGGAACCGTGACACGCTTCGGCCTTCTTCGGCTATCAGCAGGAATAAGGTCAATTTCGACCAAATCAAGCCCCTCCATCCAAGCGGCAGGCTCCTGTGAAGACTCAGGCAAAGCCAGATCTGCTGGCAGCGCTACGCTCAGCCGGGTCATGAAACGAAAGTCAAATTCCAGGCCAGTTTCCGCTTCGGGGTCGGCCAGTACCAACCGGCTATCGACAGAACCGGGCAAGTCAGCGCCGATTAAGGCAACGCCGACACGACCTTGCACCTCGTCACGCGCACCAACCTGTAATAAGGTGACGCGCAGGCTGTCGCCTTGCTCTAATGACACCAATTGCACATCGTCAACATGAATGCCGCGCTCCTTACCACCGGACTCAATACGGCGGTATAGCTGCAGCTCACGGACATCGTATTCATGCGCACGCTGCTGATCATCCATATTATCGGTTAATGCCTTTATCGAAGCTTCCGCAGTTTGCAATGACACTTGCTGTTGTTGGTGTAATGCGGTGAGCGTTTCCAGCTCAGACACCAAGGTTTCCCGTGCAGTGACATCCAGGTCTAATCCCGCTTGTTCCCCGGCGCGATGCCCCACCGAATAGCCCACACCAGCGCCTAACAGCACACCGCCAACACAAAACCACGCAGCTGTTTGTTGCAGCGAATTCATTTACGGCAACAAGGCAGGACTATGCAGCCCGGCTGATTCAGAAATCCCCATCATCAGGTTCATGTTCTGAACAGCTTGCCCGGCAGCGCCTTTAACCAAATTATCTTCAACCGCCAAAACGACGACCGTGTTTCGATCCTGCGGTTTCACCACAGATAAGCGAACGGTGTTGCTGCCTTTCACCGATCGGGTTTCTGGAAACACGCCGCTGGGCAGCACATCGACAAAGGGCTCGTTGGCAAATCTGGCCTCAAACAAGGCTTGCAATTGAGCTTGATCGATATCCGCCTCGGGCAGAAGCCGTGCGTATAAAGTAGCGTGGATGCCGCGAATGATGGGTAGTAAATGCGGCGTGAAAGTGAGCTCTATCGGGTGGTTACTCATGCCGGCAAGACCTTGCTCAATTTCAGGCAAGTGCCGATGGCCCGACACTCCATAGGCTTTAAAATTGTCTGACGCTTCCGCCAGCAAATTAGGCACGCTGGCAGAACGACCAGCCCCACTGATGCCGGATTTGGCGTCTGCAATCAGCGATCCCGTATCAACTAAACCTCGTTCCAGTAAGGGCAGAAAGCCTAACTGAACGGTGGTTGGGTAACACCCAGGATTAGCCACCAATTCAGCACCTCGAATGGCATCGCGGTGCAATTCGGGCAAACCGTAAACCGCCTTTTCAACCCATTCAGGGCTGGTGTGGGTCTGGCCATACCAGTGTTCCCAAGTGGGGATGTCCTTGATTCGATAGTCAGCGGATAAATCCACCACTTTCACGCCAGCGTCCAACAGTGCGGGCGCTTGCTTCATGGCGGTGCCATTCGGGGTTGCAAAAAAGACTAAGTCACAGGCAGCTTGGTCAATGTCGGCCGGATCGGCGAATTCAAGCTCGCACACACCGCGCAGGCTAGTGAATTGTTGATCCACCCGAGTGCCCGCATGAGCGCGCGAACTGACAAAGCGCACCGAGACATCGGCCCGAGGCAGTAACAAGCGCAAGAGTTCGGCCCCGGTATACCCAGAACCACCAATTATTCCAACTTTTATCATGCGCAAAGTTTTAGCACACCCGCGTTAGGAATGGTTATCAGCAATGTGCAGCGCCCGAGTCACCAAGGCATGGGAATACGAGGTAAGCTTCCAATGCCCTGGGCTCCAACCACTTAGAAATCGATGAAAATCAGCCCCTGCTACGGCATATAAGGTTCGCCATTCTTGCTCAAGTGCCTCGGCATCGACATTAGGATGCTCTTTGGCTAGGTGGGATCGTAACGCGCGGAAGTAGGCATCCAAAAATTCCTGCTCCAAACGACTCAGCTGCGCTTCATCAATGCAACTGCCCAGGAAATACGCCACATCCCGCATGCCACAACCGGGGCCAGCGTATTGAAAATCCACCCCCGCCACAGCGTTACCGTTGTTCGAAAAACAAAAATTGGCGACTTTGGCGTCGCCATGCAATAGGGTCTTATAGCGACACGCTCGCAGCGCCTCATCAAAGGCGTGCGCAGACTGCTTTAATGGCCCATCTGGCATCGCCGCCAGTTCTTCTTGCCGGGTGGCCAAATGCCAATAGGTGCCTTGCGACCAAAGTTGTTCATCCACCACACCTAAGAACGTTGCATGAAAACCTGCCAACCATTGCAAACACACTTTCGCAGAAGCCAGCGATAACTGTGACTTGCGCTGCGGGTGGCTTGCATCTAAATCTTGCAGCAACAGAGTGATGGCATCCGCGTCGCGTTCGCTGGCAAAACACGTGGGTACCGCGCAATGATCAGCACACCGAGCCGCATACTGTTCATAAAAGTGACGTTCCACCTGATAAGAGCGCAATTTACGTTGCCGTGAAATATCGGTATTCCATCCCCGCGGATGTTGATCTGCTGCTGGCGGTGCAACCACTTTGGCAACTAACGAACTGGGGTGATTAGCTGCACTCGGTTTTAATTGCACGCGCACAATGGCGCCGTAATCGCTCCATAATCCTTGCACAGATTCATAGGAGGCGATCACAGCTTTTGGCCAAACGGAAGTTGTTAGGCTTTCAACACGGGTTTGAAGTTCAGTCGCAATCGACATGAATGACGCGTTGTTCTTTTATCGACTGCAGGGACGCATCGGCCAATATTAACGCTTGTAAGCCATCGTTTCCGGATGGGTTGGCAATCGCACCATGTTTGACGCATTGCACGAAGGCGGCAATCTCATTGGCGTATGCGCGTTCGTATCGACTCATAAAAAAGTCTTGCAGTGGCGGTTGTGTATAACCATCGCGGGTCGCCACCACAGTGCGAGACTCATGCGTGTTCAGCGCTGAAACCATGCCTTTGGAACCAAACACCTCAATGCGTTGATCGTAGCCGTAACCTGCCCGCCTAGAATTATTAATCGTCGCTTGTCGGCCCGATGCGGTTGTCATGATGACATTGGCGGTGTCGAAGTCGCCCGCATCTCCGATGGCGGGGTCAACCATGACGGAAGCTGCCGCTTGCACTGTGGCAACCGGTTCACCTAACAACCAACGCGCAACATCCAAATCGTGAATGGCCATATCACGAAAAATACCGCCTGAACGCTTGATGTAATCAATCGGTGGCGGGGCCGGATCTCGACTGGTGAGGACCACCATTTCCACATCACCGATAACGCCTGCTTCTATGCGTTCTTTTAATGCCATGAAGTCAGGGTCAAAGCGGCGTTGAAAAGCCACCATCAGCGTGGCTTGGGTCGACTCAACCGTGGCCAAACATGCACGCACTCTGGCCACGTCCAAATCGATTGGCTTTTCACAGAATATGGCTTTTCCCGCGTGCGCAAACTGCTCGATCAAATCGGCGTGCATATCGGTTGGGGTGCAAATCACCACGGCATCAATATCATCGGCGCTGGCTATCGCATCAATAGTGCGAACCTGTGCGCCGTATTCCGTCGCTAAGGCATCCGCTGCCGGTGCCATGGCATCAGCAACAGCCACTAAACTGGCCTCACGATCGCCGTGAATGGCGCGAGCATGGACTTGACCGATGCGTCCAGCACCCAGAACTGCAAAGCGAACCGACATGGTGAGCTTCCTTGATTGTTGACCCGATATTGTATGCCGGTGCTGTCTGAGGGTCAGAAAAATAGAATAAAAAAAGCCGCCGTGACGTTAAATCACAGCGGCTTTTTTCCTAACGCAAGGCTGGCCTGTTAGCGAGGCCCCAATGAGCTGGACAAATCATTCCAATCGGCGGCATACACATTCGATTCATGGATGTAGTAAGTCGCATCATTAACGATAACCGAGCGATCTTCTGAGATAGGACGTCCGTAGTAGTAGTCACCACCGGAATCAACCCGCAGCGCACCCTTGGCCGTAATTGCCGCGTTATCACCGACGGTGACTTCAAAACCGTGCAAACCCGTGTAGCTGTATGAATAATAGTTCGACGCTTCAGCCAAAGTCGGACGTGGCCCATTCGCGTCACCGTGCACATTCATACTGATGGCGACACGCGTGGGGTGCAAATCATTCGCCATTTGCACGGTAATACCGCGTTGATCTTGCAAGGCGCCCGATTCCGTTCCGCGTTGACCAACCACAATGGATTGCACTTCTTTCGGATCTTGCGGGTTTCTTACATCAAACAATGACAACTTCACTCCTTGAACAAGCGCACCACCCCCATTGGGGCTAGCGATCGCATCCTTTCCAATGCCAAGTAAGAAACCTTCACCCACCGGTTGTAAGAAATCGCTATAGCCATCAATTTCTAACTCACCCGCGATGTAGGGATCACTGGGGTTTGATAAATCAATCGCATACAGCGGATCCGTTTGTCGAAAAGTCACTAAATAAGCCTGATCTCCTAAAAACTTAGTGGCATAAAGATCTTCAAACGGCTTTCCAATGTGTGCCGGGCGAGACGCATTCGGCAATTCAGCAATCGTTGCCAATTCGCCGTTGCCGTTCATCGCTAACACCGTTACCAACACCGGACTGACTTGCAAATTTTGAATGGCGTGGTGTGTGACCACACGCAAGCGCCCGTCATATTCACTCATGCGATAAGGCATTCGTAAATTGTTCCAGCCTAAATGCCCTGTGACTGTGCCGCTGCCTTCGTAATCCAATCGACCTTCACCGATAGAAAACTTATGGATATCTGTATCCACCCGCGGGTCATAAGGAATGAAATCAATTGCCGGCGCATCAACTGGCTCTTCCACCGGTCGATCAACCGTTGCATCGATTGGAGGTAATGTGGGCGTGACAACGGTATCTTCCAAGCCGTAAGCATAGTCCCAACGCGTCGTAGCCAGATACACAGATTCAGGCGAAGCGTATAAGGTTTCAGACGAACCCAGGTAACAGGCGGAATCTGAAACTTGCATGGAATCCAAGTTAACAGTGACTAAAGAGATGATGTCGGGTGTGTAGTAATGATCGTCGGCTTGCTGTGCAACAAAACATTCAGCAGGATTTACCAAAGGGGTAAGCGCTTGCGTACCGTCATTGCGGTACTGAGGCAGCACGGTAGACAAATCCGTTGAATTAACGATGTCTGCCCAATCATCTGGATTCACACTGTAAGGGTTGACACCAGGAATGGCTGGATAATGACGTGAGGCAAAAAACAATTGGTTGCCGATTCGGCGACTACTAATAATTTGCCCATCTATAGAAATGGTATCGGTGATGGCAGCCAACGCGGGGTTGGTCACATCAACCGAGGTTAATGCACTGCGCTGTCCATTAAACGCGTAAGAATCATCCCAATCGCCATAGAACGCAAATCCTCCACTGGACGCGGTAACGATCGATGCACTGTCGTCAGTTTTATACAGATACATACCCGTCGCGTTTAAACCATTGCTGGCCAGATTCAACTCGGATAACACACTGGCATCGGGTACATCGGGCTGCAACGATAAGATGCGCAAGGTGTTGTCCACCGCCTGCGGCACCGCGATCGATAATCGCGTTTGCGCGGCCGACTCGTCTATACCGGGTGGTGGGACTTCAAGAGGAATTGGGCCGGGGTGAAAATCTTGGTATTCACGTTTCAATACAAACAGAAACTCGCCATCGGTTTTTACAAAGTCTTGCTCATCCACCCCGATTTCTTGAACGTTGGTGCCGGTTACATCTAAGGCCTGCTCCGATGTTGCACCGGCACCCGCACTGTCGCTTGCCGTATCGGCCACCGGTGCAGGCGCGCCCTGGGGTGGTTCGGTTGGGGCTTCAGGACTGGCCGTCGGCACGGCTAGCCCGTCCACCTCAGTTGTTCCGAAGTCGGGGTAGTAGTAGTAATCGCGGTTTTGCGCGATTAACGCTTGCCGCAATGCCTCGTAAAACGCTTCCTCTGAACCCACGGGGCTTAGTCGTCGTTCAGACGCCACCACCACTGGTGGCTCACCGGGGTTGGGATTCTGCCCATCGAGCGGCAGGTTTTGGACGGTTGTTCCGCTTGAACAGGCGGTCACTACCACCGATGCGCTCAGCGCTGTCCATAAATTCCGATTGCGTATCATCGCGCTCTCCTGAGTGTGTTTGGGATTTATTTCCCAATCATACGCATTTAGCGGATACTTGCAAGTGTTCTGAACGGTCTAATTCCCGATTTCTGCGCTGGTTAGCACCCCCACTTCCTCGAGTGCTTCACGTAACTGGGTTTCCGTATAGGGCTTATGGATAAGATGTCGGATACCCAATGACCGCGCCCGCTCACGCTCTTGGGGGCCTCGGCGGGTACTGATCATGATGACCGGCACCTCAGCGGCGACGAGGTTGGCGCGCACCCGCCTAACCACATCGAAACCATCCGCGCCCGGCATTTCAATATCCAGCAACAACACGCTGGGCATGCTGCGAGTTAAAAAGTCCAAAGCCTCCAACCCATCACGCGCGCTGTGCACTTGAAACCCTAAGCGCTGCAACAAGCGCTCACCCGCGACCCGCATGGTCACCGAATCATCCGCAATCAGTGCAACCGGCGGATCGCTTCTAAGCGAACCACTGGAACTGGCAATGACAGATCGTTGCGCCGCGATGCGCAATTGGGCAAGCCGGTGTAAGTTCAAGATGAGCGCTTGGCGCCCATCCGACAACACCGCCCCGCCAACGTAGCGTTCAAGCGATTGCAGCTGAACACCCAAGGGTTGCACGATCAATTCTTTATATCCGTCCAGCCCAGGCACAGGTATGGCAATGCATTCCCCACCCATGGTGACCAACGCGCATCGATCGGCGGGTTCGTTAATGGCGGCCACACCCATCAATTGTTCAACCGTGAATACCGTCCACTCTTGCTCCTGGTATTGCAAGGTGGTGGCGCTCTCTGCGCAGTCAACAATGCTAGTGATGAAATTTACCGGTATGGCGTGCAAGGCATTGCCCTGACCGAACACCAAACACTGCGCAATCACCATCTGCTGAGGAATGCGAATCCTCACAGTCAAGCCTTCACCGGGGTCATTGATTAATTCCAATCCACCACCCAGCGCTTCAACTCCATCCAACACCAATGCCAGACCTTGACCACGGCCTGCCACCGGCGTTGCATCAGTTAATGTGGAATAGCCTGGCGAGCATAAAATCTCCCGCAAATGTTTGGCGTGACGAATGGGAGGTAAGTTTTGCTCTTGCCTCAGTTGATTCAAAGCATCTTCGTCAACGCCATCACCATCGTCACTGACATCAATCAATAAATCGGTACCGTCGGTTTGAACCACGATCGCGATTTCACCATCACCGGGTTTCTGGTCAGATTGACGAACGCTTGGGGTATCGATGCCGTGAGCCACCGCATTGCGAATGAGTTGTTCAAGTAATGGCGCGAGAGACTTCAGTGTGGTGGCGGACACAGGAATTTCACCGCCAGTCAACAACAGATTGGCTTCACGGTTACACACGGTCAGCGCATCGCTCAATGTGGCTTCCAAGCGAGGTAGCAAAGAATCCACCGTTTGCAGTCGAGCTTGCACCAGCGCGCGATGCACAGCGGTGCCAGCGTGAGAAGCCAATCCATGCACATGCTGTAATTCCTGCACCGATCGTTCAAGCTGTCGGCGTGCCACTTGGATGTCCGCCACTAATTCACGAGAGGCCACCGAATCAAACGCAGGATTATTCGACGCCAAACGTTGCAATCGATCAGCACTGGCTTGAATATCTCGAATGTGATCACGCAGTTGTTTAATGCGATCGTCAACCGATGCTTGGCGGGAAACTAAGGTGGACCCAGTATTCAACAAGGCGTCTAACGTTGCTTCGGCCACCGGCAAAGTTTCGGATGCCGAATGAGTGGCTGGCTGCGATAGCGTGGTATCCGTCCCTTTGGGTTGTTGATCCATCGACGGATCATTCGAGTGGTTGACCCTTGAGTCGTTGTCAAAGGGTGCGAAAGGCACAACGCTCGTTGTGTCATATTCAATAGCCAGAGTCTCGTCGGTACTGGCCTCAAGTTCTGCCGCATCCGTATCTTCATCGACAGAAAAGTTAGTTGCAGGATCGATCGTGGCCTGCAGATGAGGCAAACGTTGCCGAATAGTTTCACCAAATTCGACTGACTCATTTAATCGCGTTACATCGGATTCTAAGTCATGCGCCGCATCCGCCATGGCGTGGTTGCCTGCCATGCGCGCACTGCCCTTAATGGTGTGTAACACTTTCAAGGCACCGTCACGCGCCGCAGCCAACTCCTCGTTACTCGGTTTTGATTCGGCCTTACTATCCGCTTGCAATAGCACTGAAGTGTGGGTGCGCAATCGAAGCATTAAGTCATCGGCTTCTGCACGAAAGATAGATGATAGTCCAGCCTCAGATGGCTCAACGCGATTCGATTTCGCAATTAACCAAGAAGACACCTTATTCGGCACTGGTCTATCACCCTCGCTATCACCGCTCAAGGGTTTACTGCGAGCTAGAATGACCTCTACAAAATCAGGCAATTCACTCTCTATCGCCAGTATGGATTGATCCACTGGCTCTTGGTGCTGAAAGCTTTGCAAGCGCGCATCCATCGCATCGGTTAAGCGCTCAATGAAATCGGTTTCTGCATCGGTATAGTCTTTAGCGCTGCGTTGCAGCGTGAGGGCAGTTTTTTGCAAAGGTTGAACAATGGAGACGATGTCAGTGGCGTCTACCGTTTGCGCACAACCCGATAAGGTGTGCAACGCCCGCAACATCTCCTCACTTGGCAACTTCGCCAGCGGTATGTCTGCGCGAGCGACTGTGATGGCATTGCGTAAAGTATTAATGTGAGTGGCGCATTCCCGAGCGAACACATTTTGAAGTGTGTTGTCCAAAGAATCATCGTTCAATTCAAACACCTCACTGGCCACCTGGCCAACCTGCTCTTCCGGCTGGGTGCCACTATCCGCAACAATCCCCGTTAATCGCAAACGTTGCTGTAACTTATCCAGGCCGCGTACCGATTCCGCCACACTGGGTTCGGCGTGCAGCATTTGCGGCACAACGGCTAAGGTTTCATGCACTAAGTCTCTGGCATCATCGGGCAACGGTGTTTGCTTAATATAGTGTGCACAATCATTCACCAGCCCAGCCATGTCATGCAGCTCTGCCTCACCGGCCGCGTCCCGCAGATCAGTTAACGCAATTTGAACCGATTGGGAATCTTCCGATTGGCCATTCACCCAAGGGGTAATTTTTTGATTGACCGCTAAGTAGTTATCCAACACGGAGTGTGCTGGAGCAATATCCTCATCGATTAAGGCATCACCTTGCGAGGATTCATGAGAATCCGCATGTGCACCCATCTCGTTGGCAGCGCCGTGTTCAGATAATGCCTGCAAGGCTTGCACAGCATGTTGCAACAAAGGCGTTAAGCTGCGTGAGTTGGTCACAATGCTATCGAGATATAAGTCCAATGCCACCAATAGCTCAGCAAAGTTGGCCCGCTCATGATTCGATGCCTCTGCAGCCGCAACCATCTGCACATTGTCAGCTAAGCCTTTGAGCAGTGGTACCGCTTCAGGTAATGGCAATACAGTCACCGCTTGAGCTGCGCGGTTGAAGCGTTCCGACAGATCCTCTGCACTGGCATTGAATTCGGGTGAGCCGGCCATCAATGCCAGTACATCCGATTCAGCGCGACGCAGTTCCGACTGCACAACTTGTAAGCAGGCAACGGCCGCCATGGCTTGAAATTTATCTTTATCGTTATGGCGTGACAGCAGTCGCAGCCTTGCTGCCACACTGTCCACGGCGGAGGCGGGCAAACCACTGGCCTCAGTGGGTTTATCCAAAGCAGGCGAATGCAGGGTTTCACGCACACGTAAAAGCTGCTCGGCAACTTGCAATTGTTGGGTTTGTGTAGCTGGTGTTGCTAAGCCTCGTAACTTCACCCGTAATTCAATGAGCCCACTTTGTAAGTCATCGAACCCCAACAGTGTCACCGCTATGATTTGTTCATCTAAACGAGCAAATAACCATTTTGCTCGCGGGTGGCTTGGATCAGCGGCGGCTTGACTTAACCACGCTTTAAGTTCATTGAGCTCTACATCTATTTGTGCCAGCACTTGCTCATGCAACAGTGAATTCACCGGGCGCTTTTCGTTCACCTGTTGCGTGGTGGTGGCTAAAACATGCAAACCATAATTACGCCGCAAACGTTCTGCGTCTTTAGAACTTGACGGAAAACGCGCAACATAGAACAGCAACTGCCGCAAAATATCATCAGGCAGTAAATTGGGCAGCCGTGCCAAAGCATCCAAATCAGCGCTACCCAGTTTTGCTAAATAGCGTTCAAATCGACCTAATACCCGCTGCACTGCCAAGCTAGATTGGCTGGGGTCTTCAACAATATTTTCTAACACCACGCCAGCGGCACGAAACAAGGGCTCTAGCATGGATAAGCGCGAGGGGTTATCACACGCATTTGCTAAACGAATAAACGTGTTGCCACACCCGGTTAAGTGTCCAGTTCGGATGGGCTGGCGATACCAGGCAATCAATTGCCGAGCAAATGATTTATGTACGGCACGAATCGCAGCGAGAAAATCTTCACCATCGCTGCGCGCAGGCATCGGCTTGGTGGATTTCGTGGGCAGCGCAATACCAGCGGCAGCAACCACATCTTTGGACATGGCCGTCACTTGTCGGCAGGCTCGGCAATTATCAATCACCGACAACCAACTCAACGCCGACATTCTGCGAGCTTGCAGAGGCGGTAAGGCGACGCTGGCCTGCAACTCCTCAGCTATTTGTAGCAAGACCAAGGCGGCTTCATCCTTATCTACCGGCGCTCGGTTCTGCCAGTACTTAAGCAATTCAACCACTTCTATTAACCCAAAGCGAATGGAGGAATAACCCAACAGGTGTGCGGTATTGCTCAGAGGCTCAGTTTCCAACAACAACGCCTGCAGAGGCTCGTTTTCATCAAACGCATCGATAAGATGTTTCGCACTGTCGCGCCAACGCTTTGCACTCACTCGCAGTTCAGCGGCGACCTGTTCTGAGTAATCGGGTATGGCCGATGGCGTTATCACATTCATGTTGCCGAATCCGGTGGCAAACGAAACCCATGCACTGAGGCCTCTAGGGAGTTGGATAAATTTTCAAGTTGTTGCAAGTCTTCAACGGCCTGGGTTAACGCAGTGGCGTTATCGTGAGTAATGTCGTTGATCACACGGGTGGTATCGGTAACATCGATCACGCCTTGGGCTTGCACAGCCGTTCGATTAGCGATCTCTTGCACAGCAGACCCCAAGGCTTCTGCGGCCGTTGCAATTTCATCCAGATGATTCTGCGCATCTTGGCTTAGATTCTCTGTGGTCTCAACTTGTGCCACTGTTGCTTGCATGGCTTGCAAACTGTCTTTAGCTTCATCTCGAATCACGTCCGAGAGTTGATCGATGTCACGGGTTGCATGAC
Source organism: uncultured Granulosicoccaceae bacterium (assembly GCA_937930305.1). Taxonomy (GTDB): domain Bacteria; phylum Pseudomonadota; class Gammaproteobacteria; order Granulosicoccales; family Granulosicoccaceae; genus Granulosicoccus. The sequence goes on along the minus strand of CALGLE010000037.1, from coordinate 66,001 downwards.
TTAACAAAGCGGCCAAGGAAGACACATCCGTTGCGAGTTCAGCAAAATTCTGCGATGAATGGCTTTCCTGTGTGGATTCCATAAATTCCATCGTACCGCCTTCGGCTGCCAGTGGTCTCGACGCAGCATGTATGGTGCTGTTTAACGCCAATAGGTCTGTGCGCTTGGATGCGGTTTGAATATCCTCTAAGCGTGTTTCAATACCCTTTGTGCTACTGACTAGCCGACGCAAAGACCGCTCGGCTACGCTGGCTTGCTTACGCATAACAGCCAAGGCATCACTGCTTCGAGTTACCGCCGCTGCTGCATGCTGAGTTCGTTTCGCCACATCTTGGGCATAGGCGGCCACTTGCTGTGACGTAGCGGATAGAGATTGCACATCACTTTGCATTTGCTCTAAGCGATCATGGGTTCGAGTCACCTCACGCGCTTGTACCACGCCATGCTTTGCCATCGAAAGTGTGCGTTCGCGCGAATGCGTTACCGCATTCCTAACTTCCGAACTGGAACGATTGATTTGATTAACCAAACGCCTCAGTTCATGCACCGCTTGATTAAACGCATCCGCCAAAGCGCCAGTTAAATCTTCAGTGACGCTAGCCTCGTGCGTTAAATCTCCTTCCGCCAAAGGCTCCATTTCATCCAACAATTGCAGTATCGCAGCCTGCGTGCGTCTTTCAGCCGCATGCCGATTCGAAGGTGGGGCAGCCGCTGTCATTTGTTGCGCTTGGTGCGTGCTGGCAACCTGGGCGTAGCCCTCCTTAGGATGGCGCTCATGTCGAATTCGAACCGCTCGCCGAATTGCGTGCAAGGCATACAGTAAACAGCCGATCGGCAATAAGAAAATCAGCCAAGGCAATAGTTTAAGTGCCATGGGTAAAGGCGGTTTTTGTTGTGTCGGAATCGATGCGGGCTGTAATGCAGGCTCAACGCTAGCTGCACTGCGCGGGGTATTAGTGAATGAGTTAGCGCGGGCGGATTGTTGGCGCAAGTCAACGAAACGACTTTGCAATTCGGTGATTAACCCAATTGCTGGGCCATCACGGACATCGCCCGAGCGCACTGAGGCTTCCAACTCGCCAATGGCAGAGCCCATCGGTTGCCAAAATGAAGCTTCATTATTCGTCAACTGTTCTTGTCGCATCGCGACCGCCAAGCCAGCGACTCGTCCCGCTTTGGAGGCATGCAACGCAGCGACTTCGGTACTTTGTTGTAATCGAGAATGCAATGTTAATGCGGTTTCGCTGATGCGCTTTAAGGCTTGATCATCAGGCGGCACAACGTTGTCCAATACCCGCAACTCGGTGGTTTGCGATGCCGCGCTGCCAATCGCATCAGTGCTAACCGTCGCAGGACTAAGCTTAACGGCCAAATCAGACCAGACATTCTGTGTGGCATTTTTTGCGTACAGCGACAGTAGCCACAACAACACGGCAGCAACGAAACACGCCAGCCAAATGAAAAGCCCGGCTTTCGGCCAACGTTTCAATTCGATGAGTACATCGCTAAACCATAAACGAAAATTTGCAACACTCATGCAGTGCTCGCTTCGCGAACCGCAATGAACGCAGGCGACTGAACTAACGCGCTTAAGTCCACTTGACGAAAATCCAGCCCGTTATGTTGAACCATCTGTGCTTGTGCGCCTGGCATAACACTCGTCGCGGCATCGAGAGCTGCGGATATGGGCGCAAGGGTTTGCGTACCCAAAACTTCATCTACCCGTAAACCGCATGGCCCTAAACGGGCATGCAAATGCAATATGGCTCCGGCACACGGGGTTTGGTTAACCCAGGCCCCTAGGTCGGTTACCGGCAATAGCTCGCCATCCAATTGCGCCAAACCCAAAAACCAACTTTGTGTTCCGGGAACGGCATGAATCGTTAGCTGCTCGTGCACGCGTTGCACCGCAGCGACATCGACGGCCCAATGCGTTTTTGCTACACGAAATAGGATGCACGATAAATATTCCACCGCAGTCGGCTTCATCGTCATGCCACCACCAGCGCAGATTGCACCGCTTCGATTAACACGGGTCGGGGTACAGGTTTAACTAAGTAATCACTGGCACCTTGCCGAAGCGCCCAAATACGATCGGTTTCTTGGGATTTTGTGGACAACATAATAATGGGGATATGTCGAGTGGCCTCGTGCCTATGCAATTCCCTGGTGGCCTGGAAACCATTCATGCCAGGCATGACGATGTCCATCAAAATGACATCCGGCGATTCCGCCTTAGCCATGGGCACACCGTCCTCCGCGTTGGTGGCCAGCAGCACCCGATGCCCATTAGCTTCTAAGGCTCGTGTGTACACATGCGCATCGGTGGGAGAGTCTTCCACAATCAGGACCACACTCATAGTGGGGACACAACTTGGGTTTCGTCAGCACTGATTTCAGCGCCCGATTCGGTGGCGATAGCATTTTTTGCGCGAGTGGAGTTTGCCTCGGTAGCCGCAGATGCGGCGCAATCGGCCAAGCATTGCTGAACTGTACTGACCAATTCAGCCTCGGTAAAGGGTTTAGCTAGATGGGCATTGGCACCCACTAAGCGGCCGCGGGCCCGATCGAATAAGCCATCACGGCTTGAAACCAAAACCACCGGAATGGATTGAAAATCTGGGTTGTGTTTGATAAGCGCGCAGGTTTGGTATCCATCCAGTCGCGGCATGACGATGTCTGCCACAATAACGTCTGGACGGTGTTCCACCACATCGGCAAGGGCTGCAAACCCGTCGCTGGCGGTCACCACCGAATAGCCAGCTGAAGTTAGATGCGAGGCAGTGACCCGCCGGGCCGATTTACTATCGTCGATGAGCAATACCTGAACATCAGGGTTAGCAGAATTTGAAACGTGCGAATCGGTCATGCAATGGTCTCGTTGACGAACGAAAGTCTGGGTTACCTGTCGAAGGTTACCCGATTGCAGAGCCCTTAAAAAGTGGCTTGTCCATGCAATACTGCAAGTAATCTTTTCAAAGGTGTTTTTTTATGAGTCTGACGCTGGCGGTTGTGATGGATCCGATCGAATCCATTACACCTTATAAAGATACAACCTTAGCCATGTTGCTTGCTGCACAAGCTCGTGGCTGGCGTTGCTTTGTCATGCACCCGAGCGATTTATTTGTTGCCAACGATGCGGTGCAAACGCACCGGCGAGAAGTTCGTGTGTTCGATGATAACGATCATTGGTTTGAGGTGCTGGGTGAAGATTCGGTTGCCTTGGCAAGCCATGATGTGGTGCTCATGCGCAAAGACCCCCCATTCGATATGAATTTTATTTTTAGCACTTACCTGCTGGAGCGAGCCGCCTTGGAAGGGACATTGGTCAGTAATCGACCCGCTTCCTTGCGCGATGTGAACGAAAAATTGTCCACCTTGGCCTACCCGGACCTCACACCGCCAACCTTGGTCACGTCGCAAATAGACTTGCTGCGCGAATTTATCACCGAACACCAAGATGTCATCGTGAAGCCCCTAGATGGTATGGGAGGCATGGGGATTTTCCGCCTCACCCCGAAAGACCCCAACATCAGTATGGTGTTGGGCACGGCCACCGAAGCCGGTACGGTGCCCATCATGGCGCAGCGGTACGTACCGGAAATCGTCGATGGCGATAAGCGCATCTTGCTGGTTGCTGGCAAGCCTGTACCTTTCGCACTGGCTCGAATTCCACTCGCGGGAGAGACCCGTGGCAATTTGGCCGCTGGTGGGCGCGGTGTGCCCGTGCCGTTAACCGAGCGTGATCGGGAAATTGCCGCCAGCGTGGCGCCCATGCTGCTTGAAAAAGGTCTAGATTTTGTTGGCTTAGATGTCATTGGCCGCTACCTCACTGAAATCAATGTCACCAGCCCAACATGCGCTCGCGAGATCGACGCACATCGACATTCACTGCCCGATGCGCCAGCGCCTGATGCCAATGGCTACCGCCGCGGTATCTCAGATGACTATTTTGATGCCCTGGAAGCGCAATTGTCGCAGGCAAGCCCGGCGACACTGACCTAAACTCAGCCCATGAACCGCAATGCTGATATAGCGCCAAAATCTGGGCAGTTGCCTGGTGCGTCGCCTGGGCAATCGCCCGAACAACTCGGTAGCCCGTTTGTTGAACCCAAGCGCCAACCCGATGTGCTGACCGTGGCGTTGTTCGGGGCTGCCGCTTTGCACGCACTCATCATATTGGGGATCAGTTTTGAGCCCTTTTTGAATGAAATGCGCACACCACGCTCATTAGAAGTGATCTTGGTGCCGGATCAGAACAATGCAGAACGCCCGGAAGAAGCGGATTATTTAGCCCAAGCGGCCCAAGACGGTGGTGGTGAATCCGACGACAGTGCTCGCCCCTCGTCCCCTTTCACCAGCCCGCTCGATGTGGATTCAGACGGCATTGCACCGATGCCTGTGGAAGCCAGCGCCCCAGAGGTGTCCGCACCCGCTGACGCGACGGTCATCACCTCCATATTGGGTACGAATTTAGTGAATTCTGACGAGATTGATCCAGAAAACACTACCCAGCAGAATATTTTGGATACGGTTGTGATAGAGCAAGATTTAGATATTGCTCGACTCAGCGCCGTCATTGAGCGCCAGCAAGAAGAGTTTGCCAAACGACCACGCAAGAAGTACCTCACCGCGCGCACGCACGAATCGGTGTCAGCAGAATACATGTATCGCTGGGTGGAACGAGTGGAGCGCATCGGTAACTTGAACTATCCGGAAGATATTCGAAAGAGTGAACTCACGGGGGCCTTGGTAATGACTGTCGGTATCTACAAAACCGGTGAAATCGAGAGCATCCTGATCGAAGAGAGCTCTGGACATTCGCTGTTGGACGCCTCTGCCAAGCAATTGGTTTCTGTCGCTGGTCCGTTCGAACCGCTGACTGGCGGGCTAGGTGAGGAAACTGATATTTTGTACATCACACGCACATGGGAATTCCAAAGCTCTAATTCAGTGATCAGTTACTGAACTTGCCCACCAACCAATGAACCTGACCCACCACTTTCTTCTGTCCATGCCGCAGCTTACTGATGAAGTGTTCGGCCGCTCAGTCATTTACTTGTTAGACCATAGCGATGATGGCGCTTGGGGCGTCGTGGTAAATAAACCCATCGGCCTGCAGCTAGGTGACGTGTTTTCTCAGCTGGACATCCCGAACGAGAACGATGCCTTGGGTAACAGGGCGGTATTGCGTGGAGGACCGGTCGATCAGCAAAATGGCATTGTGCTGCACCCACCAGGCCCCTGCTTTGAAGGAACCCAAGATTTTGCCGGCGGTGTTTCCGTGTCCAGTTCTCGCGACGTGTTGGAAGCGCTGGCCGCTGGCGAAGAGCCAGCAGACTATTTAGTGCTTTTAGGGCACGCGGGCTGGTCCGCTGGGCAGCTAGAATCTGAAATTGCTGACAATGCATGGCTGACCAATCCAGCCACAGCCAACATCCTATTCAACACCGAATTAGATGATCGACGCAGTGCTGTTGCGCAAGGCATTGGCATTGATCTCAATGTGCTCCACACCCAAGCTGGGCATGCCTGAACCGGAATCGTGGGACGACATCCCAGCCGGTGTTTGGGTGGGCATCGATTTCGGCTTAAAACGTATTGGTCTGGCCAAGGGCAGCACCCAACTGGGCAGCGCCGACCCTTTGTGTGTGATGCGCAACATTAATGGCACCCCAGAGTGGGAAACCCTCGACTCTGTCATTACACAATGGCAGCCCGTCGGCTTAGTCATTGGCTTACCCCTGACGGCAGATGGCAAGGTGCAAGAAATCACTCATGTGGCTCGCGGATTCGGCAAACGCTGCCTAAAGCGTTACCAATTGCCCGTCATGTGGATGGATGAGCGTTACTCATCGATGCAAGCAAGTGAGACCCTGGCCCAACTTCGGCATTCTGGACAGCGACGCAAGCGCACACGCAAGGAAGATGTGGATACACTAGCGGCGGCTCTGATCTTGGAACGCTGGTTTGCAAGTCAACACAAATAAAGTCGAGCTCATGCTCGAACACATGCAGCAACAATTGGCTCCGCTTTGCGAGGCCGATCCTGGCATTGTCATGATTGGCATCAAAACCGGTGGGGTGTTGGTGGGAGCGGCGCTTCACGAGGCATTAGGCCTTGCCACACCCTTGGGGGAACTTAACATCTCTTTTTACCGTGACGACTTCAGCACGGTGGGATTGCACCCCGTGGTCGGCCCGTCACAGCTAACCACGCCAATCGATGGCAAACACATCGTGTTGGTTGACGATGTTCTCAGCACCGGTCGCACGGTGCGAGCTGCGATGAATGAAATATTCGATTATGGGCGCCCATCCCGAATCACCCTAGCGGTGTTGGTGCAACGTGATGGGCACGAATTACCCATCAGAGCCGACGTGTTTGGCGAATCAATGAACTTGGACGAAAGCGCTCATGTTCAGCTTACCGCCAATCCGTGGTTCATAGAAATTGGGGAACGCGCATGAGTTTACCCAGCCCGCAATTTAATCAACTCGGTACGCTGCAACATTTTCTCACCCTCGATGGATTAGACAAAGCCACACTCACTGCCATCATGGATGCGGCAGAAAATTTCACCAGTGTGGGTGATCGCATGATTAAAAACGTGCCGTTACTGCGGGGTAAAACGGTAGCGAATTTATTTTTTGAAAACAGCACACGAACTCGTACGGCATTTGAGTTAGCGGCCAAGCGCCTGTCGGCAGATTTACTCAACGTCGACTTAGTCACCAGCTCCACCAATAAGGGAGAATCCCTCCTCGACACCCTGCGGGTGTTGGAATCGTTGCAGTGCGATATGTTTATCGTGCGCCATGGTGAATCGGGCGCTGCTGATTTTATCGCACGCCACGTTAAACCCACCATCAATGTGGTGAATGGCGGCGACGGCCAAGCCTCTCACCCCACTCAAGGCATGCTGGACATGTTCACCATTCGTCAACACAAAGGTGACTTTGAAAAGCTCTGTGTTGTGATCATCGGCGACATTAGGCATTCGCGTGTTGCCCGCTCCGGTATTGCAGCCTTAAACACCTTAGGCGCGGGTGAAATACGCGTGGTTGGCCCTCGCACCTTAATGCCAACCGATGTTGAGAGCATGGGCGTGAGTTGGTATTCGGATTTAGAAAAAGCCTTGCACGGTGCCGATGTCGTGATGGGGTTGCGCTTACAAACCGAGCGCATGAGTGGCATCACGATTCCCAGTTCACGCGAATTTTTTGCTACCTACGGTTTAACCAAAGAGCGTTTAGCCTTAGCAAAACCCGACGCCATTGTTATGCACCCAGGCCCCACCAATCGTGGCGTGGAAATTTCGGCCGAGGTTGCCGATGGACCACAGTCCGTCATATTGGATCAAGTCACCAATGGGGTGGCCATTCGCATGGCGGTGATGTCAATCGTTATGGGCAACGCTGAGCCCTTGCGTGAGGCCGCCGCCAATGGCGTACTGGAAGACACACCATCTAATAAGAAAACGAATTCCACGCCAAGCGAGAAGGCAGGTTCGCCGCATGTCTAAGGTGAACTTACCGTTTTACGAAGCGGGTGCTGATGCGCCATCAACAATGAGTTTGAGCGTAGAGACGACTGCAAGTCCCACGGCGTTTGTCACTCACGGGTTTGTCGATTTGTACGCTCGTTTGTGCGAGCCTGGGTTAAAACGCCGCGGCAACATTGAGCGAGAGACGTTGCTGGCGATGCGTTCCGGTTTTGCTCATATCGTTTGCTCACCCGACACCCAACCCAGCATTGACAGCACAGCAACGGTGCAGCAAATAAAAGCGACCGCGAGCGCTGTTGCTTCAACGCAAGTACACCCGATGGGTGCACTCACCATCGGATTAGAGGGCTCAAAGCTCACTGAGCTCACCACCTTACATGCTGCAGGTTGTTTGATCTTTGGACAAGCGGATCAACCCATTGCGGACAGTGCCGTGCTACTTCGCGCTATGGAATACGCGTCCACTTTCCACATACCAATCAGTTTAGTCCCTATCGATGCCGCATTCGGTCACACCGGTTGCGTGCACGATGGACCGGTCGCCTCACGGCATGGTTTACCTGGCATTCCGGCATTAGCGGAAACTGCTGGCTTAGCGCGTTTGCTCGAATTAGCCAACGACAGTGGTTGCCGCTTGCATTTATCACGCATCAGCTGCGCACGATCGGTGGAATTGATTCGGGCCGCCAAAGCCGCCGGCATAGACGTGACCGCCGATGTTGGCATTCATCATTTGTTTTTTACTGACGAACAAATTAACGGATACGATTCCAGATTCCACAGCGCGGTGCCTTTTCGTAGCATGGCCGATCGTGAAGCTCTGCGTTTAGGCGTCAGTGATGGCGTCATCGATGCCATTTGTTCTGATCACGCACCGCTGGATTCCGATGCACGCTTAGCGCCTCTACCCGCAACCGCGCCAGGATTATCGTGTTACCCACAATTTTTATCTCTGTGGTTGGCCTTGCCTAAATTGTTAGGCTTATCGGTGGCTGATTTACTGCCTACTATCACCACATCACCGGCCAACATTTTGGGGTTAGATTTAACGGCTTCGCCATCCGCAAAGTTCTTGATTGACCCTGACGCTGCCACAGTCATCAATGACGAAGGCCATCAAAATCCGCTTGCAGGCATAAATAATTTAAAAGAAATAACTGGGGAAGATGTTGAACTTAAAGGCTCAGCCACGCAGCTCGTGTAACGGGCCAAAACCCTCGGCACGCGCAGTCGGATAACACTTTTTCACGAGCATCTGATCAACTTTTTGAATCGTAAAAGCCTGGAAACTATTACCCACAAACCAGAGAACCCGCTTTTCCATGATCACTGCCAGAGACCGCTTGAAAGAATTTTTACACTTGGAATCCAGCGGAGGCATAGTCTTAATGGTGGCTACCGTTTTAGCGCTGTTGGTGTCCAACTCAGCACTCAGTGAGCTCTACACCGCGTCGCTTGACACAAGATTTGCCATCATCCTGGGATCTATCGAGCTGGATAAACCGTTGCTTCTGTGGATCAACGACGGTCTCATGGCCATATTCTTTTTTCTCATCGGGCTCGAATTAAAGCGCGAGATCATGGTGGGACAGTTGTCCAGTCGTGAGCAGCTCATTCTGCCTTTGGTCGGTGCCGTGGGTGGATTCATAATCCCCGCGTTAATCTATGTTGCTTTCAACTTTGGTAATAGCGAAGCGCTTAACGGATGGGCCATACCGTCTGCAACTGATATCGCTTTTGCACTCGGCGTATTGGCTCTGCTTGGCAGCAGAATACCGCTTGCCCTAAAGATATTCCTAACCACTTTAGCCATTATTGATGACTTAGCAGCGATCGTCGTCATTGCCTTGTTCTATTCTGGCGACCTGACTCTGAGCGCCATTGGTATGGCAGGCGTTGGGTTACTGTTGCTCGTCGCAATGAATTTGCTGGGCGTAAGCAGCAAAGTCGCATACATTCTGGTGGGTATTGTCATTTGGGTTTGTGTATTAAAAAGCGGAGTCCATGCAACACTTGCCGGGGTACTCGTTGCATTCACCATCCCTATGTCAGGTAAACCGCGTGAAGCGCAAGAGCAAGAGCAAACGTCCCCACTTCGAGAGATAGAACACGATTTACACCCTTGGGTAGCTTACGGAGTCTTACCGGTATTTGCATTCGCCAATGCCGGCGTAGATTTACGAGGACTCGACCTGAGCTCCGTTTTCAACGGTGTTTCATTCGGAATCATTGCAGGATTGCTGCTTGGGAAAACCCTGGGTGTTTTCTCGTTTACAAAATTTGCGGTTTCCATGAATTGGGTAAGCCTTCCTGCAGGGGTTACTTGGGGACACATGCTGGGAATCTCCGTATTAACCGGTATTGGCTTCACAATGAGTTTGTTCATTGCCACGCTGGCGTTTGAACACGGACCGTTTGATTATCTACAAGCAACGCGTGTCGGCGTTCTGGCGGCTTCTGTGGTCGCAGCTGTTGTTGGGTCGAGTATTTTATTGTTCGCTAGCCGTGAAAAACCGTTGCCAGACACGCAACACAAAACTGAAGGGCTAGAATAAAGGGCGATCTGCGGCGGCAATATCCGCTATCTGGCAGCGCTCAACAATTCTCTATGGTGGCGTCTGCATTTCGACTCATATCGTTCGTTGCCACCAATTTGCACCTGACTACCGGCCGCTATGACACGCCCCTGTTCGTCCACACGAACGGTCATGGTGGCTTTACGTCCACACACACAAACCGCTTTTAATTCGTTTAGTTTGTCTGCAATGGCCAACAGGCGAGCCGAACCTGGAAAGGTTTCCCCTTGAAAATCGGTGCGTAAACCAAAACATAGTACCGGTAACGACAAGGCATCAACCACTTCCGCTAGCTCATCCACTTGCACTCGGGTGAGAAATTGCGCCTCGTCTACTAACACGCAGGCGATTCGGGGTTCTGATTCTGGTACAGAATCTATTGATGCTCGAATACACTCACTAAAGTTGGTTTGAGTGTCATACACCTGCGCCGCTTCAGCTAAGCCAATCCGCGACTTTATCAAGCCAGCCCCAAAACGATCATCAATGGAAGCGGTGTATAGCAATACATCCATGCCCTGTTCACGGTAATTGTGAGCCGATTGCAGCAGCGTGGTTGATTTGCCAGCATTCATCGCTGAATAATAAAAATAGAGTTGTGCCATGTTGCTAGTTTAGCCCAGGGCTCCATTCGCTAGGGGGTGATTGAATCAATCCGCGAGCGGTTCCACCTTGAGCTAAAAACGCATTGATGGCCGACTGAACTTCGCGCTCACCGCGGGCAGACGCTGCCACTGCATTCAGATGATCACAAACGCCTGGTGGCATAATAAAGGCTAAATTTGCCGATAAATCACTGGGTGCACATCCTGGTGCTGGTTTTTCTACGATTTCAGTGATGTGCTCATCGTCGCCAAAACGCACACTGCTTCTGGACGAGATTTCAGCTTCTGGGACGCGTTTTAAGCTAACTGAAATATCGGCATAGTGGGATGCATGAAAGGTAAGAAAATCATTAATAAAATCTGGGGCGACTAAATAGTCAGTCGCCATCAATAAAAAAGCTGGCGAGGCATTTTTGTCATAACCATTTACCAGCTCAATTGAACCTGACGACATCACAGCTTGCAATGCCGAGGCGGTTCCATTCAATTCATTTTGATACACCGTGCTGCACTGTAGGCCAAAACGCATCGGCACATTCTCGGCATAAGCCACGACTTGCTCACTCAGATGGTGAGTTACCAGCACAGCACGTTGCACACCGGCCGCCACTAAACTCTCAAAGTACAAATCCAGCGTGGGTTTCCCAGCCACAGGCAGCAGAGGCTTTGGCGTCTTATCGGTATGGGGCCGGAGTCGCCTGCCGCGACCTGCCGCTAACAACACAGCTTGTGTGACGCGCCGGGTTGCTTGATTCACAGCCGTTTTCATAGAACGCGTACCGCATCTTCGGCTTGCGCTGCAAAAATTCGAGCAACGCTCGCTTTTTCCGGATAACGCTCTAGGAAGGCCGTCAAAATCGATTCACCCGCTGAATCGACGAATTCAGCATCGACCAACATGATTAAACAGCCTCCATAACCACCACCACTGAAACGGCTACCGTATACACCATAGGTAGTTAAACTAATCGTATGAAGATAATGCATAGGCTCACTGCCGCATTCGTAGTCTTGAATAGAACTTAAACAGGAGGCGTTCATGGATTCACCGAAAGACACCCAATCTCCCGACTCCCAAAGCAATTGCGCCTCTAAAACTCTTTGCATTTCGGAGTAAACATGCTTCGCACGACGCCCCAAATGATCGGGCAACACTTCTAGGTTTGCACGGGTGCGTTTTTCTTTGGGCACGTCTCCCAATCGCTGCGCGGCAGGATGCAACAACGCAGCAGCTTGCTGACACTCACTTACCCGATCATTGAAACCCGACGAGATGAGTTCTCGGGAAAAACCAGAATAACAAACCAGCCAATTCACACTGGAGACGTTGACTGGGTCTTGCCAGTATTGAACATCGACTGCATCCACATTCAACAGCGACAAAGCATTACGTTGGCCGAACACCACCGACATTTGGTCTTGCACACCGTTGTTCAAGCCCATGTGTTCGTTTTCTACTTGCCGAGTTAGTTCCACTAATTCACGCTCACTCAATTTCACTTGATTGACATCAGCCAAGGCCACCAAGTAGGCCAAAATTATGGATGCAGACGAACTTAACCCTGCACCCACCATGGTGCCATCAACTACAAATTGATAACCGGTCGGCGTGACACCTGCGGCTTTTGCCCATCGATCAAAAACCAAAGCCGATGCCATGGCGTAGCGCTGCCAGTTTTCTCCAACTGGGGAATCCCCCAATTGAAAACGGAAAATTTCGGTATCAAAAGACAAAGAAACCAGTGCGACGCTAAGGTCGTTTGAAGGATAAAACGCGCCCACAGAATATTGGTTCAAGGTGCGTGCGAGTACCACACCACCTTGGTGATCAATGTGCGCACCCAGTGGATTGAAGCGGTAAGGAGACACGACCACTCGCGGAATAGCTCGCGAATTAAATTGGCGTCGGGCTTCCGTGGTAAGCCGGTCAATGAGCTCGCCCAAATTCGCCGCACCGGCACCGAACTTTGTCTGCACTTGTGTCATTCCGACAGGATACAACCAATCGGCTGTGGTGTCGTTATAGATTAAGACATTCATGCAAGCAAAAAAAAAAAACCCTCTCAACTCCTAGAAGTTGACAGGGCTTTTCTCTTGTTAGGGAAATTTCTTTCGCTAACAAAGTTTCTACATCATCATGCCTTTTTGATCGTCATCCTCATCTTCTTCTAAAGACATTGAGTTTGAGATCATGTCGTCAATGGTGTTGTCACCGTTGGCGTCAAGCTTAATGCGCAGCCTTAAGTCATTCACAGAATCGGCGTTTCGCATGGCCTCTTCTATCGTGATGGCACCTTCGTTTAATAAGTCGAATAAGGCTTGGTCAAAGGTCTGCATTCCGTGGTCAGAACTCTTGTGCATAAGCGCTTTAATTTCGTGTATTTCACCACGTTGAATTAAGTCAGCCATCAGCGGTGTATTGAGCAACACCTCAACCGCAGCACGGCGACCCTTGCCACTGGGAGTGGGCAGCAAACGTTGTGAGATAAAGGCTTTCATATTTAACGACAAATCCAACAGCAACTGCTTATGACGCGCTTCTGGGAAGAAGTTAATGATTCGATCAAACGCTTGGTTAGCGTTGTTGGCGTGCAATGTGGCCAAACACAAGTGACCGGTTTCAGCAAACGCAATGGCGTGCTCCATAGTCTTTTGGTCACGAATCTCACCAATCAAAATAACGTCTGGTGCTTGTCGCAACGTGTTCTTCAAAGCCACTTCAAAGGATTCGGTGTCCGTACCCACTTCGCGCTGAGTAACGATGCAACCCTGGTGGTTGTGAACAAATTCCACTGGATCCTCAATCGTGATGATGTGCCCATTGGAATTGAGGTTACGATAATCAATCAAGGAAGCCAGTGATGTTGACTTACCAGAACCGGTACCACCAACAAAGATAACTAAGCCCCGTTTGGTCATCGCAACTTGGCGAAGAATGGTTGGCAAGTTTAAGTCTTCGAATTTTGGAATTTCGTTAGGAATGATTCGAACAACCAAACCTGCGCTTCCGCGTTGCACAAGTGCATTAACACGATAACGAGATATTTTTGGCAGCGCAATCGCAAAATTCAATTCTTTGTTTTCGCGAAATTCTTCACGCTCTTCTTCAGTCATTAAAGACTGAGTTAACGCCAACGTATGCTCAGCGGACAGTTTTTTATCCATAACCGGCGTAATTTTGCCGTGGATACGCATAGCAGGCGCTGCCCCTGCAATGATGAATAGATCTGATCCACCCTTTTTATAGAGGCTAACCAGCAGTTCATCCATGAAGCGTTTTGCTACCTGAAGATCCATACCCGCTAAATCCTTATATCAATTCGTTAGTCGTACGCGAATTGCAGCCGGGCAAAACACTTTCAGTGCCCAGCTGCTTGCTTTGCGCGTTTAGTTCAATGTGTCAGGGTTAGACGCTTTCTTCTTCGCCTCGGCTAAATCAACCACGCCGCGATTAACCAGCTCTTTCAAGTTCTGATCAAGCGTTTGCATGCCAGCACCCTGGCCTGTTTGGATTGCTGAATACATCTGGGCAATTTTGTCTTCACGAATCAGGTTACGAATCGCTGGTGTGCCGATCATAATTTCGTGAGCGGCAACTCGACCACCGCCGTTCTTCTTTAATAGAGTTTGCGAGATAACCGCTTTCAAGGATTCGGACAACATTGAACGAATCATCGGTTTTTCACCCGCAGGGAACACATCCACAATACGGTCAACAGTTTTTGCCGCTGAGCTGGTGTGCAAGGTACCGAATACTAAGTGACCGGTTTCTGCCGCAGTCAGTGCGAGTGAGATGGTTTCCATATCACGCATCTCACCAACCAGTATGACGTCGGGATCTTCACGAAGCGCTGAGCGCAGCGATTCGGCGAAGCCAAAGGTGTCACGGTGAACTTCACGCTGGTTGATTAAGCACTTCTTACTCTCGTGAACAAATTCGATAGGATCTTCGATTGTGAGGATATGACCTAACTCACTTTCGTTCTTATAATCGACCATGCCAGCCAATGTGGTCGATTTACCAGAGCCCGTAGGACCGGTTACCAACACGATGCCACGTGGATAGGATGAAATTTCTTGAAAGATCTTAGGAGCACTCAGTTGCTCTAAGGTTAAGATCTCAGTAGGGATGGTTCGAAAAACCGCCGCACAACCTCGGTTTTGGTTGAATGCGTTCACACGAAATCGGGCCGTGTCAGGAATTTCGAATGAAAAGTCAGTTTCCAGCTTTTCTTCAAAATCCTTACGTTGTTTGTCGTTCATGATGTCATACACCATGGCTTGAACACCCGCGTGATCAAGTGCTGGAACGTTGATACGACGCATATCGCCGTCCACTCGAATCATAGGAGGAAGACCGGCTGACAAGTGCATATCTGATGCACCGTTTTTCACACCGAAGGTCAAAAGCTGAGCGATATCCATGAAACACCTTCTTTCGGAGGATGCAGGCTCGGATCGAACCTACACCGTTTGAATGATTTATCAGGTGTTCACCTACAAAGGCGGGAACCTGACGATTACACAGTGTTGATGTCGACTGAATTTGAGTTTTGCTTAGCAAAACCACACTCGACCTTGATGGACCCGACATAATGGGGCCCTGAAACACCGGGCAGATGAAAACCAAAACGTGAGCGATTCCACACAAACTCAACAGATCGCAGCCGCCCTCGGTGCCGTGCAAAGAACCATCGCAAACGCGGCGACTGATGCGAATCGAACAAAAGAATCCATACAGTTGTTGGCGGTCAGCAAGAAGAAACCTTTGGCCGCCATTGAGGCCGCCTGGGCGGCGGGTCAGCGCGCCTTTGGTGAGAATTACGCCGATGAAGCGGTGGAAAAAATTCAAAGCTGGCAAGCCAAATTTCCAGACGAATCGCCCGAATGGCACTTCATCGGCGCCATTCAATCACGCAAGGCGTCAATGATTGCGACGCATTTTGATTGGGTGCACAGCATCGATCGCCTGAAGGTGGCAACAAAGCTGGCGCAACACCGCCCCGCTTCCGCCAGCCCACTGTCCGTGTGCATTCAAGTAAACCTCGATGAAGAGAGCTCAAAATCTGGTGTACCCGCTGCCGAGGTGGCCGAACTTGCCAAGCAAATTGCAGAATTGCCTCAGCTCACCCTGCGCGGCTTAATGAGCATTCCCGCTCCACGCAGCGAATTCGAGGAACAGCGAGCGGTGTTTCAACGGCTGGCCCATCTCAAAGAAACATTGAAACCCAATCATCCACAGCTGGACACCTTATCCATGGGTATGAGTGGGGATATTGCCGCTGCCATCTTTGAAGGGGCAACAATTGTGCGTGTCGGCACAGCAATATTCGGTGCGCGCGACGGTTAAGTTAAACTGTACGTCATTCATCTATTAATCCAACCCGACAAAGCCCATGACTTCAAAAAATCCCTTAGTTCTCGCTCACGATGCCGGCCAAAGCCTGTGGTTGGATTACATACAGCGCAGCATGCTCGGTGATGAACTGCAAGCCATGATCAAAGAAGATCACATCATGGGCATGACCTCGAATCCGGCCATCTTTGAACAGGCAATTGCCAAGACCAGTGAGTACGATGCCCAGATCGCGGCCGAAGTCAGCGCCAATCCGAGCATCTCTAACTTAGAGTTGTTCAACCAGCTCGCCATTCAAGATATCCAAGCCGCTGCAGATGCCTTTCGAAGCACTTACGACAAAACCGATGGTGTCGATGGCATGGTTAGCTTGGAAGTTGCCCCCGATTTGGCGCATGACACAGCAGGCACGGTAAAGATGGGCCTAGACCTGCACGCTCGCGTGAACCGTCCCAATCTGATGATCAAGGTACCCGGCAGCAAAGCTGGTGTGCAAGCCTTTGAAGATTTAACCGCAGCTGGGGTCAACGTTAACGTCACATTGTTATTTTCAGTACAGCGATACCGGGAAATTGCACAAGCCTACATAAAAGGGCTTGAGCGCCGCGTTGCAGCCGGCGGCGAGATTGATAAAATTGCCTCAGTGGCCAGTTTTTTTGTCAGCCGAGTGGATTCGTCTGTGGATGCTGCGTTAGAAGCAAAAGGCTCTGAAGGTGCCGAATTACTCGGTAAAATCGCGATTGCTAACGCGAAAGTTGCCTACGGGCACTTCGCCAACTTGTTTGGTAGTGCGGCTTGGCAAGCTTTGGCTGAAAAAGGCGCACGGCCACAGCGTTTGTTGTGGGCAAGCACCGGCACCAAGAACGCCAACTATTCAGACGTGGTTTATGTCGAAGAACTCATCGGGCCTCAAACCGTGAACACGGTGCCACCCGCTACATTGGACAAATTCCGTGACCACGGGAAAGTTGCGTTGACATTAACTCAAGGCCTGCCTGACGCTCACAAACAACTCACGCAACTGGCAGAGTTAGGTGTTTCTCTTGAAGCCATTACCGATGAGCTGGAAACCGCTGGCATTCAATCGTTTGTAGAAGCGTTTGAGCGATTGTTGGAATCCATCGATGGCAAGCGCCAAGCGTTAAGCTGATGCGCTGGACGTTCATCGGCGGTGGCAACATGGCCAGCAGCCTCATTGGCGGCTTACTCAGTGATGGGGCCGCGCCCGATCAGGTGCAAGTATTCGATGTGGATGCGGCGCAACTGGATCGAGTAACGCAGCGTTTTGGCATCAAGGGCATCTCCTCCACCGACCTCATTGGCGCAGACGATGCGCTCGTTGTGGCGGTGAAACCTGACAAGGTGCAAACCGTGTGCGAAAGTTTTGCCGAGCGTGATGCGAGCAACGCGCCAGCGCTGTATTTATCGGTTGCCGCAGGCGTTACCTCCGAGGCGATGGCCAGTTGGCTACCGTCGGCAAGTCCCATCGTACGCACCATGCCCAACACACCCGCCTTAGTCGGACTGGGCGCAACGGCTCTTTTCGCCAACGCATCGTGTACGGATGCGCATCGCGCTGCAGCAGAACAGCTGATGAATGCTGTGGGTATTACCGTCTGGGTGGACAATGAGCCACAGCTTGATGCGGTTACCGCTCTGTCGGGCTCTGGGCCTGCGTATTTCTTCTATCTCATAGAGCAAATGATTCAATCTGGCGTTGAGTTAGGCCTGCCTGAGGGCAGCGCCAGAGAACTCGCCATTCAAACTGCACTGGGTGCTGCCACCATGGCAAAAGAGGCAGGCCCCAGCCCTGCAGAACTGCGCCAACAAGTCACCTCAAAAGGCGGCACCACTCATGCAGCGATAACCACATTCGATCAACACGAACAACCGGCAACGGTGAAAGCGGCTATGCAAGCCGCCTATGATCGAGCCGTTGAACTTGGTAAAGAATTCGGAGATTCATAAATGGGTAATGCAGCACTGGGCTCACTGGGCTTCATCATTGGAACCATCATCAGCCTTTACGCCGCCGTTCCAGCACTGCGTTTCGTTTTGCAATGGGTGCGCGCCGATTATCACAATCAATTTGCGCAGGCCATCGTCACCTTGTCCAACCCGATCTTGGTGCCGCTGCGACGAGTCATCCCAAGCTTTGGGCGCTATGACACGGCCAGTCTCATCATGGTTTATGGGGTGTTGTTGTTTAAATTCCTCATTTTCAAGCTTTTGCCGCTGGGTGGTGTATCCGCGATTGGGCGTGTACTCGACCTGAGCGCTTGGGCGGTGCCACAACTTTTGGCCGTGACCTTCATTGATGTGATTTATTTACTGTTCAATGTGTTCATTTTTTCATTAATCATCAAAGCCATTCTCAGTTGGATACCCAATGCGCAAGGCAATCCAATTCAAGGTGTTTTGGAATCGATCACGTCACCGGTTATGAAACCGCTCCGCGGATTAATTCCTCCCATTGGCGGTTTTGATTTGTCCGTCATGGTGGCCATCATTGGCTTATTCGCGTTACGAATGTTTGTTGTAGGTTCTCTCACCGCAATCCTATTGGGTTAAAAAAACCCGCAAAAACACGACGTTTTCTTCTCACTTAGCCACAGCCCTTAGCAGTGGCAAAATGATCAAAAATTGGCAAATTTGGCGCTGTTTTCGCAGCAAAACGAAAAAAAGCTAAAAAAACACGGGTTTTTTTGCTTTGCTGCCCTATACACACACCTTGTGCGGTGAGTTCTGTGTTAACTTCCGCACGCTTTTGCGATATGTAGTACTGATCACTGGCGATGCATGACCTGCATCAAACGGTGTCAGCCCAACCAACGTCAATTTTTCAGTGTGAGGATTTAAACATGGCGGCAAAAAAACGCGCCACTAAAAAGCGTGCGACGAAAAAGGCAGCTACTAAGAAACGTCCAGTAGCGAAAAAAGCAGCGTCTAAGAAACGCGCAAGTAAGAAAAAAGCATCTTCCAAAAAGAAAGCATCCGCAAAGCCGGGTGCCAATGGCAAGTCACCTAGCAAATCAGAAATACTGAACCACATCGCCGCTGAAACGGATTTAAGCCGTAAAGAAGTGAGTGCGGTTCTGGATTCATTCACTGAAATGGTTGGCGATTGCCTAACCAAGAAGAAATACGGCATGTTCCGTATGCCAGGTTTGTTCAAAATTTCGGTGAAAAAAGTACCGGCTAAAAAGGCTGGTTACTTCGTTAACCCGTTCGACAAAGACGCACCTCCTGCCTATCGCGAAGCAAAGCCCGCTTCGAAGCGCGTGCGAGTTGTTGCGCTAAAAGCACTGAAAGACGTCGTCAACTAGACGATAGTTGATAAATCCCGGCATCTGGCAACCCCAGATGCCGGGTCAAAAACCCTTCAAAAACCCTTCAAAAACCGCCAAATTACTGTGAAATAATTCGTCAAACCACTGGCGTGCATTGCATTTTCTAATCTTTCCGTCACGAAACTGGCGGGAACCAAAGAAACCCCCCAGACTCCACTATTGCTCCGAATGGTAATGCCACCGGGTGAAAGCCTTGTTATGTCGATACAATCATGTGTTGGCCGGCATTAACAAGCTATAAATAATAGTTAGCGCATATGGCGTCAATATTGATTGGTTGACGTTGCCTCGCACCTGCGGGAAACTGGCTGACCCCCATTTCGATGGGTAGTCAAGGGACATCCGCCGGAGTACAGGCAATACCGGTATCACCGATTCTCGGTGCGTCATAGCTAGTGTAGAGCCTTTTTCTCAATTAGGAGTTTTGCAGTGAATGCAGCCGCCTCCGTTTCAGCCGCTTTCAACAGCGGCACACCCGAGCGATTTCCGCGTTGGGTCAACACTCTTTTGGTTGCGGCCATTGGTGTTGCTCTAGCGTTTCTGTCCCTAAAAGCGTTACCGATGTTCTTACCCGTTAACGATTCTCCAACTAACGTGGCAGCCGATGCACGACCGGGGGCTGCGGCACGCGAATCGGGCCCAGATATCAAACAACTGGCATCCGCCATTGCTAACCGACATCTGTTTGGGGACTTCTCTACACCGGTTGTGGACGATAAACCTGAGCCTGTGCCTACAGTCGTTGCCCAGACCCGACTAAATCTCAAATTAGCCGGTGTGTTTGCCTACAACCCGATTGAGCGCAGCATGGCCATCATTTCGGTGGACAACGGCGACCAAGAGGCCTTTCAAATCGGCTCTCGCATCGTAGGTGAAACCACCTTAGAAGAAGTGCATCGCGATCACATCATCATTAAAAACCGCGGCAAATTTGAAAAAGTCACCATGGCTGAAGACATCAAACCCCTGCCAGCCAGCCAGATACAAACCACACAAACTCAGCCACAAAACGCCGGCGCCAATGGCGGTGCAGGTATTGATCCCAACGCGCCGATCGAACTGCCCAGCACCAACCCAGGTGCGATTCGAGATTACCTAGCACGCAACCCAGCCATGTTGGGGCGTGTGGTAGCAGCCGAGCCGTATCAAGAAAACGGAAAACTTCTGGGGTATCGCATTACGCCAAAGCAAAACCCAGAAATTTTAGAAGCACAAGGAATCGTGGCAGGGGATGTCATCACTCGTGTGAACAACATCCAAATCAATAGTCAAAAACAAGGAATCCGAGCACTGCGCAACGTCGTTAAGGCGGAGCAGTTGGACGTGGTGGTGTTGCGAGATGGCGTGGAAGTGCCGCTCTCAATCTCACTCGCTCAATAGTGCTGGGCAACTATACTTAACAGGTTATGCCGAACAGGTTTATAAACATGCCAAGCCCTCGCTTTCTTCCATTCATCCGTCCCATTGCATTGGCCGCAATGTGCAGCTGGGCTGTGGCTGTGCACGCACAACAGGATGATGAGGAAGGGTTCGAATTCAACCTGAACAACGCCGACATCCAAACGATGATTAAAACGGTGTCGGTTCAAACCGGTAAAAACTTCGTTGTTGACCCACGCGTGAAGGCTCGCGTCACCGTCATCAGTGCGAAAAGACTGAACGCCGATGAAATTTACGAAGCGTTTTTATCCGTCTTGCAAGTTCATGGCTTCTCAGCGGTACCGCAAGGTGATTTGATCAAAATTGTCCCTGATGTGAATGCCAAGCAAGGCCCTGTGCCCTCTTACGAAGGCACCAGCAGTAAATCCGATCAGCTAGTGACTCAAGTGATCAAGGTTGAAAATGTGCCCGCGGCGCAATTGGTGCCCATACTTCGTCCGCTGGTCCCACAACAAGGGCACTTAGCGGCTTACGCAGCTACCAACACATTAATCGTGACCGATCGTGCGGCGAACATTGAGCGACTGACCGAAATCATTAAGGGTATCGATCGCCCCGACAATGAAGAAGTGGAATTGGTGCGACTCAGTCACGCCTCCGCCAGTGAAGTGATTCGTATTCTGCAGTCTTTGCAATCACGAGCTGCCCAAGCCGGCGGTACCGGCGGTGTACGTTTCGCCGCAGACGAACGCACCAACAGCATCTTACTCAGTGGCGATAGCAACACACGCATTCGCATGCGCAGCCTGATTAAAAACTTAGACACACCCGTTGAATCCGGCGGCAACACACGCGTGGTGTACTTACGCTATGCCAACGCTGAAGACTTACTGCCCATTCTGACCGGTGTCTCTGCGGGTCAGGCGCAAATCGGCACCAGTAACACAGATGACGGCAGTGGCGCACCGCAACAACCGGCAGCGGCTCCCCAGCCCACGGTGAATGCGCAAGGTGCGCCTCTTCCACAAACACCCACCGCATCTATCGTAAGCCGCCCGTCTAACCAAGACGACTCCGGTCGCCCCAATGTCGACATTCAGGCCGATCAAGACACCAACGCCTTAATCATCACCGCACCACCTGATGAAATGCGCAGCATTCTAGCGGTCATTGAACAACTGGATATTCGCCGGGCGCAAGTATTGGTTGAAGCCATCATCGCTGAGCTTTCTGAGAACAACACCAACGCACTGGGTGTGAACTTCGCGGTTGATGGATCCGAAGCTGGCCGCCCATTGGCCTACTCAAACTTAGGCGGTGCCACCCAAGCGCTCATTGGCACAGCTGCCAGCCAAGGTGCAAATTTGGCATCGGGTTTGTCATTGGCGTTAGGGCAAGTGGGCAATGGGGTCAATTTCGGCTTTTTGATCTCCGCTATCGCATCGGACTCAGACAACAACATTTTGTCCACGCCAACCTTGGTGACGATGGACAATCAAGAAGCTGAAATCGTGGTAGGTCAGAACGTACCGTTTGTTACCGGTACGCAATTGTCTTCCGGCAACGACAACCCGTTTCAAACCATTGAACGCCAGGACATCGGCATCAGTTTGAAAGTTAGGCCTCAAATTAACGAAGGCGATAACATCAAAATGGAGATTGAGCAGGAAGTCTCCGACGTCAGTGCAACCGCTGTGTCGGGCGCGTCCGACATCACCACGAACAAGCGTTCTATTAAAACCACCGTGCTGGTAGAAGACGGGCAAACGCTCGTCCTAGGCGGCTTGATTGACGATCAAATCAACAATACGGCCGAGAAAATTCCATTATTGGGCGATATTCCGCTGCTAGGAAGCCTTTTCCGCTACAAAACAGCCAATAAGCTCAAACGTAACCTGATGGTGTTCTTGCACCCCACCATCTTGAGAAACCCAGAAGACTCCAATTATTACAGTCGGTCAAAGTACGAAGAACTTAGAACCGCACAATTGGGTCAGTTTGGTGAAGAAGCGTTAATAAACCGCCCATCTCCACGTTTACCCGATCTACACCTGTATTTTGATGGGAAACGTGTGGATAGTCAGGAAGACACGCTGAGAACTCTCGTTCCTTCGTCTTCGCTGGATCCTGAGCCGGCAGGGGAACCTGCTTTAAATACTTCGGCTCTGCCAACCATTGAAGTGGTGCCATCGCAAGTCTCTGCGGCTGGCGCGAAAAATGAACTGGCAGGGCCCTTTGACGAAATCGACTGATGTCATGGTGATAAAACCTGCGGAATTCATCGATGTTGGCAAGCCGCCTAAGGAAGGCGCGGCCAATGAAGCGATGGAAAACAACACACAGCCCGCCAGCGGTGCTGTCAGCGCTCCGTTGCGCAGACCCAACACGGATCTGCCCTATACATTCGCGCGCCGTCATGGCGTTCTGCTGGAAACCGCAGCCGATGGTTCCATGGTGCTGGTGCACAAGCCCGGCGTCACCTTGGTTGCGATCACAGAAGCTCGGCGAAAAGCGGGCCAAGCCCTCACGCCTGAAACCATTTCCAGCGATGAATTCGACGCTCGACTTACCCGCCACTACGAAGGTGAAACGGGCCAAGCCATGGACATCATGGACGACTTCGGTGATGACCTCGATTTAGCCGAACTGGCCGACTCACTGCCAGAGCCCGAAGATCTGCTTGAATCGACCGATGATGCACCGGTGATTAAACTCATCAACGCCATCATGACCGAAGCGGTACGTAAAGGCGCTTCAGACATTCACGTTGAACCGTTTGAAACTCGATTATCGATTCGATATCGCGTTGATGGCGTGATGCAAAAATTATTGGAGCCACCGCGCGAGATCGCGCCGCTGGTTATCTCACGTTTAAAGGTTATGGCGAAGTTGGATATCGCTGAACGCCGACTACCGCAAGATGGTCGTATTCCGTTACGAGTGGCAGGACGCCCTGTTGATGTTCGTGTGTCCACACTGCCTTCAGGTCACGGTGAGCGCGTGGTATTGCGTTTACTCGATCGACAAGCGGGTAGATTGGACTTGGAACACTTGGGCATGCCGCAACACAGTTTCGAGACACTCACCAAAACGCTTGCCTTATCGCACGGCATCATATTAGTTACTGGCCCAACGGGTTCGGGTAAAACCACCACCTTGTATGCCGCGTTGTCTCGACTGAACACATCGCGCTACACTATATTGACGGTTGAAGACCCTATTGAATATTACTTGGACGGCATCGGCCAAACTCAAGTGAATAACAAAGTGGAACTGGATTTCGCACGCGGCCTTCGCGCCATCTTGCGACAAGATCCGGACATCGTCATGGTGGGTGAAATTCGAGATGTTGAAACCGCAGAAATCGCGGTTCAAGCCTCATTAACCGGTCACTTGGTTTTATCTACCCTACACACCAACACCGCTGTGGGTGCCGTAACGCGTTTACGCGATATGGGCATTGAGCCATTCCTACTGGCTTCCAGCTTGGTGGGTTTGGTCGCGCAGCGACTGGTGCGCTTACTGTGCACCGATTGCAAACGCGCCCATACACCGACGGTGCCTGAATTAAAATCTTTAGGCGTGCCCATGAGTCAGGCGGGCGAGGTTTGCGAGGCGCACGGCTGCGACAAATGCAATCACACCGGCTATGTCGGTCGAACCGGTATCTACGAAGTGGTTGAGGTGGATGAAACCATGCGCACCATGATTCACGACAGCGCTTCCGAACACGACATGGAAAAATACGCTCGCACACGAGGCCCAGGCATTAACGAAGATGGTCTGCGCTTAGTGCTTGAGGGTAAAACCTCTTTAGAAGAAGTGCTTCGCGTCACCCGCGAAGGCTAACCAAACAAGGTTTTATGGCAGCGTTCGAATACTTAGCGCTTGATGTTCGTGGCAAAGAACAAAAAGGTTATTTAGAAGCGGAAACCGCGCGCTTGGCGCGCCAGCAGTTACGGCAGCAATCGCTCACGCCTTTAGAAGTTAATGAAACCACAGCAGGCGGGAAAAGCCGCGGTAAAGACAAAGGCGATTCGGCCAGTGCACGATCGTTTCGTGGCGGCATTAAAACCAGTGAACTGGCCTTAATCACGCGCCAAATAGCCACTTTAAGTGCGGCCGGCACGCCACTTGAAGAAGCCTTGTCGGCGGTGAGTCGGCAAACCGAACGCCCGCGAGTTAAGGCTTTAATGTTATCGGTTAGAGCCAAGGTATTAGAAGGGCACACCTTGGCGGCGGCCTTGGGGGATTACCCCAAAGTCTTCCCAGAAATCTATCAAGCTACGGTAGCCGCCGGTGAGCAATCCGGGCATTTAGATGCGGTACTGGAACGCTTGGCTGATTACACCGAAGAGCGACAAGCCTCTCAGGCCGTCATAAAGAAAGCACTCATTTACCCCACCATGTTGGTGATTGCTTCCGTTCTTATTGTGTCGTTTTTGCTGGCTTACGTTGTGCCGCAAGTGGTTCAAGTGTTTGACGGCATGAACCAGGAACTGCCCACCCTAACGCGAGTGATGCTGGCCAGTTCTGAATTTGTCCGAAGCTGGGGCTTGGTCATTGCCGGGCTGATCTTTGTCACCATCGTCTTGTTCAGGCGGGCCATGCGTGGTGAGGCCTTCAAAACTCGCGTGCACAGCTTTTTGTTAAAAATTCCCGTCATTCGGAAACTGATTCGCGGCCACAACACCGCGCAGTTTGCTAATACCTTGGCCATCCTGGCCTCTTCTGGGGTACCGGTGCTGGAAGCGCTGGATATTTCATCTGCGGTTATTACCAGCCGTCCAATGCGAGCTGCGGTAAAAACCGCTGCCGCTCAAGTCAGAGAAGGCGCCACGCTGGGCACCTCTTTAGAGAAAACGGGCTATTTCCCGCCCATGTTGCTGCATTTGATAGCCAGTGGCGAACAATCCGGCCAGCTCGACAACATGCTGCAAAAAGCCGCCACCCATCAAGAGCGAGAATTGAACTCGGCCATGGCCCTATTTTTGGGCTTGTTTGAGCCGATCGTCATTTTAATCATGGGTGGGGTGGTGCTGACGATTGTACTTGGCATACTATTGCCGATATTCGAGATGAATCAGCTCGTCGGTTAAGGCAGACAGGTTGGACCCTAAGCAGTTTATTCAGGCACTGAGCTCAGAGCAACGTAAACGCATAACCCGTAAATCCGACGCGAAGGGTGCGCTGGCCTTTACTGTTCATTTTGTGGCGCTGGCCATCACCACCACGTGCATTGTTTTAGAGATTCCTTCCCCCAAGGTCTCGCTTTTGTGGATACTGCCGCACGGGATTTTGCTGGTTTTTCTGTTCACACCCCTACACGAGTGCATTCACAATACCGCGTTCGCAACACCTGGCTTGAACACTTGGGCAGCACGCCTTTGTGGGTGGTTGATTCTCACGCCCAACGAGTGGTTCCGGCAATTTCACTTCGCACACCATCGTCATACAAACGATCCGCAAAAAGACCCAGAACTCACCTTCCCTAAACCCAAAACCCGCAGGCAATATTGGCTGCACATCAGCGGAATCCCACTGTGGATCGCAGCCGTTAAAACACTGGCCAGAAATGCCTTAGGGTATAACCACGACGCCTATATTCCAAAAGATCGGCGACACGTTATTCAACGGGAGTCAGCATGGATGCTAGCGGCCTATGCCACGCTAGTCATTGGCAGCCTATTGACTAATTCCACTTGGATTGTTTGGCTATGGCTTGTCCCCCTACTAATAGGGCAACCATTTTTGCGGTTGTTTCTGCTCGCCGAACATGGGGGTTGCGACAAGGTCGACAATTATTTCCAGAACACGCGCACCACATTCACCCATTCTGTCATTAATCGTTTAGCCTGGAACATGCCCTATCACGCTGAACACCATTTGTATCCAGCCGTACCTTTTCATCGACTGCCGGAATTTCACGAGTTGACCCAGCCGCATCTACAAATTACATCTCCTGGCTATCAAGCGTTTCATAAGCGATACCGTGCAGAGAATCTGCATGACTGATCGACCGACACAGTGTTCCCCTGCTGCTCGTATTCAATGGCCCACCTTTGCTTTGTTAGCGGTTTGCTATATCGGTATTGCAACCGTCACCTACTTCGCCGCAATACTCAGTTACTTCGTCGCCATACCGTTGTTATCCGTCTTACTGGCTTTACATTCTTCGCTGCAACATGAGCTATTACACGGCAATCCGTTCAAGCAAGCTGGGTTAAACGACTTAATGGGGTTTCCCGCTGTCGGATTATTCATTCCGTATTTACGTTTTAAAACAACCCACCTGGCACACCACCAAGATGAACACTTAACTGATCCTTACGACGACCCTGAAAGCCAGTATTTAGACCCCGCCACTTGGCAACGAAAACCCCAATGGTTGCGCCGTATTTATCGATTCAACAATACCTTGTTAGGTCGAATGCTAATTGGCCCAATTATCGGTACTTGGGATTTTTATCGTGGTGATTTAAAAGCTGCGGTACGCGGCGACAAACACATTTTGCAAGCCTATGGGCTGCACGCTTTAGGCATTGCTCTAGCGTCGCTTTGGTTTATTGGTGTTGCCAATTGGTCGATTGGGGCCTGGCTTCTTGCTGCCTATGGTGCGCTGAGCCTACTCAGAGTGCGTACGTTCTTAGAACATAAAGCCAGCCCCTCAGTCGATTCACGCACCGCCATCGTGAATGACCGCGGCCCGTTCGCTTGGATTTTTTTGTTTAACAACTTACATACTGTGCACCACAAGCACCCTAGATTGCCCTGGTATCTGTTGCCGGCATGCTATGAAAAACACCAAGACTATTTCGATAAGTTAAACAACCACTATCACTACAGCAGTTATTGGCTAGTGTTCAAACACTATTTTTTTACTGCCAAAGACCCCGTGCCGCACCCATTACTAACTCCCGAAAGCCGCAGCAAAAGTCACACGGAATGATTGCCAGTTTGCCGATGTATGAACGAGCCGAAACGCTCGATGCACTGCATGCACTTTGGTCGGGAGTTCGTGATGCGCTATTGGAGCAGGGAATTGACGCACCAAAACACCTCACCCCAAAAGCCTGCGGCCTGAATGTGTGGTTAGATGAAAAATTAATACTTAGCCAAACGTGTGGCCTTCCATTCAGAACCGCTTTACACCCTCACGTGCACCTAGTCGGTTCACCGCAAGTGCGCCTGCCAGCTTGCCCACCCGGCTACTATCGCAGCGTCATCGTGGTTCGAGCCAACGATGCACGCGCAACCCTTAAGGAGTTTGAATTCAGCCGAGTGATATGCAACGAAGTTGGTTCACAATCTGGCTATGCTGCGTTAAAAAATCATTGGCAGAACGCCGGGCTCAGCTGGCCAAACGCACCACGGTTCTCCGGAGCCCATCGCGCATCCGCACTAGCGGTTGCCAGCGCAGATGCGGATCTTGCGGCATTGGATGCGTTGTCCTATCACCTCATGCAACAACACGATGCTTTTACCCGTGAACTGCGCGTGTTGGAATACACACAACCCACACCCACACTGCCGTTTATTTGTTCAAAGCAATTCGATGCGGCATTAGTGAATCAAGCGCTAAAAACTGGCATTCGATCGCTAAACGAGATTCAACAAAACACGCTGAGTTTGTATGGTTTGGTTGATATACCGGTGGAAACTTATTTGGCTGTGCCTACGCCAGATGAATGTCGTATTAAGTGAAGACGTCTGTACTGGGTGTTGCAGGCAGTGTATGACGTTTTCTGATGGTTTACTAAGCAGGCGAGGAAATACCAGCCATCTCACAGATCTATTCTTTTTGTTCATTATCGGATTTAAGCTAAAACAACGAATCTGCACATATTTTTATATGTCATGGACTATCTAGATGCATCAAAAATCAATTCGCCGCAACTGCCTCAATTTCTAGAAGCCAATCACTATCAAGAATTGTAGCAACCATAGATGAGTTAGCCGGACGATTCCCTTCTAACATCTCAGTTCTAATCCTAGCGTTTTCATCTGCATATTTTCGATCTGATAGGAAAGTGTTTACTTTAACAAGATTAGCAATCTGTCATTTCTGCAGCTGACAGTTGCGCTTTGATATTATCCCATGCAACCCTACACTGTAATTCAAATACAGGTGGAACAGTCCCATCTTGTGCCATTCCAATTTGGCCTGATATAAATAATAACTTCGAGGCTCCTGTTACCTCGACTGCTTGAGAGTAACTACCAGCTGTTGGTGATTCCGGTGCATCGATTGAACGTACTTTCATTACACTAAACCCACTTTAAATTTTTCATGAATAAGGAATAGTATCTATTTTCTCAGCTACTAAATAAGTACAAATAACTGCTGATAACAGATACTGTTTTAGCAAATATTCACCGGACAAATCTAACATCGCGCATGAGCTGCAAGTGATTGCTCCATGCGCCTCGTTAGGCATGTTTGCATGATGCTACTGATTGCTGGTGTTTCATTCCCCTGATCCATTATGTTCCAGCTGAGAATCAACATCCATACTCGAGTGAAGGAATCGGATGATTTCAACTACACCGTCATTAATTACATAAAGCAAGAAGATGCTCTGCATGAGGGTATATTCTTACCTCAGGAGTGTATTCAGGTCTAGGTCGGTTTATCAGCGGAGCGTCAGCTAACAATGCACAAGCCGATTCAAGACCATTGGTGTAGATCAATGCTTGATTGATCCCGAACGTCTCTGCTGTGTAGTCCCATATTGATTCAAGGTCAATTTGAGCTGCCGGAGTTAACCGATAACGCGACATGTCTATTTCTTAGCTTGCATTCTCTGTTTGAAATCCTGAAAGCTAAAATCTTCAGCAGCTCCGCTGTCTATACCCTCGTCAATGGCCCGTTGAAGTGCAGCCACTTTATCGCGTCGCTCTTGGTCTTTGCGAATCAAATCTCTTACGTAGTCACTGCTACTTGAGTAGCTCCCTGTCTCTATCTGAGATTGAACCCATTCCCGCATCTGCTCAGGCAGTGAGATATTAATGCTTGCCATGGCCGTGTCTCGTTTAGGATTGGCAAAAGAATAGCAATATTTGCCAAATATTGCCATTACAGATCCCAAACTGATAGCGCGATTTCGAAAATCAATTTCAAAACTCTAAAACTTTTGGCCTTTGACAAATAAATTAGATACACACACCGGGTGATGTTTCCGACATGCCTAACATTTGCCATCAGGAACACTTGAGGCTGACGCATGTTCTGGCGTAGCCAGGTTGTGGGGCAGGGTCCAGTGATTGCTGCATGCGCCTCGTTAGATTTGTACTTCTGATCTATGGACGAGACGTCCTTAAGCTGCGGATCGCCGCCAATCCGAAAATAATATTACTGCAGGGTGCACATCGAACGCTTCAGCAAATATTTTTGATCTCTCCGCACCAAGCTTCGTTCGACCACTTTCTATTGCGGATATCGTTGTCTGCGGAATTCCAGTTTCATCAGAAAGCTCCTCCTGGGTCAGTCCACTAATCTCCCTGAGTGTCTTGATCGTTTCTCCTGGACTCAATACCAGGCCCGTGTCAGCAGACACAAAGTCTTTAGCATTGTAGGGTACAGGTGCTTTCATAATTATTTCCTCCGATAGTCGTGAGCGGTTACATCCATTACCAATATGGTCACAACTTCATTTTCCACCCGATATATAACTCTATGTTGTTTGTTCAATCTTGATGATCGACAGCCTTTCCAAACCCCCTTCAAGGCTTCATCGTTAAACCCTCTCGCTGCACGCAGACCGACCGGGCCCTCAGTTTCTGCGATACCAATCCAAACAGTGAAAGCTCGCCGAACGGGTTCTGGGAGTTTTCGCAGACTCTTTTTTACATCCCTGTGTTGCTGCACTTTCCACATGAATTAAAGAATATCACATAGATCATATTTAGTCTATTTATTATTGCGACTTCGCTAAACTCTCAAAAATTCCATCAATTAAAATGCAATACTTTCTTCAAATATGTTGAACGAATAAAAACGTACTACTGTTAAATGGCAATCGTATAAATCTAACAATAAATGAACAGCAATTTGACGTGTCACCCTACGTCATTTTGATGATATAAATTCTCGCACAAGATTTAGCCCCTCACACGTCTGCTACAAGTAGCTTACTGCCGATCAGTTTATAGTACCTTTACTGCACACTAGCCTCAAACCCAGATAACTTAAGAAACTCAATAAAACGCCACTGTTCAATATCTACCTTGTCCAAATCATATCTACAAAACTAACTTTCTATCGGCGTATCCTCACGGCCACCCCACTCTGTCCATGATCCATCATACAAACGACCGGGCTCATAGCCAGCTATTTTTAAAGCCAAGGTAATAACGGCTGCGGTAACACCCGATCCACACGTTGTGATGACGGGCAAATCACTGGTGACATTGCGGCGCTTGAAAATTTCTATCAATGCTTCCTTTGATTTCAATCGCATCACACCATCTTCATCGGCGACCAATAGTTCGGTGAAGGGCAGTGAATGCGCACCTGGCATGTGCCCGGAACGTAATCCCTTTCTGGGTTCCGGAACAGCGGCGTCAAAACGGGCTTTAGGCCGCGCATCTAAAATGCACGCAACATTTAATTCCACAGCTTGCAAAACCGCATCAACATCACACACCGCAAGTTTATTTAATTGCGCGGGTATGGGTGTCATCACGGGCTCAACTTTCCCAACACCACTTTCTAAACGACCGCCCATGGTTTTCCATCCGGGCAAGCCACCGTCTAGCACTTGCACTTGCGCATGGCCGAACACATGAAACATCCACCAAACACGGGCGGCGGAAAACAATCCATAGGAGTCATAAACCACCACACGATGGTTGGCACTGATTCCCAGTGTCGACACCGCTTTGGAAAAATCAGACGCGCTGGGCAACATGTGCGGTAAATCGGAATCGCTGTCCACCA
Organism: uncultured Granulosicoccaceae bacterium; assembly: GCA_937930305.1. Taxonomy (GTDB): domain Bacteria; phylum Pseudomonadota; class Gammaproteobacteria; order Granulosicoccales; family Granulosicoccaceae; genus Granulosicoccus. The sequence goes on along the minus strand of CALGLE010000037.1, from coordinate 34,287 downwards.
CGGCATCAATGTCGAAGAACACCGCACCGGGCACATGCTCTTTTTCAAATTCTGCATAAGCATCGCGTTCAACCCCAGGCAGATGCCACGACGCATCCAGCACGGCAATGGGGTACGCTGCATCGGCCAAGTGTTCACGAAGCTCTATCGGGCTGATCAAGGGAGAAATCGTGGTCATGATTTTTACCTGGTTCGAAAGCGTTAAGCGTTGAGTGTGCTTGGCTGGTAAGCTCGCAAAGCACGTTCGTCTTATTGCATCTTACTTCGGATCCTACGTTGACTGAATCATTACCGCTGCTGGCGTTTGTATTCGCAGGCCTGTTCTCACCTGGCCCCAACGTCATCATGCTTACCGCATCAGGGGCTCGATTTGGGTTTAAGCGCACCCTGCCGCATTTACTGGGTGTGCCCATTGGCACCGGTTTTATTGCTGCTTTCAGCGGGCTGGGAATCAGCGCCTCACTGATGGCGATTCCCAGTTTAAAGCTCGTTTTTCAGTTGTTAGCTGCGGCTTGGATACTGTGGCTAGCCTTCAAAACCGCACGAGCAGGACGCGCCGGGCGTGTCGCAGACAAAGACAAGCCTTTTACACTCCTTCAAGCGATCACATTTCAAGTGATCAACCCCAAGGTTTGGGCGGTTGGCATGGCAGCAGCGGCAGGGTTTGGCATCGGTCTAAGCCCGACACTGGAAGCGCTTAGATTATTCGTTGTGTTTTTAAGCCTTAATCTATTCGTGTGTCTGTTCTGGACAACCGCAGGGCATTTACTGTCTCACCTGCTGCAATCAAATACCGCCTGGCGACGGTTTATGACGGTAATGGCTATCATCATGGCCTCTACCGTCATTCTGATTTTTATCTAAGCGGTTATCACCATCACATCGTGATCTACTAAGAAGCCGCCTAATTTGACATCCACACAGTCGTTAGTGACGCGGTTGGTGCAGTGATCGGCGTGCACGTATTCCATCGGTGCGGTATCACCGAGTTGAACCAAACTGACTTGGAATGATTGGGTTTGACCTGGATTTATAATAATAGGCCCATCAGCGGTAATCTCTGACAGAGAAACGACGTGGTTATTAAACACGATATTGTCACTGCGAAAACGCGCAATGTGCATGGTCTCGTCGGTGTTGTTTTTCAGGATCAAGCTATTTTCCATCACGCCCGAGCTGCTCACAATTTGCAGATCCAAATCGAACTGAGCTGAGCCATGAGTGGATGGTAAGGAAGAGATGGTGCTGGGCTGAGCCGCCTCGGCTGCGCTTACCAACCCGAGAGGACCAGCAACAACGGCTGCACCGGTGCCGGCAATGGTTTTAAGCGTTTGACGTTTGGTTTGATCGAAAGTGGCCATGATTCACACTAAATTAATGGGGTGAGAACAATCTGGGGTCACCTTAGCGGAAAATCACCTTTTCGTTTCAAGGGTTCACAATTGATGCGGCAAGAAACCGAAAACCCGCAGAATATTGAGACGTTCGTAGGGATTGACGACTTAGCTGTGTAACTTTCGGACCGGGGCTTTTGCCGCTACCCAACGCCCTCGAGCGGTATGACGTGATCCGTAAGGGAACTGTTGCTGGCTTTCCACGGCTTCCAAAGCACGTCGAATTTGAGCGTCAGTGATTTCCACTTCTTCACCATTTTCATCAACCAAGGCAGCGTAGCTGGTTGGCAGAGTGGTACGGCAGTGTGTGCTGTCGATACGATCCGCTTTCTTAAACGAATTCATTTGTGTGCCTTGCGCGAGTGTCATTGTCATGCCGGTGCTCCGATGTACGCAAATTGCTGACCAATTCAGCCAGCTTCGTTGTTCAAAAATTCGATGTGATCCCCGAATCGAGCAAGCTCTTCGGGTGTTTTCTGTGGCCAAGCAAGCGGTAAGGCTTCCAAGGTGTTTTCAATAATTTTCGCCACTTGCACGCGCATGTACGGCTTGTTGTCTGCGGGTAAAGCAAACCACGGGGCATTTTCACGTGACGTTTCGTTCAATAACGTTTGATAAGCATCCATGTAGGTGTCCCAGCCTTTGCGGGCACCTAAATCGTGTTTGGAAAATTTCCAATACCGGTCTTCGTTTGTTAGCCGTTTCATAAACCGAGCTTTTTGCTCTTGTTTAGAAACGTTCAACCAAAATTTCAGCACCACGGTGCCGTTGCGCGTTAAATGCTTCTCATGCTCGCGGATGGATTCAAATCGATCACCCCATACAGCACTTTCATTTAATGATGGAAGGCGTTGTTTGTCCAAAAAAGCTGGATTAACACGAACCGCTAATACTTCCTCGTAATAGCTTCGATTAAAGATGCCAATGCGCCCACGCTCAGGTAATGCTTTTGCGGTTCGCCATAAGAAGTCATGGTCAAGCTCTTCGTCGGAAGGTGACTTGAACGAATGCACTTGGCAACCCGCTGGATTAACACCACTCATCACGGCACGTATGGTGCCGTCTTTGCCGGCTGCATCCATCGCTTGAAAAACCAATAGAACGCTAAACCGATTATCGGCATAGAGTTTCTTTTGTAAATCAGCGATTCGCTTAACCGACTTTCTTAACTGTTTCTCCAGCGCTTTACGATCATCAACACCTTCGGCCGGGGCAGTTGCGTGATCACTAACCGAGAACTTGCCGTCAAACGGCACGCGGAAGTCGGACGCTGGGGGTGTGAATTCAACACTCATGAGGCAGGCATCTGGGTTATTCCGGTCGTGCCCGATTCAACACAGGCAGCACCGGTACCACGCATACTGCAGTAACCACCTGGGTTCTTTTGCAAATACTGCTGATGTTCATCTTCGGCGTAATAGAACTCAGGGGCTGGAAGAATTTCTGTCGTTATCTGCCCATACCCCAAGCCGGTTAAGGCTTCCTGAAACCTTACTTGGCTAGCGATTGCCTGAGCATGCTGCTCGTCACTGTAGGTGTAGATACCGGATCGGTATTGCGCCCCCTGATCGGGCCCCTGTCGCATGCCTTGGGTGGGGTCGTGAGATTCCCAGAACAGCTTCAGTAGCGCCTCAAAGGATATGACCGATGGGTCGAACACCACCGTGCACACTTCGTTGTGCCCCGTCATACCGGTGCATATGTCTCGGTACGATGCGTTGGCCGTATGGCCACCGGCATAGCCCACCGCTGTTGACCAAACACCGGTCTGCTGCCAGAACAGACGCTCGACACCCCAAAAGCAGCCCATACCGAACATGGCGACCTCGAAACCCTCAGGCCAAGGGCCTTGCATCGGGTTTCCAGTAACCAAATGCTTGGCTGCCACCGGCACCACCTGGGTGCGGTCTGGCAACGCCTCACTGGCGTCGGGTATGCTCGATTTTTTTCCCAGTCCAAACACGGCTTGCCCAATTCACGGGGCAAGACGCCCGATGAAAGAAAAAGTGGATCGAATGAGGTTGCCTTTGCCAAGAAGCCAACTACACTCCTTACCAAGCCAAAACCAAACCTCAATTTCGGTCAAAAACTGACCGAAACCAGACCTTACCCGAGTTCCCTTAAACCAAACTGAACGTTTGCCTCTGGACGAGATTTATTTGTAAATCCGTTGTTTATCAAGCGTTATGGCGCGCTTTTGAACAAAAAGGTGACGCTTAATTGCGCAATGAATGATTGAATCCTGACGATGAATCCGTCGGTAGAACATCGATCAGCTGACCAGTCAACACCTGCATTATATTTCACATCGAGCGCAGAAAGCGCAAACTGCCCTGATTGACTGGTGCAACAAGGCGGGCCTTTAGCGAAAAATCACCAATAACGTCCGCCCGTCACGATGGCGAACATTGCCAGTCCGAGCACAAAGTTCACGGTAACAATCGTGCGCACGGTTCCCAGGGCTTTCATCGCCTGTTCTTTGTCACTCTGTTCGATGGCGGCACGAAAAACCTTATTGGGTTTGAAATACATAAAGGCGAACAGCGCGATCATCACCCAGCCCAGCATATGCATGATGTGCACATACCCCGGCACGGAACCGAAGCCACCTAAGGCCCCCACCAACCAGTAGCCTGTGACGAGTAAAGCGACAATGGACATCCAAACCCAAGGGAAAAATTTTCGCAAGGTGGTTGCCATCATGGCAGAACGGGAAGCCGGTTCTAGCGTTTGTACCGCCGGCCTAAACACAACCAACATAAAAAACATACCGCCCACCCAAACAGCGGCAGCAATGGCGTGAATAGCAATGGCAACAGCGTTCATTTAGAAATACCCAAGTGCTTAGTGGCAAGTTAAGCCACAGGGTACCGTCAATATCAGCAGTCGGGGAAACTTACTGGCACTTCGATAACGTTCACGGCCAAGCCGCCGCGAGCGGTTTCTTTATATTTAGTTTTCATATCAGCGCCCGTATCGCGCATGGTTTTGATGACCTTATCGAGCGAGACAAAATGCTCGCCATCACCACGCAGTGCCATGCGAGCTGCATTAATGGCTTTAACCGACGCCATCGCGTTGCGTTCAATACAAGGAACCTGAACCAATCCGCCCACTGGATCGCAGGTTAACCCCAAGTTATGTTCCATACCAATTTCTGCAGCATTTTCGATTTGCAGTGTATTACCACCTGTAACAGCGGCCAACGCACCCGCGGCCATGGAACACGCCGACCCCACTTCACCCTGACATCCCACTTCTGCGCCTGAGATGGAGGCATTTTCTTTATATAAAATTCCGATAGCACCGGCAGTTAACAGAAAATCGATAACGCCATCATCATTCGCTCCGGGAATAAAACGCACGTAGTAATGCAGAACCGCTGGAATGATGCCTGCGGCACCATTGGTGGGGGCCGTAACCACTCGCCCACCCGCTGCGTTCTCTTCATTCACCGCTAAAGCGTAAAGATTAACCCAGTCTATTATGGTTAACGGGTCACGCAGTGAGGCTTCGGGTGCCGATGACAATGACTGATGCATTTCAGCGGCACGTCGTTTAACTTTCATGCCGCCTGGTAAAACACCACTTTGTTGGCAACCGCGTTCTACACAAGCTTGCATAACCTGCCAAATTTTAAGTAGCCCGCTGCGTATCTCTTCTTCGGATCGCCAAACACATTCGTTAGCCAACATCATTTCGGCAATCGATTTTCCATGCTGTTTAGAGAGTTCGAGTATTTCATCGCCCGTGGTAAACGGATAGGGTAGATCCGTTTCGTCTGCAACGATCGGGTTATCACCTTCGGCTGCTGCCTCATCGAGTACAAAGCCGCCACCGACCGAATAATAGGTGCGTTGCAGAATAGACTCGCCGCCTGCATCAAAGGCTTCAAAACAAACCGCATTAGGGTGAAACGGCAAACTCTTTCGCCTATGCATGATGAGGTCTTTCGCCTCATCAAACTTAATTTTCAAGCCCGATTTCAGCGGAAGAATTTTCGCACTTCGAATGCTCTGTAAACGAGGCTCTATGGATTCAACATTCACCGTTTCAGGATGATCACCACACAGTCCCAGCAGTACGGCTTTATCACTGCCATGACCTTTTCCAGTTGCACCTAAGGATCCCAATAAATCCGTTTTAATACGCGCGACTTGGCTAGCTTTGGAATTTGCCGATAGCTCATCAACAAACAAGTTTGCCGCAATCATTGGACCCACAGTGTGAGAACTGGATGGGCCGATGCCAATTTTGAATAGTTCGAATACGCTGATAGCCACAAATCCACCTCAATAGTCGCGCGGATACTGCCAGGCGCTAGTGTCCGGGTTTGTGACGGGTTGCACTCTGATGAGAACGACGCCAACGCGATCGGAGTACGACACGCGGTAAGGTTTTTAGCTAGAAGTGCTAACGGTTAGCGAAAAGTGCTAACGAATTGATGAATGGTGGTGGCAGCCACAGCCACTGAATGATTTTGCAGCTTTACATATCGATCGCCGCTGAGGTAAGCACCATAGCCTCGAAGCATGCCCATGAGCTCATAGTGACCGTGCTCACACGACAACAGCCCACCACCAGATTGACCTGAATCTATCGGAGCACTGGTGTGCAACGCTCCGTGCCGATTTCTCTGGAAAACCCCTGATGAGGTTGTTTTGCCTTGCGCACGCGGAAAACCCACAGCCCATACCGTTTGACTGGCCAGAGGTTCTTCCACACTGATGGGTAGGGGTGTGATGGCGCCGGTTTCAACTTCCAACACGGCTAAGTCGTGTGCGGCGCTTTTCATGAGCAAGCGAGCTTTTCTGAAACCACCGGCGATGCGCACAAAATATTGTTGCCCACCGTTTAATGCATGTGCTGCCGTCAGTACTCTATCAGGTGCAACCACAACACCACTTGCGTGGCTACCGTGATCGGTTGCTACAGGCAATATGGCTTCAAGCGCGGATTCATCTGGCCATTCACATGTGGGTGCTGCTACGCCAGTGCCGTGCGTTAGCAATCCCAACGCACTGAGCGCGACCACAGCACTTGCTCTTCGCAGAGTGCCAATCATTCTCATCCCCAAACAACCCAATCCTCGGTTGTAACAACTACAACGGTTACATTCATTTTTGCTGATCTATTTGTCAGCGCTGAGCTCTTATCGGCTCGTCCGCAGTTTATCGCATGGGTAAGCAAGAGAATAGGCACGCAGAAGTCGAGTTACTGACACACAAAAGGCCCGATTATGTGAACCAGTTTTTAAGTTAACCTTCCAAGCTATTGATTCCCGTAATTAATGTGATGCGCTCAACAGTTATAAATCCACTGATAGATGAAAAAATAATTTTTAAAAAAGTAGAAAAAAATATTTGAGACCGCCCACAACCGGCAATGCTGCAAATCTGAAGCTGTCAAAGAGCATTAAAGAGCTGGGAAATTCGCCGATAGCTTGGGAACGGAACACATAATTTTCGTGTCGTATTAACTAACAAGAAAAGCGTGGACGGTATGCAAGCGATAGAACGAGCAGCTTCCTTACTCAAAGTTAGTGAATATCGATTATTCACAGAAGCCTACCTAACTTGGTTTGGTGACCGAGCTGAACAACAAGACATCGATGACCTATTCGCACAATTTAAGATGTATGGCGAAGTGCCTTACTGGGCGGATGGTTATGCTAGAAACGTTTTAGAAGACATTGCTGCAAATCGTCATGTTACGTTGAACTCGTTTTGCTTGGTTAACTTAGCACCGCGCACAGGCGATAAGCCCGACTTAAGTTTTAGCGTTCTACCCTAGCCACCCCTTACCTTGCGTCGCCTTTCGTTTCGCTTGGGTTTTAACTTAGCGAATACACCCGCTGAGCGGTGTTGCAAAATACATCGTCTAGAACTTGTTCTGCAAACATTCCTTGTTGTTCACACAGCCCGCTGAGCGCTGTCGCCACACGGTTCACAACATCGTCATAACTTGCCATTAACTTATCAACGGGAAAGTTACTGCCAAACATCATTCGATGTGAGCCAAACTGAGTTAAGCAATGCTGCAAAAGTGGCGCAACAGATTCGGCACTCCAATCGCGGCTAAACATTCCAAACCCCGACAACTTCATAACGCAGTTTGGCAATGCGGCCAAGGCCGTAACACCGTCACACCATTGTGAAAACCCAAGCTGTGTTGTATTCCAAGGGGAGCCCGTGTGATCAACAATCACGGTTAGGTGCGGCAACTGCGAAAAAACTTGTGCAGCCTCTAGCATTTGCTCCGGATAAAGCTGCAAATCAAACGTTAAAGACTGATCCGCTAGCAAAGCCAAGTTATCTTGCCACGTGGCGGAACGCAAATAATGCTTGCCCGCAAAACTCAACGACGGTTGGTCATCGAGTCTTGATACGATTTGTCGAACGCCACGCAGCATCCCACAGGCTTGATGTTCTAACAGTTCAGATTGTGCCGTGTGACTGTCTAGATCAACAAAACACACAATACCGTGCATCAAAGAACTATCAGAAAACACACTGGCAACCCAATCGGTTTCTAGCACCGGGTTAGACAAGGCCCCATCGGTTTGTAAGAAAACAGAACCCACTAGTTCATGTTGCTTAGATTCTTCTATGAATTCTTCCATCCGATAATCGCGCTGGATGGGGGTTGGATCACCAAAGGGTTTTATTGCACCAATATCGCGCAACCAACGATAACCGATATCCGGATGGGTCTGTTCAGGAATCCAAATGTGGTGATGAGCATCAATAATTTTCATAGTTTACAAACTCAAACAGCTATGGCCCCCGTCAACCACTAAATTAGCACCGGTCATGTGTTTACCTGCGTCACTCGCTAACAACAATAAGGGCCCAGATAAATCTTTTGCTTCACCTAAGCGCCGTGTGGGAATTTTTTTCAACTGCGCAGCTGCCGCTGGTGACTGCAAGAACTCTCGGTTAATGTCGGTTTCAACATAACCGGGGGAAATGGCATTCACACGAATGTTATAACGAGCCCACTCTAAAGCCAAAGCTCGTGTCATCTGAATAAGGCCCGCTTTACTCACGGCATAGGGGGCTGTGCCTTTACTGGGTTGCAAACCTAATATAGACGCAATGTTGATGATACTGCCAGCGCTTTGCTGATCGATCAACCGCGTTGCAAACTGTTGCGACATGGCCCAGGCCCCTCGCAAATTAGTGTCTACCACAGCATTCCAGCTGGCGTCGTCCAGTGTGTGTGCTTCACCTGATATGGCAATGCCTGCGTTGTTCACTAACACATCCACGCACACACCTTTTTCATCGAGTTGCTCAAAGGCGTCTTCCACAGACAGCTGGGAGGTAACATCAAGACCCAAACACTCACAGAAAACGTCTTCACTTCCCGATTGGCCGCGAAGCTCTTCAGCCAGAGTCAGTAGCTCGGGACGAGTCTGATCACGGCTGCACAAAATGACGCTTGCGCCAGCAGAAATTAAGGTGCGTGCAAAACTTTGCCCTAGGCCACCAGCTGCGCCTGTGATGAGAGCCACCTTTCCTGTTAAATCAAATGCGTCAGCGGGCACCGCCATGAGCAATCCTTGGGTATGATCAGTGTTTCACCTTACCATCGTCAATCGCGTGTGCCCATGAGCCTGTTTAACCAACAACTCCCCACCCAAAGAGCAAACTACGAACCGCTCACGCCGGTAAGCTTTTTGCGCCGCGCAGCACTCATTCGCCCTAATCAATTGGCCGTAGTACATGGCACACGTCAATACACCTATCAACAGTTTTGGCAACGCAGCCAAGCTTTAGGGGCTGCATTGGCAAAGCGGGGAGTGAATGCAGGCGATTGCGTCGCTATCCTGGCGGCTAATACGCCCGAGATGTTAGAGGCACACAATGGCGTGCCCCTAATTGGTGCAATACTCAATTCACTTAATATCCGGCTCGATGCTGATGCCATTACATTCATGTTGGAACACGGCAAGGCAAAAGTTCTCATAACTGACACGCAATTTTCCGCCACGGTAAAAGACGCGGTTGCACGGATGAAGAACCCCATTACGGTTATCGACATCGATGATGCGATGGCCCCAGGTGGTGAGTGCATTGGCGAGATGAATTATGAGCAGCTGTTGTTGGAAGGTGTATCGGTGTTGAACGATGCAACGCAAACCGATTGGTTAGAACAAACATTTTCTGCCGTGACTGATGAATGGCAAGCCATCTCTTTGTTATACACATCCGGCACCACCGGAAATCCAAAAGGTTGTGTTTACCATCATCGCGGTGCGTACCTTAACGCCATTGGCAACATGACCACCATGGGGGTTAACCATAATTCGCGTTATTTATGGACACTGCCCATGTTTCATTGTGATGGTTGGACCTTCACCTGGGCGGTGACGGCTGCGATGGGCACCCATGTGTGTTTACGCAGTGTTGACCCTGCCGCTATTTTTAACTTAATCGAAGAGCATGATGTAACCCACATGTGCGGCGCTCCCATTGTGTTGAACATGCTCGCCAATGCACCCAAAGACGTTCAAAAACGTGCCACTCATCCAATTGAAATTGCCACCGGCGGTGCCGCCCCACCTTCCGCTGTGATAGAAGCCATGGAGGCCATCGGCTTCAATGTAACGCATCTTTACGGCTTAACTGAAACCTATGGGCCAGCGACCGTGTGTGTGCCCCAACCCGATTGGCCAGAATTAGCCTTGGAAGAGCGATCAGCACGCATGGCCCGACAAGGGGTTCACTATCTAACACTGGATGGCGCTTGTGTGATGAATGCCGATACAATGGAGCCTGTCCCCCAAGATGGATACACACTGGGGGAACTCATGATTCGAGGCAACACGGTAATGAAAGGTTACTTAAGTAACCCGTCAGCCACGGATGAGGCCTTCTCGGGTGGTTGGTTTCATACGGGAGACCTCGGTGTTCAACACCCGGATGGCTATATCGAAGTCAAGGATCGTGCGAAAGATATCATCATCTCTGGTGGGGAAAATATTTCCACATTGGAGGTTGAAGAGACGCTGTACCGGCATCCCGCCGTATTGGAAGCCGCAGTGGTTGCGAAACCCGATGAGCAATGGGGTGAGACCCCTTGCGCATTTGTTGATATCAAACCAGGACATTCACTGACAGAGAGTGATGTCATAGCGCATGTTCGTAGCGCCTTGGCACACTACAAAGCGCCAAAGCAAGTCATATTCGGACCACTGCCAAAAACGTCCACCGGTAAAATCCAGAAGTTTTTATTACGAGAAAAGGCCAAAGAGCATTGAGTAGCAAAATTAGATTGGAAAGTGCGGCAACGGAGGCCGTACAAAAAAACGGGCTAAAAAGCTTAAGCTTTAGAACATTGGGTGCGGAAGTGGGCGTTAAGTCTTCCAGCGTTCACTACCACTTCCCCGAAAAATCCGATTTAGCTCAGGCATTGATTGATCGTTACCGTACGGGATTGTGTAGTGACTTAAAGCATCTGTCTGCTAATAGCGAATCCGCCTACAGCGCAATTGCAGAATTTGTCGGCGTGTTTATTGGGTATTGCAATGAAGGTAAACTGTGTTTGGGCGCGATGTTGGCGTCTGAATCAGAGTTGCTAACCCAGGCTAATCGAGAAAGCCTAACGGGCGTATTCAACGAAATGCAAGTTTGGCTTACCGACGAGTTTGAGCGCGGGCGTGATGAACTGACAGTTGACTTGCCCAGTCGCACGCTCGCCCACTGCCTGCTGTCTTCTCTAGAAGGTGCCCATTTAATTGCCCGTAATGAGCGAAGTGACGACCAATTATTGTCTGTGAAAATGTTACTGGATTCTTGGTTTAGTAAGGTCAATTAATTTAACTTCTCGAATCACCTGTGATGGATCGCAGGATGGCCTCGGGGGTAGCGGGCGCATCCAAATCAGCGGGCATGGGGTTTGCGGCATGCACCGCATCTTTGATGGCGCAAAATACGGAAATGGCTAACATCAGCGGCGGCTCCCCCACCGCTTTGGATCGAAACACTGACGCTATTTCGTTTGGCGCATCTTCCAACAACTCCACATTGAATATTGCAGGCGCATCACTGACCGCTGGAATTTTATAAGTAGCCGGGCCATCGGTCATTAATCGGCCATCGCTTGCCCATTGCAATTCCTCGTGCGTTAACCAACCCGCCCCCTGCACGAATGCCCCTTCAATTTGACCCACATCCATCGCAGGGTTAATGCTTCGCCCCACATCATGCACAATGTCGGTGCGTAAGATTTTATTCTCACCGGTTAACGAGTCAATCACCACTTCCGTAACGGCAGCCCCATTAGCAAAGTAATAAAACGGTTGGCCTTTTGCCGCTTCGCGATCGTAATGAATATCTGGCGTTTTATAAAACCCCGTTGCCGACAGCGGCACCCGTTCCATATAAGCTGCGTGCGCCAGTGATTCCCAACTGTACTGCACACTGCCCGCGTGAATGGCATCATTGGAAAAAACAACTTGCTGTTCGCTACTCAAAGCATGTTGGGTTACTAAAAAATTCACCAACCGCCGCTTCAATTTTAAAGCCGCTTGTCGCGCAGCCGCCCCATTGATATCCGTTCCTGATGAAGCAGCGGTGGGTGATGTATTGGGTACTTTGTCTGTTCGAGTTGCAGTCACGGCAATTCGCGAATGAGCCATGCCCAGTTCGTGTGCAACGATTTGCTGAACTTTTACCATCAAGCCCTGGCCCATTTCGGTGCCGCCGTGGTTAAGTTGAACACTGCCATCGCTGTATAAATGCAACAAGGCACCACCCTGGTTTAGGTGTTTCACCGTAAATGAAATACCAAATTTCACCGGCGTGAGTGCCAACCCTCGTTTCAACACACGATTGTTGTTATTAAATACTTCAATTTCTTGCCGTCGTTTGACATACTCAGCCGAGCTGCGTAAACGCTCCACCATACTGGGCACATTAAAATGCTCAATTTTTTGATGGTACGGGGTGACGTTGCGAGTTTGCGTGTTGTAAAAATTTCGTACGCGTATCTCTAACGGGTCTTTTCCCAAATGCCGTGCAATTTGATCCATCATGGATTCGCACGCCAACATACCTTGCGGGCCGCCAAAACCTCGAAAAGCTGTATTAGATACCGTATTGGTTTTACACCGTAAGCCTTCAATGCGCGCTGCCGGATAGTAATAGGCGTTATCGCAGTGAAACATCGCTCGATCAACAATCGCATCCGATAAATCCGGCGAATGGCCACACATTCCCGCCAGGGTGAAGGACACGGCTAAAATTTGCCCCTCATCATCGAAGCCAACATCCCATTCGGTGTAAAACCCGTGTCGTTTACCGGTCATCAGCATGTCATCACGACGCGATAAGCGACAACTGACAACGCGCTGGTGTTTCACAGCAACCACGGCTGATAAGGCACAACATAAATTGGCCTGTGTTTCTTTACCCCCAAAACCACCCCCCATGCGACGCGTGATCACTGTGACTCTGTGCATAGGCACACCCAGTACTTTCGCAACAATATGTTGAGCTTCGGTGGGGTTTTGATTGGAGGACGTAATGCACACGCCACCATGCTCTCCGGGTTCAGCAACGGCGGCTTGGCCTTCTAAGTAAAAATGTTCCTGCCCACCAATGCGCTGCTTACCTTGCAAACGATGGGGTGCCTTGCCAAGTTCCCGTGCGGCATCACCTCGTTGCATGGTGTACGGCGGACGAACATAGCTTCGTTGCCGCATAGCGGTTTCAACATCTAACACCGGCTCCGCTGCGTCATATTCCACACGAGCCAACAGCACCGCTTGTCTGGCTAACTGATGGCTATTTGCTACCACAACAAACATCGGTTGTCCGAAGTGCGACACGTCAAGCTCACTTAATAAGGGGTCCCCTGGAAACACCGGGCCGATATCCGTAGCCGCAGGCAATTCATCGACGGTTAAAACATCCACCACGCCAGCTGCGAGCCTGACTTGTGATAAATCCATGGATCTTATTCGACCCGCAGCGATTTGAGCACCGCCGATGGCAATGTAAAGCTGATTGCTCGGACCCGCTATATCATCGACATACTCAGCGTCACCAGTCACGTGTAAAGCGGCACTGTCGTGCGGCAAAGAACGGCCGGCACTCATGCTAAAACCTCAGTGTTTAGCATCGAAAGTTGGCTAAGCTCTTGCGGCGAATTCAGCTCTAAATAAAACCGCTTGAGTAAATTCGCCGCCACCTGTTGACGGTAGTGAGCACTGGAACGTGCATCATCGATGGGCTGAAAATCCTTTGACAAGGCAAGGCATGCGGCCTCGATAGACGCGTCGTTAAAGTGAGCACCGCGCAAAACACCTTCCGCTTCTAACGCGCGTTTCGGAATGGCTGCCATGCCACCAAAACCCATGCGCACATCCAACACATTTGCAGGCGTAGACTGGGTATCGAGTTGCATCCAAATCGCAGCACACACAGAGCTGATGTCATCATCGACTCGCTTACTGATTTTGTAAACGCGCAGCTCATCATTGGCCGACAACAACGGAATGCGAACCGAGTGTATCCATTCGTTCTCAGCGCGCTGTGTTTCGCGGTACCCAACAAAGTATTCTGATAGCGCGAGCGTGCGTCTAATCAAGCCTTCACCTCGATCATCCAGCGAGACTAAATCAATATCCGCTCCCAACGCCAGTAACAAAGGGGGTAAGTCTCCAATGGGGGATGCCGTGCCTAAATTGCCTCCCACTGTGGCTTGCGAACGGACCTGTTCAGAACCGAAGCGAAGCAACATGGGTACGGCTTGCGGAAAGTCTATGGTTAAGGTTTCCAGTAACGCAGCGATGCTGACGCCTGCGCCTACCAACAATTCCGATTGATAGTGTTCGATGTTTTTCAATTCACTCACCTCGTTCAGATGAATGACCGATTCCCATGAACGCAGTTGCTGCGTCACCTCCAATCCTTTATCAGTGCCACCGGCCACGAGCTGAGCATCTGGCAAGCTTGACCAAAGGCGCATGGCTTGGGTTAAGGTTTGCGGCACGTGAACCACTAGCTTTGCAGCCGTGCGTGATTCAGAATCAATCGCACCGGGTTCTTTCAACTGCCCAAAAACGTCGATCTGAAAATCACGCAACTGTTTGGCCACCTTAGCTTCGTTGGCATCAAATTGATCCCGAGCGTTATGTTGAAAGCGTTGCTCTAAAACCGATTCGGCTGCTGCGATGATGGGCCGGTAACCTGTGCAACGACATAAGTTGCCCCCTAAGTATTGTTCGATGAGCGCATGTCGATAGCTAGGATTTTCAGCCAACGATTCACTTTCAATGCGTTGATGAAACAACGCGAACAAGCTCATCACAAAGCCGGGCGTACAAAACCCGCATTGCGATCCGTGGTGTTCAACCAGGGCCGACTGCACCGTATGCAGATTCGTTGGTGTGCCCAAATGGTCCACAGTAATCAGCTGGTGCCCCTGCAATGCACCTATCATAAGAATGCAACTGTTGGCCGGTGAGTAGCTGAGCGGGAGACCACTTTGTGTGTCACTCGCACTGACAAGAACGACTGTGCATGCACCACAATCGCCGGAGCCACACCCTTCTTTCGTACCTGTGAGCTGTTGATGCAGGCGCAGCCAATCCAAAACGGTTAAGTCAGCGCTGGGCGTATTGAGCTCTATGGGCTCATCGTTAAGCAGGAAGCGAATCATCCGCCTATTCTGTGGTTCCACTACCCAGCTGTCAAACAAGGCTGCAAAACGCGCCGTCAATCGACCTCGTGCAATGTCGCAGGAGAGCCCCGAAGTTCACACACGCGTTGGGTGAGTTGCAGCGCCTCACGTCGATCATGGGTGACCAGTAAAACCGCCGCCCCGCTGTCCGCTAATAGCTCTTGGGTAAGCTGCACCATATTGTCATGCGTGACTTCATCGAGTGAGACGAAAGGTTCATCCAATATTAGTAAGTCGGGATTGCCCAAAAAAGCTCGCGCAAGTGACAAGCGACGTTGCTGACCAACCGATAATTGCAGTGGCCAATCGTTGGCCTTAGCTAACAGGCCCACACGTTCTAGCATGCTAAGGGCTTCTTTATCCGAAACCGCAGGGTGCAGTAAAGTGAGATTTTTTATGACTCGCCGCCACGGCAACAAGGTGGGCTCCTGAAACACCATACTGAATTTTTCAGAGCGTTCCACCGTGCCTTCAAACGACTCATCCAAGCCGGCAGCAATTCTTAATAAGGTGGACTTCCCAACGCCAGAGGGCCCAATAATAGAAAGAGAACGCCCCGCCGCTATGTCAAATGACACCTCGCCAAGCACCCAATCACTAGAACCTTCGTAACGCTTGCCTTTGATATGGAACTGAATCATGTTTGCCGCCATCGGCGGGTGGATCGCTCCCAAGGTTGCACAATGACCCATTCCACAAACAACATGACCGAGATAAAAGAGAAGGCATACACCAACACCATGCCCACATCGAATAACTGAAAAAACAAATGGATTTGAAACCCCACGCCATTGGATCGACCCAGTAGCTCAACCACCAAAACGATTTTCCAAATCACAGAGATTCCACCGCGCGCGGCAGCCGCGATAAACGGGGCGAGTTGTGGCAAATGCACATGACGCAAGCGAGACCAAGCACTCATGCGATAGACCTTGGCTAACGCATCTGTATCAGGCGATAAGGCCCGTGCCCCTTCACGAATAATAATGGCCACATTGGGCACTTTGTTTAAAGTAACCGCGACAATGGCTGCCGTTTCACTTAAACCGATCCACAGGTAGCACAGCACGATAAGCACCAGGGCTGGCAGATTTAAAAACACCACTAGCCAAGGATCTAGCCAGCGATTTAAGCGCTGCGAACGCCCCATGGATAAACCAATAACAGAGCCTACGAACATCGCCAACACAAACGCCCAAGCCACACGAATGAGCGTTTGCGATAGGTGATAAGTTAAGTCACCCGATTTCAGTTCATTCCAAAACGGCCCAACCAGCGCATGCGGTTGTGGCAGCACTTGGGCATCCGCCACAAGCACTGCCGCAATCAACCAAACCAGAAGCAGCAAACCGATAGAGGCTATCGGTACGAATGACTTTTGGAACAACGAGTTTAGGGCTCGATCGAGTAGAACGTACCAGCGGGTAGCGTGGATGCCTTGCCGACCAATTTCTCACCGCCCAGTTCTGCCATCACACTTAAAAATGCGGCCACAGCGTCTTCGTTGACTGGGCCTGCAGCGGGAATGCCCGCACGCCAATCATCGCGAAGGGCAATGAATTGAGCATCTGTTTTGGCATTCATGGAAGGTCGCAATTCTTCCCAAGCCGCATCATCGGTGGCTAATACATCTTTAGCCGCTCGTGTGGCTTTATAAAAACCAAACGCAACTGTTGGGTTGGCTGCCACAAACTCATCAGTCATCACATAACCCAGCAACGGTGTTTTAGGATCTAAGCCCAGTGCAGCCGCGGCATCACTCACCGAAATAATTTGACGCATGCCGCTGGCTTTCATCTTCGCCATGAAGTGCCAGAAGTTAATTGCGCCATCAATGTCGCCCTTCAAACCGGATTTAAAAATTAGCGGCGGCGCACCAAACACTTGCTCAGTCGAGCCGGCTAAATCCATGCCGAATGCTTGCTGTGCATAGGCACGCAAAATTAACCAACTCTTATCAACGGGCCCACCGGCAATACCGATTTTAGTGCCGGCCAAATCTTCTAATGTTTTTGCCTCGCTGTCTTTACTGACCACCAAGCCGCCTACTGCGGTGGAATAAGGAAAGGTGACGTAGTCTTTGCCATCGGCTCGTTGACGGGCGGTCCAAATCCAATCCGCCACCACCACCTCGGCCTCACCGCCGGCAAACGCGATGCGGGTTGCATCGTTGCCAGCATAGCCCTGGACTTCCAATTCAAACCCGTTCTTAACGTCCAAGCCCAAACGCTTGATGGTTTGTAATTCCCAATTCACGGTGCCAATTTTCAGCACTGCGGCTCTCACTTTGGGCACATCAGCCCAGGCAGCATTTTGAATCACCAAAGTCAGTGCGATGGCAGCGCCGAGACGCGCGAGTAATTTCATGACAGATCCCTAGAAAGTAATGTGCAAAATTGGTTGAGTTTCAGACTACCAGCTATGTAACTGTCGTCAATCCCTCTAAGGTGCCACTCGATGGCGTCACACCACCAGCGGGGTCAGTTGAAAGGTGGTGACATCGATCAGCCCCACATCGGATAAGCGCAGTTCCGGTATCACCACCAAGGCTAGTAAGGAGTGCTGCATGTAGGCGTTATTGAGTTCACAGCCACATGCCTTCATGGCGAAAACCAACCCTTGCGCCTTCTCTGCGACGATCTCAGCGCGCTCGTTCGACATGAGCCCAGCAATTGGCAACTCCACCAAAGCCTGCTCACCCGCGTCAGTGAAGAGTGTGACCCCACCACCCACCTCACCCAGTCGATTGGCTGCCTGCGCCATCAGGGCTCGATCGGTGCCAACCACAATCATATGGTGAGCATCGTGAGCCACAGTAGACGCCATGGCACAGGGCACGCGATAGCCAAAGCCAGATACAAAACCATTGACCACAGCTCCCGTGCCGCGATGACGTTCCACCAAAGCGATCTGGCAAACATCCACCGCCTGATCCATTTCCAGTCGCCCATCAATCACAGGAACATCTCGTTGCAGTGCTTCGGTGGGCGCTTGGTTTTCAATCACACCGATCACTCTGACCGTTGCTTTGCTGGCATCGGCAGCCACCCCATGTTCCGCTGCATTGATGCTGAAGTCGTTGGCATCGAGATGTTTGCCCATTTTGACGGTATTAATCGCTGACTCAGGATAACTCGCAGGCGGGATGTCTATTTCCAGCTTTCCCTGTTCCGCCACAACCTCACCTCGTGCGACCACGGTTTCTATCGGCAAGGTGGGCAAGTCGGATGTGATGATGATGTCGGCTAAACGCCCCGGTGCGATCGAGCCGAGTTCCCGTTCTAAGCCAAAATGCTGTGCGCAATTGAGTGTGGCCATTTGAATGGCGGTGACAGCGGGCAAGCCCTGCGCGATGGCATGACGCACCACGCGATTCATATGCCCATCATTCACCAACGTTCCGGAATGCGAATCATCGGTGCATAAAACGATATTGCGAGGGTCTAAGCCATGCTCAGTAACCGCTTTGATTTGCGGAGCCACGTCGTACCAAGCTGAGCCCAAGCGCAGCATGGCTCGCATACCTTGGCGCACCCGTGCGGTCACGTCTTCGAGCCGAGTGCCTTCATGATCATCGGCTGCGCCACTGGCGGCATAGGCATGGAACGCCTTACCCAAATCCGGCGAGGCATAGTGCCCACCCACGGTTTTATTCATGGCTTGAGTGGCCGCGATCTCACCCAACATGGTGCTATCTCCTGCACAGACACCAGGAAAATTCATCACCTCCCCTAAGCCAATAATGTTCGGCCATTGCATCGCGTCAGCCACCTCACTGATGCCTAATTCAGCACCCGCATGCTCTAAACCCGGTGCTGACGGCACACAGCTTGGCATCTGCACATACACATTGATGGGCATATCCAGCGCCTCATCGTGCATGAGGCGAACCCCATCTAAGCCCAATACGTTGCCGATTTCATGGGGGTCGATAAACATGGACGTGGTGCCATGGGGAATAACGGCTCGGACAAATTCCGTGACGGTGACCATGCCGCTTTCCACGTGCATGTGGGCATCACACAAGCCGGGCACCAAATAACGCCCATGCGCTTCAATAATCTGGGTGTTCTCGCCAATCGAGTGACTGGCGTCTGGGCCAACATAGGCGATGCGCCCGTGTTTGATGGCGATATCGGTGGCTGGAATCACTTCGCCGGAGTACACGTTGACCCATTTTCCGCCCTGTATGAGCGTATCGGCGGGCTCTCGACCCATCGCGACATCAATCAAAGATTTCGCGCTATCGGCCCAACTTGGCACGGATTTCATGCAAAAACTCCTTATAAGTGAGGCAGCGCCACGGCAGTTAGTCAGCGTATGGCGGGATTTGTGCAGGATGTGGCCACGAACCTGTCTATCTGTCCGGTATACTGCCGCGCTTTCCGCCTGCACCTCCTGCGCGCGCATCACCTCCAAAATACGAAATCCGCTGCCGTGATCCAGAAACTTCGAAACATCGCCATCATAGCCCACGTTGACCACGGGAAAACCACCCTGGTTGACAAGCTACTCCAACAATCGGGCACGCTCGACGCCCGCAAAGATGCGCCTGAGCGCTTGATGGATTCCAACGCGCTGGAGAAAGAGCGCGGCATTACGATTTTGTCGAAAAACACCTCCATCATGTGGGACGACTTCCGCATCAACATCGTGGACACCCCAGGGCACGCCGACTTCGGTGGCGAAGTGGAGCGTGTGCTGAGCATGGTGGATTCGGTCTTACTGCTGGTGGATGCCGCTGAAGGCCCGATGCCCCAAACGCGCTTTGTAACGCAAAAAGCATTCGCCATGGGATTTCGCCCCATTGTTGTCATTAATAAAATTGACCGCGACGGCGCAAGACCCGATTGGGCACTGGATCAAACCTTTGAATTGTTCGACAACCTCGGTGCAACCAATGAGCAGTTGGACTTCCCTGTCGTATATGCCTCTGCCGTCAACGGTTACGCTGGCCTCGAGCCCGATGTTGCCGGCGGTGACATGACACCGCTTTTTCAAACCATCGTGGATGAAGTGCCCGCACCCGACGTGGACACTGACGGTGCCTTGCAAATGCAAATATCCTCATTGGATTACAGCAGCTACGTCGGTGTTATTGGAATCGCCCGAATTAAACGCGGCCACTTAGCACCGAATCAAAACGTGAAAGTTGTCAGTGCGGAAGGCAAGGAACGAAGTGCTCGCGTGCTACAAGTTCTCGGCTTCCATGGCCTGGAACGAATCGAAACGACCGGAGCCAGTGCCGGCGATATTGTTGCCATCACGGGTATCGACAAGCTGCACATCTCTGACACCTTGTGTGACCCGGCAGCCATTGAGCCATTACCGCCTTTAACGGTGGACGAACCCACCATCAGCATGATGTTCCAACCCAATTCATCACCGTTTGCTGGCAAAGAAGGTAAGTACGTCACCAGCCGAAACATCTGGGATCGCTTACAAACGGAATTGCTGCACAACGTGGCCCTACGCGTTGAACGCACCGAACAAAGCGAGACGTTTAAAGTGTCTGGCCGTGGTGAATTGCACCTATCGGTGTTAATTGAAAACATGCGGCGTGAAGGCTACGAAATGGGTGTTGGCCGACCCGTCGTTATCACTCGCACCAATGAAAACGGTGTGGAAGAAGAGCCCTACGAGCAGGTCACCATCGATGTGGAAGAACAACATCAGGGCACCATCATGGAAAAGATGGGAACGCGCCGAGGGGAACTGAAAGATATGGTGCCCGATGGTAAGGGCCGAGTACGAATTGACTATATTGTGCCAGCACGCGGCATGATCGGTTTTCGAACTGAATTCCTAACCTCCACGTCAGGCACGGGCTTAATTTACAGTGTGTTCGATCACTATGGCCCGAAACTTAACCTGAACATTGGACAACGCCACAACGGTGTATTGATTTCTAACGGCACCGGTAAAGCCCTAGGCTTTGCGCTGTTCAACTTACAAGAGCGTGGCCGCATGATTATTGATGCGAACGAAACGGTCTATGAAGGACAGGTGATAGGCTTGCATTCACGCGATAACGACTTAACCGTGAATGCATTGAAAGGTAAACAGCTCACTAACGTTCGAGCATCCGGTACGGATGAAAACATCGTTCTCACCCCACCTATTCGCTTAACTTTGGAACAAGCGTTGGAATTTATTGACGACGATGAGTTAGTGGAAGTGACGCCTAAATCCATTCGCGTACGTAAGAAGCACTTAACCGAAAACGATCGAAAGCGCCACTCAAGAACTGCGAAGGCCAGCTAGTTCATCGCGCTTACTTAAGTATTCTGTGGTTTGCATTTCTGTCAGTCGACTAGCGGAACGTTCAAATTCAAATGACAAACGCTTCCCGGTGTATAAAGCATCGGGAGGCGCGTCCGCTGAAACGATGAGTTTCACGCAGCGATCGTAAAATTCATCCACCAGGTTGACAAAGCGCCTGGCTTCATCGTTTTTTGTATCATCCATCACGGGCACGTCACTGATTAGCACCGTGTGGAATTCGGTGGCTATTTCGATGTAGTCATGGGTTGAACGTGCGGTTGCACACAAAGCTTTGAAACTGAACCACACCACATCGCGGGCTCGACCAAGCAAGGCAATTTCGCGTTGATTTATATCAATCGTGCATCCCGTTTCACGATCACCGAACGCCAAACGATCAAAGTGGGCTTGCATGCGCGTTTCAATAGCGGCTGCATCCTGGCTATCATCAGCCACTAAATAAATCGCTTCCGTTTGCAACAAGCGCAATCGATAATCGGTTTCCCCCACCATTTCGACAACGTGCGTGTGGGCTTTGATACGTTCGATGGCCGGTACAAACCGTGCCCGTTGCAAGCCGTCGCGATACAAGCCATCGGGCGGCACATTGCTGGTAGTGACTAAGGTGACGCCTCGATCGAAAAGCTCTGAGCACAGCCCGCCCAGCAGCATGGCATCGGTGATGTCGTTAACGTGAATTTCATCCAGTAATAACAAGCGAGCGTCGCGCGCCCAACTATCGGCCACTGTTTGCAGCGGATTCTCTATCTCACCTAAGGCGCGTAAGTCATCGTGAATGCGTTGCATGAACCGGTGGAAATGCAAACGCCGCTTCTCTTGGATGGGCACCGCATCGAAAAACAAGTCACACAAATGGGTCTTGCCGCGCCCGACACCACCCCACAGATAAAGACCTTTAGGACCATGGTGCACCGCGCTGTTTTCACCGCCACCAAACCAACGCGACAAGATCGAAGGCTTTTGTGGCTGCCATGGCTTGGCGGCAAGGAGTTCAGCGCTGAGCGCATCGAGCTTGTCAACAATGCCAGCTTGCTCAGCGTCCGGGTTTAGGGCGCCGCTTTCTAGCTCTGATTGGTAGCGGGACTTGGGCGTCATTAGAACGCTTAAGAGAGGTGTTCTGGGGTTAGGCCGATTCGCGCATCTCGCGAATCACCTGCTTTTGCCGCACCAACACGTAGCGATGAATTTGATCCAGCTCTTCGGCCGATAGGTCGACGAACAAACACACCACATCACCGTTATCGAGCTCAGGTAACACATCAACATAACCGGTGATGCCGAGTCTGGATGTGGGTAAATCAAGACTGAATGGGTAACGCCGGCCCAATTTCAATTCGGTTTCTGGTGCTAATACACACTGCGCGCTTATTTCTAATACTCGTGTAAGAGCGCCATCGACTTGGAAAATAGCCGGGTCGTCGCGATCGGGCACCACACGATAGGCGGCTCTTCCAGAAGGTTTAGCGGCGACGGTAATAACATTCATGGAAGTGTCCTAACTGCGTAATCCTGGTGGCACGAGTAAGGCTAGACGCCCACGTAGCCGTTGTACGTTGTTGTCATCGAGTAGCAAGGTCGCCCCGCTGTAAGCGATTTCCATTGCCAACAATTCCCTTAAGTGGGCTGCACGTAAACGCCCTAATAAAATGCCCAACAAGATAGCCAAGCTACCACCAATAACAAAGGGTAAGGCGACTTGTGCACCACTCATCCCTTCATCCAATGATCCGAATCGTATTAACGACGCCAAGGCGCCAATTAACAATGCGTACATGGCTGTGAATACAAACACATCCGACACCATTTGATGAAAAGCGCGTTCACTGGCCAGTTGCCGTTCTAAATTAAATCGAATAGCGGGCTCGCGCGCTGCATCACTGATGAGCTGGCAAACATCTTCCACCGCTTCGCAGTTGGATCGAATTTCACCGACCCCTAATAAGCCATCTCGACGACTGACATCACACACCTTCGACATGGCTCGAATCATTTCGCTGGGTTTTGTGCCGCCTCGAATGCCGCGAATGAGGGCTGCGCTTAACGCTTCAGTGATCTGAGTTAAAGGAAACGTTAACAACATCGCCGCCAACGCCCCGCCTAGAACCACAATGACGGGTTGAACGACGTCACCCGGGCTTTGGGTTCCGCTCAAAAACATTGCGAGACCGATGGTAAGGCTGACCGCAGCAATGGCAAGCGGTAGGATCAGCCAAACTTCAACAGAATCTGGTTTTCGCACTAGTAAATCATGGGTTCGAGGTACAGACACGTTTTCAGTCAACTGGCCTTAAGCGACCGAACAATGTCGGGCACCAAATGTGTGGGTATATGATCAATATTGTTCCACAAGAATAGCAGAACTACAGGAATCGCAAGCCCAGATTTCAATGACTTGCGCGGTAGCTCAATTATTATGGAATGCAATAACTGTTAGAAAAATACTCAGTTTTCGATGCGCATAGCCGTAACGTAGTTAAGCCAAATCCAACCACGGAGGCACCGCTTGGGTCACCTCATTCATGGTCGCATCCAGGTGCTCGGCCTCAGGATCCAAGCTAAAAAGAAACTGCCAAAATTCCGCGGAATGATCCAGGTGCTTGGTATGCGCCAACTCATGAAGCAGCACATAGTCCACATATCTTGCGGGCAAAAACAGTAACTTGTAGTTAAGACTCAATGTGCCACTTGAAGAATAACTCCCCCAAACGGTGCGCTGCCCTCGAACGCTGACACGCGCCACGGACAACGCATGCGGATCAGCTAATCGCCGAACCCAGTGGGGCAACACACGCCGTGCTCGATGCTTCAAAGCATGCGCAATGGCCTTCGCTACCGCTGGCTTATCCGTCGGATCGAGTGCCAGATATAAATCAAAAATGGGGTTACAAGTGCCGTCCAGTCGGTTCACTTTTTGCTCAAAATGTAACCGCCAAGTCTCTCCAATGGCTTTCAAATCGAGCAATTCAGGCGGCCATTGTCGGTAAACTTCGGGGGTGTTCTCTTCCAGATCGGCCAAGGATTCACGAATCCACGCATCATGCTCGAGCAGCACGCTAGGCACATCACGCTTAGGAAAGCGTTTTGGAATACTCACCACCAACCCAACACCGGGCTGAATGCGCAGCGTCACCCGGCGAGCCCGAGTAGACACCTTGATAGTGTAAGGAATGTTGTCGTACTCAAGAACGGCCAATGAGAACTCCGGCGGTGTAGGCCAAACCAAGCTAAGCTTGCACCTTAGCCATCCATTCGAAAAAGTTGACTTATTGTCCCATGTCACTACTGACCTTATCCAGTCTCTTAATTACCGTTTCGGCCCTGTTCGCCTACGTGAACTACCGAACGATAAAGCTGCCCACCACCATCGGCATTATGGTGATTTCACTGCTGTTCTCAGTGGTACTGGTGATACTCGGAAAATTTGGTTTAAACACCGGCGTGGATTTTGCGCGCGAAGTGGTGGGGCAAATCGAATTTGACGAGGCCCTGCTGAACGGCATGTTGGCTTTTCTACTGTTTGCAGGCGCGATGCATATCGATTTAGAGGAGCTGCTGAAATCGAAATGGATCATCGGATTATTGGCATCGTTTGGCGTTGTGCTGAGCACCTTCATCGTTGCCGGAGCTGCCTACCTGGTATTCAATCTTCTCAATATTAAAATGCCGTTTTTGTATTGTTTGTTGTTCGGTTCTTTAATTGCCCCCACCGATCCTGTTGCGGTGCTGGGTGTTTTAAAAACCGCTGGAGCGAGTAAAAGCCTGGAAACAAAAATCGCTGGTGAGTCGCTGTTTAACGACGGAGTCGCGATTGTGGTATTCCTAACCATCTTTGGTATCGCCATTAACGGTGAGCCGCTAAGCGCGCAACACATCGCTGTACTCTTTGTACAAGAAGCCATTGGTGGCGCTGTGTTTGGTTTCGTTTGTGGTTGGGTCGTTTTGCAAATGCTAAAACGTGTGGACAACTATCAAGTTGAGGTGCTGCTCACCTTAGCCTTGGTGGCTGGTGGTGCCACGGGGGCTGCTGCCCTGCATTTATCGGCACCGATTGCTGTGGTGGTAGCCGGATTGATGATCGGTAATCACGGTAAAAAAGGGGCGATGAGCAAAACCACCATTCAACACCTGGATACCTTCTGGGAATTGATCGATGAAATTCTCAACGCGATTTTGTTTTTAATTATCGGCTTAGAAGTCGTGCTAATCACCTTCAGTGGCCCGATCTGGATTGCCGCATTATTGTTAACTGTGTGTGCACTGGGCGCACGCATGTTTGCTGTGAGTATTCCTGTGACCTTGTTAAAGCTGCGTCGAGATTTCCACCCCCACGTCATCAAAATTCTTACCTGGGGTGGTTTACGTGGCGGTATTTCAGTGGCACTCGCCTTGTCCATTCCAGCCAGCGAGCAACGCGACGTGATCGTTGCCATCACCTATGTGATTGTTGTGATATCCATCGTGCTACAAGGTTTAACCATCGGTCGATTGATTAAAGCCACCTCAGAGCCCAACGCGTAGCGCAAACAACGCACTAGGTTGGCTCACCCAGGTGGGTTGCTAATGCCGATTGCAATGCATCGATGCTGACGGGCTTGTGCATGAGGTCAAGCCCACTCTCTTGCACTCGGCGCAGCTGCTCAGGAGAGGTATCACCGGTGAGGATAATGGCTGGCACTTCTTTGTCAAAAGATTCTCGCAGTGCAAACACCGTATCGATGCCGTTGTCTTCCCCTCGTAAACGAAAGTCTGACAAAATTAAATCGGGTTCAAAATCACTGAGTGCCATTTGACGCAGCGCATCTCGCGCCGATTCGGACAACAAAACATCACAACCCCAATCTTCTAAGGTCGTTTTCATCCCTTTCAGTACTTGCAGTTCGTCATCAATAACCAGCACACGATGACCCACCTCTAACGGCACCCCGTTCGCATCAATGGGTGCCGCTTGTGAGCCAGTTGCATCGGCCACACCGCGAGTAATCGTCATACTAAAACGCGTGCCTAATTTTTCACTGGAATCCATGACGATTGCCATATCCATCAGCTTCGCAAGACGTTTAACGATGGCCAAGCCCAGCCCCAAACCTTTGCCACGGTCTCGCTCTGGGTTGTTCAATTGAAAATATTCCGAAAACACTTCTTCCGCTGCATGCTCGGGAATGCCGATGCCGGTGTCTTCGAGATGGATGACCACATCACTGCCTACGTTTTCGCACCACAAGCGAATAGAGCCAGAAGAGGTGTATTGCACCGCATTTGACATCAGATTTCTGAGCACGCGTTCCATAAGAATCGGGTCGGTGTACAACGCCACACCGTCGCCTTCCAGCAGCATCACAATGCCTTTCTCCGCTGCTTGGGCTTCTAAACTGACCTGCACTGGAATTAGCACATCTTTCAACATAAAGTGTTTTGGGTTGCAGACTATGATTTCAGCGTCCAGGCGTGACATATCCAACAACGAGTTAAACAATGTTTTCAATGCATCTGTGGACGAATCCAAGTCATCTAATATCCTGAGCCGCTCGGCATCGGTTTCTCGATTTCTTAGCGAATTCAAAAACAATCCAATAGCATGTAACGGCTGACGTAAGTCGTGACTTGCCGAGGCTAAAAATCGGCTTTTTGCAATCACCGCTCGCTCGGCAATTTGTTTTTCTTCCGCCAGCTTCTCCATCAAAGCTTGGTTCTCGAAACGAGCCACAATAAGCTCTCGCGAACTCCGATTACCTCTGATAGCTAAGAACGTGTTCACCGCCAAAAACATCAACAGCAACAAGCCCGTCGTCCAAAGGGCATTGTTATGTGACAGTAAATGAGAGATGGCCAAAGGAATGGTTAGCGGCATGGAGAACGTGGTGAACATGGGCAGATAAACACTGCCCGATGCCCCACTGACCGCGACCATGCCAGCAAACACCGTTGAGATAAAAAGCAAATAATCAGGTTCTACGTATTCGTAGAACAGCATTGGCCAGATACCCCAAACACAGCCTGAAGCTAAGGTGCCAATCCATAAGAGCGGCCCCCAAAATACCGTTTGTCGTTCCTGATCATCGGATTGGAAATAGGCCCGAATCACCAACAGGCGCAACGCTGCTATCAATATTAAAGCGCCCAACCAAAACCCTAAGGTTGCATTGGGCAAATCTTTCCAAAGCACAACGCAAACAATGATTGCACACACCAACGCACCCAACACCAACACCGTGCCTTGGTTGTAAATGAGCCTAACCTGCTCGTGGTACACCTTGTTATCTAGTGCTGCGATGGAAAGACACCTGCTGCGTGAGGGACCAGTATGCCATTGAGAGTCGCCGCAAATCCCCCCATGAGGCGCTGAAACAAGCTTCAGCGAGGGAAAATGTGATGCAAGCCAAGCCCTAATACCGCTATTGCCGCCCTTCACAACCCCACAAGGCACGTATTAGCCAAGCATGGGGTACCATTTCCACTCCTTTTCAAACACTGTTTTAGATAATTTCGCTCATGGCTAAAGAGATCACCCTGAATTTCCAATTATCCGATGGCACCGTCCGAACCGTGGATGCTGTCGTTGGCGATAGCGTTATGGAAACCGCTATCAAAAATGATATTGATGACGTGGCCGCAGAATGCGGCGGCAGTTTAATTTGCGCCACATGCCATGTCTATGTTTCCTCAGAAACCGCCGCCCTTATCGATGAGGCGGACGATTCAGAATTGGACATGCTAGAAGGAACAAGTGCGGAACGGCGTGATAACTCTCGACTGAGTTGTCAAATCATTGTCAGTGAGGCAATGGAAGGCCATACCTTCGAAACCCCCGACAGTCAGTAGCACCCGATTATGAAACTGGTAGACGGATTTTCTCGCATCGGTGAAGAGAACGCATTTGCGGTGTTAGCGCGTGCGCAGCAACTCAGCGCGAATGGCAAAGAGATCATTAACCTTGGCATTGGTCAACCAGATTTCAAAACCCCTACGCACATTGTTGATGCAGCGGTTACCGCTTTAAAAAATGGTGAACACGGATACACGGCGGCAACCGGAATTCCACCGTTGCGCGAAGCGGTTGCCGCTGAACTTTCATCTCGCTATAACACGGATGTATCAGACGAACTGGTCGCCATCATGCCCGGTGGCAAGGTCACTATGTTCGCAGCCATTTTGATGTTTGGTGAACCCGGTGTGGAAATTTTGTACCCCGACCCAGGTTTTCCAATTTATCGATCAATGATTGAATTTACTGGGGCAACACCCGTTCCCATACCCATTCGTGAATCCAACGGCTTCGCTTTTTCAGCAACAGAAACATTGTCGCTTATAAGCTCTAAAACTCGCTTGCTCATTGTTAATTCGCCAGCTAACCCATGCGGTGGAGTGACACCCAAAAAAGAGATCGATAACTTAGTGAATGGCCTTGCCGAACACCCCAACGTGGCCATCATGAGCGATGAAATTTACGATCGCTTGTTATACGACGATGAGCAACACATCAGCTTATTGTCCTACCCAGAAATTCGCGATCGACTCATCTTGCTAAACGGATGGTCTAAAACCTACGCCATGACGGGTTGGCGATTAGGGTATTCCCTCTGGCCAGAGCCTTGGTTTGATGCGGTCAGAAAACTTGCCGTGAATGCTTGGAGCTGTGTTAATACCCCCTCGCAATATGCTGCACTGGCGGCATTAACTGGCCCGCAAGATTCCGTGCAGGCGATGGTTGATACCTTTGATGAACGCCGTCGGTTCGTGGTGGATGGCTTAAATCAACTCCCAGGGGTCAACTGCATCACACCCAAAGGTGCTTTCTATGCCTTCCCAAATATTAAAGACACGGGTTGGCAGGCAAAACCACTGGCATCCGCTTTACTTGAAGAGGCCGGCGTCGCCGTTATTGGTGGGCCCGACTTTGGCACGCTTGGGGAAGGCTACATTCGCTTATCGTATGCGAACTCTCTGCCCAACATCGAACGTGCATTAGACAAAATGGCTGACTTTCTAAAAGAGCATTCACCCACATGATCTCATCGCCACTGCCAGATATCGCCACTCGCGTCTACAACCACTCGTTTAAGTTAGACCCTATCGTTCGCAGCTTGCTTGATACCGATGTGTATAAACTATTGATGCTGCAAACTATTTGGAAAGAACGAGCCAATGTACCAGTCGAATTTTCGCTGATCAATCGCACAACATCCGTGCGTGTTGCAGATGAAATTGATGAAGGCCTTCTGCGCGAACAATTGGAACACGCGCGAAGCTTGAGTTTATCCAAGCAAGAACGCATTTGGTTAGCCGGTAACACCTTCTATGGCAAAGAACGACTGTTCTCAGCGGAATTTTTGGATTGGCTAAAAGACTACCAACTCCCCGAATTCACACTCAGCGTGATCGATGGGCAATATGAGATTAGCTTTGAAGGCCAATGGGCTGATGTCACCATGTGGGAAATTCCCGTCCTGTCCATCATCAGTGAGCTGCGTTCGCGCGCTGCGATGCAGAACATTGGCCGTTTTGAATTGGATGTTTTGTACGCAAGAGCTAAAGCTAAGCTTTGGGAAAAAGTACTGCGGCTAGAGAAATTACCTGAACTGCGCATCGCAGACTTCGGTACCCGTCGTCGCCACAGCTTTCTTTGGCAGAAATGGTGTATCTCCGCCATGAAAGAAGGTTTGGGTGAAAAATTTATTGGCACCAGCAACGTGCTGCTAGCCAGTAATTTGGGCGTGGAAGCGATTGGAACCAATGCCCATGAACTGCCCATGGTGGAAGCATCTCTGGCAACAAGCGATGAACAGCTACTGCACTCGCCCTATGAAGTATTAAAAATGTGGCAACGCACTTACGACGGCAATTTGCTTATTGTATTACCTGACACCTATGGGACTGAAACCTATTTGAAACACGCCCCCGATTGGGTGGCCGATTGGAGCGGGTTTCGAATTGATTCCAAAGAACCGGTTGCCGGTGGTAAGGAACTCATCAATTGGTGGAAGAGCCGTGGCGTTGACCCAAAATCTAAGTTGTTGATTTTCTCTGATGGTCTGACCGTCGATAAAATTGAGCAGGTCTATAACGAATTCCAGGGGCAAGTCAGGTTATCGTTTGGTTGGGGCACACACCTAACCAACGACTTTCGTGACTGTGCGCCAAAACAAAATGATGCGCTACGCGCCATATCCTTGGTTTGTAAAGTGACGCATGCCAATGGCAAACCCACCGTCAAACTCTCAGACAACTTTCACAAAGCCACCGGCCCACAACACGCTATCGAACACTATCGTAAGGTGTTTGATCAAAAGGCGGTTGATGAAGGTGAAGCCATCGTGTGATTCACAAATCCGAGCCATTATTGCTAGCTACCTCTGATAAATAGACAGCCGCCGCCCGAGGAGAAGCCAAGCGCACAAACTCAATGTGCGCATAGTCAGGATGGTTCATGGCTTCGATGTATTTCCTTCGATTTTTGGGATAACCCCGCAAACACCATAGAACGATAGAGTCTTTACTGAATAACTTACCAAAGGTTTCATGGTTGCCGGTGTTCGGCCAAAGCTCAACCTGCGACCACGATCGATGCAACGCGCGCGTAATCGATTGAAACAATGTTCTGGTGAAGCTGTAGTCCAACCAAATGACCGTATCCACCTCCTTCCACTTGATGGGAATGGTGCGCGTGTAGTTACCGTCTAACACCCAACTCGGTATCGCAATCGCGGCTTGCAAGGCATTGAAAAATTCATCATCAGGCGGCTCTGACCAGTTTGGCCTCCAGAAAAGCGCATCCATTTCTATATAAGGCACACCCTTAGCGGACGCTAGCGCTTTTCCAAACGTGCTTTTACCGCTGGCTGACGTTCCCACTACGTTGATTTTCATTGCAAAGGCCAACTAAATAAACAAGGTGCGGCGGTAAAAAATGGAGTTGCGCGAGTTTATTTTCGACTTTTTAAAAGCCCAAAACCCCGTCAAATCAAGCTTTCAAGATTTCTTACACCAGTGTATAGAAGCCGCAAATGAGCGGCAAACTTAAGTACCGATACTAATCACATCAGCAAGGGGCACACACCCTAAGCACTTAACGATAAAACTTTTTTAACACACATTTAAACAACTTAATTTTAAAGGATACATCAACATGAAATTCATCACTAAAACAATCGCTACTTCCGCTTTGGTTCTTGCTTTGACAGGCACTGCCTCTGCCATGGTTAGCCCGAACTTATCACAAGACGTTCGTTCCGCTGCCGGCGCTAACAGCAACGTTCAAGTATTAGTAGACGGTGACACTGTCACATTAACTGGCTACGTTGAAGACTCTTATGCACTGTCTCAAGCCATGCGAGCTGCAGATGCAGACGGCGTTGACAAAGTAATCAACAACTTGCTTCGTACTAACTAATTTTTAGCTTTACCACTTAACTTTAACTTAAACACTTTACATTTAACTTTTATCAACTTTACACAACTTAACTTTAAAGGATATTCCCATGAAACTTATGACTAAAACCCTCGCAACTTCCGCTTTACTGATCGCTTTCGCAGCTCCTGCATCAGCCATGGTCAGTTCAAGTCTTTCGCAAGATGTGCGTTCAGCTGTTGGCTCAAACAGCAACGTAAGCGTAATCATCGATGGCGACAAAGTAACTCTGACTGGCTACGCTGAAGATTCATACGCCATCGCACAAGCTGAAGCTGCTGCCAAAGGCGCTGGTGCCAGCGAAGTTGTTAACAACATTTTCCGCACTAACTAAGTGCTAACCAAAAAGTAAGGTCGGAAGGCGTAACGCTTTCCGACCTTATTCCTTTAAAAACTGCTCCAGTTGAGTGGGGCTATGTACTGAGCAGTTTTTACAGCTTACAAAATGTCATCACCTCGGCCACACGCTCCGCATTGCTAGCGGCCACAGAACCGTCATCGTTCCATAAAGAATTCTCAAACCCCACCCGCATTTTCCCGCCAAGTCGGTAGGCTTCCGCCAAGCAAGCCGTCTCCTGCTGCCCGAAAGCGCACAACGCCCAATCGGGTCTGGCACCATCAACCTCTAAGTGTTGCATGGGTTTTAAAAATTCCTGCACCCCATTGGGATCGCTGGTTTGTCCTGTGGTATAACGCCCCAATACCAGCATCAGCTGCAAATTCGCTTCTGGGATACTGGCTTTGCGCATCCATTGATGCATCACATCGACTTCATCGGGCGAATAAAGAATGTGTTGCACATCGATGCCGTCCGCGAAGCAAGATTGATAAAAATTTATTACCGATTTTGCGTCAGCATCGGCAGTCATCTCAGCGATGGATACAGACACACTGTCTGGGCGCACGGCTTTGACCACAGCACGCTGCTCCGATGGCGAGTACATTCCCACAGCCTCAGTAGTGATTTGTACGGCCATACCTGGCACATGCACGCGCAATTCAGCTAGGGCTTCACGATACAGCCCAGCATCTAAAGTGTGTTTACCCCGTTCATCACGAACATGTAAGTGCAAGCCTTTGGCGCCTGCTTTAAAGCACGCTGCAGCGGTTTGCACAGTTTCAGCAATGGTGACAGGCAAGGCCGGATGATCTTTCTGAGTACGGCGCGCCCCGTTGGGTGCCACCATTAATGTGGGTAATGCACTCAATACAAACACCAAAATATTGAAATGGAAAAGCTAACCTGGGCAGCTAGTATCGCCGCCCCAGGAAAAACTCTCAATCTTTTTTCAAAATTTCAAAGGATAGTTAGAGTGAACGCCAGGGCACTAGAAATGATACGGTCTCTGGTGCCAAACAAACCTCATCATTACAGGCCTGCACACGCAAGTCTAATGACACATTCGCCTGATCTTCTTGCATACCGCTAACATCCGCCATCACGGTGATGGAATTTTCAAACAACGATAACTCGGTATTCTCAAACCCTAACTTCATCATAACTGGCTGAGGAAATTCGACAGAAACGCTCATTTCATCTTGAGCTGTAGTCAGAGACGTTGGGATTAAATAATCCAGCGTGGGTGTATGCGAATTGATATGCCAACCTGGACGCATCTTCACCGTCACAGCCACCGTGTCTTCGTCTTCCCTTTGCCCACTCACTTGAACAACCCCACGAGCTGCGTACTCATGAGAACCTGTTTCATCGAATAGGTGTTCGCTGGCACCGGTCAGCATGTAATAAAAGCCACTGGGTTGCTGAGCAAGATTGGATGAAAAAGCGGCGATGAGTTGATTGGCCGTGTCGTTGTACTGCTCAACCCCCGTTCGACGAAACAGCTTCGCTAACACCCGTAAGGCAACGGCGTTGCCAGAGGGCATAGACGAATCGTGTAAGTCTTTAGGGCGAACCGTAAGCCGCGTGCCAGCAACCACAGACTCACCTAAAAAGAACCCGCCTTGTTCACTGTCCCAGAAGCGTTCGACCATGGTTTCGGTTACCTGTTGCGCACGTGTTAACCAAGATTCATCCCCGTCTACATCGTATAAGGCGATAAAACTTTCCGCTAAATACGCATAGTCGGTTTGTTTTGCATCCACTGATGTTAAGCCACGGTACTGCGTGCGCCACAGGCTGCCGTCTTCGCGATGTACCGTTTTCCATAACTGATCAGCGGCATTTTTAGCCGTTGCAATGTAGTCACTGTTATTCAGTGCATAGCCCACTTCGGTAAACGCTGTAATCATCATCGCGTTCCACGCGGTAATGATTTTGTCGTCTCGAAGCGGATGAATGCGCTCTTCCCGCGCGAGCCATAATTTTTTGGCAATGCTCTCACGCTGCGAGTTCACAGTCTCAACATCAAGGCCCAGCTCTTCGGCTACCTCGGGCAATTCGGCAGGGCGGAACAAAATAGACTGGTGCTCGAAGTTGCCACCTTCTGTTACACCCCACAAGCTCGTTGCAATTTTTACTTCGTCCTCGTCCAGCACGTCAGACAAGGTTTC
>CALGLE010000036.1 GCA_937930305.1 uncultured Granulosicoccaceae bacterium | reverse complement strand
GCCCTGGAACGCATTCCGAATGAAGCCAAAGACGCCTTTATTCAACGCGCGGAACAGGCCTTGTTGAGAACCGGTAACGCAGGCGAGGCGGTGTTGTCATGAATAACTCACACGGGGATCTCATCACCTTGCTCGGCGGTGTCGGCGTCATTCTCATCGTTGCCACATTGATTGGGCAGTGGCTCAGTGCAAAAGAAACCGACGCCACCTCAAACCCTGTCATTGATAATTTAAACGCTCGCATCGCCGCTTGGTGGGCGATGGTTGTGCTGTTGGGCTTGGCGTTTTTGTTCGGTAAAGCGGGCGTTATACTTTTATTCGGCATTTGCTCATTCGCAGCCCTTCGAGAGTTTGTTACCCTCACCAACACCGAACGCGCCGACCACTGGGCATTGGTGGCAAGCTTTTATCTCGTGTTGCCCATCCAATACGGTCTTATCTGGTTCGAATGGTATGGCCTGTATTCCATCTTCATTCCCGTCTATGCGTTTTTGTTGTTGCCGATAGCCGCCGCTTTCCGAGGCAAAACCGATCGCTTTCTCGTGCGTGTTGCAGAAACCCAATGGGCGTTAATGATTACCGTGTTCTGCGCATCGCACGTCCCGGCTTTACTGAACCTCAACATACCGGGTTACGAGGGGCGTCAAGTATTACTGATCGCCTACTTAGTGGTGGTGGTACAAATATCCGATGTGCTGCAATATGTGTGGGGGAAACTCTACGGTAAAACGAAAATTGCACCCGTGTTATCGCCGTCCAAAACGGTTGAAGGTGCGGTCGGCGGTATCGCCAGTGCCACACTCGTGGGTGCCGGTCTATTTTGGATGACCCCATTCACTTGGTATGAATCCGCCTGCCTAGCCTTTGTCATCACCCTCATGGGTTTTCTTGGCGGCCTAGTGTTGTCAGCCATCAAACGTGATCGTGGTGTGAAAGACTGGGGGCATTTAATCGCAGGACACGGCGGCTTCATTGATCGAATGGATTCGGTTTTATTTTCAGCACCGGTGTTCTTTCACTTGGTGCGCTACGGTTGGGACATCGCCCCTTAAATGGCCACTAACGACGCGCCAAATAACGAATCCGAGATCGGTGATCGCAGGCCTTTAGCCAGCCGTAACACCGGTTGGGCACATAAAGCCACCGCCATGCTGGCTAAAACACGCATTCAACCCAATCATATTTCCATTGGCAGTATGGTGTTTGCCGCCCTAGCCGGTGCTTTGTTCTATACCGCCGGGCAGTTATCCGGTATGGCTGCCGCTGTCGTTTTAATTTTTGCAGCGATAGCTTGTCAGTTTCGTCTTCTGTGCAATTTGTTTGACGGCATGTTAGCGGTGGAAGCCGGTCGTCGCAGCGCCGATGGTTTAGCCTGGAATGAATTCCCCGATCGCTACGCTGATATCTTGATCTTTGTGGGCATCGGTTACGGGTTTGGCTTTGCATCCCTAGGATGGGCCGCTGGATGTTTTGCTGTTCTCACCGCCTACACCCGTGAATTAGGCAATGCCGTCGGCGTCGGTGCAGACTTTAGTGGCCCGATGGCGAAACAACATCGAATGGCAGCTATTACAATCGCTTCCGTGCTTGCAGCCATTGCAGCGGTGTTCACGTCCTCTGGCGAGAATTCGATACCTGCCATGATTATGGGTGCGGCTTTGTTGGTGATTGTGTTGGGGGCATTGTTGACTTCGGTTTTGCGTACGCGTCGGATGTTGGCTGCGTTGTCAGGAACGTCAAAACCCAAGCCACCCCAACCGGATGATAAAGAACACACTTAAACCCACGACGATGGTCAGCATTAAACTTCGTCGCCAGGCGGCCACGACAACCGATACCAAGCTGGCAATTAAATACGGATTATCCAACCCTAAGGCCCACTCGCCATCGGGTAACAAAATCATGGGCAGGATTAATGCGGTAAGAACCGCTACCGGTACAAAGCGCAACGCTCTTTCTATCGCATCTGGAAACTCCAGTCGGCCGCTCAGCAAAATCGGTAAGTAACGCACCCCAAATGTGACGGCAAACATACCAATAATCAGCAGGATTTCATGGGTGGTGATCATGAGAGCGCTTCACACAATACGCCAGCGGCAATGCCGATGATGGATGCCACAATTAGTCCCAGTTGATGCGGCATGTCTCTAAACACTAAAGCGCAAACGCCCGATACCACCGCACACACCAGCATGGGAAACCGACGAATCAATGGCACCACGATGCCAATAAAAGTCACCACAATCGCAAACTCTAATCCCCATTCGCTCATATTCTCTAACCGAGTGCCGGCCACTATGCCAATCACCGTGCACAGCTGCCAATTGGAATACATAGCGACGGAGGACCCAAGTTGGAACCAATGTTTGTTCGGCCCCTGCCCCGGTTCTTTTTCTGATTCGCGATAGCGGCCAATAACCGCTGCGAAGGTTTCATCGGTTAACCAAAAACTTAATGGCAACAACCAACGTTGCGGTAAATGCTTTAAGTAAGGCACAACAGAAATGGAGTACAGGGCGTGACGTAAGTTAACGAAGAACGTCGTCAGCACGATTACCCCAACCCCTGCACCCGAGGCCACTAAACCTGCGGCCACAAATTGTGCGGAGCCGGCATACACCATCAAACTCAACGCCAGGGTGGCTAGAACAGACAAGCCCGCATTAATAGCCAAAGCACCGAACAAAATACCGAACGGAATCGCACCCACGATCATCGGAATCGTGGCTCGAACACCGTGCCAGAATTCGGTTTGGCGACTTGGCGCTGAAGGATTTTGATGCTTATTTGGCATCGATTCAGTCAACAGCATCCGCAACAATTGATGGGTTGGCCACCCAATCGATTTCATCGGTGGCGCGCCATAAATACCAGCTGGCCACCGAGCGATATGGCGCCCAGGTTTCGCCAGCTGCGTTTAATTCTTCAGCGCTGGGTAATTCCTCGGTGTTGTACGCTAACTGATACCCTTTTCGAACACCCAAATCAGCCACCGGTAATACATTGGCGCGGCCGAGCTTGAATATCAGCATCATCTCCACCGTCCATCGACCAATGCCTCGAACCGAGGTTAAACGTTCAACAATGTCATCGTCGGCCAAGCCTTGTAGAACATCCATTGTGGGCACGGTGCCATCCAACGTCTTAGCAGCCAAGTCCTGAACAGCCAACACTTTGTTGCGCGATAACCCAGCGCCTCGTAAGGTCTCGTCGTCTTTGTTTAAGAGTTTTCTGGGGGTCACGCCGCCTCGAAAGAGTTTCAGCACGCGTCCATGGATGGTGCCGGCGGCTTTGCCTGAGAGCTGTTGATACACAATGGCACGCAGCAAAGCCTCGAACGGGCTCAGCTCGAATTCGGTTTCGACATTGAAGTGACCCACGCGCCGAATCAAATCGGCCATCACCGGGTCATGACGTTTTAAGTATTGCTTGGCGGATGCGGGTTTGTACTGAAGGCTCATAGCCTGAAAAGGTTAGCATGCCACGGCTGTACTTATCTCAGCTGCATAGAAAACCTTGTCTATCATTAAGCCAAGGTATGCTCCGGAGGCGCTGCCGCACCCGTCATGTAAGCCACCGCATCCGACATGGTATGAGTGCCCGGGTCAATCACACACAACCGTTTGCCTAAGCGATGGATGTGCACCCGATCCGAAACTTCAAACACGTGCGGCATGTTGTGGGAAATCAAAATAATCGAAATACCGCGCGAGCGAACGTCTTGAATTAAATCCAACACTTTACGAGACTCTTTCACCCCGAGCGCCGCGGTGGGTTCATCCATGATGATCACTTTTGAGCCAAACGCGGCCGCGCGGGCCACCGCCACACCCTGACGTTGACCACCGGATAAGGTTTCCACTGCTTGGGAAATATTTTGAATCGTCAGTAAACCCAGCTCAGTCAGTTTTTCACGCGCCTTTATCTCCATGGCTTTTCTGTCGAGCTGACGAAATATCGAACCCCGAAAATCGGGCTTACGAATTTCACGCCCTAAAAACAAGTTGTCGGTAATGGACAACGCTGGCGACAACGCCAAGTTTTGATACACCGTTTCAATGCCGGATTCGCGCGCTTGCAGAGGGGACGAAAACGATACCGAAGCGCCTTCTAAGGTGATCTCACCTTTATCCGGTTTTATCGCACCCGAGATCGCTTTAATAAGAGAGGATTTCCCCGCGCCATTATCTCCGATTAAACCGAGCACTTCACCTGGGTATAAATCTAAGTCGGCGTTATCCAATGCCACGACGCGCCCATAGCGTTTGGATAAACCACGAGCCGTCAAGATAGGTTGCGCATCATTCATGTGGCCACCTTGCGAATCCATTGATCCACACCCACGGCCGATATGATTAACACACCGATTAATAAATACGTCCATTGAGGGTCGGTGCCGATTAAACGTAAACCCAAAGAGAACACACCCACAATTAAAGCACCGAACAACATGCCCAATATAGAGCCGCGACCACCGAACAGTGAGATGCCGCCAATCACTACCGCCGTAATCGATTCGATGTTGGCAAATTGACCTGCAGTGGGTGACACCGAACCAATACGCCCAATTAACGCCCAGCCCGCGAGTGAGCAAATTAAACCGGCCACCACATAAACTGAAATTAATATTTTTCGAGTACGAACACCGGCCAGTTCAGCTGCATCAGGGTCATCGCCCACCGCGTACACATGCCGACCCCACGCGGTATTGTTTAGCGCATAAGACAACACTAAAACCAACGCAACCAACGCGATGACGCCATAAGTAATTACCGCCCCACCAACTTTAAATTTCTCACCAAAGAATTGCAGAATGGCCGCTTTCTCAGCAATGTCAGAGCCGCGGATGGTTTCATTCGCTGAATACAAAAAGTTAGTGGCTAATACGATTTGCCACATGCCTAAGGTGACAATGAACGGAGGCAAGCGCACAACGGCGACTAAAAACCCGTTGATGTAACCGCACAAAGCGCCGACGGCAAACCCACATAACACCGCGAACTCAGCCGGCAACCCATAACGAAAGGTAAATTGCCCCATCACCACCGACGACAGCACCATGATGGCCCCGACGGATAAGTCGATTCCTGCGGTCAGAATGACAAGAGTTTGGGCTGCGCCAACAATGCCAACGATGGCGACTTGTTGAAAAATTAACGTCAAAGCGAATGGCGAGAAAAATTTCTCACCCAGCAGAAAACCAAACAGCGCAACTGACGCTAAAAGCACCACTAAGGGCACTAACGAGGGATAGGTGTGTAGTACCGATTGAATTTTACGAACAATACCGTTTCGATCTTCATCAAATGACGCCACCTCGGTGTCACTGTCGTCCAAGGCTGCGTCAAATTTTTCAGAGCTCAAGCGCTGATCTCCATCATCACCTGACGCGATCGGCAACCCAATGGCTGCCGACCGGTCAGTTTAGTTAACATGCTTAGCGGTTAATTAACCCCAGCACTTATCGGTGCCTTCCGCGGTATCGATAGAATCAACACCATCAACCGGTGCATCCGTTACCAAGTTCACACCCGTGTCAAAGAAATCCAGCCCGGGAGTATTTTCAGGCTTAGTTCCGTCTTTAGCCCAAGCCGCAATCGCTTCAATACCTAAAGAGGCCATTAGCAGTGGGTATTGCTGCGAGGTTGCCCCGATAACACCGTCTTTCACATCAGCTACACCTGGGCAGCCACCATCGACCGACACAATCAATACATCGCCTTCACGACCCAAGGCTTTCAAGGCTTCATAAGCGCCTGAGGCCGCTGGCTCATTAATGGTGTACACCACGTTAATCATGGGGTCTTTTGCCAGCAGGTTTTCCATGGCTTTGCGACCGCCTTCTTCGTTACCTGCCGTCACATCGTTGCCGATAATACGTGGGTCGGTTTCATCACCCCATTTGTTGGGATCGCCTAAATCAATGCCAAAGCCTTGCAAGAAGCCCTGGTCACGCAGCACGCCCACCGATGGCTGACTAACCGCTAAGTCCAACATACCGATTTTAGCGTTGGCCGCATCGTCACCTAAAGAGGCAGCAGCCCATGCACCGATTAATTCACCGGCTTTGAAGTTGTCCGTGGCAAACGTCGCATCGGCAGAATCAATCGGCTCTAGTGGCGTATCTAAAGCGATAACCAAAATGCCCGCGTCTCTGGCTTGTTGCACGCTGGGCACGATACCCTTGGTATCTGATGCGGCAATTAAAATGCCTTTCGCGCCGTCGGCAATGCAGGTTTCAATCGCTGCCACCTGGCTTTCGGAATCCCCGTCAACCTTTCCAGCATAGGCTTTCAGTTGAATGCCCAGTTCTTCCGCTTTGGCCGTTGCGCCTTCTTTCATTTTTACAAAGAACGGATTGGTATCGGTTTTTGTAATCAAACAAGCTGAGGTTTCTGCCATCGCAGAACCCGATATCACAGCGCCGAACGCTAAAACACCCAGCGCCGAAACTTTCGTGAAGGTTTTCATGGTGTCAATTCCTTTAGTGGTTTTAAGCTTTTTTGGCCCCACAAAAGTCCACGAGAATTTTTTGAAAATTCTCGCGAACGTTCGTATGGCAACTCACTGCCACGCTACGGTTACAGATTCACTAAAGGGATGTCAATAGATTCAGCTAAATTAGCCGAATGAGTAGGTTGCTGTTTTCTCGTCACAGAAGATCATTACGTTTTGTCGTACTAAAAGCTAAAGACGTTTAAACGCGACCGCGCTTAATAATCATCAGGCTCCATCACCATAATGTCTGTCTTGAAGTTGTCAATGATCCACATGGTTCCAGGAAAAGGACCGGCATCGCCTTGAGCGGTGATGTCCAATGGAGCTGTGCCGAAGTT
This sequence comes from uncultured Granulosicoccaceae bacterium, assembly GCA_937930305.1. GTDB lineage: Bacteria > Pseudomonadota > Gammaproteobacteria > Granulosicoccales > Granulosicoccaceae > Granulosicoccus. The sequence goes on along the minus strand of CALGLE010000036.1, from coordinate 41,187 downwards.
ATTTAACAACACTTGCTTGCCGGCAACCCCATTGCCGTTTCCGGTCAACTCAACGCGAATGATTTTTTTGCTAAACGATGAAACAACCAAATCGCCTTTCATTTGGCCACCAAAGTTACTGGCCGTGTATTCAGTCAGCCCATTGGTTGAGCCATTAATGATGGTTAGCGAGCCATCTCCGTCGCCACCGGGCTTGTAGACGCAATCTGCCGGTCTTTCTGCACCTTCAATGGGGGTTTGTGGATTTGAATTGTTGAAAGTGTTGCCTTTGTTGCCACGGGTCGGATTGGGGTGCCCACCGTAGCTGTTTTTATTAATCACATGTAACTGATCAAATTTAGTCACACCGCCTTCCGATACATTGTTTGTGCAGTTTCCGATCGGTGGCCCACCCCATGGCGCGTTAGGGCCATTATCAAAGGTGTACATTTTTCCAGCTTCAGTTATAACCAAGTCATAGCCGTTTCGATAACCCGTCGCATAAATTTTCACCGGGCTGTTCGGCATTAACTTCGCTTGGTTCTTGCCATCGTTGCCACCAAACGGATCGTTGGCATCGTTCACACCAGTCCGATCTTCATCATCTAAGGTGGGCAGATCGTATGTGGTGTTACCAATTGCATTTAAATCGATTTCTAAAACCGCCGCACTTAATGCATATTCAGGCAACATCGCGAAATTATTCGATGGTGCGCCCTCATTCGTATGACCACCGACGATCAGATACAAGGTGTTGCCCTGCATCGCAATGCCGTTGGATACATGATTCTCTTCTGATCGAGGTAATCCGCGAACTAAATCTTTTTTCGTCCAGTTATTCCCGCTCTTAGTTAAGCGATGCAAAATACCTGAATTGGTATCCAAACCCGAGTCTAAACCTGAAGGACCTGCCGCCTGACGTGGATCACTTGATGCCAGATAAATTACTGGCTGAGCCGCGGTACCGGTGACATACAATCCGGTGACCAAACGTTTGTTACCTAAATTCGCCGGGCTGCCATCGTCATTATGATTGGGTGTTTGCGCAACAGAATTGATGGTGTCATCCAATGTGGCGTTGTAATTGTTTTTACCATTACGCACAACATCATAGATTTTAATCAAACCGTTCATTTCTGTTACATACAACTTACCATCTGGGCCAAATTGCGCTGCCGTACCGCGCGTTACATTTGCGCCCTTTAGCACACTCGTTGAAAATCCAATGGGCAAATTGCCTACCTCTACTTTCGTGCCTTGTAAGTTCATAACGATTTCATCGTTATTGCCATCGTGTGTGATGGTGGCTTCTGCTTGATTAAAGCCGATTGCCGTGGCTTTAAGCGTTACGGTGATGTCGGTGGATTGACCCGGCTGAATCACAGTCTGGGTAAAGTTAGATGTAAATTGATCGGCGTTTTGTCCGGTGATGTTGAAGGACGTGATGTTCACAGCCGGAGCAGAAGTTTCACCTAAGTTCGTTAAGGTAAATGTTTTCGTGGCCGCCTGCCCTTCGGGGGATTGACCAAAGTCCACGGTATCAACCGACGCACCCAAATCACTGGTGAACGGATAACGCGACTCGCCTTTAAACATAAACACAACCGGTGCGGTTAACCCTTCAACGCTTAAACGTAAGCCGGCTGATTTTTGACCGGGTGTTGTGGGTGTGAACGTCACATTGACATCGATTTCATCACCGGGGTACAACGTTTGAAATCCGTTGAAATCCACGGTGTATTCATCGGGGTGTGTGCCAAAGATTTCTGCTTCATTGATTTGTACGGCCTTGGCACCCGCACTGCCACCGTGTTTAATTTTAAAACTCTGGTTTTTAAAACCCCCAATTTCAATCAAGCCCGTGTCAAACGATGAAGGCACCATTTGCAATTGCGTGTCGCTGTTTGCAGTGCCTGTTCCACTGAGTTGAACGGTTAATTTACCCGGTGTTGCATTCAGCGGATCAGGTCGTCCGGTTTCAATTTCTGATTGTGTGGGTTCATCGTCTTGCGCCATCGCCAACGAAGTGACTAAACCGCAGGTCAATGCCATGGAAAACAGGAATGCGGGAAGTAGGTGAAGCTTGGTATTCATTAACACTCACACAGGAAAGGGTTAGAGAGCGGATGCACCGCTGCACACAGATTGTGTGGATACCAGCAAGAAACGTACTCGACAGCCTATTCCTAGTAACAAGTTGAAGTGATCTATTTGTGACCAAATTCACAAACACAACCCGCTAGCGAAATCAATGCCTTGCGCAACTAGTTTGACGCGGTAAGCAGCGTGAAAAATTGACATGACAAAAACTGCACCGGACATGGCTATAATCCGCTCCATCTTGAGTTGCAGAGAGTGCGGATGGCCATTGCCGAAGCACAAAGCGTTACCCACAACACCCGAGCTAGCGCTCAGGTACCCAGCGAAACAGCCTCACAGCCCATCGCTGCCCAAGCCGCCGTCCAGGCCGCGGCCCCAAAGGCAGCTTCTGTCGCTACCGTTTCCCCATCCGTAGTGGATGAGCACCCCGCAAACGGCACCCGCCAAGAAATTGATGGCATAGAAAGCATCTTCTTCAATGGCTATTGGGTGCGCTACTACGGGCCCACGGAAGACAGTTGGGCAGGCCGTAAACGCCTCATCGACTCCCTCACCCGTCGAGCGTTCCACCACACAGAACCCGGCATCAACACACCCGGTCGACGCCTGATCGACGCACGAACGGCCTACGAAGAACAAACCGACCCGGCCATGAAGCGCGTGAACGCCGCCATGCTGGCCGGAGCCCTGTTTAACCGAGCCACTGACCTGTTCACCCGCATCGTAGAGCTGGAAGAGCAAGGCGTGAAGCTCAGCCGCGATAACGAGCTGATGCAATCCTGTGGGGATTGCTTCCAAGAGGCCTTAGAGCTGGGCAAACAAGTGAAACACCACAGCGGCGAAGAAGGCATTGACGAGCTGTGGGGTGAGCCGTTTCGTGTGTTCACCATTCCGGTGGAAAAATATTACGAATCGCGCTTTATCAAAGTGGCACAGACCAAAGCCAACATCGACTATTTGGCCAAACTGCTGCTTGAAACGCTGGGCACACGCCCAGAATTCACTGAATTGGAAGAACGCGTGCACGCCTTTGCAATCGCTGCCAAAAAAGAGGCGGAAACCATGAAAAGTGACCCCTGCATCTTCGACATCTGGCCCCGCTTTGTAGCCACTGGAGAGCATGTGGCCGCCGTTAAGCCCAACACGGAAGCTGGTTGCTCACGTGAGTGCGAATACGTCTTAGACAACGCCTACCGCACCCTGGTCGCCGGACGAGATCTGATCAACTGGGTAGCCCGAGCACGCGTGCCCATGCCAGAGAGCACCCGTCGCTTCACAGAACGCTGCGAGGCCTTGAAACAGCAGCTCAAAGACTGCTAAGCCAGCCTCTCAGGCAGCTTTCGAGTAAACAATTCGAGTCACCCATCGAGTAACCGCATGGCCAAAACGGCCCTGGAAACCGCAGACGGCTCTTACACGCTGCATTCCGAGCGTTATCAGCAAACCTATCACTCCGTTCACGGCGCCCGGACCGAGTCAGAACACGTGTTTTTGGAAGGCAGCGGCGTGCTCGCTAAGCTGCAAGACCCGCTGGCCTCTCAACCCATTCGAATTTTGGAAGTTGGCCTAGGTTTAGGCGTGAATGCCCTGGTCACCGCCGAGGCCGCAGCTCGTTTCGGTACATCTGTGGACTATGTAGGAATCGAGCACGACTTCCAATCATCCGAATTGATTGGAAAAGTGTTGAGACCATTTGATAAGGACGCCTCAATACGATTTTGCAACGCAGTATCACAACTCGACAACCAAACCCTCGTTTCCGAACCCACCTCACTGAATGACTTTTTCAGCTTACAAATCATACCCACCGATCTCAATACCGCCCTCGGTAGTGACGCTATCCATGCAGTAACCCAGCCGCGTGGTTTCGACGCCATCTACTTAGACGCGTTCAGCCCCGATGCCAATCCAGAGTGTTGGACTTTTGACGTTTTGAAAAACTTAAGTCACACACTGGTTCTCGGCGGCAATCTTGCTACGTATTGCGCCAAAGGCTCGGTTAGACGTGCTTTAGAAGCCACTGGACTTCAAGTCACTCGACGACCGGGTCCACCAGGTAAACGAGAGTGTCTTGTCGCTCGTGCTTAAAGCGCATCACGAATTGCCGTAAACAATTGTTCAATGACGCACGTTACGAAGGGATATCACGTCCGCTCTCAAAAGTAGGCGCCTATAATTCGACGGGTTGATTGAGGGGAATTTTTCCTCATCGTTAAAGGCGTTAAGCAAGATGCTTTGGCCTTAAAAAGATTTTTACTATTCAGGAACAAGAATGAAGATAACGATTTATGGCTCGGGGTATGTTGGTCTCGTAACAGGCTCACTCCTTGCCGACGTGGGTAACGACGTGTTGTGCGTCGATGTGGACGACAAGAAAGTGGCCAACTTGAAAAAGGGTGTGATCCCTATTTTCGAACCCGGCTTAGATGATGTGATCAAGCGGAACGTTGAAGCCAACCGATTAGACTTCACCACCAACATGGATGAAGCCGTCGCCCACGCCGAAGTGCAATTCATTGCCGTTGGCACCCCACCCGATGAAGATGGTTCAGCGGATATGCAATACGTAGAAGCGGTTGCCAGCACCATCGGCTCACGCATGACAGCCAACAAAGTCGTTGTCACCAAATCCACCGTGCCCGTTGGCACTGGCGACCGAGTCGAAGCTCGCTTAGACGAAGAACTGGGCAAACGCGGTGAGAAAATTTCCTACGCTGTCGTGTCTAACCCTGAGTTCTTAAAAGAAGGCGCTGCAATTGAAGATTTTCGCAAACCCGATCGCATTGTTGTCGGTACCGACGATGACCGCGCCAAAGAAGTCATGCAAGAGCTGTACGGCCCGTTCATTCGAAACCGCCCCAACAGCTTAGTGTTCATGAGCCGTCGTTCATCTGAATTAACTAAGTATGCCGCTAACTCGTTACTGGCTACCAAGATCAGTTTCATGAACGAGCTGAGCAACATCGCAGACCGCTTAGGCGCCGACATTGAAGACGTGCGTATGGGCATCGGATCCGACCCACGCATTGGTTACCACTTTATTTATCCCGGTTGTGGTTACGGCGGCTCTTGCTTTCCAAAAGATGTTAAAGCCTTAATCGCTACCTCACGTGACGTGAACTACGACGCGCAATTATTAACGGCAGTAGACGAAGTGAACGATCGCCAAAAGCACGTGTTGTTTGAAAAGCTGATGAAGCACATGAAAGGCGACATTAAAGGCAAAACCTTCGCAGTTTGGGGCTTGTCATTCAAACCTAACACTGATGACTTACGTGAAGCAGCCAGTCGTGTATTGATCGAAGCCATTTTAGAAGCTGGCGGTAAGGTCCGCGCTTATGACCCTGTTGCGATGACTGAGATGCGTCACTTCTACCCCGAAGAGAAGCGAATTGAATTGCTGGGCACCGCTCAGGATTGCTTGGATGGGTCGGATGCGTTGTTGATTTGCACGGAGTGGTTGGAATTTCGCAGTCCGGACTTTGAGGTGATTAAGAATGCCTTGTCGACGAATGTCGTGATTGATGGGCGTAACCTTTATGATCCTAAGATTATGAAGGATGCTGGGTTGGTTTATGATTGTATTGGGCGGCCTGATCGTCAGAATGCTGCGTAAGTAAGCTCAAATCAATTCTGCGTTGTTTAGGGGTATGGTCATGGAGCCATACCCCTTTTTACTAAATGAAGATTTTGATTCGGGAGAATGGTAAATCCAATTGGGTAAATGCAAACCCTTTCAGCCTGCAAAATCCTACCGCAAAGGAACGCACAGGCTATATTCGTTTTCAACAATCTGTAATGACCGCGCAAAGCGATCCAGCTCTCTCAATATCTGTGAACAAGTTCTCACTTTTTTTTATAAAACAGACGAATAAATTACTACCGGATGACAAACTCTTAACAAAGTAAAATCGCGTGCTTCGCGGCGCTCATTCCCGTTCAATTTGATTGTTGGTCATGCTACTGTCGGCGATGTGAACCCGTCACGATCAGCATCGAAAAATAAAATGTCACCCTCACGACTTGCTCATATACTTCTGTGTTCTAGCACGCTGTTTTTTTCCACAACTTTGCATGCGTTTGGATTTCCTCCTTCATTGATATGCATAGCACTGCCGAGCGAGCACACAGCGTTCGATGAGGTGAATACAAACACCCTTCGGGATTGGATCCCCACACTTCACTATGCGGTTAATCCTCAGCATTTATCCATAGAATCAGGTTTGAGAGGAAATACATCGCTTCGTCATCGATTTATTCCATCTTCTAAAGGCAGTATTCCTATCATTGCGGCTGCCGATCTCGAACCAGCAAAAATGTTTGAGTTACAGCAGTCTATTTTGTTTGAGACCGGGTTCGATTGGGGTGGGACTAGAGAAACTGGGAAAATCGGATTTGGTCTTGGCGGTGGTTCCAATCCATCGGGTGGAAGTTTAGAATCCGACGGATTCACCGCCCGATTAATTTGGGAAGGTAACAACGACGGCACAGCCAAACTGGGCGCCTACGTTTACTCAGCGGACCGATCTCACAATCTGCCCTATGGGGATGTCTTCCTTGTAGACGGATTTGAAATTCCAATTGGCGTTTGGCTGGATATCACGCTAGTGGTTACTATGAATTCCAGTGTCGACAAATCCGATGGTAGTTTGGCCATTTGGATCAACGATGAAGTCAGGCTTTCTCGAGAAAATATTCGGTGGCAAGGTTCTGGCCAAGAACCAATGATCGATTCCTTACTTTTATCATCGTTTTACGGTGGCAACACAAGCGAATGGTCTCCTGACTATACGACGTTCGCACGCGTGGGTAACGTCTGTTACGACGGCTTCTAACCTCGTCAATACGAGCGCTGTTCGAGAACTTCGTATCTTCAGAAAAACGACTTGCGCAAAGGCAACAGGTTATTGTTTAATTCAGGCCTATAACCCAAAAATGAATCGATGGAACTGATTCGCCTTTTCTACAATAAACGGTGCACTTACTCCTCAATTGAATAATTGAAAGGGGCAAGTTCACTGCGAACCAGTCAAAATATTCTAATGAACGAAAACGGTAGTCAAAGCAACCGCGCACCTGTGACAATGCAAATCTCAGTTACAGACCGAGACTATCATTGCGCCAAGCACGTTATTCCCCATCAACTCCGTACACTTGGCGCATCCGCTAATGAGGTACTGATTTCAGTAAATCGGTACGACAAGCCTGCAAACACAGGTTCATTGAACGCGTTTTTAGACGATCTGTCAGAAGAATTTGACAATATTCGCCTAGAGGAAGTTGACTACAGTCGAGAAGCTAGGCAATGGATAAGTGACACGTTTTTCGATGGTAACGAATATCCTCTATTTGATCATAAAGGGATCCCTATCCACGCATTCATTGAGCCCTACACAAAGGCGAGCAACCCTTATCTCTTTAGATTGGAATGCGACATGTTGCTCGGCGGTGCTGGGCCTTGGTTTTTAGAGGCAATCCGAACATTAGACGCCCATGCAGATGTCATTGCCGTGAACCCGTTGGCGGGCCCCCGCATACCGGGAGCGAATTATCACAGTAACGGTTATCCATTTAAGGCTGTGGGCGGCGAAGCGTTCAAAGTAGATTTATTCACCACTCGCACTCACCTAATCGAAATTGAATCTTTTTGCCAGTCAATGGGCTCGTTAGATCAATCGCCGCCGAAATTAATGAAAGACCGAGTCTATTCGCGCGTGGCGGGATACCCCGTGGTGAATCATTTAGAAATTCTATTTCAGAATAAAATGCGCCAAGGTGAATTAATACGTGCAGATTTCGGCGGTTCCGGCAGCCTGTGGACACTTCACCCAGTTTATAAAACACCGCAGGTGTTATCTCAACTGCCTCGACTGATCCAAATGGTTGAATCCAGAGAGCTTCCCGATGTGCAAAGCGGGCAGTATGACTTGCACCCCGGCGTTTTAGGAGAGACCGACCGGCCAACACGTAGGGATGAACTTAAGCGCATTTTTGTGCTCGCACGAAGCCGCATCTCCTCCAAACGTAAACCTGAAATGCTTCGATCGGAATACTTTAAACAGACAAGTACGTGATGTAAGTCATTATTTTGGCTGAGATTTCGTGAAATCAGTAAGTTACCGCCTCTGGTACCTCTAGTAAAATGACTTGTTACGTACTTGGTCATTTTTACCGCACACCAGGGGCTCAGGCCTAGTACCATCGCCCTACCAAGTTTTTTGCGGATGGCGTTACTTCAGCACCCACTATGACGAAAACTCTTGCCCCACAAAAGCGAATTCGTGCCAGCGGAGCCGAAACTTCGCTGCCTGACCAAACAAACGGGATTGTGCAGTCTCATCGGGCATACTTAGAAGTCGTTTCGCCTTCAAAAACAGGCGCTCAGACCAGCTTATGGACTAACTTTATTCGTGCACGTTGCTCTGCGACTCACTCGCATGGCGGCGCAACGGATTTAATTCTGTGCATATTGTGCTTCCTCGTTGTTCATCGACTCTATCTCGGTTCACTGGATTTAACACCGGAACGATTAATCGTTTTCTTAGTTAGTCCCTTTATCTTATGGCTTGCACTGGCCGCTAGTGGGTCACACACGGCCAGCAAAATGATGTCGCTAACCGAAGCGGCCACGCGTGTGACAGTCGCCTGGATTCTTGCGTTCATGGCCGTGGGTCTTTTCGTATACTTCACTAAACTTGCCGAACCCGTATCTCGTGGTTGGATTGGTCTGTCGATGATAACCAGCTTATGTGCTTTGTACTGCACACGCGTGGCTCATTTTGCAGTCAGCTCCTATCGTTTCGGTGATCAGCAAACATCTGTGGTCATTGTGGGTAGTTTGGATACGGCAAGCTCTCTTGCCCTACGTGCGAACAATGATGAGCGCGACAACACGAATGTTAAAGCCATTTTCAGTTATTCAGATGTAGATTCGCCCGAGGCGAATGACAATACACTCGCAGACCAAGTGTTGAATTACATTGAAGAACGACGAGCCAACTCTGACCCCATACAACAAGTGTGGATTGCCCTACCCTCTCATGATCGATACAGTTTTGACATTCTCAATGACCGATTGCTGAGCAGTTCAGTCGATGTTTGTGTTGTGCTGAATGATTATGAGGTGCAATTAATATCAGGTTCACGACGTTCGCTTGACGGCACTGAAATCGTTAACATATCGGATGTACGACTACCCCCACGCGCCGAGAGCGTGAAAAGAATTTTCGACTGCGTATTAGCAGGCTTTGGGCTATTTCTGCTTGCCCCATTAATGCTGGTTATCGCTTTGTCCATTTTAATCAGTTCTCGAGGGCCGATACTGTTCAAGCAAAGGCGCTTTGGATTAGATGGGCGTGAAATCGAAGTATGGAAATTTCGAACGATGTTTCACTCAACCAAACAAGATACCTCCATACCTCAAGCCGTACGAAATGACTCCCGTGTTACCCGTGTGGGTGGGTTCCTGCGGCGGACTTCACTGGATGAACTCCCGCAACTGTGCAATGTACTCCAAGGAACTATGTCGCTCGTAGGGCCCAGACCCCACGCGGTTGAGCACAGCCACAAATACCGTAAATTAGTCTCTGGTTACATGCTTCGTCACAAAATAAAGCCGGGAATCACCGGATGGGCGCAAGTCAACGGTTGGCGAGGTGAAACCGACACCTTAGAAAAAATGCAAAACCGTATTAAGTTTGATGTGGCCTACATACGAAATTGGAGTTTGTGGCTAGATATCCAGATAGTTGCCAGAACCGCACTGACCATTCTGTTTGACAGAAATGCCTACTAGGTTACAGCATTGGTAAATAGCGCTCGCCCGGCTCTGGACTAGCTAGCCTCACTGGTTCAGATATGCGAGTATGTGGTTAACGCGGCCGTGGCTAGATGGTCTTTCTTATATAGAGTTAGGCAAATGCAAAACCAAAATTCAAGAACCCCATACCTCGGTATTGCCGTTGACGATTGGTCGCTGGAAGAGGCAGTGTTTTTTATCGAGAGCACCTACTCATCCAAGTTTGTCGGGGTCGTTACCCCAAACGTGGACCACGTTGTACGCTTAAATAAGCAAACTGAGACCGGACTAAGGCAAGCCTATTCCACCGCCAGCGTCATTCTGAACGATAGTCAGGTCGTGAAGTTTTTATCCAAATTCCTCGGACTCGGGGTTAGGAATACCGTGCGCGGCAGCGATCTCGTTCCGGCACTTCTGGCAAAGTGCGACGATAAAAATGTCCTACTCGTAGGGCCCGACCAAGACGTCCCGACAAGCCTACTCTCCTCCTTCCCGATTAAAAACATTGATGTACACACACCTCCCATGGGCGTTGTTGTAGACGATGAGCATTTTCAACGCCTCGTCGAAGCTGCGTCCGACGACAGTTACGACTTGGTTTTAATTTGTCTCGGATGCCCGGTATCCGAGAACGCATTAGAACGACTGTCAAAAATTCGAACTCGTGGGGCAGTAATATGCTGTGGCGCATCAATTGATTTTCTGACAGGTAAACAAAAACGCGCACCACATTCCATGCAACAGCTTGGATTAGAGTGGTTCTACCGAGCCATTCGGCACCCGCGCAGGCTGGGCAACCGGTATGCGAGAAATGCACTAGGCCTACTTCACTTAGTTACGGTGCGTTTTTTCTCCGGTAGCTTGCGCACGCGGGATCTTTGGTAACACAACCACACACACAAGCCGGTGGCGGAAAAAAATCGTTCGGAGTACACCAGTTTCCAAACACCCACTCGCACGAACTTCATTCAGTGACGTTGCCGTCACCGTAACAACGAATACATTGTTACTTTCTGATTGCGTTCCAAAGTCGCGAACATACATTAACGCTCAGAATTGATCATTTCGGCTCATTGACTCATGGCTAACGGCAAGAATAACAACTCTCTACAAACTACAAGAATCGGCATTGTGGGCTGCGGTTATGTTTCCGGCTTCTATATGGCCACTGCTGAACAATACCCACATTTTAAGTTTGTCGCCGCTTACGACATCAACAGCGAAAGACGGGCAGCATTTAGCAAACACTATGGCATTCCCGAAGCAGATTCCTTAGATGCCCTCATTGATGACTGCGACCTGGTATTAAACCTAACAACACCTGAAAGCCACTTCGAGGTATCAAGACGGTGCTTGGAGAAAAAGAAATCGGTCTACACAGAAAAACCGACCACGTTGAGTATTGAAGATACTGAGACTCTGATAAAGCTTGCCGTGAAGAACGATGTCAATTTGTTCGGCGCACCGTGTGTTCATCTGAGCAATATGGCAGACACTGTCCTGCATTTTCTTAACGAAGGGATTATTGGGGATATCTACGCCGTTTACGCCGAAATGGATAACGATCTAGTTCACTTGAAACAACACGAAAATTGGGCTAATTCGTTTGGTGTCGGTTGGCCTGCAAAAAACGAATTTGAATCGGGGGCAACGCTCGAACACGCAGCGTACACGCTATGCCTACTTCGAAAGTGGTTTGGACCAGCCTCGTTGAAGTGCGTACATAACGCAATTGCGATTCCAAATAAAATTATTCCACTGCACAAAAAAACCGCTGATCTTTCGTTCGCTCTGGTTGAGTACCCGAACAACATAACAGCCAGATTAACATGCAGTATTGTCGCACCACGAAACCACGAAATCAAAATTTACGGAGAAAAAGGCGTCATTACTGTTGAAGACATCTGGTTTTTCGATACCCCGATTTACTGGCAAAAATACATCACCCCAAGAAACAAACCCAGACTTAGCCCGATAAAACACAAATTGAAAATAAAAAGTGATGGCCTTCCACTCGGCGACAATAGGGATGGCTCCGCACGAATGGATTTTTTGCGTGGCGTATACGAACTGTCCCTGCAATCCGGTTCAGATAGCAACGCGATGACTGCGATGGCCGAATCCAATAAAATTGTACTGGCAATGAATGGCCCTTCCCAGTCTTCGCGGCAACGACCTTGGATTATCGTTGGTACTGGCAACATGGCCGATAAAATGTGCCGTTGCCTTAAGCGTAACGGCTACCCGGTAGATGGCGTGTATTCAGCCAGCGCAGACCGGGCGCAGGTATTTGCCCAAAAAATGGATATCCCTGACTTCTATCAATCATGGGCCGATGTGCCTGTTGCTAACGGGCGCAAAGCGGCATACGTTGCCTCATTAAATTCACAACACTATGAGCAAGTGAAAACGCTGCTTGAAAAAGGGTATCACGTGTTGTGCGAAAAACCCCTCACACTCGACCCCACTACCAGCTCAGAACTTTATGACTTAGCCGAATCTCGCCAACTCATTCTTCAAGAAAATCTATGGAGTCTTTTTGTTCCGGCTGCGAATCTACTTAAGAACAAAGGTAAAAATACAAAAAATGCCGAGCTGAGTTTTTGCTCTGTTATACCTTATGAAAGTGGGAAGAGACAATGGAGTGCTACGGAAGGCGGTTGCATTTACGATTTAGCAATTTATCCCATAGCGTGGTCAATTTACTTATTCGGCGACATTGTCAAATTTGAGGTTTTAAACGCCATCATTGAACATGACACTGTTTCAGAACTAACATTGCTCATTGAAAATGAAAATGGAATGAAGTGCAAAATAAAAGCTGGATTTTATTCGAATGAGCACGATATAAAATTTGACGACGAATATTTTTTCCCAATCTATGCACCAGAATATCGCACACGCGTACGTTCAACCTTTCTGAGAAAAGTTAAAAAGAAACTTCGTCCACCTGATTTTCGCGCTGTGGACCCCTACGCCCACATTGTTGACACCTTGAATTGGGATGTAGCGCAAAACAAGGAAGCTGCTTATCCACCAAATACGAGCAAACAGGTTAGTAAATTGCTGCTTGAGATATCGAAGCAGTGTCAAAAAGTGGCAGTAAGAAAATAATTTTTCAAGAAATTATAATTTCAGAAAACCCACTCTTCGTGCTTTACTCTTCACCGAATAAATCATCACTCAACTGCGTCATACGTTCGTCAGGAACAAACCAAACGTTCACGCCGGAATTCCCAAGTTTAAGAAAACCATCTGACCACGTATACTGTTTATAGCCTTGATTCAGCAACCACGCCGTTTCAACTTCTTTCCGCGGTGACTCGAGCATAATTAGAGGTTTACTTTTGGCTATGGTGTTCGCTGCACCCAGCAGCACCTCCATTTCCGCTCCTTGTACGTCAATCTTTATCAATGCGGGCTCAAATTCATATTTATCCAGTGGATAAATATCGATAGATTCTTCGCGAATCTCTAAATATTTTTCATCAAAGTTATAGATTCGATCAACCAACCAATCAGCCGCTGCATCTCGCATAGTTGACGCCAGCCCATCAAATACAAATCCTCGGTAGATGGGAGTGAACAAAGTTAATTGAGCGCGCGATTTCCCAAGTCCGGCATGAACAACATTGATTCCGTTAACCTTTGACGTGTACCGACAAAGGCGTTCGTATGAGTGCGCGCTAGGCTCGAAACTCCACACAGGACAGTGAGGCTGAAACATGCGAATAGCTTGTATGCTTTGACCACGATTTGCACCCACGTCTATAAAGGCTTCCGCGGGATCGGGGCTAAAGCTTGCCAATAATTCGAAGTCACTCTCGAATGGTCGAGCCAAAAGCTTGCGATAATGGAACTGAATCCAGTATTTAAATTCAACCAGCCTCGGTGCACGTGTTTGAGCCGTGCGCAGAAACTTCCCTACATCGAATAATTGCGTTTTCATAGATCCATAAAGGTTACTTAAAGACGAGCACTGTGACCAACATTGGCAAATCGAGCTAACTTTATTTAGCTGTAGTCGCTTGACTCCCTACGTGTAAGCTTGCCAACATTATTAAAACAACGTTTCACCCAATTTCCAGCAGATTGTCTTCGAGATAATATACACACTGCGGCGATAAGCCCAGCAACTGCCGACTGTAGCGCGGCTCGGGCGTAAAATATACCTACCTTAGCCGCATTCGCGTTAGCTAAATTGATGCGACGGTAGGTTTGTCCCTGGTCAATAAAACGCCCTATTGCATAACTGGCTGTGGCTCGTTCCTGTGTAATCCACTCGGTTGAGACGGCTTCTTCGCACCAGCGGATGTCGTGGCCCGATTCATACAATCGCTTGAAAAAATCCGTATCTTCACCACCAGTTCGGCCAAACTGAGGGTCGAATCTGAAATCACTGATGGTCGATTTTCGAATCAAGGTGTTTCCAGCAGTGATACTGTACAGCCGATCGCCCGTGGTTTTACCTTGCGTATTATGAATATCGGTATTTTTCAACCACAGCGGCGCTGAGGAAGGGTATTCGCAGAATACCGGTCCGGCAACCACATCCGCGTTGTATCGTTTTTGACAAAGCGCTAACTCAGAAAGCCAATTGCATTCAACTTGTTGGTCGTCATCGATAAACACAAGCAATGGGGCGCTAGCGGTATCTAGTGCAAGATTTCGAGCTACGGCAAGGTTCTTTTCAGACGATGTTTTTACAATAATGGCAGGCCAAGCAACCACACTGTGCGATTCACTCTTGGCACGTGTCATCCAACCCTCTTTTGCACTACTCAATTGGGCTTTTAAGGTTGTTTCATATTTCGGATCATCGTTATTTACAACAATGATTTCGTCTGGATTTATCGGTGCACTACATATGGTATACAAAGCTTCGAGGAACTTCTCAAACACGCCATCTTTGCGACTATAAGTCACAACGCAAAGACTATATGCGTTTTCCACCATACTTTCTTCACTGTTTTTTTTTATCACAAACTTAGAACCGATACCGACTTTTTCTTCGCTTCACACCGGCAGAAGCCCTAGGTTTGCTAGCAATAGCAACGGTTTCTTTTCTTGAAAAATGAATTATTGCTATCGCTGTTGCACAGATGACATAGGTTTGCCAAATGGGATTATCAATCCTTATTAGTGCGTATTCACTAATATTGGCAACAAATACGATCGCAAGAAAGCTATAAACAGGAAACACAAAAATATCTTGTTTGGCTAACCGAAATGTTCTCCAAGAAGTCATCGCAATTTGGAGCAATACAGCGATCAATAAAGTTAAGCCACCACTGACTAACGTATCGATATACCCGTTGTGGTATTGCGTGTAAGGAATTGCGTATTGACTATCAAACACGGTCAAGTGGGTATCGAAAGACCACCCCAAAATCGGGCGTTCCAAAAATGCTGCGCGACCAACCTCCCAAATATCCGAACGCCCCGTTAATGTTGCATCCCCAGTTAATGTTTCACTGGCCGTCTCTATAGCCGAGCCAGGGCCGAGAATGTAGGCGATAAATATCGGTGTTGAAATAATCAGCGCGAGTATGCAAACAGCTTTTAACACATTCTGTATTTTTCGATTAAACGACGTGATGAAAAAATCCCACAAAGCGAAAACTGCTATCACCACCAACACAACATGTGTTGTTTTACTGTCCGCTAAAATTGAACTGACCACGGCAAGCAGAGCACCAACGAAAGCAATGATGCGTCGGCCGCGTTTGAGTTCACGGTTTGTCGACAGTCCAAGCCCCGACCAAAACAAGAGCATGCACACCCAACCCAAGTTGTTTGGATTCCCAACGAATCCACCGTAACGAAAGCCGTTTTCGAAAGCTTCTATATAGTCATAATAGTTATACAACCAGTTCAACAAGCTAACGAGCAACACGATGCCGGACGGAATGAATACCACCCACAGCACCCGGGAAATCATGTCGCGGCGACGACGTATGGGGTACGCAAACAGAAATGCGGCTATCAGCCCAAACCCGATGTGTATCGTGTTGGTGTAAACCTTGGTTGCATAATCAGACACAAAAGCCGTTAACAGAACGGCCAGAATGATAAGGGACAGACCTCGTTCGTATAAAAAAAATCGAACGATTTTTCCGGTTTGCGGAACAAGAAGAAAAAGCGCCAACACATAGGCGATCGCCTGGACATTTTTCTGCATGGCATCCGCACGCAACCGTGCGGCTACACTCTCTTCGTTTGCTACGGCCCGAAGTGATAGAAAACTGGATGGGTCATTCACCGCATATTCGAGTGTTATAAAATCTAAGCACGTTACGAATAGAATGAGTATCAGTGGAAGTGCACTAAGAATTGGCCCCTGACTAAGCGTTTTGAACCACTGAACGGAATTTTTCGTTCTGCGCCAACGCCCAGTCTTACGGCGAGTAGAACGAGCACCTGAACTCATGGAAAAAGCCCTCATAACAATCTCTGAAACTTCGCTTTATCATACATTTTCGCCACAGCTGACGTGGAGCCAGAAGCCTGCTCAAAGTGTCGCAATTCACAAAAATACGGGCACCTAACCGGCCCCGCCAGAAATCGATAGCCTGTACTTTCCATAGGAATTACGCCCCATCAATTTTTCCACACCGCAATTGTTGTCTCGGACATGTCAGTGAATAGCATCACAAATTTGTCGAATTACCGTGCAAGGCACAATTGGACGCTGCAAAGATCTGAGCTCGCCCAAATTCCATTATACTTTTAGTGGCTAAGGATTGGGCTCTATAAACCCCCACTGTCACGAAAAATACAATGACGTCAAAACCGGTCGTACTGTCAATAATCATTCCGAGTTTTAACGCGCAAGCGCACATAGGAAACAGCTTAGAGGCCCTGAGTCATCAACACACGGATTTCGGCTACGAAGTTATTGTAGTGGATTGCTCAGATACGCCACAGGTGTCAGATATTTGTTCACAATACCCGATCGTAAAACTAATTCGCGAAACTCAGCGATTTCTCCCGGGTAAAGGACGTAATATTGGTGCGGAAGCAGCAATGGGAGATTTACTGATGTTCGTGGACGCGGATGTTGAACTTTTCCCCTCGGCGGTTGATGCCGCCGTGCGCTTTTACTCAAATGGAAATAAAGTATTCGGCGGATCATTAGAACTGAATGAGGAAAAGGTTACAGGCATTTCACCCTATGTTGAGCATTACTTTTTTAATCACGAATCGCATAAAAACCGGCCGCCTTCCCAGCGTTCAAATCTAAGCTCTGCACTGATGATCATAGAGCGCGAACTTTTCCTTACGAACAATGGGTTCAAGGACATTCCGCGTATGCAAGACACAGAGTTCACAGAAAGGTTGGCCAAAGCTGGAGAGAAGTTAACCTTCACGCCAACCGTGGTTGGCTTGCAACTTCATGATTCCCCGATGAGACGCGTCATGAGTAAAATTTTTATCAATGGAAACAACTTGTACTATATCCGGTACAAAGAACAGCACATCATTAAACAACTTGTGTTTGTCCTCTTACTGCCCGCAATTACTGCATTCAAAATTTTGCGTATTTTCGCACGGCATATGAAATACCAATCAGCACATCAAAGAATAAAAACCTTGCAAACGGTACCTTTCCTAATTGTCGGTGCCGGTTACTGGATGACTGGGCTCTACCGCGCTTTTTTTACAAATCAGGGAATAGGCACTGCCAGAGAATAAGCACCACTTGGTTACCTGTTATGGGGCAACTTTCTTCCCCCCTTCAAGCTCTTTGGTTTTGATTCGCCGGTGTAATATCGCGATTAAAAAGCACTCCCCTATTCCCGAACCAATGACAACAAGAAAAGCCACTTCGAAAAGTAGGCCAGCTGTTAACATCCAAAGCATCGCCAAAATAGCCGCAATGCATCCCATATATAAGAGGAAACCGAATTGAAGCTGTACTGCGAAGTACAACGACAACCAATACCGGTAATTTGACAATACAACTACAACCGCTGTGGCAATAAAAATTACCATCAACTCACGCGGAATTTGGCGCCAGTCTAGGATGGCGGATAGATACATCCCAATCGCAGCGAGCGCTAAATAAATAATTACAACGAGTAAACTTGATCTTAGATGACCCATAATCGACTGACGAAGCAATTTCTCATTACCGTCCCCCCACGCACTGCGAACTTGCTTCATTGCACTTCGTGCAAATCCCACCGTTATCATGCTAATTGGCATAAAAATCATCTTGGCAACTTGGTAGTACCCTGCAGCGATCGAGTCTAAGGTAAGTACTAATACTGGATTGATGCTTTTATTTTGCGCCCAGGCGACAAGCATTCCGGCCGAAGCCAATCGGCCATGCTGCCAGTAAAACGCTAAGCAATCGGATATCTCTTTGCGCGTTAACCCGGTAACCAAGCGCCAGGCCCGTGAATAAATCGTCGCGAAAACAATGTAGCCAAACTGAATCCATACCAAACACCAGAATGCCAGCGCTAAAATTGAATCAGTCTTAACGACAAAAAGTACAAAACAAAAAACGAGCACACTGAGTACAACAGAGAACGCTGCGTATATGACAGACAATCGTTGCCGGCCACGCATGTAAAGAAATTGTCGAGTGAGCTCTGAAAAGTTATATAAAGCAACGTACAGAACTATGGGTAGAGCCAATAAAAGCGGCGAACTGGATTCATTCCTTATGACAACAATTGACCATAGAATTACGCCAGGGATGATCTGTAGAACAGCGACAACCCCTAGGGTGATTACAAACGCCTTGCGTTGCCGTTCAATTGTTGAGTGTCCGGCATACAGCACCATATTGTTTATGGCATATCCAGCCAAAAACAAAGTTGAAAACTCAGATAACGCAAACCAGAAACCGTACTCACCCAGTGTCGCCAAACCAGCAAAATTCAGTACCATGAGCGAAATAAAAAAATTGCTTGCACTGATACCGCTTTGTTCTAAAGCTGCGTACCACTTACTGTGGCGCTTACTTAGAACCCGCGAAAAAATCCGAAGTCGCTTGTGCCGACCTACCATAACTGTCTCTATCAATTACCAATGCGCTACAACAAATTCACCAAAATACTAGCGCGGCAGCTTGGGAGTCAGCGTCTTCTTACATAAATGCGATCAGAGGCTGGGTAATTCCTCAATCGAGTTATCCCGGAGGGATTTGCGCAGGTTGGTTAGGTCTGAAGAGGGCTATTATATAGGCACCGATGACAAACATCATTCCACCAGCCGCCGCCCCAAGCACATTCAATATCAGATCATGCAGGTGCGAATTTCTTCCAGGAATCATAGGCTGGCTAACTTCAATTCCCAAGCTAACCACTCCACCAACCAGAATAGCACCAAACAAAGGTATCATATAGCGAGATGCTGAAAATCTTTGGCTAAATACCACGGCCAGTAGAAGCCCTAAGGGCGCAAACCCAATAAAGTTAAGAATCAGATCGATCCTGTTTTTAGCAATTAGCTCTTTCGGGCTGGATTTTTGTAGCACAACCTTATCCGGAAAATTTCCGGGTTTTGGAATGTGTAGATTCGCAGCATAGGGTGATAAGTCTTGAATCTCTTTATCATGTTCTGACTGGAAGTCGAAACTTCGAAGCGATTCACCTTGCTGTGTTTGCAAATTCAACAATCTTATGTCGAGATTTTTTACCCCACCAGACCATCCATGCTTCCCATCAGGCGAATTCCCAACCGAGATGCGCGCATTGGGTTTACCCAATTTATAGGTCGAAGGGCTGTGGTGGCGTATGAATTGCCCATTCAAATAGAGTTCGTTCCGTTCATCGTTGAGCGTTATTAAAACGTTCAACTCTTCGCCAATAAATTCTCCCACATCCACGGCCAATCTAGGTCGTCGTTCTTTGTTGGCATAGTCACGACCTTGCATAACAATTAAGCGATCTTCCCACTGCCCAATGATGAACGGCTCCGGGTCATCAAAGTAATCCAGCTGAACAAGCACCCGAAAATCACCACTTAAGAAAGCTCTGGGAACGATGTCCAAGTCAAAAATCAATTGGTGATAGCGGTCAAAGGTATCCGATAGGTCTGGGAATTCCCCATGAACAACCCCATGGGCTCCAAACTCGGTCCGCAAAGATTGAGCATCCCATTCGAGCCAATTTTCTTTAAAGCTCCCTCGGGGTACCAGCCCAAATGCCAAGGTTATGGCGAGCACAATTAGCAATAATAGCCCGCTTAGTTTCCGCCCAATCGAGGGTTTTAATTCAGCAGAATCGTCGGGAGTTTCTGCCGGACCATTTAACGTCTTATTTTGCATGGAATTTCACAAATGAGCAGCTAATGGCGTTAACTCGAACGGGATTATAGATAAACGGTTTCGCACGAAATATTGGAACATATCTTTGCACCGGCAACTGTTAAAAGATGCCACGCATCGAAACGGATGCGGCACAAAGCAATTCACAGCACACGCTGTGCTTTTTTGCTTAACCCCAAAAAATTGCCATAGGTCCGGCCAATCCGAATAGATGGCGACTCAAGTTACGATATACCTGTACCTAAGCGCGCTAGCTGATTTATAACGCAATGCACTCCATAATATTGACTATGGCATGAATTGGGTCGCACTTTTGCCAAGGCCTCCCACCCAATTCGCGTTTAAATCAGGATAATCTTTAAGTGCAGCCCAGGCCGATTGCTGCATCCGATTGCCGAATGCGACATTTCAACGCTTTGATCCACACGCCGCTCGCTAAAGGCGGAGCGTCTCGAGGCTAATTTCCACTACCACGCAGATGAGAATTAAAAATGAACTGTTTAGATGAGTTAAATGAGTGGTCTCAGACGAATGGGTCAAAAAAAGTAGCGATTATCGGGTCCGGTTTTGTGGCAACGGGCGTCGCTCACGTACTACGTCGTACACCGGGTGTAGACATTGGCCTTATCGTGAACAGAAACCTTGATCGTGCGAAACGACTGCTGATTGAGACGGGATGGAGCGAGAGTGACATCGTGGTTTCAGATGACCCACAGGAGCTACACCGCGCAATCAGCAATGGAACACCTGCGGTTACTAGTGACTTCACCTTATTGGAACACTTACCCATTTCGTTAGCAATTGAAGCAACCGGGGCTATTGATTATGGCGTTCGGGCAATCTCAGCATTTTTAAATTTCGGCCTGGATGTTATTTCATTCAACGCGGAAGCAGATTCGCTTTTTGCAAGCGAATTTCACCGGCTAGCAAGAAAAAACGGCGTGGTATACACCATTGCCGATGGCGATCAACCAGGCGCCCTACTCCGATTAAAAATCGAAGCCGAATCCATGGGATTTGAAGTGCGTGCGTTAATCAATTGCAAACGGCACTTAAATCCTTATCAAACACCCAAGTCTGGTGAGGAATTTAGTTCTAGGGATTCTACGTCTTCAATCATGACGACCGCCTTCGGTGATGGTACAAAAATGCAAATCGAGCAATGCGTAGTTGCCAATGCTTGTAATCTAGCAGCTCCATCGCAAGGTATGTTGGGCATTGAAACTACATTGGAAAACGCCGCCAAAGACATCGGCGGCCAGTTGAAAGAGGGTCGCTTTGTTGATTACACACTCGGTGGTGATTTTGGCGCCGGAGTTGGGGTGTTATGTCAACACCCAGATTTCGAGGCCCACAAAAATGCATTGCGGTTATACAAAATGGGGGATGGCCCTGACTACTTTCTATTCCGAGCGTTTCATTTAGTCCATCTTGAGCTGGCCATGACCCTGGCGGATGTACTCATTAGAAAGCGACCTCTCGCCCAAGTGTCCGGGCAGCTTCCCACAGAGGTTATTGCGATCGCAAAGAAAGATCTTAGCGCGAACGAAACTTTGGATTGCATCGGAGGGTTCACGGCCTATGGACATATCGCCAACGCCGATGATGCGGAAGGGTATTTGCCAATGTGCCTTATAGAATATGCCTCGCTTCGAAAAGAATTATCCCAAGATACGGCAATTCCACTGGATCACATTACGCTCGATACTGACGTTTACGCTGTAAAACTTTGGCTAGACTTGCAAAAGGAGCACGGCCGAAACACGGAATTTTTGTCTCAGCTGTAAACCGATGAAAGTTCTCCAACAATAGCTTATTGTTGGAGAACCCACGTTGGATTTGCTAGTTCAACGCATTCAATGCGTCTACACTTCGATTCCAAATCGTTTCTGTTATGAAAAAGCTATCAGATTCAGAATTGGAATCATCGTCGATATTTTCGAAGTGAGAGTATAATTCCAACAATATTTCATTAGCCTCGCTGCAAGCGATTGATAATTGGTCACCTGAACACGAGTGAATATTCATTGTGTTTTCAACAACGGCGATAGCTAGCTCGGCTGACCGTGTTGCTGCCACTTGGAGCGCCGTGAGAACTTCCGTAATTGCCGCCTTTTGTATTTCATTATTTGCATTATCAGTTAAGGCAAAATTTAACTGATCAACGGAGTTGTGTAATCCGGGGATGGGATTCAGCGACAGTGACGACCCAGTTACTTCATCTGTGGTTATTACAGATGCAGTGAGTTCCGCTATTGCTTCATCATAGTACCGTTGTGTGGTTAACGATGCTACCGGAGCTACCGTTCGAATATTCACCAGCGACTCCTCCAACAAGCTAACAAAGCGCTGATGTTGTTCACGCCAGTTGTTCTCTACGATGTTGCCAGTAGGATCGTCAGCAAATGAACCTTCAGGATTTTCTGTAGAAGCCACAACCAAACGCCCTTGATCTGGATCTATTCCCGAATACCCGTCTACCACGGGTGCCCAACAAACATCGCGAGTTTTCACATACGTTGTAGTACTGGGAGACCATTCGGTTGAATTACCGCCATAAAACGTTGAGTAGAAGAGTGCGTCAACCATTGGGGTGTCGCCAGCCAGCTGCCAGCCCACATTATCTCTTTCCAACACCAACTGTCCATCGATCCAACCCCGCATACTGCCATCAGAAACAGCGGTTGAGGAATTGGCTGTTACTTCCATCACCACCGTAAACCATTCTCCAATCGGTACGTCTAAGTCACCGTATCGAATGTCTTCCCCGTACTTACCAGGCCTGTCGGCAGAGTAGGAATAAATAACCATCCGACCCGTACCATCACCATTGCCTCGCCACATCAACCGTGAGGAGAACCCATTTGGGTCAATCGTACCGCCCATCGGTGCGGTACCACCACCAAAACCAAAACCCAGTTTTCCACCCTCAAATCGTCCACCCCAGTCCCAGCCGGGCTCGAAATAAAATGACTGCGTGAGGCGATAAGTTCGATGTTCACTTAACCTTGAGCCGACAACCGCTCGATCCGTTCCCACAGGTGACGGAATGAAACGATGGCGCAACGCATTGGAACCATCATCCCTTCGCTCCACTGCCAGAAACTCTTCACCAATAGAAAATCGAAACTGTGATAGCCAGCGGCCCCAATCTGAATCGGTCACACCACCAAAACCTTTTTCTTCGTTCCCTAAATGCAAACACACCGCATCACCCGATCCATTACCTACAATAATATTCCGAGTGTCTATAGCGGTTGAACTGGGCGTGGCAGTAGATTCATTTGAATCGGTTTGGGTTGATGGTGCTTCGTTTTCGACAACACTCTGCTCTGTGTTCGACTCATCGGGCACCACCACCAGTGCTTCGACTGCGAGTGCAGTGGGCGCTGCGACTGGTTCGGCAACAGGAGGTGCCTCGGGTTCAATCTCAGGCTCTACGACAACAAATGGCTCTGGCTCCTCAACAGACTCAGTAAGTGGCTCTGGCTCCTCAACCGGCTCAGTCGCAGCAAGGGGTACCTCAAGCTCATCTGCGCTCGTCGCCTCAGGCGGTTTAGCCACGGGCTGAATTGCCGGCGAGGCAGCTTCGTTGGAATTTGAAGTATCTGCGCCCACAACGATAATTGGCGCCACATCAATGGCGGAATCCGATTCGCCGTTAGATTCTATGACCGGCAATGCAGCACCTATTGGTACTGAAATCAAATCGAAATCACCGGTGTTCACAGAGACCGCTGCCGTTAGACTGACAGGTGATTCCGCGTTAGGTAGTTCGGTGACAGCTGCTGATGCCGCATCAAGTTCTGGGGAACCTTCACCACAGCCCTGAAGTACGATGGATACTGCAAGAAACACTGAGGTTCGAGCAACACAAGATTGACTTATTTTCATAGGTTAGCGTTTGAGCCCCCCATTGGTACCTACGTTACTCCCCAATGCGATAGCATCCCATACGTTTTTTATTGTATTAAGTTCCGGTATCGACCCGATCTCCAGTTAGTTAATGCCGCTAATTCTGGTGTGTCGATGATCTGAGATAAGAGTGTGATTTTTATTTTTTTCGGACACACGTATTTGACTTTACGAGTTCAAAAAACAGACAAATACTGGGCAAAGCAATCGAGTAATTCACATTGCGTCTCTGTTTTTAGTGTGGATTCAGAGCCAATGTGAAGGGGGTCATAGAACCAATTTGCGAAGTAGCCATCATTCTTTCGCAGTATTACAAACAGTACAAAATCACGCCACGAAAGAAGCTATGTGAGCAGGTATACATTACGACAGGCAATTCACAGCAGAACTCTAGTGACTGATAAAGCCATCCTTGAGCCATAGATCGGCGAAGACCCCTGCTCTTACTTTCTTGGCCTAATTATTTATTCGTTACCCGTAGCAACGCCGGCGGATTCAAACTCAAGTAACGTATTCAATGCGTGTGTTCGCATATTTTCGTTGCGATTGAACGCTTGATACCAATCTACGATTATCTCCAGCGATTCCGTCAGCGTCCAAACCGGATGCCAATGAAGTAAATCGCGTGCCCGCGAACAGTCTAATTTTAAGAATGTCGCTTCATGAGGTTGCGGTGTATTGGTAATCGACCAATGTGCCCCATCACCCCACAGCTCCTGCATCTTAGTCACAATCCAACTCACCGACTGACATCCTTCGTCACTTGGACCAAAATTCCAAGCATTTGAAAAACTATCGCCATCATCGGAACACAGTTGTTCAGCCAAGGTTAAATACCCCGCCACCGGTTCAAGCACATGCTGCCAGGGCCGAATTGAATTAGGGCTGCGAATTTCTACTGGCGTGCCATTTGAAAAATCATTCAAAATATCGGGTAGCAATCTATCCTGAGACCAATCCCCACCCCCAATCACATTACCAGCCCGAGCCGTTGCGATTTTGCAGGAAGATCCCACCTCAAAATACGAACGGCGATACGCGTGTGTAACAATTTCAGCACACGCTTTGCTCGCACTGTACGGGTCGTGACCGCCCAAAGGTTCACTTTCTCTATAACCCCAATGCCACTCTCGGTTTTCGTAACATTTATCCGTAGTTACCACAACAACCGCCCGCACAGTATCGATGTCGCGGCAAGCTTCGAGGAGATTTGCCGTACCCATGACATTCGTGTTCAACGTATTCAATGGTTCGTCATACGACAAACGCACCAGCGGTTGTGCCGCTAAATGGAAAACAACGTCTGGCCGACAGGCCTGTACAGCGCTTTTTAGCGTTTCTAATTGACAAATGTCGCCAATGTTTGAATCAACGTCTTGCGCTAAATCAACGAGCTCAAAAAAGTTGGGATTTGTATTGGGTTCTAACGCAAACCCTGTGACCTCTGCACCCATTTGAGCAAGCCACAAACTCATCCACCCCCCTTTAAACCCCGTGTGGCCGGTGAGAAATACGCGTTTACCTTTCCAAAAATTCTTATTCATGTGAGATCGACATTACAGACAACTGGTTTATGGGCGCAGATCCGCCGTTGATTGGTATTTCGGTTGTTATCAATGTATCAATTCATCGATGACTATGTGAGCTACTACGCCCGTCCGTACTCGTCTCCCACCCGCACAATGTCGTCTTCTCCTAGATAGGATCCTGATTGGACTTCAATGAGCTCGAGTGGAATGCTTCCAGGATTATGCAGTCGATGCATAGCCCCTAGAGGGATGTAGGTTGATTCGTTTTCAGTTAACAAAGTCTCGGTGTCATCAATAGTTACCATCGCTGTGCCACTCACCACAACCCAGTGCTCGGAGCGATGATGATGTTTTTGCAAAGAGAGTTTCGCGCCCGGTTTTACCGTGATTCGTTTTACCTGAAAACGAGCACTGAGATTCAAGCTTTCGTAGTTTCCCCAAGGTCGATACACGGTGGTGTGATTGCTTAAAATTTCCGGATAGGAATCTTTTAGTGTTGCAACCACTTGTTTAATACTTTGTGCGTTGGTGTTATCCATAACTAAAACGGCATCGGGAGTTTCGATAACAGACAGATTGTCCGTCCCGGCAGTAACCACCAACCTCGACGTTGCATGAACCAGTGTATTTTTACTGTTCGACTGAAGCACATGCCCAACATGCGCATTACCGTTTGCATCGAGATCTTTGGCTAAATGCACTGCATCCCAACTGCCGATATCAGACCAATCTGACTCGAAAGGCAATACCACGACGTTGCTGGCCTTCTCCATCACGGCGTAGTCCACCGATATGTTCTGACACCTCGCATAAGATTTTACGTCCAGGCGAATGAAGTCTAAATCTTTCTCTGATCCATCAACGGAAATTTGTGTGTTCTTATGCAGCTCAGGTTGTAGATCTTTAAGGGCTGCCAAAAAAACCGATGGTTTAAAAATAAAAATGCCAGCGTTCCAGAAACAATTTTCATTACGAATCAATGCTTCTGCGGCGTCCCGATTGGGTTTTTCGACAAAGCGACTAACCCGGTGTGCGGAAGAGCCTGGCGAAACAAGATCGCCCGCTTCAATGTAACCGTACCCCGTCTCCGGCTTAGTTGGTTTAATTCCCAAGGTTACTATGTAGCCTTCTGTACACAGTGTTAAACCAGACTGAATTGCTTTGGAAAATTGCTCTTGGTCCGGGATGATGTGATCCGCTGGCATTACCACCACGGGCGCGTCATTGTGTTCTTTAAAGACATGCCAGGCGGCCGCCGCAATCGCCGGGGCGGTATTCAGCGCGGCAGGTTCTAGCAAAATAGATGCATCACTGGAGTCTATTTGCAACAACTGCTCGGCTACAAGAAAGCGATGATTTTCAGCGCACATGAGTAGCGGTGAAACGCTGGTTGCCGAACGTATTCGCAGAATAGAATCCTGAAGCAGTGAATTTTCACCAAAAATAGGCAAAAATTGTTTTGGGTATTCAGAACGAGACAAAGGCCACAATCGAGTGCCGGACCCGCCCGCTAGAACGATGGGTACAAATGTTGTAGCTGGCATTAGGTGACTCCTGCAAATGACTGAGAAGCAAAAACAAAGGGTTGCCCTCGCTTAATTATAATTGAACGCGAAGCTAGAACGACAACGAATTTCTCAGTTTGGTCTTGCAGGGATACTAGGCCACAACGTTACGGCTTGTCGGGGTTAACCGCGGCAGAATGATGAACAGAACGATGAAGTGAATAACCGTCAGTGTTACGAATCCCCAAAATAGGAAGGGTTCTAAGGTTATTTTACCGTTGCAAAAAACGCCAACAGCCACTAAAGAGCCATGGTACAACGCAAGAATCGCCAATACTGTCAGATTAGAAAACCCATAATTGAGCAATCGATGGTGAATGTGGTCGCGTCCTGCGGCTAGTGGGTGCAGCCCACGGACCAATCGTCCTACGATCACCGCAATGGTGTCGGCCAGAGGAAGCCCGAAAATCCAACCAGCCGCCACGGGAGAAAGGGATGCCTGCTCCCCTTGCGACAAATAAATAAAAAACCACAACAATAAAAAACCTAAAAACAAGCTACCAGCATCTCCCATAAACACTTTACGAGAAGCCCCAAAAACACTTAAGTTAAACAGTAAATAGGCTGCGATAGCTCCCATCGTTGATAGCAAAACACCGGCTGAGAACGAATCGCCTGCGGCATAGGCAATGGATGCCATCGCTAGAGCGGAAATCGATACAACGATACCTGCGAGTCCATCTAGCCCATCGATCATATTGATGGAGTTGTACACGCCGACGGAACAAGCGACGGTGAACGCAACTGCGGCAAGCACTCCGAGAGTTACCGAGCCACCACCAAATAGATCGCCTAGCGACAGGATTTTAAGGTCTGCTACGAAACACAGAGCCAGGCCAACCACTATCTGAACCACTAGGCGATAGCGCATTCTGATGTGCGAGAAATCATCCAAAAAGCCTAGAAATGCCAGTATTACACCAAGCCCAAGAAAGCTCACCATAGCCGGGATGTTCAAGGCGCCAGCCCAAATCAATACCCCGGTTAAAGAAACAGCAATGGAGAGGCCACCCACCACCGGAATGGCGCTGTCATGTTGTTTACGTTCATTGGGCTCATCGACTAAGTTAACCGAGCGGGCTAATGGCGTTAAGAGCAAAATGAAGACAGCTGCGCACACGAACGACGCTACAGTCATCAGAAATAAATCTGAAAGTGACCCCGTGTTTTCTAATCGTTCAATCATTGTTCGATTTGAGTGCAGATTTAGTGCAGCACGTAACATGATGCATGTTTTAGATTGCGCGCTGCTTCGACAAATACACTAACACGAGGACACGATCATAAACCATGTACCAATCGCACTTACGCGAACGTTTAGGCCTATTCTTTCCGCTAATCAAAACCCAATGATTTTACTGTTAGTCAGTGAAGCAACAACGAATAATCGTTACCAAATTTTCCACGGCGCCGCGCCCGATTGCCATAAGCTTTCTAAGTGCTGCTTATCGCGCAAGGTATCCATTGGGTGCCAAAAACCCGAATGTTTAAATGCCGCTAACTGGCCTTGCTGAGCCATATTCATCAACGGCGCTTGCTCCCAAACGGTGTCATCGCCATCAATAAAATTCACCACCTCAGGCTGGCACACAAAGTAGCCACCATTTATCCAGGCACCATCACCTTGAGGCTTTTCTTGAAAACTGGATATTTTTGTTTGATTTGCGCCTAAAGCAATGGCCCCAAACCGCCCGGGTGGTTGCACGGCCGTTAAAGTGCACAAACTCTGCTCTTGCTTGTGAAAGTTCAATAGTTGTCGAATATCCACATTGGCAACCCCATCACCATAGGTAAGACAAAAGGGCTCATCGTCTAAGTAGGGCGCTACGCGTTTCAGCCGCCCGCCTGTCATTGAGCTCTCGCCCGTATCCACCAGAGTGACTGTCCATGGGTCAGACACATCATCCAAGAATTCAATTTTGTTGTCGTTAAACGTCATTCGAACGCTGGACAAACGCATCATGTAATTTTGAAAAAACTCCTTTATGACATGCCCTTTGTATCCTAGACAAATCACAAAATCATTCAAACCATGAGATGAGTAAATTTTCATTATGTGCCAAAGCACAGGCATATCACCAATTTCAACCATGGGCTTTGGCTTAACCGCAGTCTCTTCACTGATGCGAGTGCCAAGTCCTCCTGCGAAAATAACGACTTTCATTTGTACGCTACTGCCTCTGATTAATTGATGATGTAAAACTAATAACGGCTCGGAGTCCAATTTTCTTGGACGCCGAGCCGTGGAAGCGCAATTAAATACAACCGTTTATAAAAAGTCCAAATCGTCCTGCATTCGATCTTTCTTTGCGTCTGTTCGATTCATCTTTGAGCGAAGCACGTTGTTATCACGAACCCGACGAGTGGGCGCGTTAACCGTTTCCACTTGAGTGGTCATGTCAAATTCATGATCATTTATGGCCGCGCGGTTCGTTAGACCATTGACACCATCGTGGTCCAGATCCAACTCAACCTCAGAATCATCGTTTTGAATGTCCTGCAGTTGAGACTGAGTGAGCCGTAATTTACCGCGCCCCTTCTTGCCATCCTTGCCACTGTCTTTTTCTGAATAACCGTAGTAATCGTACATGCCTTGGTAATAGTAGTCACCACCGTAGGATACGATCTTATCCACGTCCACTTGCGTGACTAAAATCCCAGCGATCACTGCATCGACTGACCGAAGACGGTCAACACCGCGCTTAACTAAATCAATGGATGTCTCTTGGGCTTCAACGCAATACACCACAGCGTCCGATACTTTACTTAGCACCATTGCATCGGATACCGCTTGGATTGGCGCACAGTCCAATACGATCCGATCATAGTGATTACTGAGACTTTTGATGATGTTACGAAACTTCGCACTGGAAATTAATTCCAACGGGCGCTCCGGTAGCTGGCCTGCGGGTAGTACATCCAAGTGTTGATCAAACGCGCCTCGAATAATGCATTGCTTTGCCTGCGCCGTACCGGCTATCAACTCCGACAAACCCGGCTGCATCGCACGGCGCTTGGCGTCAGCAATAACTGATTTTGCCACCGTGGGTTTTCTTAAATCACAGTCGATGAGCAGTACACGTTCTATTTTTGATAAAGAATAGGCCAAGTTCAAAGACGTCGTGGACTTACCCTCACCCGGTTTTGATGACGTGACCATAATCACTTTACGGTCCTCATCGCCGTCCGCCAAACAAATCGCTGTACGAGCCGTGTCCACTGCTTCAAAAAACTTATGGATCGATTCTTTCTTCTTGCCCTTGAGCTCTTGGGCACTCTCAGCCAACAGCGCCGGGTTAACTGGCCGAGAATCGTCTTGATTCAAGATGCCACTTTTGATCAATGGAATGATCCCAAGCATTCGCTGGCCCAATTTAGTCTCTACATCCCCCGTGCTCTTTATCGTGTCGTCCATTTGTTCATACAGGAACGCCATCAGCATGGATAAGATTAACGACGCCAACGCAGCCAAAGCAATGATGAGCTGTTTCTTAGGTTTAACTGGGTGCCCAGACGCCACCGCGTAGTCAGAGATTCGTGCATTGGCTGATTCCAAACCATCGGCCGACTTTGCTTGGGTAATTTGGTTATAGAACGCATCATAAATACTTTGATTGGTATCCACTTCATTCTGCAATTCATCCAACTCAAACTTCTTCGAACCGATCGCTTGAATCTCTTGTTTACCGGTGCTCAATTTCGCTTCAATTGCACCAACACGCGATTGGGCCAGTTGGTAATCGCTGGCGATAGCGCCCACAACTCGTCCGACTTGCCCTTCCAAATTCAAGTTGAGTGTGGCCAATTGAGACTTTGCGTCAACGACTCGTGGGTGGCGTTCACCGTAACGATTCAGCAACTCGTCCAGCTGACGCTGAGCTTGACCTTGGTCAATTTTGGTTCGCTGCACCAGTGGATCGGCTTGAATGGCCGGGATAGATTCTAGCAAGTCGGTGCGACCCCGCAACGACTGCACTTCGTTATAAATGCTTCGTTGCCGAGATAACTCGCTGCGTGCTTCTGCTAGTTCAGCCGTCGCCAACAACAGTTGTTGTTCATTTAACCGGCCAACACTGCCATCCACATCGACTAAACCATTGGCTTCTTTGAACGCGATTAAGCGAGCCTTTGAACCATCCAGTGTGTTTTTCAGTTCGCCTAAGCGCTTAGTTAAAAACGTGGCGGCTGTTTCAGTCCGTTCTAACTTGGCATCCAAGTAACTTTCAATGTACTGCTGGCCAACTGTGTTCGCCACTTTGGCCGCAAAGTCGGGGTCGGCAGACATATAGGAGATTTTCACCAATTTGGTTCGTCTTACTGGGGAAACGGATAACCGCCCCATGAACCCATTCACCACACTTTGCTGATCCCCTGTTAAATCTTCATCTAAGTCAACGGATTGGGCTGGAGCAACGAACGCTTCAGTGCCAGTCTCCACAACGGTGGTTGATTCGGGTATTGGATCCGTGCCGGAAAAAATATTGGTAACTTTAGCTAAAACACCCTGAAGACCACCTGCAGCCTCAGGTGCCTCACCTAATACACCGCGCTCTGCAGCCGCAACACGGGTCAAATCCACACGCGCTTGTGGTGACAACTCAGGGTGGTTCCATAAGCCCATTTCATTGACCACGCGCGTCGCCAACGCTCTTGAACGCAGAATTTCAAATTGGGTTTGGTAGTAATCTTGGCTTTCGGTATCGCCGCCAATTAACTCCTCAATGCTGGGTACGTTAGTGCCTTGAGATTCGATGAGCAGAGTGGAAGTCGAACTGTATTGAGGGGTAGCCGTGTAAGCGTAGTAGGCGGCCAGTGCAGTTACAGCGGCAGTGAACAGTGTTATTGGAATTTTGTATTTACGCAGTATGCGTAAGTAATGCTGAAGATCTAACTGCTCGGTAAATGATCCAGACGCGCGATCATCTGCCATATCGTCAGCATAACTTGTGTCTTGAGTTGTGGCCATCAGAAAAAACCTTCCCTAATCGAAATAGTGTCGCCGGGCGAAATCGCTTGAGACAACGACGCCCTAAATTCTTCACCCGAGGGTTTAACCACGAATATGCGTCGAGAAGACGCCCTGTCGGTTAGCCCCCCCGCTAATGCAATAGCCCGGTTCAGTGTCAAACCCGGCTGGTACGGATAACTGCCAGGCGCTCTCACTTCGCCACCGATATAAAAGGGGCGGTACTCTTTAATCGTGACATTCACCGACGGATTGACCAGATACCCATTACGAAGAAGCTCGGTGATGTGGCGCTCGAGTTCCACGGCGGTTTTACCAGACACCTGAACATCGCCGAGATAAGAATAATTGATGATGCCACTGTCACTCACACGAGCGTCCATGGTGAGGTCTGGTTCATCAAATACCTGTATGGCGATTTGATCTCCCTCTCCAAGCCGATAGGCGCTGGTTGAAACAGGAACAAGCTCAGGTTCCTCATTATTCGCAGCCGGAAGTGGCGTAACCGTTTCCGCGCCAGGTTGTTCAACGGGGCCCTCAACGGCAGGCCCGAACGTCGAGCTGCAGCCCGCGAGAGCCGTGATCGCTAGGGCGATCAACCCAAGCATTTTAAGTGTCAAATTCATGTCTAACAATACCGAATGAAACCAGTGAGTTGCAGGATACCTTGGAAGAAGTTTCCATGAATAAACTGGTTCTCAAAAAAGGAGAAAGTGAAGCTGAGAAAGATCGAACCGTAGATGGTACACAAATTAAGATTTGACCAAGGGTAAGAACACCAATTCTTGCGACTGGCTAACCGAAAATCTACATTCCATCACAATGTCCAATTTTGGACCAATAAGGATATTCGAAAATGATGCTAACAGTTCGTTATTAATGAGGCATCGTAAGCCCCTGAATTGGCGGCAAAAGCCCGAGTGAGGTTATAATTCTACAGATCCGCTTTCCCGAGTTCCCTATGAACCGAACCCATCTGCAGCCCCTGACTCTACTGACCGCTTTGGTAGTCGGCTTTGCCAGTTTTACCACCGCTCATGCGCAATCTGGCGCAGCCATCGCTTTGGGAGAGACCGATTTAATCCCAGCCATACGCTTCGACTACAGCAGCAACAGCAATACGTTTCGCACCGATGAGAACCCAGTTACCGGTACACAGGTCACCGTGTCACCTTCTCTAGATTGGGTGGCCACGCGACGTTTACTCACATTTAGCGTAGATTATCGGGGCAGTTATGCGCTGGCATCGGACAACGTTCTGGATTTTGTTGACCACAGAATTCGAGCGAAATTTGATGCTGAATTCAGCAGCCGGCATCGCACATCTGCTTCTCTGACTTTCTCCAAAGATCACAACGATATTGGTGAAGGAATTCTGACCAATGCATCTGAAGGCAGCACAAACGAGGTGGCGGAGTTCAACAATATAGAGCTAAAAGCTGATCACACTTTCGGTGCTCAAAATGCCATCGGTAACATTCGGGGTGGGACAGCACTAGTAAGTCGTGATTACACCAATTTAGATCAGTTTACGCTAGGTCGCGGCTATACCCTGCTAGACGTTTTCGGCGAATTTGGCTATCGGGTTTCGGCTGACACACGAGCTTTGCTTGGTGTCCGTTTCAGGCGCATCGATTCAGACACCGATCGTCGAGATCGCAATGAAATTACTGTGTACACCGGTGCTCGATTCTCTGCCACGGGAAAAATAAGTGGATCTATCCAGTTAGGCGTTACGCAAGGTATTTTTGATGCAACCGACCTTACTGACACCACTCTCCTTTCAGTAGATGGCGAAATAGGCTACTTATTTTCCGATTTTTCGAAATTAAATTTGACAGCAGCGCGCGAAATTGACAATGCACGGGGTTCTCTGTCGGATTTCAACGGAGCAACGCCCGTTACAACGGAATTGTCTCTACAGTGGGAACGTGCTTGGTCATCCCGCATCACCAGCGTTATCGGAGCCGATGTTGAAATTTTTACAGCCGAATGTTCAACCTCTGAATACCAAGAGATTACCCCATCAATAGAAGTGACCTACGCCGTCCGACGTTGGCTTTCATTTGGTGCTTCGGGTTCTCAACAAAGTCGTAGCGTGTCCGATTGCGCTGAAATCGCGGATGCTGACGAGCTAAATGACTTTGACAGAAGCGATGTATCCGTGTTTGTCAATGCGACACTTTAGCTTTGGGGTACGCACGTAAAAACGATAGGCGCTGCATCTTCAAGAGCCAATTGTCAATTATGTAGTGCACGACGATGCCTGCCACAACACAGACGACTAAAGCCGTCATTAAATAAGCCCAGGCGGCTATGGGGCCGTTGCCGAAATAGTGTATGGGCAAAACCACTCTCAAGCCACCTAATACAAGGGTGTGTGATAAGTAAAGAGCATAGGAGGAATCCCCCAATAACAGCCCAAACCGACTTTTAACCATCGGTAGATACAAAAAACCGGCGACGATGAACAACGCGGGAAAACCAAACTGAATAACCCGGGGCAACGCTTCACTAAAAAACATTGGCTGCAGCACTAAAAACAACACGCCCACAAGGGTTGCCATCCAACCCAGGAACCGAGATGAACTTGGCCAACGTTTAAAACAAAGCGCTAATAACATTCCCAAGATAAATTCCAGCATGATGGATTGCTTGAGAAATGCTTGAATAGCTGTGCCTGTGGGAGAAAGATTTGCCAGAGTAAAAACCGCAACTATGACTAAACAAGTAACACCAACGCGCCAAGCAGAAGGCAACCAAAGCGAAAGTGCAAACACCAAGTAGAAAAACATTTCGTAGTTCAAAGACCAACCGGGAACCACCAACGGCCAGACTTTACCCTCATGCCCAACGCTCCAGTGTGGAATAAACAAAAGACTTTGAATCAGTTGGTTCAAACCTAATTCAGTGCCCCTAAACGCGGAAGGCAGTAAAAAGAACAAGAGCGCCATTAAAAATGTGAAGAACCAATACAACGGCACCACTCGTCGCAGGCGTTTGTTAAAAAAATTTGCAGGCGTATCGGAGTCTCGTGCAATCCAGACCATAACGAAGCCTGAAATAACGAAGCCTGAAATAACGAAGAACACATCGACGCCAACATCACCATAGTAAGGTAGCCACGGCTTGAATACATCGTGTTGCTGCACCGCATGGCTGTACACCACAGCAAGGGCAGCAAATGCTCTTAGATATTGAAGAGAATGAAGGCGTACAACACCAGCCATAAAAGCAACCGCAATTATTCTTTTTTTCGCACCACTTGATGCTGTTTTAAGCTCTGTAATGAACCTACATCAATGAAAAACGTTAATGGTTCACTGTCAAAGTGTAGATTCTATCCGCTGCATCAAAGTAATTCGATTCATGCGTTACTGCAATGACAATCCGGCCACTCGCTTTAAGCTCTGGCAAGATGTCGTAATAGAAAACTTTTTTATAAGACGGATCTTGATTTTCAGCCCACTCATCAAAAATAACGACGGGTCGGTCATCAACCAACGCCAACAATAGCGCAAGCCGTTTTGTTTGTCCGTGTGACAGTTCAGAGATGTGAGCGGATCGATCTAATTTTATTTTTCCATCCAGTTGCAATACTTTAATGTAATGTTCAAACCGCCTCGCACGTGCGGGATCGGTGGGAAGATTCAGCGGCACCTCTGGAAACACATGGGGTACTGTGAACAATGCTGAGAAATTTGCGCGATAGGCATCTAGGTTCTCGTCGTTGATTTTCTCTCCATTCAATAATATTTGTCCCGATTTTGGTGTGTAAAGGCCACATAAAATTTTAAGAAAAGTGGACTTGCCAACCCCGTTTTGACCCGTTACAAACAATATCTCTGGCTTATCTACTCTCAAATCAAACGGCCCGGCAGTGAATAAGGCAGTGTCGTGCTCACTGACGTATTCATAACAAACAGATTTCACATCAATGACGGGCGCTGCTGTGTTCTGTAGTATTGCGGGGGCGTTTGGCTTAACTGGCGCGTTTGGTAGAAATCCAAACCCTTCCTTATCCAGCCTATCGAGCACGGCACCAGCGGCGGTCCAATGAGGCACCCCTGCCATAAAACGGTAAATATAACTGCGTAAAAACAGCGCCACTAGAACGTAAGGGGCTACGACGCCACCAGTGACCGTGCCAGTGGCCAACAACAGCAAAACGACAATGATGGCGCCAAAATAACAAAGTTGCGTCCATAAGGTGCCTACGCAATACATCAAAGCCAGACGTTTAGCGTGACCGGACAAGGTGTAACTCGACGGCCCCAAATGATCCTCGAATATGGATTCCGAACGTTGTGTATTCAGCTTAAGCTCTTTCTCACCAATCAGCATAGTTCGAAAAAAACCATTGCTTTTGTCGCGAGCTGAGAGCATATCCAGCAGCGCATTGCGTACCCTAAGTTGAATACGTACAAACACCCATGCGGATGGAATAACCGCAATCAGGGCACCTAACATCACTGGCGCTGATACCCAAGTCAAGTACACGGATGCACCGGTTATAGCCGCTAAACTGACGCCAAGCTCTGGCAAATATTCAAGCGCTAACGTCACACGTTTTATATCTTCTGAATAGGTAGCCAACGGAGCGGCAGTGCCCTTGGATTCACTTTCAGCCAATGGCCTACTGATTTGCCAACGAGCAAAACTTTGTCGAAATTGATGTGCCACCCGTTCGCTGTGGTTGAGCAAATGAAATTTAGCCAAGTACTCAAAAATAGTCAGCAATAGCACCAAAGCGACAATGGCGGCAACCTGATACCCATGAACCCCCAAGTGCAAGTTGGTAAAAACGTTTCCAATGAGTGCAATTAACAAGGCACTACACAGTCCTGCAGCCACACTTAACCCCATCACCAGTAATACATTGGTTGATGATGTCGCCAGTAAGAATCGTAAAAAGCGCTTCATGAGTTTTGCCTTAAGCGTTTATAACGCATTACGCCCTACTCGCTATTGTCGGGTTGTAGCAAGGGTCTTGGCACTGACGCTAGGGTTCTAGTTAACGTACCAAAATACAGGACGTTGTAAACAGAACTGAACGCTGCATAGCTGATGGATCGAAGCCGCATCCAATGCGCCAACAGTCCCACTGATTGAGCAAGACTGCAGTAGAGTGACGTACGGAACTCCGAACCACTAAAACACTTTACTGCAATACGGGTTAGCGAATGCATATGCGCCAAACTCGGCGCACCAAAATTCGCACTATGATTTGCACCATCGTTTTGCATGGTGACGTGTGACTTAGCGTAGGCTACTGGAATGTTCTTCCAACCGCGCAAAGTACGAATGGGGCAATGCACAACGCTGGCCTGTGGCAAAAATACGAACTCTAAGCCATACGTGAACAATCGCGCGGCAAGTTCCACATCTTCGGCTCGTTGCAAGGAATCGTCAAACCCTCCAACTGCCTGTAAGGCCTCAGTTGGAATCATCGCGTTCGCTGTGTACAAATCCGAAGGATCTGGAACAGCAGCACCCGACATGAGGCTATCGTAGCGCCCTTGCAAGGACAGCACTTCCCACTCATTCCAGGGCGGAAGACGTTTGTGACTCGGAAGCTTCATCGCTCCCAGCGATACAACACCCTTCTTGTTCGCTAGCTGGCAATCCACATGATGTTGCAGCCATAACTCATCAGGCAACACATCATCATCGATAAACCCAATGAATTCACCCGATGCTCTCGCAATGCCTTCGTTGCGAGCACCCCCTGCACCCAGGCCAGCCGTTTCTACACAAAGTACATCGCAGCCAGATCGGGATCGCCACTGGCTTAGTGTCTGCGCTGTGTGATCAGTGCATCCGTCCATTACGACAACCAATTGCAGATTAATACCCGTTGGAATTCGTAAATTTTCCACAGCTATTAGCGTTTCAAGCAGCGAGGCGGCGCGATTCCGAGTGGGAATCACAATGCTTACGGCCCTAGCATTGGCGGCACCATTCGAATCCTTTCTATTGATCATATTATTTATCGGTGACCTTATACATATTTATAGCCATTATGGGGGGCGAACGCTGACCAGTTTTGGCGTCAAACTGGGTCGACTCCACATCGTCATTGTACTGGGCAATAAATTTCACCTCTTCACAATGAACGCTTTTTGCGCAACCCGATGCACAACACTGATATATTAATCGGGCGTGCCCTCATGCACCCAAATTTTTGATTTCTGCAGACACAAATTAGCGAACCACCTCACAACACTATGCAGACACAGTCTAAGATACCGTGCTTGGTTTTATACGTTTTGTTGTTGTATTCAATGAAGTTGTTCGAGATTGATACAACTGTACTTGTAGACAGCGCCAGCAGCGAGGTTGGTGACTTTCTTTTCGCCGATGAAGACTACTCGGCGGGCCGAATAAATCAGATCATGCTACCGCTGCTGTTAGTGATTTCGGGCCTGCTATTCCTCGCAGACGGTACCGCAAGGCGGTTGCTGATTAAAAAACCCATTCTGCCCTTATTTATCCTAATCACCGCCCTCGTGCTGATGGCAAGCATAAGCGTTTCAGAGACAACCAGAATTACGATTGCGCGTTCGGCAGGTCAATTATTCTTTCTTTCCACCGTAGTCGCTCTAATTTACACAATTCAAGATAAAAAAGGTCTTTACTTAACCGCCGGCCTTGCGTTTTTAACCGCATTAGTCGTTGATGTTGCCCTCTATTTTACGCTTGGCACAGGGCTAACAACTTCCTTGGAATTCCATGGCTATCATCGAAATAGAAACATGGCTGGAAATCAGTATGCGGTTGCCGCAATGGTATTTGTATTTTTAGCAATAACTCGAAAAAACCCGATCTTTCTAATTGCCGGTGCTCTTAGCATCGCACTTCTTATATTTTCGGATTCAAGGACCAGCATGGGGGCCATTGGAATATTCCTAATATTCAGCCTGCTATATCGAGTTCCGATTGCGCGCGCGTTCATCATCATAAGCACTTTAATCGGCACAGTAGCTATCTCCATTTATTATTCATTAGGGACGGTCAATCCAGAAATATTCACTAACCGGGGTGAGATTTGGAACTTTCTTTCCCCACATGTTTGGAGTAAACCGTTTTTAGGCCACGGCTTCGCCTCCTTCTGGGACGTGGGCCCACAGTCAATCAATGTAGTGGAGCGAGACGACTTTATTGCCCAAATAAATACGGGGCACAACGGCTTTATTGACATCATGCTGGGCACCGGCCTACTAGGATTAATCGTGTTTGTGGGTTTTCTTTTATTCACCGCATTTTATCTAATTAAACTGGATTCGCGATTCTTTATCGCACACTACCTATTTATTGCTTTTCTTGTTTCAAACATCACCGAAACATATTTTTTCTATTTTCAAAATATAATGTGGCTGATGCTCATATTGACGATTGGTGCTGCCTATACTGATCCGTCAGCGACTCGCCGACGCCGATCACGCTCTAGTTCCCGGTCTTCCAGGTCACGCTCGAATTCTGACTTTATATGAAAGACGCTGACAACAAAGCGACTTCAAAACATCAGCAGGATTTTCAGCTGCAAACTGTTTGTGTGTGCGTTTGCACATACCGGCGACCACAGTTGGTCGATTGCTTGGCAAGCATAGTTGACCAACCACTGCCGGAAGGGTTTTGTTTAAGCATTGTTGTGGTCGACAATTGTCCGGATCAAACTGCAGCCAGCATTGTAAATAAAGTTGCACACGATAACCCTACTATTCCTGTTCGCTATCTGTCTTGTTCAGTGAAGAATTTGTCGGTGGTTCGAAACGCAGCTATTGCTGCAGCCGAGGGAAAATACATCGCCTTGGTTGACGATGATGAAGTGGTATCTGCGAATTGGTTGATTAATTTTATTGACTGCGCAATCACTTACAACGCCGATATTGTTATCGGGCCCGTCCATAATATCTACTCTGAGACTTGCCCACCGTGGCTAAAGCAAGGGGATTTAATGATAAGACCGGCACCAACCACCGGGCAAATCATGCGAACCGGTCATGCCGGCAATGCTTTCATAAGGCATGCAGTGTTGAAAAAACATGCGATCACATTTGACGAACAACTGGGAAAAACCGGTGGCGAAGATACGGATTTTTTCTACCGATTGCACAAATCGGGTGTAAGAATTATAGGATGCAGTGAAGCTATTGCACATGAAAAAATAGATCCGGCCCGAGAAAATATGGCTTTTATGCTGCAAGAAAACAAACGAATCGGCCAGGTTTTTTGCCTTGTGTTTTGGCCTAACTTAACCCTACCAAAACGAATCGGCGCCCTGTTTTTGGTACTTGTAAAAACCAGTTACTTCGGACTTGGCTTAATAGCTACTTGGCTTTTTGGAAAAAGATACAGTGGGTATTGGCGGCTTCGGCTAGCGTGTAATATAGAGAAAATTCGATATTTACTATTGAGAAACCAAACCATACATCGTTATTGTACTTGAACATCAACAAAACTAAATTCATCGGAACGAATGACCTAACGTTGAAAGTGCCAGTATTGCGCAGTGGACTACTAATTCTAAAATGTCTCAAGTGAACCGACAAACTGTAAAATCAACATGGCAATCTCTTATCGGCAGACTTAACACTTGCCTGTCTAACTCAGAGCGGAAAGCTTTACTGGATCTTTTTCAGTCCAACTCTCAAGCCACGGTTGTTTCTTTCCTCAATGCCCATGCATGTAACCTAGCGCTCGAGCAACCTGATTTTTATGAGGCTATACTTAATTCTGACTATCTTTTACGAGATGGATTTGGTGTTGAATTGCATTTATTGCTGCGTAGAATTCAACCCGGTATAAACTTGAACGGTACAGATTTAATACCTGAGATAATTCAACGTTTATCTGAAGTGGGAGCAGTCTCATTATTTGGCGCTGAACCGAAAAATGTAAAAGCCGCACAAGATAAGTTGGAACAACAAGGCATCACAGTCAACGTCATGGACGGATATCAATCCGATGAAGCGTATATCAATCACGCACTAACGTTTCGCCCCAAACTCATTGTGCTCGGCATGGGCATGCCTAAACAGGAGGTGTTGTCG
>CALGLE010000035.1 GCA_937930305.1 uncultured Granulosicoccaceae bacterium | reverse complement strand
CATGATGGTGTGTTCATGCGTTTGCCAGCCGTATCCAGAGAACCGATCCGTCTTCCAGATCATCCGCTCGCCTTCGATCTTTCCGCCAAATTCAAACAGAGCCTCGCGCCCATCGGCCCAGCTGATCCAATTGTGCTGGAGATAGTGCCACTCGCCCGTATCGGGAAACTCGCAATGCGTCTTTACCTGGCGTTCATCCAGTAGCTTTCCGTCGAGATCGAAGT
The DNA here is from genome assembly GCA_937930305.1 of uncultured Granulosicoccaceae bacterium. Taxonomy (GTDB): domain Bacteria; phylum Pseudomonadota; class Gammaproteobacteria; order Granulosicoccales; family Granulosicoccaceae; genus Granulosicoccus. Next base: position 113,840 of record CALGLE010000035.1, on the reverse strand, counting down.
CGCGGTACGAACCTTCCCACCAACCGTCGTGGTCAAGCATGGCGGGCATGACAGCCTTTAGGTCTGCACGATTTCCCATCAGCTTTGTCCCTCTGCATAAGCCGCGATGGTCATAGCATCGCCGGTTTGCCGGATCAGTGCCCGGCGGCGCAGGAAACGCATCATGCCCTCATCGCCCATTCGGCTGGGGCCAAGGCCAGAGGCTTTACGAATAATCTCTTCGTAGAACATCCAAAACTTGGCTGGCCACATAAAGGTTTTGTAGTAAAAACCGGCTGACAGAAACGGGGATAGAAAATCGTTGGCCACCATCAAATCAAATTTTAATGAGCCGCGATGGTTCTGACTTGATGCGATAAGCCCATCGTACAATTCGGTCACGGTTGCCCGTGTGTTTGGCTCACGCAAAGCGCCTGTTCTCAGTTCAACTAAGGCATTGGGTTCTTCAACGCCTGCGCTAAATATGCCGCGTGGTCGATGGTATTTAAATGAACGCCCAACCAGTCGTTGCCCATTCGCCAGTAAGGCTGACGCGAGCGTATCGCCTTCATACCCTTTGTATTGAGATCCGTTGAAGTTAAAACTTAAGGGTTTACTTTGATCGAGCAAGCCGCCAGATAATCGGTTGGGTTGTGGCTTTTTTTGACTCATCGACTTCGCCCTTCTGCGCGTGCGACATCTTTGGCTAGTTGAACGTCGGTAATTTCATGAGTGAGGGTATTGCGTGTGACCACCAACCAAGAACGATCGCCTTGTTCGTGGTACCACAGTTCGCGATGAACACCGGCTGGGTTATCGCGCAAGTATTGGTATTCCAAAAACGCCTGGGCAGCGTTCTCGTCGTCTTTGTTCGGTCGATGCAGTAAAGCGGCATCACCGAGATAAACAAATTCAGCTGCATCACGAGGGCCGAGAAGTGGATGATTAATAATCATTGCTATTGCCTGCCTTAATGCAGATTCGGTTGCGCGCCAACGCCTTTCTCGTCGATCATTCGACCAGTCATAAAGCGATCGAGTCGAAGTTCCGTGGCGGTGGGGTGTGGGTTGTCGGTTGCTAATAAGTGGGCGTAACACCAACCACTCGCCGGTGTGGCTTTGAACCCTCCGTAGCACCAACCGCCGTTAAAATACAACCCGGGTATGGATGTTTTATCAATAAAAGGTGAACCGTCCATCGACATATCCATAACCCCACCCCACATTCTTAATAATCGTGCTCGACCGATCATTGGCATAAGCGCAACACCGCCTTCACACACATCTTCAACAACGGGCAGATTGCCGCGTTGTGCATAGCTGTTGTACCCATCCAGGTCACCGCCGAATACCAAGCCGCCTTTGTCTGATTGACTCACATAGAAGTGTCCTGCGCCAAAGGTGACAACACCGGGAATGGTGGGCTTTAAACCTTCCGATACGAAGGCTTGTAAAACATGACTTTCGATGGGTAAACGTAAACCGGCCTGTTCCATGACTCGGCTGGATGACCCGGCTACGCATACCGCCACCTTTTTTGCTTTTATCGAACCCTTGCTGGAATGCACTCCCACGCATTGGCCGTTTTGCATTTGAAAGCCGGTAACTTCGCAGTTCTGGATGATGTCAACACCGCGCGAATCAGCACCGCGTGCGTAACCCCAGGCCACCGCATCGTGGCGTACTGTTCCACCGCGCGGTTGCCAAAGACCGGCTTTAATCGGAAAGCGAGCATTGTCAAAATTTAAAAACGGCACCATGTTTCGAACACCGTCGGCATCCAGTAGCTGCGCATCAGCACCGGCCATGCGCATGGCATTACCGCGGCGTGTGTAAGCATCGCGTTGCGCATCGGAGTGCGCTAAATTTAAGATGCCGCGTTGCGACACCATGGCGTTGTAATTGAAGTCTTGCTCTAAGCCTTCCCACAGCTTCAGCGACAATTCATAAAAAGGTTCGTTGCCAGGGAGTAGGTAGTTCGAGCGAATAATGGTGGTGTTACGGCCGATGTTGCCCGAACCCAGCCAGCCCTTTTCCAACACGGCAACATTGGTGATGCCGTGTTCTTTGGCAAGGTAATGCGCTGTGGCCAGTCCATGACCCCCGCCGCCGACAATCAGAATGTCGTATTCGGCTTTGGGTTCAGGCTCTCTCCAAGCGGGCTTCCAGCCTTTATTGCCGGTAATGCCTTCTTTCAGAATCTGAAACGCAGAATATCGCATGGAGCAGGCCTGACTTTCATTTCACCACCGTCGATAGTGAACGTTTGCGCTGCCCAGGTATGGTATAAAACGGACATATGATAGTACAAAAAGGCCAATCCGCTGATTCTTCACTCGCTCCCATAAAAGTGGGTGTGTTGGTGTTGGATGGGTTTGCCATGATGTCTTTTTCAGCGGCGATCGAGCCACTGCGAGCGGCCAATCTCCTGGCTGAAACCGAACTCTATCGTGTCAGCTTTGTGGGGCAACAGTCCATCGTGAACAGCTCTGGCGGTGCGTCCATCTCGGTCAACCATACGATCGGAACGCGCAAAGTCTTTGATTTATTGTTGGTCATTGCGGGCAGCGATGTGGCAGGGCAGTTTGTCGTTACTTACAACCATGCGCCACTTTTTCGTTGGTTACGGCTGGTTTCCCAGCAAGGTGCGCTGATGGGGGGTGTTTCAGGCGGGCCTGCCATTCTTGCCAAGGCAGGGCTGATGAACAATCGACGCATGACCATCCACTGGGATCACGTTGAGACTTTGGCGGCTTTAATGCCAGAGTTGTTACTTGAGAAGTTGCTATATGTGCGTGATCGTGATCGTTTAACTTGCGCTGGTGGAATCGCCCCTTTGGATATGATGCACGCTGTCATCGGCGAGCATCATGGGCCTGAATTTGCTCGCCGCGTGAGTGATTGGTTTCTTCATTCCGACATAAGAGGCTCTAGTGAGCCGCAAAAGGCTGGGTTAGCGGAACGCTATAACGTGCACAGTAAACCCTTATTGGCTGTGATGGAATTGATGGAAAACCATATCGCAGATCCATTAGATTTAGATCAACTGGCAGCCGTGGCGAGTTTGAGTTCTAGGCAACTCAATCGTTTGTTTCACGATAAATTAGGGCAAAGCACGATTGCTTTTTATCGGCGGCTACGATTAGAAAAAGGGCGCAGCCTGTTAGTGCAGTCAGGACTAGATATTAGCGACATTGCAGAGGCCACAGGTTTCTGTAATGCCGCCCATTTTGGGCGTTGCTTTAGACAAGCGTTTCAATGTCGGCCCTCAGATGTGAGAGTCGAAAAATGAGATTGGACACAATCGCTAAGTGCTAGGATACTTGGCATCGATTACTCAAAGCGTCATTGGGGGAAGGTAATCTAGTGTTTGAATTACACGCTCAACTCGAAAAGGATTCGCATCTTGTCGCTGAAAACGATGCGTTTGTTCTGCTACTGGCCAACGATGCACGCTATCCGTGGTTAATTTTAGTTCCTAAAAAAGCGGATATCGCCGAATTGCATCAACTCTCTGAGCAAGAGCAAGTGGCTTTAATGCAAACCTCGTGCATGTTGGGTAAGGAGCTGATGCAACTCTTTGATGGTGATAAGTTTAACGTTGCAGCCCTGGGTAATCAGGTTCCCCAACTTCATGTGCATCACATCGTTCGACACACGACCGACTACGCTTGGCCTAAACCGATTTGGGGTGAGGGTGCCACTGTGCCTTATACCGGCGAAGGATTAAACAAACGCATGACGCAGCTAAGTGAAAACCTCTCGTTTGTTAAAGACTTAAGTTGAGGCAGTGCGGCGTTGAACACACGGCGTCTAAAAACCTCTTACAATCATTGAATGCACGGCAGAAAATAACATGGCGTTTCCAACCCACGCAGATTACGTAATCATTGGTGCTGGTATACATGGGCTTTCAACCGCTTGGCGACTCGCCGAACGATTGTTGGACGCAGGTGAGACAGTCGATGGTCGGATTGTTGTGCTGGATAAAACCGGAATCGCAGCCGGCGCATCGGGCATAGCGTGTGGTGTAGTTAGAAATAATTATTATCAGCCTGCCATGCGCAATTTGATGGCACATTCGGTTGGTGTTTGGGAAAGTGACCCAGAGGCGTTTAGCTATCACTCAGTGGGCTATATGCAAATCTCCTGTGAGCCTATGCACAACGACATCGCACAAATTTACTCTGAACAAAAAGCCATCGGTTATGAGAGTGTTTTTGTGGAAGGTGAAGGTGATTGCCAGCAATACATGCAAGCTCTTTTCAGTGATTGGCAAGCTCAAGGTATCACATCAGTTCTGCATGAAAAAAAAGGGGGGTATGCGAACAACACAGCCGCCATTTATGGCTTGGCAAAAAAAGCAGAAAAACTCGGTGTTCGAATCATCACAGGTGTTGAAGTGACCGGATTTAAAACTGAAAGTGGATCAACTTCTGTGCAAGCGGTTGAAACTTCCAAAGGCCCGGTCGGCTGTGATCATGTGGTAATTGGCGCAGGTCCGTGGGTGCGGGATTTTTGGAATATGTTAGAGCTACCCAAGCAAATCGATGTGAAAGATTTAGAAGGAAAGGTCCATAACAACGTCGATACATGGCGCTTCTGGCAGTTGGAAGAAGGCGTTTTGAAGGTAGATCCTGAGCTTCAAAAAACCAATGACGGTGGTATGCCACCTGTCATCCATGTGGATACGGATGCTCCGTTGTTATCGGATGAAGATGGTTCACTCATCACGGAAGAGATGTGGGGTATTTACTACAAGCCCGATTGGCATTTCGGCGGCATTCAAGGTGGGGCCGCACCTTATGCGGTGGACACACCCGTCGATGATGTCTTGCTAGATCCTTACGGGCCAGAGAGTCCTGAGTGGGTATCGGGTCCTGATTTCGCTCACATGTGGGTATCTGCGTTAGCGCATTGCCAAAAACGCTTTTCTGGCACACTCGCTCAATATCATCGTGACCCCTCAGGCGGCTTAGGTTGTTTTACGCCCGATAGTTTCCCGGTGTTTGATCGCTTTTGTGGCAACGTCTCTGTCATCGCCGACAGTAACCACGGTTATAAAATGCTGGGCGTCGGTCGACTGATGGCGGATGAAATCATGGGGGACGAACAGGAACTGTTGAAGCCGTTTCGATTTAATCGATTCGAATCCGGTGAATTACACCCCACGTCCAGCAGCCCGTTTCCTTGGAGCTGAGGAGCGGCAACTAAATTTCAATTAGGGAGAGGCACTATGGCAAAAGGTTATTGGGTGGCACGAGTGACGGTTACTAATGAGGCGCAGTATCCCGAATATTTAACGGCTGGAGCCCCGGTTTATGAAAAGTTTGGGGCAAAGTTTTTGGTTCGAGGTGGTCGCTGCGAAAGCCTGGAAGGCTTGAACCGGGACAGAAACATCATCGTTGAGTTTAAAGATTATGAAACCGCTCTTGCGGCTTATAACAGTCCCGAGTATCAGCACGCAAAGTCGTTACGTAATGCATTTGCTGATGCTGACGTGTTAATCGTTGAAGGTTTTGATGGTTAAGCGCTATGAATGATGTGAAGGCTACTGTGAATCGTGGGCGTCGTTTGGTGCTGAGTCAAAGTGTACTCATGTTCTTAGTCGCACTGGGCAAGCACGAACCCACATTTGCACAGGAAACTGCTGCGCAGAATCAACTTGAAAAAGCGGATAAGAGCTTTCAGACGCTGTTGCAACACGCAAAAAATAAGCGACATCCGGTTACGTTGACTTTGCCAAAAATTGCAGAAAATGGTCATGTTGTTAAAGTCTCGGTCAACGTAGACAACCCGATGACTAAAGACGACTACGTGGAATCGATTACCTTGATTACTGAATCCAATCCGAATCGAACAGCTATTAAATTCGGCTTCACGCCATTGAGTGGCCGAGCTTACGCGCAAACGCGAATTAGGCTTGCACGCAGTCAATACGTTATTGCTGCGGTGCGTTTGAATACGGGCCGCTTAATGTTGGATGCCCGATTTGTTGAAGTGACCGTCGGAGGCTGCGCCGCTTAAGGCGACACACACCATGACCCGTGCACGTACCAAAGTACCGAAAAGCGCCCAAAAGGGCGAAGTTGTCAAAGTAAAAGCTTTGATCAGCCACCCGATGGAGTCGGGTCACCGGCGGGACCAGAACGGAAAAGCCGTGCCACGAAACATCTTGCGTGGCTTTGAATGCCATTTTAACGATCAATTAGTGTTTGTTTGCGACCTTTACCCGTCAGTTTCGGCGAACCCGTATTTCGAATTTTATGCACGTGTGGAGCAGTCAGGACTTTTTCACTTTCGCTGGTACGGGCCCAACGGCGTATTGATTGAGGCTATGGAATCCATTGACGTTATTTAAACTGCGCTCAGTCTTGCGTCAGTGCCAAGCAACCTGCTGAGCATTTAGGTGAATGTGCAACTAGCTTTCGATTTAGTGTTCAAAAATCGACCATTCCGGAGTTTTAGCACCGGACAAAAGATACGATAACGTCATGTACGCGTCAAATAGTTGACTGATTTTCATACAATACGTACCCTGCCGTCTCCTTTCAATCTGACTGATTCACTTTGCTTAAGTGAATGGAGCCTTCCGGTATGTTCTTCGCTCGATTCTTTTTCACCCTGTTTGCGGCCTGTGCCCTCACAACCTCGGCCGCATTTGCCAACGTTAATGAGTCCGGTGGGCTTGTTGTTATGGAAGTTGAATCCGCTCCCACAGCTGGGGATTGGAAAAAAGAACGCAGCGTCGGAGGTTTCAAAGGCAGTGGCTATTACGTTTGGAGGGGTGCTGACGCTTTCAATGTCAATAGCGCAGGCCGCGGCAAACTGACATACCGATTCCGTATCAACAAAGCCGGCAACTACCAATTGCGCTGGCGTTCTCGCATAACCGAAGGCAACAATCAAACAGAATCCAATGATTCTTGGGTTCGCTTTCCAACCGGTCGCAATGTACCCGGTGAAAAGACGATCAACACGTGGACCAAGGTCTACATGAATAGCTTAAATAAGTGGTCCTGGACGGCAGTAACCGTCGATAATGTGGGCCGACCTATACGCCAGTATTTCTCGAAGGGTGACCATGTGATGGAAATTTCGGGTCGATCTCGGGGTCACGGAATCGATCAAATCGTGCTGTATCACTATCAATCGGTGAGTTTTTCAAATTCGAAATTCGAAAACCTCACACCATCAAATAACGCCAGTGGCCCAGCCCCACAGCCAGCACCGCAACCTGCTCCAGAGCCAACTCCTGCTCCAGCACCGCAACCTGCTCCAGAGCCAACTCCTGCTCCAGTGCAACAACCAGCACCGGCAGCCGCAGTGGTTGACCCCAACGTTAATTCAGTGGATGGCTTAGTTGCTCGGGTGTACTCCAGATCGTCTGCAGAGTTGTTCTGGGATCGTCAGAGCGAGCTCGGCGTGACATACCGCATTGCGGTCAACGGTGACACGCGCGACACCACCGATGGCACCAGCTACTACTTTGACGATCTACAAGAAGGTCGGGAGTATGCGTTCAGCGTGACCACCATCAGCAGTTCGGGCGCTGAGTCAGAGCCTGTCGTTGTGAATGCCGTGACCGGCACGCCGGCGACATTCGGTGATGATCAACCTGACCCTGTAGAAGAACCTGCCCCATCACAGCAAGCCTCTTCAGCGTCAGCCGATTCGAACGTTGATTCAGTTGAAGGCTTATACATCGATGTGTACTCAAGGTCTGCGGCGGAGTTGTTTTGGGATCGTCAAAATGAAGTGGGTGTGTCTTATCGCATTGCCGTAAATGGGGTTACCCGTGATACCACCGACGGGACCAGCTACTACTTTGATGATTTAACTGAAGGTCGGCCGTATGTGTTTAGCGTGACAACCATTAGCAGCTCGGGCACCGAGTCCGCTTCTGTCTTGGTCAACGCCTCAACCGGTACGCCTGGCAGTGTCAGTGCCAGCAGTGGTGGAGACAACGCAAATGATGACAGTGGTAATCAAACTGGCAGTAGCGTGCAGTCACCACAGAACGCCAGTTTGGTTCGGTATTCATCATCTGTGGCGGAATTGTTTTGGGACCGTCCTGCAACCATCCAAAACATTGTTGGCACCGATGTTTACCGTGACGGAAATTTCCTCACTACGGAAGACGGCACTTCCTACTACGATGACAACCGCGTCAGTGGGCAGGACTATGAGTACTCATTGATTGCCATCGATGGTGCGGGTAATCGTTCTGAACCCACGATTGTTCGCCCGTAGACTGGTTAAGTTGGATTAGTGAGAAAAGACCAAGCTGGTTGAGTAACCAGCTTGGTCTCATTTAAAACTAAACGGTGTTCTTGTTAAGCGTGGTGATGGGTCATTTCGACCAATTCCATCAGGCTCTTAACGCGTACATCGCTCATTTCTGGCCAAGCAAAGTTACCATCCACAGCTAAGTGGACGGTGCTGACGCCAGCGTTTCTTCCAGCCTCTAAATCAAAAAGATAATCACCAACCATCACAGCAGTCGTGGGGGGTGTTTGCCAACGATTCAGTAGCAGTGTGACGCCAGCACCATCGGGTTTCGGTGCACAGCAATCTCGACTGATAACAGCATCGTCTTCAAAGTGATGTCGAAGTTGGCAGGCGTCCAGTGTGGCAAAGGCAATACCCTTTCCATTTCGCGTAAGGATTCCAACCGATGCGCCGGCGTCTCGAAGCGTACTGAGTAATTCATCTGCTCCGGGCTGAGCGCTAGCATCATCGGCAATTCGGTATTCCAAGGCATCCAGTTGCGCTCGAATTTCTGCGGCCTCATCGCCGGGCAGATCCGCTAAGGATTCAAGAATGGGCTTACCTTCGGGAAGCCCAAGTTGGTCTCGGATGGCGTCGAAGTCATGAATGGCATGCGTAAGCGTGCCATCCATATCGAAAATCCAATGGGTTTTATTTTTTAACGACACAGATTTTAATTGGCTTTGCGTTACTTATCGGCTATTTCAGCGTCTAAGCTGCGGTGAGTTCCATCGCACACCGGTGCGTTGGAGCTTGCCCGGCAACCACAAAACGGCAGCATGCCATCTTTTTCGGCGGTGTACTTTACTGGTGTGAACTCTGAACCTTTATGGCTTCCATCGCAAAACGGTTGTTTAGAGCTTTGGCCGCATGAACACCAAAAATACGTTTCACCGGCTTTAACATCGATTTTGTAGGGTGCGTTCTGGGTGGCTTTACCCTGAGCAGAGTTACTGTCAGTCATAGCGATTTCTCTTTAATATAGTTTGTTAAAACAATCGCGGAATAGGACCGCGAGTTGCCACGCCGATAGCGCTGCTTAGGATTCGATAGCTCACCCACATGGCAGCTAGTATAAACGGCCACCAGAGGCCGAACCGAAAACCGATGACTAGGGTGATGAAGTAGGCCGCTGCACCGACCCAAAACGTAAATACTTGCCAGCGGCAGTGCTCTATCCACAGTGCGTTTTTCATGGTAGGTAATCGAGTGATGGTCAGATACATACCGAGAACGGCGGTGACGCCGAACAAAACGTGCAAGGCTTGAAGTAAGACACCGAGTAGGGCAAATCGGCGTTCTTCATCTTCTTTATACATTTTTTTGTTTACCAACCACCACGAGTGAGCCAACGATCCAATTGTTCGATTCGATCATTGCCCCAGAAGGATTCGCCATCCACAATCATCATGGGAGAGCCGAATACTTTTTTCTCAATCGCATCATTCACCGCAGTTTTAAGTCGAGTTTTTACCACATCATCTTGCAAAGCGGCTTCTAAGTTACTTTGGTCAATGCCAAGTTTTGACGCGGTTTCTACCACCACCGAGGCATCGCTAAGATTTTTTCCATCTACGTAGTATGCTTTGAAAAAAGCCTGTACCAGATCGCCAGTTTTCTGATTGATTGTTGAATCTTCATGCTCTTTAGCCCACCATATCGTGCGCGCCGCAGCGACCGTTGCAATGGGAAATTGTTTGGGGTGAGAATAGGGCAGCTCCACTTCTCTGGCTGAGCGTTGAAAATCCATGATGGCGTAATCGCCTTTGAGTGGAAACGTGGTTAAGGGGGCTTGTCCACTCACTTTGAAAATAGCGCCCAGTAAGATAGGGTGCCAGTCCACACTGCGTTGGTGTTGGTCTGCTACTGCTTGGATACGCTGAGCGCCTAGGTAACCATATGGGGATGAGAAATCAAAATAAAACTCAATAGTCTGACTCATATCGTTGGGCTCTTAACGTGGATTTGATGTTGTAGGAAGCGTTACGCCTGTTTGGCAAGGTTACGGCTAATCACCATTCGTTGCACCTCCGATGTGCCTTCATATAGTTGACAAACTCGCACATCCCGTGCAATGCGTTCAACTGGATAGTCTCTTAAGTACCCATAACCGCCGTGTATTTGAATGGCATCAGAGCAAACCCGTTCAGCCATTTCACTAGCGAATAACTTGGCCATGGAAGCTTCTGTTAAACACGGTTCTCCGGCATCACGCAATCGGGCAGCGCGATGTACCATCAATCGGGCGGCATCAATTTGAGTGGCCATGTCGGCTAGTTTGAAGGCAATCGCCTGATGTTCCATTATGGCTTTACCAAATGCCTGCCGCTGTCCTGCGAACTCCAACGAATGTTCATAAGCTGCGCGCGCCATACCAACCGCTTGGGCAGCAATACCGATTCGCCCACCTTCCAAATTACTTAGCGCAATGGCGTACCCTTGGCCGAGCTCACCCAACAATGCATCGTGCGAAACTTGGCATTCATTGAGGGTTATTTGGCACGTATCTGAAGCGCGTTGACCCAGCTTATCCTCCACACGACTGACTTCATACCCTGGGTTGTCGGTGTTGACCAAAAAGGCGGAGATGCCTCGCTTTCCTTCATCTGTGCGGGCAAAAACGATGGCAAGTTTTGCGTTGCTGCCGGATGTTATGAATTGCTTAACGCCATTCAATACATAACCATCGGCGTTTTCTTGTGCCTTGCAAATCAGTGCGGACGCATCGGACCCTGCTCCTGGCTCCGTTAAGCAAAACGCCGCTAAGGCTTTGCCGCTAGCGAGTTCGGGTAACCATTGCTGTTGCTGTTGATCGCTGCCGAAATTCATAATGGGCGCACAACCGACTGAATTGTGCACACTCATAATGGTGGATACGGCACCATCGCCGACTGCGATTTCTTCCAAGGCCATGGCGTAACTCAGTTGATCAGCTTCTGCGCCGCCCCATTGTTCAGGCACGAGCATTCCTAAAAAACCCAGTTCTCCCATGGCTTGAATGGATTCTGCCGGGAAGCTGGCTTCTTGATCGTGCGTCGCCGAAGCGGGAGCCAGCACATCACGCGCAAACTCTCTAGCGGTATCTCGAATTAACCGCTGCTCATCGCTTAAGTCTCGATCAATCATTTATTCAGTCACTCGTTCCACAGCGACAGCCACCGCTTCACCTCCACCGATGCATAAAGAGGCAATGCCACGTTTGGAATTGGTGCGTTCTAAGGCATTTAATAAGGTCACCAAAATACGCGCACCTGAAGCACCAACAGGATGCCCTAATGCACAAGCACCGCCATAGATGTTGGTGTGTTCATGCGGTAAGCCGCACTCTTGCATTGCTGCCATGGTGACAACCGCAAACGCTTCGTTCACTTCAAACACGTCAAAGTCCGTATTTTTCATATTTAAGCGTTGCAATAATCGATCTACCGCGTAAACCGGAGCGGTGGTAAACCATTCCGGTTCGTGCGCCCAACTGGAGTGGGCTAAGATGCGGGCGCGTGGTTCCAACCCGCGTGCTTCAGCTTCACTTTGACGCATGAGCACAAGGGCTGCTGCTCCATCAGAGATGGAGCTTGCATTTGCAGCGGTGACGGTGCCTTCTTTATCAAACGCTGGGCGCAGTTGCCGAATTTTGTCGGGGTTGGCTTTTTTGGGTTGCTCGTCTTCATTGACGATAACCTCGCCTTTGCGGGTTTTTACGGTAACCGGTGCGATTTCACTGGCACAGATGTCGTTATCAATGGCGTGGCAGGCACGTTCTAAGGAGGCGATGGCGAAGTCGTCTTGGGCTTCACGAGTAAATTGGTATTTGCGTGCGGTTTGTTCGGCAAAGTGCCCCATCAATTTACCTTTATCGTAGGCATCTTCTAAGCCGTCCAGAAACATATGATCCTGCACTTCACCGTGGCCCATGCGCATACCGCCACGAGCTTTGGGTAATAGATAGGGTGCGTTGGTCATACTTTCCAGCCCGCCTGCCACCGACACGCTGGAGCTTCCCGCCAATAACGAATCATGCGCCATCATGACGGTCTTTAAACCCGATCCACACATCTTGTTCACGGTGGTGCACGTTACCGAATTGGGCACACCGGCACCCAGGGCAGCTTGTCTCGCGGGTGCTTGTCCGAGTCCGGCCGGTAGCACGCAACCCATCAATACCTCATCAACATCCTCTGGTTTTACACCAGCGCGATCTAAAGCGGCTTGTATCGCGGTACTGCCTAACTGCGGGGCAGAGGCTTCAGAAAGAACGCCCTGAAAACCACCCATAGGGGTGCGTGCACCGTCAACGATTACGATTGGGTCTTGGGATTTGCTCATGAATTCAAACTCAGGTTAGGTTTTTAAGCTAACGGATGTAAATTAAACAGTTCAGTGGATATAAATAGTTTACCGATGTCACTGGCGTTTGCTCTAAATTAATCAGTTGCTAATGTTTGACCAGGTGCGAATAGCGCCTGCGTGCGCTAAGCTTGGTTGACGTTATTAGCTAGTTGCGTCAGCCGGTCACGACAACGATTTTCGATTTCATCAAATTCTTTCAGTTGCAATTCCAAATCTTCTCGCTTTTGTATCAGCGTTGCACGACTTTTAGCCAGCTGGTCTAACATGAGTTCCAGCTGGCGCGCTTCACCACCGGGTTCATCGTATAGCTGGATTAATCGACGAATCTCATCCAATGGAAAGCCCAGGCGTTTTCCTCTAAGCACCAGCTTCAGACGGGTGCGGTGGGCACGTTGGTAAACACGTTTTTGCCCAATGCGTTCGGGCGCTAGAAGGCCTTGATCTTCGTAAAAACGAATCGTGCGAGTTGTGATGTCGAATTCTTGGGCCAGATCGGAAATGGAATACACGAAAGCTTCCAGTTGACGTTAACGTAAACTTCGACCATCATTACATCTTCAATGCGCAGAGTCCACCCATTTTATGTCAACACCTGCCAACCGAATCAGTACACCGCTATCTGAGCCCTCAGAGACCATTCCCTTGCGGTTTGTCACGGCTGCCAGCCTGTTTGACGGTCATGACGCGTCCATCAACATCATGCGTCGAATTCTGCAAAGCCAAGGGGTTGAGGTCATTCATTTGGGCCATAACCGCTCCGTGGCTGAAATCGTCAGCGCAGCCGTTCAAGAGGATGCCAATGGCATAGCCGTCAGCTCTTACCAAGGCGGGCATGTGGAATATTTTCAATACATGATGGATTGTTTGCGGGAACAGGGCGCAGGTCACATTCCTGTGTTTGGCGGTGGCGGTGGGGTCATCATCCCTGCAGAAGTTCAGGCATTACACGACTACGGTGTGGCACGCATTTATACACCCGAGGACGGGCAGGAACTCGGCCTTGTGGGGATGATTGAACACATGATTGCTACCGCGGCCACTCGGGTAGCCTCGTATCGCGCTGAATCAAAAAACAACGCAGCAACCCCCTTGTTCACAGCTCAACATCAATCCTTTCAAACTGAACAACATCGACCTCTGGCCACGTTACTCACGGCGATTGAAAACAAAGAACTCACTGACACAGCGATTGATCAACTAAAAAAGGCCGCCTCGGATGTCTCGCGGACGGTTCCTGTGTTGGGCATTACCGGCACGGGCGGCGCTGGAAAATCTTCTGTCACTGACGAATTTGTGCGGCGTTTGCGCTTTGATCAAAGCGACCGCTTATCGGTTGTGCTTCTGGCCATTGACCCCACTCGACGCAAAAGTGGTGGCGCTTTATTGGGTGACAGAATCCGTATGAATGCGATTGATCATGAGCGCATTTATATGCGATCGATTGCCACGCGGGACGCCAGCGGTGAGGTGCCTGCCTGCCTGCCGCTGATGTTGGATGCGTGTCGTTTAAGTGGTGTGGACTTAATCATTGTTGAAACGCCGGGCATTGGCCAAGGTGATGCGGGCATTGTGCCGTACTGTGATACGTCTTTATATGTTATGACACCTGAATTCGGTGCGGCCAGTCAGCTAGAAAAAATCGATATGCTCGATTACGCTGATGTGGTCGCGATTAATAAATTTGATCGCAAAGGCGCTGAAGATGCGCTTCGTGATGTGCAAAAACAAGTGCAAAGAAATCGAGAAGCGTTCTCTGATTCATCGGACTCTATGCCGGTGTTTGGCACCATGGCGGCGCGCTTTAACGACGATGGCGTGAGTTCTTTGTATCACGCGGTGATGCAAGCGCTGTCTGATAAAGGCTTATCTCACAAGCCGGGTGCATTGGCCAATCCCAATGTTCGCTGTAGTAGTCGAGTGCAAGACATCATTCCTCAAAACCGTCAACGCTATCTATCCGATATCGCTGACAGTATTCGAAATTATCACCACGAAACTCAGTCGCAAGCGCAGCTTGTGCGCGAATTGCAACACCTGCAAAGTGCACAGCAACTCCTAGGTGATGACCCGTCTGAATCGCTTCATACCTTGATGCAACATCGGCAAGCGGACGTCTCTAAAGAATCGTTAAGCCTACTCGCCCAATGGCCTGAAACAAAACAACGCTATCGTGCGGGTACTAAAGAAACAACGATGGAATCGCTTAGCGGAACCGAATTTTCGCGGGTAGCAACACCAAACTATTCTGATCACGGTGATTTACTGCACTGGCTGAGACGTGAGAATTTGCCGGGCTTTTTCCCGTTTACTTCTGGTGTTTTTCCGTTCAAGCGCCAGGGTGAAGATCCCACTCGTATGTTTGCCGGGGAAGGGGACGCGTTTCGAACCAATCGTCGATTCAAAGCCCTATCTGAACATTCACCGGCTAAGCGTTTATCCACCGCTTTTGATTCGGTCACGCTGTACGGGAATGATCCTGCGGTACGCCCCGATATTTACGGCAAGGTGGGTAACTCCGGAGTGTCTATTGCCACTGTTGAAGACATGGAAGCCCTATACGATGGATTTGATTTAACCGATCCTATGACGTCGGTTTCGATGACCATCAATGGGCCTGCGCCCACGATTTTGGCTTTCTATTTTATAACAGCCGTACGTCAGCAAATAAAAGCATTCACTGATCGGGAAAATCGTGAGCCGTCTGATGATGAGTTAAACGCTTTACGTGCTGAAACGTTTAAATCCGTTCGAGGCACCGTTCAAGCGGATATTTTAAAAGAGGATCAAGGTCAGAACACGTGCTTGTTCTCCACTGAATTCAGCTTGAAAATGATGGCCGACATTCAGGAATGGTTCATCGAGAACGAGGTAAAGAACTTCTACTCTGTTTCCATTTCGGGGTATCACATTGCTGAAGCGGGTGCGAATCCCATCACTCAGTTGGCTTTAACTTTAGCCAATGGGTTCACTTATGTTGAAAGTTACTTGTCCCGTGGCATGCCCATTGATGATTTCGCGCCGAACTTATCGTTCTTCTTCAGTAACGGTATGGATCCCGAATACACCGTTCTGGGCCGTGTGGCGCGTCGTATTTGGGCGGTCGCCATGCGTGAGCGGTATGGCGCCAATGAACGCAGCCAAAAATTGAAATATCACGTTCAGACCAGTGGGCGATCGTTGCACGCTCAAGAGATGGCGTTTAATGACATACGTACCACCTTGCAAGCGCTCATAGCGATATACGATAACTGTAATTCGTTACACACCAATGCCTACGATGAAGCAGTCACGACACCCACGGATGAATCGGTGCGGCGTGCGATGGCCATTCAGTTGGTCATTAACCGCGAATGGGGCTTAGCGAAAAACGAAAATCCTAATCAAGGTAGCTTCATCATTGATGAACTGACCGATTTAGTGGAATCGGCAGTACTCACAGAATTTGATCGGATCTCTGATCGGGGTGGGGTGCTTGGTGCGATGGAGACAGGCTACCAGCGTGGCAAGATTCAAGATGAATCCATGCTGTATGAACATAAAAAGCATGATGGCTCATTACCCATCGTCGGGGTGAATACCTTTCTTCCTGCCGAGCCTGCACCGACGCAAGATATGGTGTTGGCCCGCTCAGATGAGGCAGAAAAAGTTAGCCAAATTGAGCGTTTAGCAGATTTTCAAAAACGGCATGCAACGCAAAGTAAAGCGGCGATTGCTCGGGTGCAGCAGGCCGCTATCATGGGCGATAACGTTTTCGCTGAACTGGTCCATGCAGCAGAGACGTGCTCTCTTGGGCAGCTCACAGAAGCGTTCTTTGCCGTTGGGGGGCAGTACCGCAGGAATTTGTAATTATTTGCCAAATTCCCAAGTGCTTGAATTGCCTCAATTTGAAGTCATCCTTGCCAACTGGTCGTGGGTCGATCGTGGGTGTGTGTCCTATACTCGGACGTTGAGCATAATTCCTTTGCTAGATGATCGAACACAAGGGTATGGGTCACCGCATGATGCAGTCGACAGAAACTATGGCGGCGGTAAAACCGCCGAGTGATTGTGTGGCGTTAAAAGACGCCAGCCTGATCTATCGCGCGTGTTCGATGGCCTACGCCCAAAGCTTGGGTTGTAGCTCGCCTGATGAGGTCATTGGCCGAACCGATCTCGACCTCCTGCCCGAAGCAGTTGCGCGTCAGCAAATGAGCTTGGACACCCAAACCCTGCAATCGGCCAAAGCCGACATCAATACCATTCGCTTGGGTGATAGTGCGAATCAAGCCCACGCCACCGCGGCCATGATTGTGCGTACGCCGGTTCTTGGCGATGGGAACGTGGTTCGTGGCATCGACATTCGATTGGTTGGCGGGCCGTCCTTGGGCACGCGTCGCTCCGCCATCACAGTGGACTACGAGTTGTTGGTGAAAGAAGGCCTGCAAGGCAGTCTGATCATTAATGAAAGTGAAGTCTTATTCGCCAACGATGCCGCCGCCAAAACCTTAGGGTATGACAGTGTTGATCACCTGCAATCCACCGCAGTATTGGACAACATATTCACTCGCGAACAAATCATTCATCTAAATCGTGATGCGCTAACCGGCGCTACAGACCCTGCCGAATCGGCTCGTGCTCGTGTAACGGTGCGCCGTAGAGACGGGCACGGCGTGCGATTAATCACACGATCTGCCTTGGTGAATTGGGGGTCTACCCAAGCCACACTGTTATCGTTCATCGACATGGGGCCCGCATCAAACAACACCGTTGGCGCAGCGTATGGAGATGTTCAGCTGCAGCCTCCGAGTGATGCGCAAAGAATGCGTGAACAACTGGATGAAATCCAACGCGATGTGGCCGTTAATGAACCAATCGCAACGAATGCCGGTTTAGTGAATCCGGTTACGAGCACTTTCGAGTCTGATCTGGCCGTTGCACCTGAGCCATCGCCAAATGTCGCTCCAACAACAGCTGTCAACACCAAAAGTTACGGCGCATCCGGATTGGCAGCGGTCGCCCAGCGCTACCATGATTTTGTTAAGGCCACAGCCGATTGTTTCTGGGAGATGGATGAGCGTTTGGTGTTTCGCATGGTGTCCTCGCATGTGCAGAAAGTGCTGGGCATAGATAACGATCAGTTGGTAGGCCGATCATTCCAGCAATGGTTGGAAATGCCGGCCAATGTTAATAACGCTGATCATTGGGATGAGCACGTAACTCGACTGGCTGACCAACAACCGTTTCGCGATGTTGAGTTTCGCTGGTTGGTTGATGGAGAAACTCGAGTGTTCCGATACAGCGGCATGCCTGTATACGACTCCGCTGATAACTTTAAGGGCTATCGCGCCACGATCTGTGATGTCACCAGTTCGGTGCGAAAAACAGAAGCCATTGAATATCATGCCAACCACGATGCTTTAACTGGTTTGGTGAATCGGCGTGCGTTTGAAGCCAATGTGGAAGAAGCGTTGGAATCATCACGTAATTCACGGGCAGCTCATGCCATGTGCTTTATGGATTTGGATGGCTTTAAGGTTGTTAACGACACCAGTGGCCATGAAGCTGGTGACGAACTGCTGCGTCAGTTGGCGCAATTGTTCAACAGTTTGGTGCGTAAAAGTGACGTGTTAGCGCGATTAGGTGGTGATGAATTCGGTGTGTTTTTGTACCACTGCAAGGTGGCAGAGGCCATTAAGCTAGCCAATCAAATTCGACACGAAGTTGAAAATTTTGAGTTCCCTTGGGGGGAACATACGTTCACCGTTGGGGTTAGCGTTGGCTTGGTGGTTGTGGATGATCGCTGGGAAAATCTAGAAGCGGTTTTTCGTGCCGCTGATGCGGCCTGTTACATCGCGAAAGACGAAGGCCGCAACCGAGTGGTTGTGTATCGAGACGGTGAGGGTAACAACAGTAATCGAAAAGTCGCGACTCAATGGGTTGAAGAAATCAACTCTGCCTTAGAGCAAAATCGGGTTCGTTTGGCAGCGCAAAAAATCTTGCCTTTGGTCGATCAGCCGGATGGCGCACGTTATGAAGTATTTTCGCGTTTAGAACTACCTAATGGCAGCATTGTTAGCCCCTCATCGTTCTACCCGGCAGCCGAACGGTATGGCTTATCCTCATCTCTGGATCGGCGCATTGTCGAACTCACCATTCGATGGGTGATGCAAAATGAGGCGCTACGCCGAGAACTTCGCCATGTATCGATCAATTTATCCAGTGGCTCATTCACGGATTCAGAATTTTCTCAGTGGTTGATACACCAAGTGACCGATTCAGGAATGCGGGCGGAACAGTTTTGCTTTGAAATGGGTGAAACCTCCACCATTGCAAACCTCTCTGCGGCCTCAACTTTTATGCAAGAACTCACCGGTATTGGTTGCCGTTTCTCAATTGATCACTTTGGTTCGGGCCTATCATCGTTTGGCTACTTACGAAAGCTACCGATCGATTTCTTAAAAATTGATGGCTTGTTGGTGCGAGATATTCTTGATGACCCCACCGACTTAACCATGGTGAAGGCCATCTGTGATATCACTCGATCAATGGGTAAGCGCACCGTGGCGGAACACATTGAATCTCCACGGCTGATGAATGCGGCAAGAGACGCAGGCGCTGATTTTGTTCAAGGCATTCACATCGGTGAACCAGAATTAATCATCGTCAGCTGAGCGGTTGGTGTCAGCTAAACCGTTTGTGTTTCAACACCTGCGGGTAAGAATCCTTAAGCCCCTGAGCTTTCATCGTTAGCGATTTCGCTGTTGATTTTCTTGCCTTCACCTCGGCGCCATGCGTGGAATTTTTTCAACCACTTCAACACCGTTTCGGGTTGGTGTGCGCGCTTCCATTCCCCAGCAACATACTTATTAGATTCTGCCAAAGTGGGGTAGATGTGTATGGTGCCCAGTATTTTATTCAGCCCAATACCGTTCTTCATGGCTAAAACGTATTCGGCAATTAAATCACCGGCGTGTTCACCAACGATGGTGACGCCCAGAATTTTGTCTTTGCCCGGAACCGTTAACACTTTGATAAAACCAAAGTCAGTGCCATCCGCTATGGCTCGATCCAAGTCGTCAATGCCGTATTCGGTTACTTCATAAGCGATTTTTTTCTCTTTGGCATCGGTTTCGTTTAAACCCACACGTGCCACTTCCGGGTCGGTAAATGTGGCCCAAGGAATCACACGGTAATCAGCACGAAACTTTCTCAGTGAGCCAAACAGTGAGTTAACAGCGGCGTACCACGCTTGGTGGGCTGCGGTATGCGTAAACTGGTAAGGCCCCGCCACGTCCCCCACCGCATAGATGTTAGGGAAATCGGTTTGCAGATAATCGTTATGTTCAATCGTACCGTTTCGATTCAGGCCAATGCCCAATTCTTCTAAGCCAAAGCCGGTGACTCTAGCTCGGCGGCCAACAGCAACAATAATTTTATCGAATTCGATTTCAAGGCTATTGCCGTCTTTTTCAGCGATTAAAACATCTCCACCACCGTCTTTCTTAAAGCCCACCGCTTTGGTATCCACCATAACGTTAATGCCATCGGCTTCAAATTTCGCCTTAACGACTTCAGCCACATCGGGGTCTTCTCGGCCCATAATGGCCGGGGCCATCTCCACTTGAGTCACCTGGCTGCCCAATCGTTGAAACGCTTGAGCCAGCTCACAACCGATGGGTCCACCACCGAGCACCACCAACTTCTGTGGCAGCGTGTCGATATTCCAGAGGTTATCCGAAGTTAAATAGTCCACCTCATCCAATCCCGGAATGGGTGGGACGAAAGGTTCAGCGCCGGTGGCAACCACAATGTTGCGAGTGGTTAGGGTTTCACCGTTTACTTCCACTCGCCAAGGGTCAACAATCTTTCCTTGGCCCTTAATAACATCCACACCTAAACCTCGGTAGCGTTCGGGTGAATCGTGAGGGGCAATTTTTGCCACCACGCCGTGCACGCGTTCAAGCGCTGCTTTGAAGTCTACTTCGGCTGAGGCGTTAACCACGCCAAACTTCTCTGCGTGATCAATGCTGTGTTTCAGCTTAGCGCTTTTGATCAGTGCTTTCGATGGAACGCAACCGGTGTTTAAGCAGTCCCCACCCATTTCGTGTTTTTCTATTAGCGAAACTTCGGCTTTTACGGCAGCACCAATATAGGCGGTTACCAGTCCACCTGAGCCTGCGCCGAGTACCACGATGTCGCGATCATATTGTTCAGGTTTGTCGTAGCCTTCATATACTTTTCGGGCTTTAACAAAATCGATTATTTTCTTAGCAACGATGGGGAAGATGCCCAAAAGTGCAAAGGAAATGATGAGTTTTGGCGACAAGATTTCATTCACGGCGTTGATGCTGGCGAGCTGCGTGCCGGCATTAACAAATACAAAAGTGCCTAACAACATGCCGATTTGGCTAACAACGTAAAAAACCGATGTTTTTATTTTCGTCAAACCCATGACCAGGTTGACGAGAAAGAACGGGAAAATGGGGACTAGACGCATTGTGAACAAGTAAAACGCACCTTCTTTTTCCACGCTGTTATTGATCATGTACAGCTTTTCACCAAATTTGGCTTCCACGGATGATCTGAGCACATAGCGGGAAACCAGAAACGCGAGGGTGGCACCGATGCTGGATGCGAAGGATGCGATCAGTAAGCCAACGCCTAGGCCAAAAATAGCGCCACTCAGTAACGTCAGAAATACCGCCCCGGGTATAGAGAGCGCGGCCACGGCAACATAAATCAGAAAGAACGCGCCAGCGAACAGCAACGGATTAGCCTGATACATGCCATCAATCTTGGCTTGTTGCGCCTTGATATTCTCGAGAGTGAGCAGCGAACCCACGTCAAACACGTTCGCCAGTATGATCGCAACGATTGCGCCTAGGATTAGCAGAAGCTTTTTATTCATATTTTCCTTTCGACAGTTACAGGCCGAATCGTTGAATGGCTTTAAGACGAGTACACTCTGTGAGAGTTCCGCTTCAGTGGCATTATTTTCAGTACTGACAACATCAATTTAAGTGATCAATCCGATAATCAACACAAACAAGCAGCTAGATTGCGCTCGTGTGACGGTACTGTTGCCAGGCTGGGCTGATGAGGCAAGTGCCATACCACACCCAGCTCCTCTTATTGAGCCATGTGAAATGGCGCTCGCGAAGTTACTGGGCGTCTCATATGCGCACCATGCCGCCATCCCAGGCGCTTCCTGCCGATGGCTAGCGGTGAATTCGGCAGCGCCCCCATCCGACACCTTAGTTTGCGCCGATCCCGTGCATCTTATCGCCGGCAGTGACGATGCCCAGCTCATCCCAATCCAACGGCTTGAGCTGAGCCAGCAGGAGAGCCGAGATTTACTTACAGACCTCAATGAAGTGCTAATTGAGAACTCGTGCTCATTTTTACACGACAACGACGGAAATTGGTACTACCAAGGGTTAAACGCAGAAAGCCTGATGGCGGCTCCGCCTTCGGCCGTTGAAGGCCACCCGATGACGGCGGCGCTACCGCGTTCGAAAGAGGCTCGAGCCTGGCGCTCCTTGTGGTCAGAAACACAGATGGTGTTGCATCAATCATCCGTCAATCAGGCTCGGCAGGCACGGGGTGAGCCCACGATCAACAGTGTGTGGTTTTGGGGCGGTGGCGAACTGCCAGTGCCTGTTGACCAAAACGATACGCTCCTCTATGCCGATGACGACTTCGCGCAAGGTCTAGCCCAAGCGCTGGGAGTTCGGTGTTTATCACTCGACGCCTGTGCATCGATCAACTTCGCTGATCCTACGATCCGTCATCATGTGGTTGTGGATATGACGTTAATGAATGGCAATCCAGATTTCATCGAACAACGAGATCATGGAGCGCACTGGTGTGAGCGCTTAACCGCATTGCTAGCTGCAAATGTCTCAGCGGAAGCTGAACTGAATGGTCTTACCGGCTGTCGATCCGTGTTTGTGCCTTCGGCTGCGAAGTCGTCATCGGTATTGGCTCGCCTGGCGAAAATGTTTCAGTGATGAATTCAGGTGATTCAATTCAAGTTGTGCGACGGAACGTGCCCAGCACAGCGCAGCCTTTGCATGACAATGCGGTACTGCATCGCGTGCTGGCCGCTCGTGGGGTGCGCGATAAGAACGAATTGTCGTATTCCTTGGCTGATTTACCCCGGCCAGAACACTTGCCAGATATTGATAAAGCCACTCAGCGCTTAGTGCAAGCGCATGAACAACACGAACGCGTATTAATCGTTGGTGATTACGATTGCGACGGCGCGACCAGCACCGCATTAATGATGCGCGCCTTGGCGAGTATGGGTTTTACAGAATTGGACTACGTCATTCCTGATAGAGCCTTGCATGGCTATGGCTTATCACCTGCGGTGATTGATGTTGGCATAGAGCAGCACCAACCCAGCTTGATTATCACGGTGGATAACGGTGTTGCCGCGAACGATGCAATTGACTACGCCGCGCAGAAAGGCATTGATGTTGTGGTCACTGACCATCATTTGCCCGGGGACACCCTGCCCAAGGCGGTCGCCGTGGTCAATCCTTCGCGTCAAGACAGTGCGTTTCCATCGGCCAAACTTGCCGGTGTTGGGGTGGCGTTTTATACGTTGGTTGCCCTGAGGAAAGCGTTACTCGAAGCCGGTCGATTAGCACGTAACGTGCGTATGGCTGAGTGGTTAGATCTGGTGGCGATCGGTACCGTCGCTGATGTGGTGCCACTGGATTCGATTAACCGCACCTTAGTTGAGCAAGGACTGCGACGAATCCGTGCCGGTTCAGCGGTGCCGGGGTTGTTATCACTTTTGCAGGTAGCTGGTCGGGACGCAGCAAACGTATCGTCAACCGATATCGGTATGGTGATTGGCCCACGTTTAAATGCCGCTGGCCGCATTGATGACATGCGCGTCGGCGTGCAATGTTTGTTAGCCGACTCGCCGGAAGAGGCAGAGCTTATCGCCAAAGCTTTGCAAGGATTAAACGAACAACGCCGCAGCATACAAACCGAAATGCAAGAAGAAGCCGAATCTATTGTCGAGCAATTGCAAGACAAAGCTGAGGTGCTGGATGATCAAGTATTCGCGTACGCGGTGCATCATTCACAGTGGCACCAAGGGGTGATTGGAATTGTTGCGGGTCGTTTGAAAGATCAGTTACATTTACCCACTGTGGTGTTTGCTGATGATGAGGGAGACTGCATAAAAGGCTCAGCACGCTCGATACCTGGGGTGAATATTCGCGATGTGCTGTATCGCACCAGCTTGTTGTTGCCCGATGCCGTTGTAAGATTTGGTGGGCATGCCATGGCGGCGGGAATCACATTAAAAACGCATGCGTTTGACGCGTTCTCAGAAGCTTTGAACGAAGAAGTGGCTCGTGTTTTAAATAATAATTTACCGGTCAAACAATTCCAAACAGACGGCGCTTTGGCGCTTGCGGATTTCAATATGAATACGACCAATCTGCTGGCCTTTGCAGCGCCTTGGGGTACGCAGTTTGAAGCCCCCCTTTTTGACCAGCAATTTGTGGTTGAGAGTTCCAGGTTGGTGGGTAATGATCGTCACGCACAACTGCGGCTCAGACCGGTGGAAGAGTCAACCGCTGCCGTTGGAGCGCCCATCCCGAGCATCGCTTTTGGTGACAATCGAACCTTTAATGCAGGACAAGTCGTGCATGCGGTATTTGAGCTGTCGGTGAATCGTTATCGCGGAAATGTATCCGTGCAGATGATTCTCATGCACATTGACCCGCAGTAGGGCAGTAGATCTGGCTGAAACGGCTATACTTGCGACCGTGATGTTCTACCCGATGCCGTAGCGATGATCGAAATAGCCGCCCACCTTGCCCACATTGAAGACTTAAAGAGCCGAGCAAACACGCTCCGGGGGTATCTTTGACTACGATGGAAAAAAGGAGCAGTTAGAGGAAGTTCTGCTCGAGCTCGAAGACCCGAACGTTTGGAATGACCCCGATCGAGCGCAAAAGCTTGGGCAACAGCGTTCCACCTTGCAAGACATGGTTGATTTGATCGACTCATTAGAGTCAGGGTTAGCCGATGCCAAAGATTTACTTGAAATGGCGCGTGAGGAAGACGACGAAGACACGCTTAATTCCGTGATAGAGGATTTAAACGACTTCGAAACCCGGGTGGCCAAGTTAGAGTTTCGTCGCATGTTCTCTGGCGAACAGGACGCCAGCAATGCGTTCTTAGATATTCAATCTGGCAGTGGCGGCACCGAAGCGCAAGACTGGGCTGAGATGCTGCTTCGCATGTTTTTGCGGTGGGGCGAGCGACAGGGTTTTAAAACTGAACTGATCGAAGCCTCGCCTGGGGATGTGGCCGGTATTAAATCGGCCACCATTCAATTTACCGGTGAATACGCTTACGGTTGGTTGCGCACCGAAACCGGTGTGCATCGTTTGGTTCGAAAAAGCCCTTTTGATTCCGGTAACCGGCGGCACACCTCGTTTGCTGGTGTTTTCGTGGCACCCGAAATTGATGACAACATCGATATTGACATCAACCCAGCCGATTTACGCATCGATGTGTATCGCGCTAGCGGTGCCGGTGGGCAGCATGTAAACCGAACCGAATCGGCGGTTCGTATAACCCATGAGCCCTCGGGCATTGTGGTGCAATGTCAGAACGATCGCTCGCAACATAAGAACAAAGCCACGGCTATGAAGCAACTGCAATCAAAGCTGTATGAAGCTGAATTGCAAAAACGTCGGGGTGATCAACAAGCCGTGGAAGACAGTAAGTCCGACATTGGATGGGGCAGTCAAATCCGTTCTTACGTATTGGATCAATCTCGTATCAAAGATTTGCGTACAGGCGTTGAATCCAGTAACACGCAGGCCGTGCTCGATGGCGACCTCAATAAATTTCTTGTAGAAAGTCTAAAAGCCGGTTTATAGAAAACATCATGAGCGACGACAACTCACTTATTACACAACGCCGCGATAAGTTAAGCGCGTTACGCGAATCAGGCATTGCCTTCCCGAACGATTTCGTACCCACGCATCAAGCTGCCACTTTGCATGCGGAGCACGATGGCAGCGACAAAGAAGAATTCGATGCGCGCGAAATAGCAGTCTCCATGGCTGGGCGATTAATGTCGCGACGCGATATGGGCAAAACTACCTTCGCTGGACTGCGGGATGTGTCTGGCCAAATTCAACTGTTCGTGAACAAATCGGTAGCTGGTGCGGAAAGTTATGAGGCGTTTGGAAATCTAGACATCGGCGACATCATTGGCGTCAGTGGCGTGTTGTTCATGACCAAAACTGGCGAGCTGTCAGTGAAAGTGAAGTCGCTGCAACTGCTGACAAAATCACTTCGGCCATTGCCAGAAAAATTTCACGGCTTATCCGATACCGAAACGCGCTATCGCCAACGCTATGTGGATCTCATCATGAATGAAGAGACCCGTCGCACGTTTCGTTTGCGTTCAGAAATCATCAGCTATGTGCGTGATTTTTTGATTGATAAGCAGTTTTTGGAAGTGGAAACACCCATGATGCACGTCATCCCAGGTGGCGCTACCGCTCGTCCCTTCGTGACGCATCACAACGCTCTTGATATGCCGCTTTACTTGCGTGTGGCGCCTGAGCTTTATTTAAAGCGTTTGGTGGTTGGTGGATTCGAACGCGTGTTCGAAATTAACCGGAACTTTCGCAATGAAGGCTTAAGCACGCGTCACAATCCAGAATTCACCATGTTGGAGTTTTATCAAGCCTACGCAACCTATAAAGATTTGATGAACCTGACCGAGAGTTTATTCCGAGGCCTGGCTGAAGACGTTATCGGTACAACTGATATTCCAACAGAAGATGGTGAAGGAACATTCGATTTCGCCAAGCCATTTACGCGCTTAAGTTTGTTCGACAGCATTTTGCAGTACAACGATGGCTTAAATGCAGAGGACATTAACAACCTCGATTCTGCCCGCAAAGTGGCCGAATCTATGAAAGTGCATGTTAAAAGTAATTGGGGTTTAGGCAAGCTACAGATGGAATTGTTTGAAGCCAGTGTCGAAGAGAACTTACACAACCCCACGTTCATCACCATGTACCCAACCGAAGTGTCTCCCTTGTCTCGGCGTAACGATGACGACCCAAGCGTCAGCGACCGATTTGAATTATTTGTCGGTGGGCGTGAAATCGCCAACGGTTTTTCAGAGTTAAACGATGCGGAAGACCAGGCTGAGCGCTTTCTGGCTCAAGTGGCTGAGAAAGACGCTGGCGATGATGAAGCCATGCATTTTGACGCCGACTACGTGCGAGCGTTGGAATATGGATTACCACCTACCGCAGGTGAGGGCATCGGCATCGATCGACTGGTGATGCTACTCACCGCATCGCCTAGTATTCGCGATGTGGTTTTGTTTCCTCACATGCGACCAGAATCTAGTTGATTACATGCAGCGTGAAGAGGGTCAGCTCTTGCGCTGCAGCTGTTATACAACCGGCGCGCTGGGTGTTACGGGTTAAGTGTCCAAGTTTGCAGTTCATCAAATTGATCATTCGTACTAAAACGCTGTGTCACCTGCAACGATCGGCCCATACGTTTTATTTCTGTGACCCGAATACGATTAAACCAACCCACTGCATTTGTGCGGTTACGAGGGTGAAAAATGGTTTCTTGCGCGATCAACGCATCACCATTTTTATTCACTTCCCATTTGTGGCTGGGCGGTAATTCCAATTGCAGCAGGCGAAGAATTTGTTGGCTGGGATCATTCGCTTCCATCCCGATGCGCCAGCCCCTAGTTTCATTGCGTTGTCGATAAAAGTTATCTAGGTGATAAAGACGCTCGCGAACATCGCTAGTCGTTGAGTTGCCCAAACAATCGATAATGCTAAGGGTCCCTTTATCCAGATCTGTGTGATTCACGGCGTGCAGCAACTTCTTCATGTCGCGTGACCACCCATCCGTTGAAAGCTGTTTGTCTTCTGAATACAATTTTGTACTCACTCGAGGCTCGTGGGGAACATGCGCCTTGATAAGCGGATCGGGGTCTCGAACGAATCGCGCCAGACAGATCTCTTGAGTAATCGGTGTCGTATCCAACGAGAGGTTGGCTGCAGCCGGAGTTGAATACAGGCTGGTGGCTGCAATCGCGAATGCGGCGGCTTTGAGGGAAGTCTTATTCATCCTGATAGGCTAAGCTGGCAAGCTGTGAAACAATTCCTGCTAGCTCTCATTTTTGACACCTCAAATGTGCGCTACCGCACGAAGCCTCACAAGTTGCGCTAAAGATCAGGAATACAGGCCTATCACATCAGTTGTGCGGGCTCACGGCTTAGAACACATGAAATATTACATACGACTCTTATTGCTTCTGCTGGTGTCCCCGTTTCGGCAGGCGGTAAGTCCTATCGGGCCCTGCGTGACGCCACTGCGAGTTTGGCCCAATGATTTAGATGTGTTCATGCACATGAATAATGGCGCTTATCTCACCATCATGGACTTGGCCCGAACCGACATGATGATTCGCTCTGGTTTCTTAAAACCTGTGTTCAAACAGCGCTGGTACCCAGTCGTCGCGGGGGAGTCCATCCGCTTTAGACGGCCATTAAAATTATTCCAACGCTATGAAATTACCACTGAGGTGGCGTGCTGGGATGAGCGCGCGTTTTACCTGGTACAAACCTTCAGCCGAAAAGAAAAGTTTGTAGCGAAAGCGGTGGTAGAGGCGCGTTTTCTTTCAGTTCAGGGTGAAAAAATTCCCGCAGGAAATTTACTAAAATTAATTAACTTCAACGAACCTTCACCGCCCATGCCCGAATGGATTGTGGATTGGCAACGCGCTCAACCGGCCATGAGCGATTTTAAATAGCATTACAGGACGCTTAACATGAAAGCCATAGCCATTGCCCAGCATGAAGTGCTGAAGCTATTTGGAACTCGACGTGGATGGATTTCCATCGCGGCTTTTCTATTGGTGTGGGGAGTTATCTTAGCTTTTATCATTGAGCCTGCGGCGCGCTTTCTATCGAAACAAGAAACCGGGGGTTTGATTGGTTTGTTATTTGGGGAGAATGCTGATCGGTTAATCAACAACTGGGCAACATTGGAGGTGTCTATATATTGGTTAGTGTCTTTATATGTACTGCCCATGTTTGCCATTCTGATTGCAGCCGATCAAATGGCGTCAGATAGAACCCGCGGCAGTTTAAGATACTTGCTACTTCGGTGTGGTCGATTGTCGTTGTTTTTCTCGCGCTTTGCTGGCCAGATGTTGATTATGGTTTTGTTAGTTGCTGTTACCTTTTTAAGTGCCATGGCTATGACGGCTGTTCATTCCACCGATCGCGCCTTGCAAATGGTGCCCGATGCATGGCCAATCATTTTTAATTTATGGCTAGTGTTGATGCCGTATGTTGCACTGATGTCGTTATTGTCGGTGTTAGCACGATCAGCTCGGCAAGCCATCATTTATTCGATTATTGCTTGGATTGTTATCTGGCTAATATTGCGCTTTATTCAAAATCGATTCGAAACGGCCAGTTGGGTTGGCGTTCTTGATTGGGTGTTGCCCGGCGCGCAAATTCGAGGTTTGTTGCGCTTAAGCGATTGGGAAACCTTGCAATTAGCCCCCATACCCATCGTTCATACGGTGGTGTTGTTATTACTGGGTGCGTTTTTCATGTGGAGGCGTGACCTATGAGCCTGCTGCGTATTCAACAGTTGGAAAAACGCTACGGTTCGGTGAAAGCGCTGGCCAATCTGTCGTTGGAGCTAGAAGCTGGGCCGCCTGTTGCGTTAATCGGTCCCAACGGGGCCGGAAAAACTACTCTGTTTAGTATTCTGTGTGGCTATTTAAAACCCAGTGCTGGCAGTGTAGAAGTATTGGGCGAGAAGCCAGGCTCAAGTGCACTCGTGGGACGCTTAAGCGCCATGCCGCAAGATGCTCGCATGGATCCGTACTTCAGTGTGGGTCGACAGTTAACACACTATGCGCGTTTACAAGGCTTATCTAGACGTGAAGCCCGAGAAGAAGCGGTGCGAGTATTAGATGTGGTGCAATTGCCGGAAGTTCTGTCCATGAAACCGGAAAGCTTAAGTCATGGCATGCGCAAACGCGTGTCACTGGCTCAAGCATTACTGGGAAAGCCGGAATTGGTGTTATTAGATGAACCCACTGCCGGCATTGATCCGCCTAATGTAAAAATTATTCGCGACCTAGTTGTCGAGCTCAGCGCTTCCATGACGTTTATTGTCAGTTCACATAACTTGGATGAGTTAGAACGCTTGTGTCAAACGGTGGTTTATTTAGAGAAGGGCGAGCTTAAGCAAACGGGGTCGGTTGCGGCTCCAACGGGTGAGCACGAAAACTACCTAACCATACGGTTGGCTTCCAACGCTGATGATGCCTTATTTGCAAAGCTTGCTGAATCGGTGGAGGGTGTAGAGTCGGTGGTACGTTTAGCGCAAGGGGATTTTCGATTACAGTGCAATCCCGGTAGTGTTGTGGATGAAGACTTATTGGCAACCTTGCGTACGGCGGGGTTGAAGTATCGGCAGTTGGTTCGTGGTAGGACGCTGGAGGATCGCTTGTACGGTGGTTAAACTGCACCATTTGTGTGATCTGGATTTTATGGTGGTACTACTACCGGCTCAATAGGGTGAGTGCTACCGTTTTCTGGGTGGGCGTATCCAATATACTGGTAGCATGATGACCGCCTCAGCCCATCCTATAAATTGCGTTTTAATAGCCAGCCTCTTGCTTTTGGTGGGTTGTTCTGGCTCAGGCGTTGGGTCGCCTGCTGAAGACGCAGAACCAATAACCCCTGGTAATGTGAGTGGCGATAGTGGCGGTGTACCTGCGCCAGCACCTGTTGAACCCAGCGTGGTTGCACCGCAGCTGATCCCAGATAGCGAAAATCTGGTCAATGACGACGACCCAGATACGGACAACGAACCCCCTGCCTTAGTGGAAGTAGAGCTGCCTGTCGTTGTTGCAGACCCCATGGTGCAAAACTCAACACATGTCACTTTTAACATAACCGTTCCAGCCTATCGTTCGGATGCGCTGCAAGTGGCCGTCGAGTGGGGCGATATCTACCTCACGGCGAATTGGGTAGGTGACGAATTTTGGTCAGTCTCCAATGATTTTCCAACGGACACGCAAAATCCATTAACGATCACGTTTTCTGATGATAATGGCGAAGTTCCCTTGGGTACCTTCGAAACCCAATTTAAAACAGGCACAAACACCACAGAAGTCGTTAGCGTTACAGCGGATCAGTTTGATACCGAACGTTGGGACAATGACAACGACGGTGCGAGTAACCTCAGTGAATTGATTGCCGGAACCAATGCCTTTGGAGTACCTGTTCCGCAGCGCATCTTGTTGTTTCATGAAACCCGCGGTTATCGACACGACTCAATTACGACGGCTTTGATGGCATTAGAAGAGCTGGCAAGTAGTGTAGATATTGAAACTGATACAGCGGCCGATTCTGCAGGCATTTTTACAGGCGATAACTTAGCAAACTATGCGGCGGTGGTTTGGGTGCTGACCTCGGGGGATGTGCTGAACGCTTCAGAGCAGCTCGCGTTTGAAAATTACATTCGCAGCGGTGGTGGCTACGCAGGCATTCATGCCGCTAGTGACACAGAATACGATTGGCCTTGGTACGGTGAATTAGTCGGAGCGTATTTTAAACAGCATCCCGAAATTCAGTTCGCTTCTCAAACGGTTGAAAACAACACACACGCGTCCACGGCACATTTAGGCGACACTTGGTCTCGCACCGATGAATGGTATGACTTCAACACCAATCCACGTTCGCGCGTGAACGTACTGCTAACGCTGGATGAAACTTCCTATTCAGGCGGTGGCATGGGTGAGGATCACCCCATCGCGTGGTATCACGAGTATGACGGCGGAAGATCTTGGTATACCGGTGGTGGTCACACGAATACCAGCTATGCTGAACCCGATTTTCGCGCCCACTTGCTCGGCGGCTTAACCTATGTGGTGGGACTCGATTAGTAACACACTCCCTAGCTTAGTGTGTTTTTTACTTCTCGATCCTTAATCGCTAAAGTGCCTGTGAGAGTGCGATGCACCGGGCATCTGTCTGCGATTTCCATCAGCCTGGTACGCTGCTCATTTGTCAAATCACCAATGAGTTCAATGTCTCGTTCAATCACGTCCAGCTGACGCGGTTTTTCATCACAATCTTCACAGTCCGACTGATGCTGTCGGCTGTGGCGTAATCGAATGTTCACATCATCGAGTGGCCACTGTTTACGACCAGCATACATACGTAATGTCATCGCAGTGCAGCTGCCCACCGATGCCAGTAAATGTTCGTAAGGGTCTGGCCCCGAATTGCGCCCACCGGCTCTAATCGGTTCATCGGCATGCCAACTGTGGCTATCGCTGTGCAGGTTTAATTTAAACTTGTGGTCATTTTCTGTAACGAACACTTCGCCAGCACTTACTTCTGGTGCATTGGCTTTTGAACTGGGTAAAAACCGGGTGGCCCAAGAAGCAATGACTTCAGCCACGTACTCTGCATCTTTGGCTTTACTGAGTAAATGATCTGCCTTATCCAAACTGATAAAACTTTTCGGGTGGGTGGCGGAGGTGTAAATTCGTTCGGCTTCGCGAACGTCCACAGTTGAATCAGTGGGTGAATGCATGACCAACAGATCGGGTTTCAGTTGGTGAATCTCTTCAACCGACGTACTGCGGATATCATCCAAAAACTGTTTTTGAATGGTGAACGGACGACCCGCTAAACTTACTTCGGCCTCACCCTCGCGTTCAATGGTTTCGATATCACACTGGAATTGCTGCGCCACGTGTTGAGCATCTGCCGGGGAGCCAATGGTGACGACCCCTTGGCATTCTGGCACTTGTAGGGCGGCACGTAGTGTGGCTGTGCCGCCCAAGCTGTGGCCAACCATCAGCGCAGGAGCACCATAGTGATCGCGTAAAAAATCAGCGGCTTTCACCATGTCTTTCACATTCGATGAAAAATTTGTATCAGCAAAGTCGCCTTCACTGTGGCCAATGCCGGTGAAGTCAAAGCGCATTACCCCAAAACCTCGTTTGACTAATTCTCGCGAAATTCGAGAAGCCGCCACGATATCTTTGCCACAGGTAAAGCAATGAGCAAACAGCGCATAGGCCAGGGGCTCTTTATCTGGCATCTCAACCAAACCAGCCAAAGCAGCTTCAATACCGCCAGTAAATTTTACTTTTTCACGTTGTGGCATATTGGTTAAGCTCCTGTGCGTCTATTGTGTAGATTCAGATTCAAGTTGACTCTTAGAGTCAGCATCAACGTCATTTCCTGACGCGTTCTCATTGGCTGGTATTTTCAGAATGTCTAAGAAAGCGGGTAAAACGTGTTGCAGCAACAGCGGTTGTGCTTCTGCTGTGGGGTGGACACCATCGGCTTGGAAAAATTCCCGCTTCAACGCAATTGGTTCAAGAAAGAAAGGCACCAATGCGGCTTCGGTTTTGCCGGCGACTTTTTGAAAAATCTCTGCGAATCGGCGTGTGTAGGCGGTGCCATAGTTGGATGGAATTTGCATGCCAAGAATTAACACATCAGCGCCGGCAGCTTCACTGGTTTCCACCATCGCGGTTAAGTTCTCCCGCATTTGTTTTAGCGAGTAACCGCGTAACCCATCGTTGCCGCCCAGTTCAATAACAACCAGGTCTGGTTGAAATCGGTCCAGTGCGTCAGGCAAACGCGCGAGCCCGCCACTGGTGGTATCCCCACTGATACTGGCGTTAACGAAAGTCACGTCCTCTGGGTGACGGGTGCTTAGCTCATTTTCAGCCAATTGCACCCAGCCGTCTTTCTCGGCTAGACCATAGGCAGCCGAGATGCTGTCGCCCATCACCAATATGGTGGTGGGCCAAGCGGGGGCTGACAGAAGCAGCATAATTAATGTGAACGTTAGGCGCATGGGTTTCACTTGAACCGGGCTGAAATGACACTAATATGGGCTGATGTGTGAGGTAGCAATGAGTTCACACCGTTATTCTATAGATATGAGCTTTGACGGTTGGTTCTACGTACTAGGCATTGTAATTCACATTTTCTGCCACCGTGACCGAGTCTTTGTATGAACGATCCCGCCATTGCCGCTACGTCAGCCCAAACCGCGCCGTTGGTGGCAACCAACGTTGTCAAGCGGGTGCTAGGGCCCGGTGCCAAAAGTGGGTCAGCACCAGAGATGACCATCCTGCATGGTGTCAGTATGCAGGCGAACGCTGGCGAGGCGGTCGCTATCGTTGGTCCGTCGGGTTCTGGTAAGTCAACTTTATTGGGTATTTTGGCAGGTCTTGATGCTCCGACAGAAGGGTCGGTCACGATGCAAGGCCAATCGTTGGGGGATCTGGACGAAGATGGTCGGGCTCAACTCAGAGCAACTTCGGTTGGCTTTGTTTTCCAATCGTTTCAATTATTGCCTGGGCTATCCGCGCTTGAAAACGTCATGTTGCCGTTGGAATTAACTCAGCAAGAGAACGTCAAGGAACGTGCGCTAACTGTTCTTGATGAAGTGGGTTTGTCGCATCGAGCTTCTCACCATCCCTTGCAGCTTTCCGGGGGTGAACAACAACGGGTGGCTGTCGCTCGTGCTTTTGTTTCAAAGCCTGCGTTACTGTTTGCCGATGAGCCCACGGGCAACTTAGATACCGCTACCGGTGAACGCATTGCAGAACTTATGTTTGATATGCGTAAGAACCTAAACGCTGCGTTAGTGTTGGTAACGCATGATGACGATTTAGCTCGCAGCTGCGATCGGCGATTGCGTATGACCGATGGTCGATTGAGCGAACTATGACTCGCGGACAACAATTTAACTTTGCGTTAAAAGCACTTAAACGTGACTTGGCTGCAGGTGAACTTCGCGTGCTGGCGCTGGCTTTGGTGGTTGCCGTGGCATCGGTTACGGCAGTGGGCTTCTTTACTGACCGAGTCGGGCGTGCCGTGCAGCGCCAAGCTGCGGATGTTTTGGCGGCTGATTTAGTCGCCAGCTCTGGTTCGCCAGTGAATCCCGAATGGATTGACGAAGCGAAACGACGCAATTTAAATACAGCGTTACATACCCGCTTTCCCAGTGTGGTCATTAATGACGATGATGAGTCGCAGTTAGTCGCGGTAAAAGCGATCACCGAAAGTTACCCACTGCGAGGTACGCTTACCTTAGCCACCTTGGAGGCGCCCGATGTGCGTGCCGACCTATCCATCCCCGCTCCAGGTACTGCCTGGATAGATCCACAACTGCGCGACATTTTGCAACTCTCGCAAGGCTCATTACTGGCGTTAGGTGCGAAAGATTTTGTGGTTGAGCGCATCATCACATTCGAACCGGATGCCGGTGAGAATGTTATGGAGCTCTCGCCTCGGGTCATGATCAATATAAATGATTTGGCGGAAGCTGAATTACTGATCGAAGGCAGCCGAGCGCGATACAGTCTGCTTATGGCGGGTGAAGATGCTGATGTGGATGGCATGAGTGAGTGGCTGTCGGATAACTACGCCACCGAAGCTCGTGTACAAGGGGTCCGTGATGGCGGGCCTCAATTGCAACGTGCCCTAGAACGTGCTGAGCGTTTCTTAGGCTTAGCCTCTGTGGTGACGGTTTTACTAGCGGGGGCTGCGATTGCCTTGGCGGTTCGTCATTTTGCTTATCGCCAAGCCGATGCCAGTGCGGTGCTGCGAACGCTTGGCGCTAGCCGATCGGATGTTATCTCTTGGTTGGTGATTCGTTTATCCCTAATTGCTATTATCGCCAGTGCAATCGGTGTTGCTATCGGGTGGTTAGCGCAACTGGTATTGGCGGACCTCCTATCCACCTGGTTCAGCTTAGAGCTGCCCGCCGCTGGCATTCAGCCGCCGATCATAGGCACGCTCACCGCTTTTATTACCTTGGCAGGCTTTGGACTGCTGCCTGTGATTAAAGCGGGGCAGGTACCCGTTATGCGGGTGTTGCAACGTGATTACTCCGACTTACAAACCGGTTCGGTCATAACGGCCATACTCGCTTTGCTGGCCACCTTCTGTGTGGTTTGGCTGTTGTCTGGGGACGCAAAGTTAAGCGCGATTGTGGTGCTCGGTGTTGTAGCCATGCTTTCGGTGTTCGCTTTATTTGGTAAGTACATGATTCGCGCGGTTAGAAAAGTGGCGGGTCCGCGCTTTCGACTCAGTGTGGCTGGACTGGAGAGGCGCACCGCCAGCAGTGTGGTGCAATTGTCAGCGTTTGCGATGGGCATTATGGCGTTACTGCTTATTGCTATTGTCCGAGTGGATATCTTGGCGGCTTGGGAACGTGACTTACCGGAAGATGCGCCCAATGTGTTTGTGGTGAACATCCAACCCGACCAAGTGGAAGGCTTTGGTCAGCGTTTAGAAGAACAAGGCATCAACAACAATGGGTTTTTCCCAATGGTGCGTGGCCGACTAGCCGCTCACAACGGTGAGTCGATTGTGCAAGATGACATGTCTGAGCGTGATGAGAGGCGGGCACGACGAGAATATAACTTAACGTATTCCAATGAATTACCAGCGGCCAATGACATTGTGGACGGCCAGTGGTGGTCAGAAGATGAAACCGGATTGTATTTATCGGTTGAGCAGGAATGGGCTGAAGAATATAACTATCAAGTGGGTGACACCATGACCTTTAAAGTGGCGGGGGTAGAAACCACCGGCACCATACGCAACCTGCGTAAAGTGGACTGGGAATCATTCCAAGTTAACTTTTTTGTTGTGGCGTCTCCTGCGATGTTGGCAGAATTTCCTCAAACATTTGTTTCCAGTTTTTACTTGGATGGCAATTTCTCTAAAGCCACATCCGGTTGGGCAAGAGAATTCCCCGGCATAGCCACCCTAGACATCGGCGCGATTGTGGCTCGCATCAAAACGCTGATGGATCGGGCGTCACTGGCTGTTGAGTATGTGTTTTTCTTTACCTTGCTCGCTGGTACTTGTGTGCTCTTAGCGGCGGTACAAAGCAGTCAGGGCGAGCGCATCCGAGAATCGGCCTTGCTACGCGCATTAGGCGCATCTCACAAGCAAATTCGACATGCTGTGGTGTCTGAATTTGCCATTTTGGGCATCATTGCCGGGTTTTTAGCCGCGTTTTTTGCCACTCTAATCGCTTGGGCATTAAGTCGTGAAGTGTTTGAGTTACCGTTCTCAATCAATCCGAGCTTGTGGTTTTTCGGTGTGGTTGGTGGTGCCTTGGGTATCAGCATCGCTGGCTACTTAGCCACTCGACGTGTGCTACACACGCCACCTATTGTGGCGTTGAGGCATTCGGCTTAAGATGAGGTCCATTCCTGGATAAACCGGTGACGTGAAACACGCTTTTTCTCAAGATGTTGAATTGTTGTCTACGCGCGATGGTGCTTTACAACTGTTATCAACCAACTGCACGGAAGCAGAAACGACACTGTTAGAACGTGCTGTTGATGACTACCTTGCCATCCGTCATGAGCCATCCGTTTATCCTGACTCTCTATCGGTAGCTGCACAACTTAAAAGTATGCGCGCCGATGTCCCCACGTTAATTGCGGCCTTAATGGGCTCCGATGTTTCTGAACGCTTTTATTCCAGTGACAACATCGCTTTGCGTTACAACGAGGAGTGCAAAAAAATCACTGATGAGGTGCGGTGGTTAAATCAGCTGAACGTGGTTGAAATAAATCCGAATCAAACAGGCGGATTGGGATCACGTGATCAAGCTGAAATGCTACGGCGTATGTTACTTACCATCATTGAAGACATTCGCGTGGTCTTGGTTAAGCTAGCGTTTCGAACACAGCGCTTGTACGATTGCGTGAAAAACGGTGACAGTGGTAACGTCACTTCCTCGATGGAATTGGCGCAAGAAACATTAAGCATCTATGCACCCATTGCCAATCGCTTAGGGCTAGGTCAGCTGAAATGGGAATTAGAAGACATCGCGTTTCGCATTGTTGACCCGGCAGCTTATAAACGCGTAGCCAAGGCGCTAGAAGAGAATCGGGCTTCAAGAGAATCGTACATCCTGGAGTTTGTGCAAACGCTGGACGAAAAGCTTCGGGACAACAACGTGCTTGAGG
Source organism: uncultured Granulosicoccaceae bacterium (assembly GCA_937930305.1). Taxonomy (GTDB): domain Bacteria; phylum Pseudomonadota; class Gammaproteobacteria; order Granulosicoccales; family Granulosicoccaceae; genus Granulosicoccus. The sequence goes on along the minus strand of CALGLE010000035.1, from coordinate 76,178 downwards.
CGCAAGTGTTTGGCCGGCCTAAACACATCTACAGCATTTGGCGCAAGATGCGATTAAAACGCATTGAATTTAACGACTTGTTTGATGTGCGGGCGGTGCGAATTTTGGTTGATGATTTGCAACAATGTTACAGCGCCCTAGGGGTTGTGCATGGCACATGGCAACCGATCACACGCGAATTTGATGACTACATCGCTAACCCAAAAGAAAACGGTTATCAGTCATTGCACACGGCGGTTATTGGTCCTGCGGGCAAAGCGGTAGAAGTGCAAATCCGCACGCATGTGATGAATGAAGACGCTGAGAACGGCGTGGCAGCTCACTGGGCGTATAAAGAGGGCCGTGCTTCTGACAACAAGCAACAACGAAACTTAAATGCCTTAAAGCAATTGCTGGATGAAGCGGACGATGAGCAAATCGTTGAAGACCTAACACAGCATCTGGATGCCAGTCGTGTGTATGTCTTTACACCCAAAGGGGAAGTCATTGATTTAGTCACCGGCAGTACGCCCTTAGACTTTGCTTATCATGTGCATTCAGAAATTGGGCACCGATGCCGGGGTGCAAAAATCAATGGCAGCATCGTGCCGCTGACTTATCACTTGCAAAACGGTGATCAGGTCGAAGTGCTGACAACGAAAGAGGCTGCACCCAGCCGTGACTGGTTGAATAAATCCAACGGCTATCTCAACAGCACGCGCGCGCGCTCCAAGGTGCGATCTTGGTTTAATTCTCAAGATCATGCACAGCATGTGGCGGATGGTCGCGTCATTTTAGACCGCGAATTACGGCGATTAAAAACGGTGAGTGTGTCAATTGATGCCATTGCCGAGCGTTTAAACTTTGGTAAACCGGCTGACTTGTACGCAAGCATTGGTAGAAACGATGTCACCATCCCACAAATTGTGGGGGCAATTGATCATCTGGCAACACCCGTTGATAAAATGCCTGAGGTCATTCCACGCAAATTACGCAAACCGGCTGAGAAGGGCGGAGTTCACGTGCGCGGCGTCGGCAATTTACTCACCAACATGGCCATTTGCTGCCAACCTGTGCCCTACGACAGCATTGTGGGTTTTATCACTCGCGGTAATGGCGTCAGTGTTCACCGTGAAGATTGCTCGAATATGTTGAATCTGCGTGAATCCGAACGCGAGCGGCTGATTGATGTGTCTTGGGGTGAAGACAGCGTTGGCCAATACCGGGTGGAAATACGCATTCAGGCGTTTGACCGGCAGGGACTATTGCGAGATGTGTCCACCACCTTGTCGAATCACGATGTGGATGTGGTGGCGGTAAACACCCAAAGCGATGAAGCCGATCAAACTGCTGATATGCGGCTCACGCTGCATGTGTCCAGCATCGCAGACCTCACTCGATTAATGGCCAGCGTGCGTCAATTGAGAAACGTGCAGTCTGTTGAGCGCGTTGTGTAAAGGCCCTTTTCGTTATACTTGCCCACATGGCAGGAAATACTTTTGGCAAGCTGTTCACGGTAACCTCATTTGGCGAAAGCCACGGCCCTGGCCTGGGCGCGATTGTGGACGGTTGCCCTCCAGGGCTTCCTCTCACCAGCACCGACTTACAAATCGATCTTGATCGGCGTAAGCCAGGCACCTCGCGTTTCACCACTCAACGCCGAGAAGCCGATGAAGTAGAAATTTTATCGGGAGTGTTTGAAGGCCTAACCACGGGCACACCCATTGGTCTGTTGATTCGTAACAGCGATCAACGTTCGCGTGATTACGACAAAATTAAAAGTCAATTTCGTCCTGCCCACGCAGACTACACCTATCAGCAAAAATACGGCATTCGTGATTATCGCGGCGGTGGGCGCTCTTCGGCTCGCGAAACCGCCATGCGTGTGGCCGCTGGCAGCATTGCAAAAATCGCTCTACAGAAACAGTTTGGCACCACCGTGTTCGGCTACCTGTCGCAACTGGGGCCCATCGAATTAGACCGCAGTCAGTTCGATCGACAGGCCATCGAACAAAATCCATTTTTCTGGCCAAATGCCGATCAAGTGCCAGAGCTTGAAGACTATATGAAGCGGCTGGTGAAAGACGGTGACTCCATTGGTGCCAAGGTTGTGGTTGAAGCTCATGGAGCGCCGCCCGGTTGGGGTGAGCCGGTTTTTGATCGATTGGATGCGGACATCGCGCACGCGTTAATGAGTATTAATGCTGTGAAAGGGGTGGAAGTCGGCGCCGGCTTTGCCTCTGTGGCGCAACGCGGCACACAGCACCGGGATGAAATTACCCCGGCTGGTTTCTTATCAAACAACGCCGGTGGAGTGCTTGGCGGTATCTCGTCTGGTCAGCCCATCACAGCCGCCCTAGCATTGAAACCCACCTCCAGTATTCGTCTGCCGGGCAAGAGTGTGGATGTGAGTGGGCAAGCCATAGATTTGGTGACCACTGGGCGTCATGACCCGTGTGTCGGCATTCGTGCCACACCCATCGCCGAAGGGATGTTGGCTTTAGTACTGATTGATCATGCTTTACGCCAACGCGGGCAGAATGGTGCGGTAGAATGCGACACCCCCATTATTCCACCTGAAGCGTAACGATTCTCATGGCATACAAAGCCGAAGGCCGATTGCACAAAATCTTCCCTACTGAACAAAAAACGGCCACCTTTGCGGCCCGTGAGTTTGTGATTGAAGTGCAAGAAGGTCAATACCCACAAATGGTGAAGTTCCAATTGACTCAAGATAAATGCGCCATCATGGATGACTACAATGAAGGCGACCAAGTCGTGGTGGATTTTGATTTGCGAGGTCGTGAGTGGAACGATAAATATTTCACCAATCTGAACGCTTGGCGTGTTGCTGCCGCCGGCGAAGGTGGCGGTTCTGGTGGTGGACAGGGTTCTTCTGATGGTGCGGCCACGCAAGATGCCGATAAGTATCCACCCTCGGCCACCGATGCCAACGCAGATTTTGACGACGACATTCCGTTTTAAATCACGTTCGGTTAGTCGCCTAGCGGGTTGAGTGTCGTCCAGTCATTGATGAGGTGATCATTAAAGGTACGTGTGTATAGTAGTCGGCAATACCGAATGACTACTTTATATATGGGGCGCAGCTGTATAAGCGATTTGACCAGCCATGACAGACGATTCAGAGGACGGATACAAACCGGCCGGTACGGAAACCGACAAGCTTCGATTTAATGGCTATCAGTTTTCCGATGAACAGAAGTGCCTAAGCCATCAGGATGGCAGGCAAGTTAGGTTAAGGGCGCAATCCTTAGCGGTTTTTCTTGAATTGGCCAAAGCACCTGATCGGGTGGTGTCAAAAGATGAGTTGATCAACGCCGTGTGGCCTGATGTGAAGGTCACCGACGACTCGTTAACCCAATGCATTTCCGATGTGCGAAAAGCCTTAGGTGACACAGATCGGGTTGTCTTAACGACCATACCTAGGCAAGGCTACTTGCTGAAGTCTGACGAACCGCAATCTACGGCAACGAAAACTTCCGAGTATCCATCCAAGCCATCCACGAGCGCTTTCAGTCAGCCGCTGTTTTGGTTGGGTGTTTGTGCGATGTGTGTATTAGTGGCCGTATTCTGGAAGCTTACCGGTGATACGCCGCCAGACACACCAGCGTCGCAAGTAGCCGCCGCCTCTTCGGTGCAGACAAAAGTGGAGCCAAAGGGTCCAACAACCCACGGCTCTCAATCCATATCAGGCACACCTGAAATTCGCTTGGTTATGCCACTGGAGAATGATCAACCAAGCCTCTCACTGCAAACACTCCACCTAGAGCTGAAATCCGCTTTGAACCGGTATCGATCTGTATCCATCACGGAAGCGGGGCAAGCTGATTACGACTTAGTTTTAAACGCCAATAGCTCTCAGGATCGTGTGCTGGTTGAATTACAGAACCGATCGAAACAGGTGATTTTTGCACAAGCGTACGCCATAGAAAAAGGTTCTGATGCGCAAGCCAGGATTGCCAAGCGCGTTGCGGCTGCCATCGCTTCACCGGGTGTTGGTGCTGTGGGTCGCGAACTGCTGCAATCCTCGCGATTAAAACCGATAGCGTCCTTGAGCGAGGCGGAATGTTTTGCTCACGGCTTTGGTTGCTCCAAGTGTTCAGGTGAAGAAGACAACATCACCCTTCGAGCGGAAGCCTGTTTAAGCCACACCTTAGAAAACAATCCCGACAGTGCGAGAGCCTGGGGTTTGAAAGCAACTATATTGGCGCACCAGTATTGGTGGGGCAATACATTGCCCGAACCACAAAGAAGCAACTTGTCTCAGCGGCGCGGCATTCCAGATCAGGCGATAACTGCGGCAAATCGTGCAGAAAGTCTTGCCAACGGTGACGACAGCGCTGTGTATTGGGGGATGGCGGAGGCGTACTACGCCTCTTGTCAGGTGGACAAAATGCAAGCGGCTATTGAACGTGGGCTCGAAATAAATCCGGACGACCCCAATCTGTTGGCCGCTTTTGGAAACTGGTTGGCGTATTCCGGGCAGTGGGAAACAGGTTCCGCCATGATAGAGAAGGCACTAGCGATCGAACCTCGACATTATCGGAAGTGGTGGTGGATGGGGCTGGCGAAAACTCATTACTTTAACGAAGAATTCGATGCTGCTTATGAGAAATTCCTAAAGTCTTTTAATGCACGCAATTGGGTAAGTCACTTGCAGTTGGCTTACACGCTGCCGCATTTAGGTCGGATGGACGAAGCTAAGAATGCCGTGAAAAACTTGCAGTTTCTTCACCCCGGCATTACGGTTGAAAAAGCCTTGGAGCATTACCGATTACTCTGTTTCCCAAACAGTTTCCTGAACAACATGCGTCAAGCGCTGGAACTGGCTGGCCTGCCATCGCTCGGTAATTCACAGAACTTGGACCGCATCGTGATGCCTCGAGCAAAGCTGGTTGAACTGGATGACTATGCCGCTGAATATGTGGATCACGGAACCGGTGAACCCGTTTTGTTTGTTCATGGCTCCTTGTCAGACTATAGGTCGTTTGGGTTTTATCTTGCGCCGATATCGGCCCATCATCGTTTCATCGCGTATTCACGAAGATACTACGGCACACAAGTTTGGCGTGACGAAGGTCAGCGCAGCACAACGGCGCAACAAGTAACCGACCTTATCGAATTCATCGAAGCGTTAGAGTTGGGAGCCGTGCACGCTGTATCGTGGTCATCGGGCGGATCGATCGTCGGTCACGCCACCGTTGCGCGACCGGATTTGTTTAAAAGCGCCGTTTATTTTGAACCTTTCGATGCTGCGATGTTTAACGGACAGGAAAATGATGAACAGCAGCTCTCAGACTGGAATTCAAGGTGGTTGCCGGTGTCAGAGGCGTTTGAAAACAACGATATGGAAACAGCAGCCCAGCGATTTATTGAAGTTGTGTTTGAAACGGGGGACGGGGGGTTTGAAACAGAACGGGAAGCGTTACAGGAAATTATTCGCCAGAACGCACGATCGCTTTATGTTGAAAACCTTGAACCGGACGACACACGCTGGACGTTTGATTGTTCCGCTGCAAACAAATCCACCACTCCGTCATTGGTTGTAAAGGGGTCTCTCACCCATTACAACTTCACCCGTCTAGCTGATCTGTTCAGCCAGTGCTTAAGCGACGCAGAATTGGCTGTCATACCAGGTGTTAATCACCGTGGCCCGGCGGACGATTCAGAGGCCTTGAGTGAGTTGGTATTGGATTTTGTACAAAAAAATCTTTAGTCAGCCAAGCTGTAACATTCACTATTGAATGGTAGTCAACTTCAGACCAACCTACCGCGTGCTGCAACAGCAATGGTGTCAACTATCTTTCCCGAACGCACGGCCACTAACTGGTTCACCATATTCACAGCCACACACACATGATTTGGAATCACACGCACCACATCACCAATCTCAGGCTTAATTTTGCAAGCGGACAAATCCAGAAAGCCGTGTTCTTCAGAAAACTTATGGATAATCGCGTCGGGGTGTTCGAGTATATGACCGAAACCGTCCAAACCGCCGGTGTCCGATGTGAGCGTTTTGGACCCGGCATCTAGGATGCCTCGATGGATACCGGCTCGACTAACGACGCTGGTGTACACCTGTAATGCGCAATCTTCAAGCGTGGCCACGCCAGCTTCTATCATCATTCTGTCATTAAACACGCAGGTACCGGCGCGGTGTTCGGTAGCGCCTTGCAACTGACCGATGTTGACAAAGTTGGGCGTGCCCCCGGTGGAGACGATAGCGGCACTTAACCCAATGGCTTCAAGCTCGAGCTTCAGTTCATCATAGAAAATTTGAGTTCTTTCCCAACCATCCAGTGAGGGATAGAACAGTAGGCCGGCAAAATGCAACATCGGATTTTCTTTGATGATGTGGGCCAACTTCATGGCTTCTGCAGGGGTTTCAACACCGGCTCTTTGTTGCCCAGTTTCACACTCGATCAATATATCCATGATGCGGTCCGCTTGCTTGGCCGCTTTGGCGTATTCGGCTAACGCAACGGGATTATCGGCGCAAACTTTTAGGGGTAATCGTTTTTGTAGCGCTGCGAGCTGCCCGGAACGAGCCGCGCCGAGTAAATTGGTGGCGATAATGATGTCGGTAATGCCGGCGTCAGCCATGACTTCGGCTTCACCCAATTTTTGACACGTTATACCTTTGGCCCCTACGCGGATTTGCTGCTTCGCTATGATGGGGGACTTATGAGTCTTTATGTGGGGCCGGTTTGCAACCCCTGCCGCGTCGCACCGTTTTTGTGCATTGCCGATGTTGTTATTCATTACATCCAAATCGACAACCGCGCAGGGCGTTCCAAAATTTTCGATAATCTCCGTTTTTAAACTTGTTGCTTTTTCGTCCATAATTTGTTGTCGCCAGCAGGGAAGAGTAGGTTAACTTACCTATGACAAACCCGCATATAAGCAGGTGAAATCTACTCTTCTATCCTATTACGAAGTGGCTTTATGTTTCCTGTAATTCAGCATCGACTCGCTTGCGTACGGAACTTATTGGCTCGCAGTGCCACTAAGGTAATTAATCTAATAGAAACGCCCGTGATAAAGCTCGTACTGCAGGTTCTGTCGCTAACTCACAATCTAAGGAACACCGCCATGTCGTTGGTCAATAAGCTGATATTGACACTAGCTTTATTGATCGGGGTGGCCTCTGCAGCAATGGCTGCAGACCCTATCAATACTTTGGAGCGCTCTGGCTTAGCCGGATATAAGCCGAGTGGTATAGCTATCAGAGGGTTTGATAAGGTTGCGTATTTCACTGAAGGAGATGCCGTGGAGGGTAAGGCCTCTATTGCTGCTAAATGGAAAGGCGCTATTTGGCAATTTTCCAAGCAGGAGCATCTGGACTTGTTTAAGGCCAATCCGGAGATGTATGCCCCTCAGTATGGCGGGTATTGCGCCTACGGGGTGGCTGTTGATAATTTAGTGAAAATCGAAGGGGACTTGTGGGACATTGTGAATGGCAAGTTATATCTGAATTACAACAGACGCTTTCAGACGAAATGGGAGGCTGATACTAAGAACCTTATTCGTATCGCTGACTCGAAATTCGAAGCGTTGTTGTTGAATTCACCTTAGGATTTTACGTTTTGGCTGTTTTTGCTCAGCGCAAGTAATGCGATGGCGATCAATGCAGGAACGGTTTGCGTAAAAAGTATTTTTATCGATACGGTTAAAGCTCCCACCACGCCAGCGGTTGCGACAAAAAGCAAAAAACACAAAGCAATTCTTTTCCACCAAATCGGGTCTTTAATGAATAACGACCAGAACAGGCCAATCGCCAAAAATAAATTATAGATACCTTGGTTGGCTGCCATGGCGGTTGTTGGTTCAAACAGTTCTATAGGCATGGTTGAGAAAACCACTGGGCCTCTTGAGGTCCATGCGAACATTTCGAACCAGCATATATACACATGCAATAGGGCGATGAGAGCAATGAGTAACTTGGCTAAAAGAGTCATAAGATTTAGGTTGCAAAAAGCTCAGCAGTGAGTTGGAGTGTAACAGTATCGGATTTGTGCGGACTCTACGGTCTTAATCTGGTTCATTGGCCGCTACCTCGCTGTATATGTTAATTCACCTGGCACACCAAACTAAAAATCGGTCGGTTCAATCTCTCTGTTAATGACCCTTGAGATAGGCCTTGCTCAGCAACATTAGTTTTGCTCTGGACCGTAATGGGATTGTTGTGCCGATGCACGTAACCAAGCGTTACTCGCGCCAAGCCCTTTATAATTATCACGTTGTACAAACTCAAAGAAAAATTTTCCTTCTAGTGGCAAGGTATACAATTGATAAAAAGCCCCGTGTTCGTCTTCATCGTAAAGAATTTGATGGCTCTTTAATCGCTCTACGAATGAAGGGTTGATATCAAACCTTGTATGTAAATCAGCATAATAGTTTTTGGGAATCTTAAGCGCTGAAGTCCCAGATCCCTTTAGTGCGTTCGCACATGTAAATATGTCCTGCGTTCTTAATGCAATGTGCTGCACTCCAGAACCTTTACTTCGTTCTATGAACTTTGCACTGGTAGTGCTTTGAGCATCGCTAACATTAAATGCTAGCTGAAAACTTAGGTCTTCATTTTGAACGACTTGGCTTTGGATCAAACCCTTGGGGTCAAAGACGTCAAACACAGATGTTTTCGTTAAGTTGAATAGGCTTCGAAATGATTGCAGTGTGCTCAGAAAATCTGGATAGCTTTGAGACATCGAAATATGATCAATTTGACTGATCAGTGTAGATTCTTGTGAGCTATTTTGATTAGTTACCCCAGTGGGCACAAACGAATTCTCAAAGGCGTGTTGTGATGTTGATCGATCCACCCAATACCAAACGGTACCGTCTACGTTTTTTAAACCAACCATGTTGTGTTCGGCACCAACTTGTTTGGGTTCAATTATAGGAAGTTTGAGGTGTTTGGCCCGTTTAGTACAGCTAAATGCGATGTCGACTTTTATGCCAACTGCGACAACCGATGTGCCGTGAAGTGTTAGAAATTGATCGGCGAAATCTTCGTCGCTATTAAGAATGAATTGTAGTTCTCCGGAACACCATTGTTCAGCAGGCATCAGTTTATGAGTGCCTGTTTTAAAGAATCCCAAGGCACTAAAAAACTTGCGTAAAGAGTCTAAGTGTTTTGGTTGACAAGCAATTTCTACAAAGTCAAAGCCACGTAATGTTTCAGGGCTAGGGATGTCGTTCGTCGAATTCTGAATCATGGATTCAAGATATAAAGAAGATCGGAATCCATCTCGCGCTGTTTGGGCCGGTTCACTACGACGGAAAACGTCGTTGAAAATTTCATGAGACAGTGGTCCTTCGTACCCCGTTTTCGTCAGTGAACGCATAAATCGGGAAATATCCAGTTCTCCTTGCCCCGGAAAGCACCGGTAGTGGCGGCTCCACGATAGGTGATCCATTGATAAAGCCGGTGCGTCCGCGGTTTGAACTAAAAATATTTTATCCCCAGGGATGTTTTCGATCGCAGATAAATCAGTGCCACGGCTAAAAATGTGGAAGGTATCTAGCACTAAGCCAACTTGTGAATGATTTGCGCGCCGAACGATCTCCCAACTGTCACGATAATCATGAATGTGCTTTCCCCAGGCCAGGGCTTCATAAGCGATGCGCATATTATGTTTTTCTGCCAAGTCTCCGAGCTCGTCAAAATCGGCGGCAATTCTTTCTATGCCGCCCGCGGAATTCGGATGGCATGAACTGCAAATCATCAGCAGATCTGTACCCAGTTCAGCCATTTGTTCAAATTTAACTTCAGCTCGATTAAATGCTAACTGTCTATCTCGACCCGTTAGTCCTTCAAAGTCTCGAAATGGTTGAAGGGCCGTCACTTTTAAACCATGATCTTTAACAAGTTGCCCAGCATCTTTAACCGATCCTTCAAAGGCGGTTAAATCGTTTTCAAATATTTCTACGTCCTTGAACCCTGCAGCAGCAATACATTTGATTTTCTTCTGAAGCGACCCACTTAGGCATACGGTAGCGATTGACGGAAACACAAGTTAAACCCAGAATGGTTGCGGCCAATTGATGTTAGCGGAATAAGGTGGTTCAAGTTATGGATATCAATTTGATTGGAGATTGTTTGATCTGTTTAGAGTTTTTGCGCAAGCTTTCGTACTACTAAAGATTTTTTGTACAACCAAATTACAGAAAAGTGAATTTGGTTGTTGTACTACGAAACTAAAACGGTGTGATTTTAATTTGCGCTAACAACGACTAAAGATGTTCGCCAATATCATTCGATTGGGAATCGGATCCATGATGTTATGTTGTTTAAAAAATTTCCCTCCCAGTTCATAAGCCAGCTTTTCACCCTCACTGGCACAGTTGAATCGCTCGTATTCACCACGCACATATTGAATATGGTGGACAAGTTCGTGCAGCAGTGTTTCTTGGAAGAGGGGGTTCTCTAATCCTGTCTCTTGGCTGAGTGATAGCTCAGTCTCTTCTCTCGAGAGTATGTAGATGGTCCCATTGGGTCCGTCTTCCCACGAATATAAGGCTTTGATTCTTGCGTCGATACCCGATGCTGGAATGACATCGCTGTTCCCTTGGTAAAATTCATAGGTCAAATCTTTGGCACTCATTTCAATGACAGTAGGGTGTGGGATGTCATCGATTTGGTAGTTGGAATTCGCGGCAATCCACGAAAGAAGAAAGGCTATTAATGCGTCCATTCGTTGTTCGCACACAATTGTGTGTGGTGTTGAGGGTGTGACAATAGACTCGCTTTGGATCGCTATTTTCGTCCTGAAAACCCGCTGAAATATGTCTGAAATTTGCCCGAAAATATTGTGTAATCAAGGATTTAGAGCACGCATAGGCTTGGCTGATCAATCCGCTTTCGTAATGAGCTTGAAAACTGATGTGCGGTGATGCTGAGTAGGTGAGTTTGGATTCGTTGGTGTTGGCCTTCAAATTAGATATGTGATCTGGTTCAGTGCTCACTCTGTGACGAATTGCTCCGATTGAATCTAATCATTCACCCCTACTCGTGTTTCGCATACCGGTCCACAGTAAGCCATTCCACGCATCGTTAAACTAACGAGGAGCCCTCGCTCTTTCTGTAATTTTGATGTGTTCTTACACTAAAGGTTAGCGAGAAATTTCCGGTGCTCTTTGCGAATGTCATTGAACACCAATGCAAAGGTTTCACGGCTTTCTTATGAATATCAAAATGCGATCATTCGCTTCCCTCCGCACTGTAACGGGGTGCTTTTTCTTATTAATTTTTGCCTTTGCAGCAAACGCTCAAGCGGCATCAATATCTTCGTATGGTGCAGCTTGTGATGGCGTCACTGATGACATTCAAGCCTTTAACGCCGCTTGGCAGGATATGGCTAATGGTCAAATCAGTGCTTTAGAAATTTCTGGAAAATGTCATTTGTCCCAGCCTTGGGTGTTGCAAAGCAATGAGAAAACATACAAACCGAAGCTCATTTCTGGATGGGGTGCAGAGCTTGATAACACGGTGGTGGTGTCAGCATCGAGTGTATCTATCAAAGGGCTGTCAGTAATAAACGCACCCAAAGATGGGTTTGCCTTCCTTCGTGGCCAAGGGTCCAGTCATGAACGCTTACACGCAGAAGGTAATGGTCGGCACGGTTTTTACTTTGGCACCGACAATGGTGGCTATGGCAAAAACAGTCAGGTGACCAATGTTGTATTCAACTTATTAAGTTCTATTGCCAACAGCCAAGACGGATTTCATTGGGATGGTCGTGCAGGTGTTAACCGAAGCTGGTTAAACGCCAACACGTTCATACAGCCTGTTGCCAGAGACAACATCGGTCGCTCTTGGAATACTGTGCCAGGAACTGGTGCGACAGGGCTTGTTTCCAGAATCAATTACAACACGCTGATTGGTGCTCAGTTTGAAGGTAACGGTGGCATACCCGACTTTACAACCACACGATCATTTACGTTTGTCGGCACACACATCGCTGATCTCAATAGCGCGGGTGAGAGTTTAATTCCGGGGGATATCAGCTACATCCTAGGTGGCAGAATTCGTGGTGACATTCGCGATAAAACTACGAATAACTCAATTCTTGTAAATACTTCCGCTGCAGGCGAGGGTGGTCGAATCCATTACTTGCATTTTATGGATCAGATTGATTGATGCCTCTTTTTTACCCGATCAATAACACCCATTGACCGCTAGGTAAACGGAATACAACGACGTTTGCCCACAGATAAATAATCGATTTAGTTTCGCACCACCAAATTCTACGTTGGCCACTAATTCGGGAATTTTAATCCGTCCGATCAATGTGCCGTCTGTGGCATAGCAATGCACGCCATTGGCTGCACTGGCCCAAATTCTTCCGCCACGATCGAAGCGAAACCCGTCAAACATACCGGCTGTGCATTCCGCAAATACGGTGTGGTTGGTAACGCTTTTTTTATCAGCTGACAACGTAAAGCGTTTGATGTGGGGGGTTAAGCTGGGGTCATGGCTGGCCCCTGTATCAGACACATACACAGCTTCTCCATCGGGGCTAAAAGCAATACCATTGGGTTTCGCCATGTTGTCTATAACGCGGGTTACTGAACCCGTTTGGTCGATGCGATACACATGACAATCCATTTCTGGCGTTGCAGCGTCGCCTTCGTAATCGGATAATATTCCGTAGGAGGGGTCGGTGAACCAGATGGAACCATCGTCGTGAACAACAACATCATTAGGCGAATTAAATCTTTTGCCCTCAAAGGTGTTAGCAAGAACGCTGATAGATCCGTTGTGTTCTGTGCGTGTCACAGAGCGACTTAAATGCTCACACGAAATTAATCGCCCCTGCGCATCTACCGTGTTGCCATTGCTGTTATTCGCTGGCGAACGAAATACCGATACATGTCCATCATTAGCATCCCAACGCAGCATTCGATTATTGGGTATGTCAGACCACAACAAATAGTTGCCTGCGGCAAACCAGGCTGGCCCTTCTGCCCATCGACTGCCCGTCCACAAGCGTTCGACTTGCGCATGCCCGATGATGCAATTATCGAAACGAGCATCCAAATGCTCATAGCCTGTGCCTTCGACATTGGACTGCGCCAGGTGTTTATTCATGCTGTTCCTCAGTTTGGTTCGCTGGCTCGAAGTATATCGAGCAATGCGTTGCCTGCACGGCTGATGGTGCGGTCGGTTCTCACCACATAACCTAGCCTGCGTTGCATGTCTAGTTGACTCAACCGCACTTCTTCCACAGTGTCGTCCAACATTGAGGCAGGCAGTACGCCCCAGCCTATACCAACAGACACCAGCATCTTGATGGTTTCTAGGTAATTCGTTTCCAGTGCAGTACGAATGGTGATTCGGTGTGGGTTTAATGAATTAAACAAAATGCGGCGGGTGATGGTGTTGCGGCTGGGCAGCACTGCTGCGTGTGATGCTAACGCCGATACGGGTTGTTTTTTTGTGAGTGCACCAGCTCTGGATTGGGCACCGGCACCCTTACGAGGCTGTGCCGTTTTTATCAGCGGATGATCGGGCGCTGCAACAATCACTAAGGGGTCTGGCCAAATTAATACATTGGTGAGTGCGCGTTGTTCGGTTTCCGGCAAAGTCACAATCGCCAGTTCGATTTCTCCCTGAATAACCTTATCTATGGCGAGTTCAGAGTCTAGGAATAACAAATCCAGTTCCACCGCGGGGTAACGTTGCGTGAAAGCTTTCAACACGGGCGGGAGTCGATGAATGCCGATATGGTGGCTGGTCGCAAGACGCAAGCGGCCCCCCACCTGGTCACCCATTGATAGAATGGCCTCACGGCTGGTGTTCAAATCGGCCACAATGCGACGTGCACTGGTTAACAGGGTCGCTCCGGCCTCGGTTAGGCTCAGTTGTCGGCCCTGCCGATCAAACAAGGGCATCCCTAAGTCTTGCTCAAGTCCTGCGATACGTTTGCTTATTGCCGGTTGGGTGACGAACAATCGCTCGGCAGCGCGAGAAAATGAGCCTTCGTCCGCGACGGCTATGAAAGACTCTAGAGCCAGGGTGTCCATAATTATCATTCCTATTTGGAATACTTGTAATGAATACTATCAATTTGAGTAATTGATAGGTAGCCGTTAACCTAGACACATCCAACACTTAACTCATGAGCGTGATTCGCATGGCCGGAAAAACTCTGTACGACAAGGTTTGGGACGCCCATTTGGTGGACGAACAAGAAGATGGCACCGTGCTGCTGTACATCGATCGTCATTTGGTGCACGAAGTCACATCGCCTCAAGCATTCGAGGGGCTGACGCTGGCTGGGCGCAAACCCTGGCGCACCGACTCTATGTTGGCCGTGGCCGATCACAATGTACCCACCACCTCACGGGATGAAGGCATTGAAGATCCTGTTTCCCGTTTGCAAGTGGAAACGCTTGATACTAATTGCGAAGCCTTCGGTGTCACTGAGTTTTCAATGACAGACCATCGCCAAGGCATTGTTCATGTCATCGGGCCAGAACAAGGTGCGACCCTACCGGGCATGACCGTCGTGTGCGGCGATTCGCACACCTCCACTCACGGTGCCTTCGGTGCATTGGCGTTCGGCATTGGTACCAGTGAAGTGGAGCATGTCATGGCCACGCAAACGCTGCTGCAAAAGAAATCGAAATCGATGTTGGTCAGTGTGGATGGGCAAGTCGGGCCAGGGGTAACCGCTAAAGATATTGTGCTTGCCATCATTGGAGAAATCGGCACCGCAGGTGGCACCGGTTATACGATTGAATTTGGTGGCCACGCCATTCGAGCCTTGTCGATGGAGGGTCGCATGACCGTGTGCAACATGTCGATTGAAGCAGGTGCGCGTGCGGGTATGGTGGCCGTGGATGAAACCACGATTGACTACATCAAAGGTCGTCCGTTTGCACCCACAGCTGAACAGTGGGAAGCGGCAGCCGCTGCTTGGCGCACATTGGTGAGTGACGACGATGCACAGTTTGACAAAGTGGTGCGCATAGACGCCGCTGGCATTGAACCGCAAGTGTCATGGGGAACATCACCGGAAATGGTGACATCCGTGGGTGGCGTTGTGCCGAACCCAGAAACTGTTGATGATGCGACGCGCGCTGATGGCATGCGCCGAGCGCTGGAGTACATGGATTTAAAACCCGACACCCCCATGACCGACATCGGTTTGGATCGGGTGTTCATCGGTTCCTGCACCAATTCTCGCATTGAAGATTTACGCGCAGCCGCGGCGGTTATTCAAAATCGACAAGTTGCAGATTCCATTAAACAAGCGCTAGTGGTGCCAGGTTCGGGTTTGGTAAAACGCCAAGCTGAGGAAGAGGGCCTGGATAAGATATTTACAGCAGCTGGATTTGAATGGAGAGAGCCGGGTTGTTCGATGTGTTTGGCGATGAACGCTGATCGCCTGGAGCCAGGGGAGCGATGTGCATCGACGTCGAACCGAAACTTTGAAGGCCGGCAAGGCGCGGGAGGTCGCACTCATTTGGTCAGTCCTGCGATGGCGGCAGCGGCAGCTATTGCTGGGCACTTTGTTGATGTGAGGAGTTTTGTATGAAAGCGTTCACTCAGATTAAAGCGCTCGCAGCACCCATGCATCGATCAAACATTGATACCGATGCCATTATTCCAAAGCAATTTTTAAAATCGATTAAACGATCAGGCTTTGGCGTGAATTTATTTGATGCCTGGCGTTATTTAGATGAAGGCTTTCCAGGGCAAGACCCGAACAGCCGACAGCCCAATCCTGAATTCGTATTGAACCAAGCCCGCTACGCCGGTGCGCAGGTATTAATTTCAGGAGACAACTTTGGCTGTGGATCATCACGTGAGCACGCAGTGTGGGCATTGGATGATTACGGTTTTCGCAGTGTCATTGCACCGAGCTTCGCCGATATCTTTCACAACAATGCGTTTAAGAGTGGTTTACTGCCCATCGTTTTACCTGCTGATGTCTGTGCCAAGTTGGCTGAAGACTGTGAGAACACCGAAGGCTATCGCTTAGACATTAATTTGCAAGCAAAAACGGTAACCACCCCAGATGGGGAAGTGCATTCATTTGATGTAGATGAGTTTCGACGCGATTGTTTACTCAATGGTTTAGACGATATTGGCTTGACGCTGCAGAAACGTAATCGCATTGAAAATTATGAGTCAACACGTCGTACGGCGGCTCCTTGGTTGTTTAACTCCCAGTGAATACAGAACCGCGGCTTGTTATAGGTAACAAGAACTACTCATCGTGGTCGCTACGGCCGTGGATCTTGATGAAACATGCGCGGGTGAAATTTGAAGAGGTGCGCATCCCGTTATTCACGGAAGCTGGCCTCACCTTATTGGAAGACTTGTGCCCTGCCAAGCAAGTACCGGTTTTGTATGATGCTGATCTCGTACTGTGGGATTCGCTAGCGATATGTGAGTATATTGCTGAAAAGTTTCCAGAAAAACGGTTATGGCCAGAAGCGGTTAATGAACGGGCCAAAGCACGGGCGGTTAGCGCGGAAATGCATTCCAGTTTTCAAGCCCTGCGAGCAAATATGCCGATGAATTGTCGTCGCGTGATCGATGACTTTGTCCCCAATCAAGAAACACAGAACGATATAGCGCGCATTCAACATTTGCTAGACAGCGCTTTGCAAGTGAGTGGTGGGCCTTGGTTATTTGGGCATTACACCGTGGCGGATGCCATGTTTGCACCGGTTGCTTCTCGCTTTCACACCTACGGCATTGAAACTGTGAATCGTGTTGGCCCTTATTTCAAACGGGTGTTGGGCGATGTGTCCATGCAGCAGTGGTATTCCGATGCTGAACACGAAGCGGAAGTTATTCCACACGCGGAAGTGTAATTTCCACACATCGTTTCATTACTTACCTTTACATAATTAACTTAAGAGAATATTCACCATGACGAGCGTAGCGGTTTTATCTGGCGATGGTATTGGCCCAGAAATCGTGCATCAAGCGATGCGCGTTTTGGATGCTGTTAACACCCAGCATAAGCTTGGCATCGAAACCGCTGAACATGCGTTTGGTGGTGCCGCCTACGATGCCCACGGAACACCATTGCCTGATGCAACTTTGGCGGCTTGTCGAAACGCTAACGCCATTTTGCTTGGTTCTGTCGGTGGCCCGAAATACGATGAAGCACCTCGGGAGCTAAGACCCGAACGTGGCTTATTGCGTTTACGGGCTGAGTTGGATTTGTTCGCCAATCTACGCCCTGCCATGTTGTTTCCAGAATTAGCCAACGCCTCTTCATTAAAGCCGGAATTAGTGGCTGGCTTAGACATGATGATTTTGCGCGAACTCACCAGTGGCTTGTATTTTGGAGAACCCCGCGGCATCGAGGTAAGGAAAGGTGTGCGTACCGGTTTTAACACCATGGTTTATAGCGAACCTGAAATTGAGCGTATTGCTATTCGTGGCTTTGAGATTGCCATGCAACGCAGCAGGCGATTATGTTCGGTGGATAAAATGAACGTGCTGGAAGTGTCTGAACTTTGGCGTGAAGTGGTCGAGCGTGTGGGTCAGGCTTATCCGGAGGTGGAGTTATCGCATATGTATGTCGACAACGCCGCCATGCAGTTGGTGCGCGCGCCCAAACAATTCGATGTGATTGTGACTGGCAACATCTTTGGTGACATTTTGTCTGACGCCGCCGCCATGCTAACGGGCAGCATCGGCATGTTGCCTTCGGCGTCTCTGGATTCAAACGGGAAAGGCATGTACGAACCCATCCACGGTTCAGCGCCTGACATCGCAGGCCAAGGAATCGCTAATCCACTGGCCACTATCTTGTCGGTATCGATGATGCTGCGTTACAGCTTGAGACAACCTGGCGCCGCCGATGCCATTAATGCAGCGGTGTCCAGCGTGTTGAGTCAAGGGCTACGCTGCCAAGATATTGCCGGCGATGCCGACACACAAAATATCACTGTGGTGAACACGTCGGCAATGGGTGATGCGGTACTTAATGCATTAAAAGCCTCGGCCTGATGATAAGACACGATCTTTTTCAATTTCAAAATTTGAGTAATTTTCGATGAATAAGACATTCAACGTTGCCGTTGTTGGAGCAACCGGTGCGGTTGGGGAAACCATGCTGGAGATTTTGCATGAGCGGAAATTCCCGGTCGGTGAGGTGCACGCGCTAGCCAGTTCACGCTCGGCTGGAAAGCGAGTGGCGTTTGGTAGCAAGCAGCTGGTTGTGAAAGATCTTGCTGAATTTGATTTCAGCAGCGTACAGATAGGGCTGTTTTCACCGGGTGCGTCGGTATCTAAGGTATACGCACCCTTGGCAGCCGCAGCTGGTTGTGTGGTTATCGACAACACATCGCAATTCCGCTATGACGATGACAAGCCCTTGATCGTGCCTGAAGTAAACGCTCACGCGATTGCGCAATACAAAGAAACCGGCATCATCGCTAACCCAAATTGTTCCACCATTCAGATGCTCGTGGCACTTAAACCTATTCACGACGCGGCACGCATAACTCGCATTAATGTGGCAACCTATCAAGCGGTATCCGGCACAGGCAAGGAAGCGATTGAAGAGCTCGGTGGGCAGACCGCGAGATTATTGAATGGGCAGCCCATAGAACCCTCGGTGTATCCGAAGCAAATTGCGTTTAACGCTCTGCCCCACATCGACACTTTTCAAGACAATGGTTACACCAAGGAAGAGATGAAAATGGTCTGGGAGACGCATAAAATTATGGAAGACAGTAGCATTCGTGTAAATCCCACCTGCGTGCGAATTCCTGTGTTTTATGGGCACTCAGAAGCGGTGCATTTAGAGCTTGAACGGCCCTTATCGGCTGACTCGGCCCGAGAATTGCTGGCATCTGCTCCAGGAATAGTGGTGATAGATGACCACCAAGATGGCGGATACCCAACGGCCGTCACCGAATCTGCCGGCACAGATGAGGTGTTTGTCGGTCGTATCAGAGAGGACATAAGCTGCGAAAACGGCTTAAATCTCTGGGTAGTATCGGACAACGTTCGCAAAGGTGCCGCATTGAATAGCGTGCAGATTGCTGAATGCTTAGTCCGTGACCATCTGGCCTAACGGCCAGATCTGCTGTTGGTGTGTTGTGATATTTCGGCTATATACGATAGGTTAATCGGCTTTAAACCCGTTACCTGACTCAACTCGCTGCTTCGCCGGAAACAGCAAGTACAACTCAAGTAACGTTTTTGGGAAAAGAACAGTGCGAAAACTAGCAACGGCTTTGGCTGTCAGCATCGCTTTATCATCAGGTTCAGCACGCGCATTAGGTCTCGGTGAGATTGAAATGCGTTCGTCATTGAACCAACCGATGAGCGCAGAAATTCGATTGTCGTCCGTTAGGTCGGGCGAGATGACAGGAATGATCGTCAAATTGGCGTCGCCAGAGGCGTTTGCTCGGGCGGGTATCGAGCGCACAGATGCGCTGGCCGATTTGCGATTTTCCGTCAACCAAGACACGCAAACGATTGTGATCACCAGCCAGCGTCCAATCGTTGAACCGTTTCTTAACTTCCTATTAGAAGTTGATTGGCCCGCGGGTCGGATGGTTCGCGAATACACCGTGCTGTTGGATCCACCGGTATTCATGTCACCCAACACCAGCGCTCGCGCTGACACTGGCGCTGATTCGCCTGCATTCGTGCAACGTGATGACACGTCTTTAGTCACACCGACACCAATTCAACGCGAGTCAGAAATTATTACCGACGGTGAGCTCGTCAGTCTTGAGTCACTTGACTCGGTTAGTGGCGACACCGTTATTCTAGAAGGCGAGTCGGTAACACTGGACGGTTTGGAAGCCACCACAACGTTTGATACTGCAGAAGTTGGCAGTGTCGCTATCGATGAAGATCCTGCTATTGCTCGCGCCAGAGCTGCTGGAGCGGCCGCTCGCGCTGCGGCTTCCTCGGGCACCTTAACAACACAATCCTCCGCTTCGGTCACATTCGATTCTGATGTTGGCGGTGAAGTCATCACGTTAGACGGTTTAGGTGGCGATTCGACGTTCGGTGGTGGTGGTGAAGTCATCAGTTTGACGGAACTGGGTTCAAGCAATTTAGACGCTAACGGGCTACCCCAGGTAGAACTCGTAGGTGGTGGTAGTGAAGCGGGTTCGGGAGCTGATACTTCCAACATCGTGACATTGGAAAGCATTGATGCCGGATCAAGCTCATCAGACAGTGTGGTTGTGCAACGCGGTGAAACCTTAGGCATAATCGCTCAAAATCTTTCAGGCAATGGCGTATCACCTCAGCAAATGATGATGGCGTTATTGGCCGCGAACGAAAGCGCGTTCATTAATGGCAACATCAACTTAGTTAGAGCCGGTGCCACCTTACGGGTGCCAAGTGCCAGTGAAGCGAACGGCATATCACAAGCACAAGCACTTGCCAGCATTAACGATCAGAATCGTTTATGGCAGGAATATCGCGACGGTGTACGTTCAGGTCAACGAGCCACACAGGTGGCCAGTGCCTCACAAGCGGCTTCCGCTCCGGCACGTACGCAAGAGCCCGCTGAAGACACGAGTGTTGCTTCTTTAAATGATGAGGCTGCTGCCATTTTGGCTAATGCTCGCACCGAAGTGCTGCAACGCGATGAACTCAAAATTGTTGCTGACAGTGATTCAACGACCACAGCCGCTAGTGCAACCTCAGATGAGTCCGCGGCCAGCGACGCTAATCGTTTGGGTGAAATTAATCGAAAGTTGCAGTTAGCGCGTGAGGAACTGGCATCTTCTCGTCGTGAGACTGACGACTTAACCGATCAATCTGCTGCTTTGCAAAACACGGGTGAAAATCTCGATACCTTAGTTACTTTGCAGCAAAACGATATTGCAAAACTTGAAGCTCAACTTGAAGCTGCGAAAAACGAAGTGACCGCCGATGCGTCTGACGCAGCCGGAGCAGCAGACTCTTTAGTGGATGCAGCTGGCGACACATTGGCAGATGCTTCGGCCAATGTAGGTGACGCGGCCTCGAACTTGGCAGACTCTGCCAGTGATTTGGTTGGCGGTGCTGCCAGTGAAGCCAGCGATGCGGCGGGCAACGCGGTGACAGCAGCGGGTGAACAACTGGAATCGGTTGAACTGCTTGGTGATGACGCGACAAATTTGGTGGCGGACAACGCGAACGATACAGCTAACGCAGCAGCGGCTGCAACAGCGGCGGCGGCTTCCAATGCCGGCGGTGCAGCTGAAGAGCCAAAAGGTTGGCTTGACGGTGTGTTGAACAGCAACCTTAAATGGGGCGTTCTCGGCGTTCTGGGTTTAGGCGCTCTTGGGCTATTGGCCACGTTATTCATGGGTCGTCGAAAGCGTAAGATCGATGATGCCGATTTAGATGATGTTGAATTTCTTGACGAAATGGAGTTGGCCGACGGCACAGCCGCCACGCACATTGGTGACAGCATGACGGACAGGCTCGACGATATGGGTGAAGCGGCGAGTTCAGGTGTTGGCGCTGCCGCCGCTGCTGGAGGCGCCGGTGTGGCTGCCGCTGCAGCAGCTGTTGGCTTTGGTCGTGATAAAGAAGATGCTGCGGATGACATTGAGGCGTTTGACGGCACAGCTTCCAATACGGAAATTGCCGGTGCCGCGGCAGCGTTTGATTCCGGTATGGATGATATCGATCATGACGACACCCTCTCAGAAGTCGATGTTTATCTCGCTTACGGGTTGCACGGCCAAGCAGAAGAACTGTTAGGTAAGGCAATGGATCGGGACAACAACAATCCTGAATACCATGAAAAATTAATGGAAACTTACGCAGCTCAGCGCAACTCGGATGGGTATGCGGACGTGGCTGCGCAGTATCAACAGAAATTTGGTACCTCAACTCCGGCTTGGGCTGGTATCGCGGCAACCGGCCACGAGCTAGACCCCGGTAACGCGTTATTTTCTGGGGCCGCGGATAATATCGAATCCATCGGTGTGGGTAGTCGCGAAGATGCTCAATCATTAAACAACGATGATTTTCTAACCAATTCTGGTAGTGAAGAAATCGCTAGCGTTAATCGCGATTTCTCGAATGCTACTGCGAATGACGGTGACTCGGTGTTGTCCTTACCTGACTTTGATTCAAGTGATGACCTCACCAAGATGGCAGATGATGAAGACGAATCACATCTCATGGATCAAAGTATCGATCCAGCGTTCGCCTTTGATGAGGCTGACCTAGAAGCAACCGGTGATTTCTCGCAAATTGCGGATGAAATTGCAGCGGATGTGGGTGATGACACCAGCAGTCTGGATTTCCCATCATTAGATGGTGCGACTGATAGCGTGACAGGGGTTGTTGGCGATGCGGCCAGCGGCATTACTGACACGGCTTCCGGTATTGCCGGCACAGTAGGCGATCAAGCCAGCGACGCCATGAACGATATGAGTTTGAACGTGCCTACATTGGATTCAACCCATTTGGATGCGCCCAACTTAGATGCCAGTGCGCTAGATGTTTCCGGTGCGGCTGAAGATCTCACATTGGACTTAAACCAGCTCTCTGGTGATATGGAATTAGACAGCACCGAATTGCTGGACGACAGTTTAAATGCGGACCAAAGCTTGGATCTGAATGCCACCAGCGACGATACGCTGCTGGCTGGAACGGAGAGTTTGGAGTCGGTTGATGAAATGGACACCATGATGGATTTGGCGAAAGCCTATATCGACATGGGTGACAATGATTCAGCCAGCAGTGCGCTGGATGAAATAGTTAAAAGTGGAAGCCCGGAACAAGTCTCTGAAGCGGAAACGCTGAAGCGCAAAATCTCATAGTTCTAAGTTATCGCAGTAGCTGCTCGCAAATGGTGTATTTATGCGCGTAGCTCTGGCGGTTGAATATGATGGACACGCCTATTGCGGCTGGCAACGCCAGCCGCATTCGGTTTCAGTACAGGCGACAGTGGAAGCGGCTTTAAGTCGTATCGCGAACGAGCCAATCACGGTGCACTGTTCGGGTCGTACCGACACGGGCGTTCATGCCGCAGCCCAAATTGTTCACTTCGACACCTCAGCCATTCGCGAATTAACCGCATGGACCTTTGGTGTAAATTCCGTTTTAGCCCGCGACGTGTCGGTGCATTGGGCGCAAGTGATGCCTGAGGATTTTCACGCGCGTTTTTCAGCGGACTCCCGCTCTTATCGCTACACCATTCTGAACCGAGCCACGCGACCGGGACTGGATGCGAAACGTTTAAGCTGGCAATGCGATCCTTTAGATGTACAACGCATGCAAGCGGCTGCAAACAGTTTGTTAGGTGAGCACGATTTCAGCAGCTTTCGTTCTGCGCAATGTCAAGCCAATCATCCTATTCGGATGTTGCATGAATTGCGTGTGGAAAGGGTAGGGGATCGAGTTATTCTGGAAATCACCGCCAATTGTTTTTTGCACAACATGGTGCGTATTGTGGCGGGTTGTTTGATGGCCATCGGCAAAGGCGAGCAACCGATCGATTGGTTAGAACGGTTGTTGGCTGCGAAAGATCGCACACAAGCGGCGATGACCGCTCCCCCGAATGGGCTCTGTTTTCTGCAAGCGCATTATCCCAGCCGATTCAACGTACCCACATTTATCCAACCAAGCGCGTAAAATAGCGGGGTTATGCAACCCCACACCCGAATCAAAATCTGCGGTATCACGCGGTTAGAAGATGCGCTGTATGCGGAACAACTGGGCGTGGATGCGCTTGGGTTTGTGTTTTGTGCCGCCTCTAAGCGCGCTATTTTGCCGGTTGCAGCGGCTGATATCGCAGCCCAGCTTCCCCCCTATATGGTTCGCGTGGGTTTATTTTTAAATGCCAACGAAGCCGAGGTGCACCAGGCATTGGAAGCCATTCCCAATTTACTGCCTCAATTCCACGGTACTGAATCTGCTCAATGGTGTGACGCCTTCAACCGCCCCTATGTGAAAGCCTTAGGTGTTGCGGACGGTTTGCCCACCCCGACTGTACTAGCGCAATACAAAAATGCCCAAGGGTTTTTGTTTGACAGTCACGGACCTGGGGAGCTTGGTGGAACGGGCCATGCCTTTGATTGGGCAAAATTAGAGCAATCCGCACCCGCTCGGTTAATCTTGGCCGGAGGGTTGTATCCTGAGAATGTGGCCCAGGCGGTGCGCCAGGTGCGCCCCTATGCGGTGGATGTGAGCACGGGGGTGGAACAAGCCAAAGGGGTGAAGGATGCAACCAAGATGCAATTGTTCGTAAATGCGGTACGACAGGCGCATAAGTCTCCAGCCTGATACGCTATCACCCTAAGACCCATTCGGTTTACTTCTAAAGACAATTTAAAGACGCGAACTGTGAGCGACGACAAAAAGAAAACGGCCTCTCCACGGGCATTGAGCTGGTTTGAGAAGCTGATTCCGGCGCGTATCAGTGCCCGCGTTTCGGACCCTGGATCGGGCAACGTGCCCGAAGGCTTGTGGATCAAATGCGATAGTTGCAGTAATGTGCTCTATCACGCTGAGCTGGAACGTGCACAAGAGGTATGTTCGAAGTGTGGGCACCACATTCGAGTGGGTGCGAGAAAGCGGTTAGAACGGCTGCTAGACGAGGATGGCCGTGAAGAAATTGGTGCCTCGGTAGAACCGATTGATACCTTAAAATTCAAAGACTCCAAGCGCTACAAAGACAGGCTTTCCGCGGCCGCAAAAGATTCGGGTGAAACCGACGCCCTGGTTGTTATGCGGGGACAAATACACAATCTGCCTGTGGTCGTGGCGGTGTTTGATTTTAATTTTATGGCGGGGTCGATGGGCTCGGTCGTTGGCGAACGATTTTGCTTGGCGGTGGATCGTTGTATCGCTGATAAGGTCCCGTTAGTTTGTTTCAGCGCCAGTGGTGGGGCTCGAATGCAAGAGGCTTTGATGTCGTTGTTGCAGATGGGTAAAACCAGTTCGCTGCTCACCAAACTATCCGCTCAAGGATTACCTTACATCTCGGTGTTAACCGACCCCACCATGGGCGGCGTATCAGCCAGCTTAGCGATGTTGGGTGACATCATCATCGCCGAACCGGGTGCGCGAATTGGGTTCGCGGGGCCTCGAGTTATTGAACAAACTGTGCGTGAAACCCTGCCTGATGGATTTCAAAGCAGTGAATTTTTGTTGGAACACGGTGCTCTCGATATGATTGTGGATCGGCGTGAAATGCGCGACACCTTAGCCAAACTATTGGCTAAATTAACCGCCGCGGCTCCTTTGGATCTATCCACCGAAGAGAAACCTGGCAAGGCGCCTGCCGCCAGCTCGTGACGGTGCCGTCCGCTCCCAAAATGGGTGCTTCGTTAACGGAATGGTTGCAGTGGATTGAAGCAACGCACCCCAACGAAATCGAGTTGGGGTTGACTCGGGCGGCCCTGGTGGCAACGCGTGCCAACGTTCATGCGCTCAGTATGCCCGTCATCACGGTGGCCGGCACCAACGGCAAGGGCAGCACAGTGGCCTTGCTGGATGCGGTATACCGTGCAGCGGGTTACCGCACGGGGGTATACACATCGCCTCACATTGTTCACTTCAACGAACGCATAGCCGTCGCTGGTACACCGGTTTCTGATGAAACGATTGTGGCCTCTTTTGAGGCAATTGAATCTGCACGCGAGAACACCGCCTTAACCTATTTTGAATTCAGCACCTTAGCCGCGGTGCACACCTTCATTAAACAGCGCTGCGATGTGGTCATTTTGGAGGTAGGTTTGGGGGGGCGATTGGACACCACCAACTTATGGGATACCGATTGTGCGATTGTGACGAGCATTGCTATTGATCACGAAAGTTGGTTAGGATCCGATCGCACGTCGATTGGCCGTGAGAAGATCGGCATCGGTCGCGCTGGCGTTCCGTTGATCATGGCCGATCAGGATCCACCACCGGGTGTGGTCAAATCCATAAAACAGGCCAACATGCTGCTGCAACAAGTCCCTTCCGAGGATGAACGTCAGTTCTTATCCTTAAGCCTTCCCGGTGAGCATCAACAAACAAACGCTCATGCAGCATTGATGGCGGTGTCGCACTTAAACTCGCGCTTGCCCGTCACTCTGGACACCGCTGTGGCCGCCATTGCAGATGTGCAGGTGGCAGGGCGCTTTGAACAACATCGAAAGCAAGGGGTGAATGTTGTGCTGGATGTGGCCCACAATCCGGCCGCTGCCGCCAGTGTGCAGGCGGGGTTACAAGAACGATTCCCTGGCGCACCCGTGTTCGCGGTTTTCGGTGCACTCAATGACAAAGACGTGGCTGGTGTGGTGACTGCATTACACACGGCGGTTCGACATTGGCACTGTATTGCGTTAGATGGCTCTAGAGGCACTCCAGCTAAGGAGTTGTGCGCTCTGGTGCAGGGGGCCGGTGGCAAAGCCGAGGCTCATATTTCCCTATCTGAAGCGTGGCGGGCTGCTTGTGAGCAAGCAAACGCCTATAATTCAGCGCATCCACCTTCTGAGGCTGTTGTGCTCGTTGCCGGGTCATTTTTCACCCTCACAGCATTGCACGAACATTGGCAAGATGTCGGCCGATCAACTTGAAGAACTCCGGGCGCAGAAACTGCGTCAGCGTCTTTGGGGCGCCACCATTATCATTGCTTTGGCTGTGATCTTCCTGCCGTTGTTGCTGGATGGTTCCGGTAGTGAAAGCCAGTTTCGTCGGGTGGAGCGTTTACGCGAGGAACCCCCCAGAGTCATCAACATTGATGGCAGCCGCGAAACCGTGACCGTGCCGCTGAGCAATACATCAAAAGAAGACAGCTGGTGGCAACGCATGAAGCGCCGCTTTTCTGAAAATCCCCCTGGCACCGGCCCAGTGCGTCGCACTACGGATCAAAGTTTAGTTGATTCCGATGATTCGTTGCCGGCCAGTCAGAGCGCCACCAGGCGGCCTGTGGTGGACAACACTGTGACGCCGGTCGCGGTCGAAACAGAATCCACAGCTCCGGTGCTGGACAACAACAGTTTTAAAGCCTGGGTTGTGCAAGCGGGTAGCTTTCGTGATGAGGCCAATGCCATGGCGGTGCGAGATCGTCTACGGCGCGCCGGATATCCGTCGTTTGTGACGCTAAGCAATGATGGCACGGTGTTTCGGGTACGAGTTGGGCCTATGATTGATAAAGATCAGGCGGGCACAGTGCGAGACGATGTCATCAGCCTTTTGGGGCGTGATGCATTGGTGATGCCGTATCCATGAAACCTGTGCGTGAGAAGGTATGCAGAAGCTTGGTACCATGCCCCCTTGTCGAACATGCTAGGTCGTCGGTATGACGGGTATAGACGTAATAATTGTCTTGGCGCTTTTGGTGTCTGCAATCATCAGTTTCATTCGCGGCTTTTATCGCGAATTTGTAAGCCTGGTGGTGTGGGCGGGGGCAATCTTATTGACTCTGGCTTTCAGTTCAAACTTTGCTACCTTGCTACCTGAATCCATTGAGAGCCCGCAAGCCCGACTGGGCATCAGCGCCTGCATCTTGTTTTTCGGAACCCTGCTGGTGGGTAGTTTGGCCACCTGGTTGGTTATGAAGGTGGTGGCAAACCGACGAGCCAAGAAGTTTGACCGTATCGCTGGCGTGTTGTTTGGTTTGTTTCGCGGTGTATTTATCATTACAGTGCTGGCTTTGTTAGCCAATCTAACGCCCACAATTAAGCAAGAGCTGTGGTGGCGTAACTCTGCCATTATGCCGAGTGTGCAAAAACTCGCAAAGTCATTACACAAGCGATTGCCCGATGACATTGCAACCCATTTTTCGTTTTCTTCCTGACTCCAGAATTCGCCTAAATAACGGCAAAAGGCTCTAACGCTATGTGCGGCATTATCGGTATTGTTGGTTCCGATTCAGTAAATCATGCGCTCTACGATGCACTCACGTTGTTGCAGCATCGCGGGCAAGATGCCGCTGGCATTGCAACCTGTGATGACAATCGTTTGGTGTTGCGTAAAGGGCCGGGCCTGGTTCGCGATGTGTTTCGCGCCGACGATATGCAACGGCTTACCGGTGCGATGGGAATTGGGCATTGTCGCTACCCCACCGCTGGTACCTCTGCTGCGGCAGAATCACAACCGTTTTATGTCAACAGCCCGTTTGGCATTGTGATGGGGCACAACGGCAACTTAACCAATACGGAAGTTTTAAAACGAGAATTGTTTGAGTCTGACCTACGCCATATCAATACGCGCTCAGATTCTGAAGTGTTATTGAATGTGTTCGCGCATGAATTGCAAGCGCTTAAACCCAGCACACAAGTGACCTCAAACGACATATTCAAGACGGTGGAAGCCGTTCATCGTCGCTGCCAAGGTGCATATGCCGTCATCGGCTTATTAGTCGGGCGTGGGGTGTTCGCCTTTCGCGATCCCTTAGGTATTCGTCCTATGGTGATTGGAAAACGTGAAACCGAATTGGGCGTTGAATACGCGATCGCGTCTGAAAGTGTGGCTTTGCAAGGTATTGGCTTCACGTTAGTGCGTGATGTCGCACCAGGGGAGGCGGTGTTTATTGATGCTCAAGGCAAACTCAGTAGCCAGCAATGCGCACAAGACCCGAAGCTTGTGCCGTGCATCTTCGAATACGTCTACCTCGCTCGCCCCGATAGTATTATCGATAACGTATCGGTCTATAAAGCGCGCTTGAGAATGGGTGAAGCGTTGGCGAAAAAAATTATTCGTGAGTGGCCAGACAATGATGTTGATGTCGTCATACCCATCCCGGACACCTCAAGAACGTCAGCATTGGAGGTGGCTTTTCACCTAGGCGTTAAGTATCGCGAAGGCTTTATAAAAAATCGATACATTGGCCGAACGTTTATTATGCCGGGGCAAACGGAACGAAAGAAATCTGTTCGTCAAAAGCTCAGCCCCGTTGATTTAGAATTTCAAGGCAAGAACGTTTTGTTAATCGATGACTCGATCGTGCGTGGAACAACGTCGAGGCAAATTGTTGAAATGGCGCGTGATGCTGGTGCCAAAAAAGTATACCTAGCGTCGGCAGCTCCGCCTGTGCGTTACCCTAATGTGTATGGCATTGATATGCCGGCCGCCGATGAGCTGATTGCTCACAATCGAAGTGTGGAACAAATTGCTGAACTGATCGGTGCTGATGGTCTAATTTATCAAGACTTAGACGACTTAAAATCTGCCGTGCGTTATAACAAAGCATCTATTGATGTATTCGAGGCTTGCTGTTTTGATGGTGACTACGTGACAGGGGATGTAGACGATGAGTATCTAGAGATGCTCCTTGCTTCCCGATCAGATGGAAATAAAGACAAAAATTCTGCCGGTGAAGATTTGGTACTTTTGTAATTGGGTGTTACCCGAGCCTTAATCCGGCACGTTGGAAGTCACTAATATCGATTCCGAAGGCCCCATCACTGTGGGTGGTTTTGATTTGATACACATCGCCTTTGTCATCGGTTTCCATTTGCGATAAATCGACGATGCGTTGCAACGAAGCTTCCTTTTCATCATCCAAAATCATGATAACGCGTGGACGCAGCTTATCGGTTGTATTCGCCAGCACGATACCCACTTCACCGTTCACCATTTCAATGATGCTGCCTGGTGGAAAGATGCCAATCGCATCGATAAACCGAACCACATATTCTTCTTCAAATTGAGTTCCGCGGCCAGCATACAATTCTTGCAGTGCAACAGATGGCGAGATAGCCTCTCGATACACCTGCCGCGTCGTCATCGTGTCGTAGGCTTCTGCAATAGCAACAATTTTTGCGTACTTTGGAATGCGATCATCGTCTAAAGAGCGGGGGTAGCCCGTACCATCGATTCGTTCGTGATGCGCGTGTGCCACATCAGCAACACCACTAAGCACGCTTTTAGTAGACATTAAAATATCTCTTCCGTAGCGACAATGCTTACGCATCTCAATCTGCTCTTCCGCAGTTAGAGGGCCAGGTTTTGCTATGACTTCACTGGAAACACTGGTTTTACCCACATCGTGCAACATGCCGCAAGCGCCCACGTCTTCCAACTCGCGTTGTGACATATTCAAGGCTTTGCCAATGACAATAGATAACGCCGCTACGTTCATTGAATGCTGTGCAGTGGTTTCACTTTTGGCTTGTATTCGGGTTAGCCAAACAGAGGCGTCCGGGTTTCGAACGATACTCTCCACACAGCCATTAACGGCTTGTTTTACTTTGGCGCTGTCTACCTCTGCGCCCAGGCGTATTTCCTCAAACAAGGTGGACACGGTACGATTCGCCATTTCGTGAACTTCTTTCGCATTTTCGAACTCGTCTTCCACTTCAACGTCATAGCGTTGAGTATTGCTACGTGGGGTAGCTGGAAGGCCGGTACCTGCAGGTGCCGCCTTTTGCAAAGAGAATTCATCGTAGTCAACGTAAACAAATGAGCAAGCTTCTTGAACGGCCAGTACATCCGCGGGTGACTTGAGTTCAACTCCTTGAAACATAAATGGAGATTCTTCCCAGGGAATATCCAGTTCGACAACCAACATACCCACGCGCAAATCATTGACATCCATTTTCTGGTGCATCTTGCGAGTGCGTTTTGTGCGGTTTTCGTTTGCGCGCGCTTTTGGGTCTCGCGATGTTCGGCGAGGCTTGGCGGGTTTTTCTTCGCGTTTAAACAGCTTGTCGAATAACATAATTTGATCGAAGCAAAGAGGGCACTGAAACTGCCTGTCCCATAGCAGTGAGAATTTAATTCTGCGTTATTGTATTGTGAATCGGCGAAACTGTAGAAGGCTTGAGTATTAGGCATGAGTTTTCAGTTCGCGCATGTGTTTCCTGTGACCCACCCCTACCATTGGTGAAACTGATTACACTTTTGTGTGTTGCATAGGACTTCTAGTGCATGCCTCTATTCAGCTGAGTGTCGCTTATCACCGTTGACCCCGGGCGAACGCTACCGCTAACAAGGGGTTTATTTTCGTTATCCGATTCACATTTCCAAAAATGGCGCTTTAAGGCGTGCATGGGGGATCTGATCGAAGCGGTTTTCCGGTGCATGTTGTGGCTGGGACGGTTTATTTTTCACCGCTTGCAAGTTCATCGGCGATGACCAACCAATGATGACTGTTGTAGGCTTTACGCTTTAGAAACAGGGCCTTGAAACCTAGTTCAGACTTTTTTTTGCCGAAGTTTTCGACCTGTGTACCCATAGATTGTGTATCAGTTGTCGGGAAATACACAGTGACCTGTTGGGGTTCCCCGGCAATACTGCCCGCACCTGAAACCACCACGGTTGCACTGTTCCATTCAGGGGCTTGCACAAGGGTTTTGGGGCTTGCTTTGTGTTCTGCCTGCCATTGGCTAACAACCGCTTTTATGTTGTCTAAATTTACAGAAGCTCGGTTCACCAGGGACTTTGCCGACATAGACACAAGAGTTTTTGTGGGTTGTATGAGTTGGTGCAGGGCGGTTAAGTAGTCGTTGCCCATAGTCACACAGCCTTCGCTAGCGAGCGGTCCACGACTGCGGCTGCTACGCGGTACGCCATGCAACCAAATGCCTGAGCCGGTGCGTTGTTCAAAACGATCCGCGGCGTTGGGGTAGTCCAACATCAATGCCCCTGAGCCATACAGCTCTGGCAAGCTAGCATCGTCTCGAAAGCCATTTATACGATAAACCCCTAGGGGCGTCTTTAAATCGCCTTCGCTGGTTTTGCCATAACCACCTGCGCCGAAGCTAATGTATTGTTGCCACAGCGGTAGGAATGTGTTTTCGCTTACCTTAAATACGGTTTGAGTGCCCTGCTCAAGGTTTACTTGAACCCAATGATGCAGACCCTTGCCCAGCTTTAAAACCTCGGGCGGTTGAAAATTCACTTGTGTAATGGGCGTGGATAATGCCGATTGGCTGCGTTGCCTAGAAGAGGCCTCTAGCAGTAATTGCATTAACTTGGGTTTAAATTGGGCGGCATTTAATGCTGAAGGCAGAGCCACGTGGGCTGCGTGCAGTTCGGCAAGCAGAAATTGACCCAAATGATAGTCAGGGTAGTCATCCACCAGAGAGCGCATTAATGCGCGGGCCAGTTTTATATTCTGATTTGCCATCGCATCCAATGCTTGTGCCGTCACTTTGTCGATGCGCAGGGAATCCAAGGGTGCTTGATGAGCCTGGAGTGTATCCGGTGTGCTGTTGGGGAGTGGTTGAGGGGCGAAGATGGCGGCGGTGAAAGGGGTGAGCTCTGTTCGGGGTGTATCGGTTGCCCAAAGGGGATGAACTGAGCTGAGTGTTATGAACAGAATCGCGGCGCGGCCAGCTACCCAGAATGGCTTTGGCTTTCTGCACCCCGATCGCTTAGTCATAACGCCGACTCATGATAAATTCGCCAGCGTTCGCCTGTGAGCGTAAGCAGCAGCATTCGATAGTGCGTTTTACCGGCGACCTCCCAAGACAGCACCACCGCGGCATCTTGTGCGGTGAATTGAATGTGTCGGCTCACCTCTTTCCAGGGTACAGGTCGCTGCGTGTCCAGGGTAGAAGGGGGGTAATCGGTCGAGTAATGCGCCAACCAAGCCGATTGATCACTGCCAGGTGTTAACGCATGCCACCAGCTATACAATTCGTAGTCCATCGTGGCGACACTTCTAACCCCATCCCTAGTGCTGTTTTCGATCATCAGATTCGGGTTTTGATTTAACGAACTTTGCAGCTTAAACGTAGGTGCCTCAACGGGTTCTTTTAGCTCTAGTGCGAGTTGCCAAGCAAGCTTCGCCTGGTATTCATGCACCGCCTTTAACTGAGATACCGTATCAGCGGTGTTCGGACTGAGTGCGATGGCGCGCTCAAATGCAGTAATGGCCAATTCCCATTCACCTCGCCTTGCGGCCAGCACACCCAAATTATGGTGTACTTGTGGAACCGATTCACAGCTCTGTGCAAGGGTAGCGAGTCGTTGTTGCGCTGTGTCACTATCAACGGCGCTGATGTGCTGCACGGTTCTATCCAGGGTGCGTAAACACGCCGCTAGTGAAAGTTTTTGAGAATCGGACGTGTCGGTTGTAATCGGCTGGGTTTGCGCCGGCGAGGTTTCGACCATAAGCATCGACAGGCTGATAGCTGCCGCAAAAATTGAATACGTGGCAGCACGCATCGTCTTCAGCTGACGCATAATGTAAACGCTTGTTCCAAGTGCGACCGGGTTGGCAGTATATCCTGTCACTGGGAATTTAAACCAAATTGTTCGAGTTTGCTCGATAGAATGAGCAGGGCAAGTCTCAGCAAATTAAGGAGCAGCTTTTGTCATCGGATAAACCAACACAGTGGCATGACGACACCTTAGCGGTTCGCGCCGGGTTTGAACGCTCGAATGTTGGTGAACACGCAGAACCGATTTACACCACATCCAGTTATGTGTTTGAAACGGCGGCCGCGGCCGCGGCTCGTTTTGGTGGCGAAGATCCGGGCAACGTCTATTCACGTTTTACCAACCCCACGGTGCAAACCTTTGAAAAACGACTTGCAGCCCTAGAGGGTGGTGAGGCGTGTATTGCCACCGCATCGGGTATGGCAGCGACTGCCTCATTGGTATTTGGCACCATGAAGCAAGGTGAGCACATGGTTGTGTCGCGCAATCTATTTGGCAGCACCGTGAATTTACTGGGTAAGTATCCGCCGCGCTTTGGTGTGGAAGTGGATTTTGTCACCGGCTTCGATGTGCAAGACTGGGCCAAAGCAATTCGGCCCAACACCCGTTTCTTATATATAGAAACTCCAACCAACCCGCTCATGCGCGTGGCCGACATCAAAGCGTTCGCCACATTGGCTCATGAAAACGGCGCGCAACTGATTGTTGATAACTGCTTTTGCACTCCCGCTTTGCAAAAGCCATTAGCCTTCGGTGCCGATATCGTTGTGCACTCCGCTACCAAATTTTTGGATGGGCAAGGGCGTTGTGTGGGTGGTGCTGTTGTTGGGTCAAAAGAACTCATCGAGGAACTGACCGGCTACATGCGAAGCGCTGGCCCATCCATGAGCCCGTTCAATGCATGGGTTTTTTTAAAAGGCCTGGAAACTCTATCGCTTCGAATGAAACAGCATTCGATCAACGCCATGGCTGTGGCTTTGGCCTTGCAATCCGATCCGGCTATTGAACGTGTCATATACCCAGGACTTGCTGAACACCCCGATCATGACTTAGCGAAACAACAACAATCGGATTTTGGTGGGGTGCTCACCTTGGAATTAAAAGGTGGACGAGAAGCGGCATGGTCATTAATTGATTCGGTTAAGTTGTGTTCTATCACCGGTAATCTGGGTGATGCGCGAACCACGGTAACGCATCCTGCCACCACCACTCACGGTCGCTTAACACAAGAACAACGAGATGAAGCTGGAATCACGGAAGGTTTGGTGCGTTTGGCAGTGGGCTTAGAGCACGCCGGCGATATCATCGCTGATGTGCGACAGGCCATCGCTCACAGCTAGCGGTTGCGGCCAGTACTTTGTGAGTTTTGATGTTGTGTAAACCAATTTTGTGTATACAGGTAAAACCTTAGGTCTTTGTTATGAGTTCGCCACACTCAGATTTACTCACGTTGTTTCATGCAGGCGTGGACTCGGTAAAAGGCGACCAAGCCGTGTGCAAAGCCTTGCAAGCGAATCCACTGACCTCCAACGCACCGGTGCATTTATTGGCGTTCGGAAAAGCTGCTGACTCCATGGTGCAGGGGGCAGTAAAAGCCTTGGCTGATAAACCGGTTCGTGGCTTAATGATCACCAAGCAAGCGCATAGCACCGATGTGGTAGGCGCGATGTCGTGGATGAGTATCATTGAATCCTCACACCCTGTACCCAATGAAAGTTCGCTACAAGCTGGCTCGGCAGCCATCGAATTTGTGCAAAGTGTTCCAACAGATGCGCAATTGTTGGTCCTGGTGTCCGGCGGGGCGTCAGCATTGCTCGAGCATTTAATTGAAGGGTTAACTCTAGAAGATGTTCAAGAGCTGAACGATAATTTGTTGAGCGGTGGCTTACCCATAGATGAAATGAATCGAGTAAGAAAAACCGTTTCGGCCATTAAAGGCGGCAAGCTCAGTGGTTTTTTACCAAATATACCGGTGACTCAATTAGTGATCAGTGATGTGCCGGGCGATAAACTCTCGGATATCGGCTCCGGTGTGTTGGCTATGCCAGAAGCGGATGATGCGCAGCATCCTGGCGACCTATTAAGCACTCTGCCCATACAATTATCGGATAACGTCATTGCCTGTGTAAATGCGTTTGGAGTTTGCGCTCCTCATTCACAGCATGCCGTATGGTCACAGATCCAGTCGCGCATGGTCGGTTCTTCTGATATCGCACAAAGCGCTGTTATACGAGCGGCCCATCATCATCCCGGCCTATTGCCCATCATACAAAATCAGGGCTCTTTGCACGGTGATGTAGAAGCGGTCGCGGATGCAATAGCCCAACATCTTATCAACAACCAACAAGCGGGTTTGAGTGTTTGGGGAGGCGAGACGCATCTCGTGCTGCCTGCCGAACCGGGTCGGGGTGGACGTAACCAGCATCTGGCGTTGGCGGTGGCAAAACGCATCGCAGGCCAAAAAGGTTTAACCGTTTTATGTTGTGGTACGGATGGCAGCGATGGCCCAACCATCGATGCGGGCGCTATTGTTAGTGGCGAAACTATCGCCCAAGGTGAGGCGCTTGGTTTGGTGGCAGAAGACTTCTTACAGCGAGCGGATGCGGGTACCTACTTTGCGGCCCTGAAT
The DNA here is from genome assembly GCA_937930305.1 of uncultured Granulosicoccaceae bacterium. GTDB lineage: Bacteria > Pseudomonadota > Gammaproteobacteria > Granulosicoccales > Granulosicoccaceae > Granulosicoccus. The sequence goes on along the minus strand of CALGLE010000035.1, from coordinate 40,494 downwards.
GCGTTAGTGACTACAGGACCAACGGGAACGAATGTTATGGATTTAGCGATCGCTGTTAGGCAGGTTTAGTTGCTGATAAAAAGTGGCTGAGATGGCCACCCCGGCAACATCAAAACTAAACACATTGGAATACGATGTAATTATTCTCGTTGAATGTCTGCTTGTTTAACTAAGTCTGCTAAGGCTTGGTTAATTTTATTTCGGATCATTAAATTTCGTATACCCGCTTTCACTGCATCAAAGTTGGGGGCAGTGCCACGGCGTATGTCATTTAAAATAATGACGTGCCAACCAAATTGCGTTTGCACAGGTTGTTGTGTGAATTCATTTTTCTTTAGTTGGGCAACTGCTGCCGAAAATTCAGGCACCATTGTGTCTGCGTCGAACCAGCCTAAGTCTCCACCGTTATTGGCCGACGGACCGGTTGAAAATTCTTTCGCTAATTGAACAAAATCACCGCCCACGTTTAACGCGGCAATCACATCAATCGCCTCCGCTTCGCTGTCTAATAAAATATGGCTGGCTTGATATTCGTTGTTTTCCAGAAGGTTTATTTGTTTATCGTATTCGGCCCGGACCACTTCATCAGACAACTGAATGCTGTCGTTCAGTTGTTCCAGATAAGCGTTAGCCATGGTTTGAGCGTATTGCAACTGCAAGGACGCTGCAACTCGGGTTGTAGAATCCAGCTTTTCGATTTCCGCGCGCTGAGTAAGCACCTCTAAATTAATCAATTCATCCAAGATATCTTGACGAGAAGAAGGCTTTTGTTCGCTATCGAGTTGGAGTTCCACTTCATCAATTAACGCAGATGCTATGGGCCGACCATTAACGATGGCCACGACGCCCTCAGGGAGCTTGCCGGCCTGCTGGGCCGATGAGTTGGCAGGCACTAACAACAGGTTTAGCGCGATCGAGCTAGCGGCGGTTGCAATGAGTACTGAGCGTGAAAAAATAGATACAAACATGTGTCGAGTTGCCAGGGTCGTATAGGGACTTGATCGGCGTACAATGGTCAGATGATATGGTTGGATTGCATTGAATGAGCCAGTTTTTCGAAATTCACCCCGATAATCCACAGAAAAGGCTTCTTGCACAAGCGGTAGCCATCATTCGTAAGGGAGGGGTTATCGTCTACCCAACAGACTCATGCTACGCGCTGGGGTGTTTGGTTGGCGATAAACAGGCCATGGATCGCATCGCGCGCATCCGCCGAATCGATTCGAAACACAATTTTACCTTGGTGTGTCGCGATTTATCTGAAATTGCCACTTACGCACGGGTGGATAATCAAACCTATCGCACATTGAAGTCTCTAACCCCTGGGCCCTACACGTTCATTTTGAAAGCAACCCACGAAGTGCCTCGACGCCTACAAAACGCGAAGCGCAAGACGATCGGGGTTCGGGTGCCTGATAACGCGATATGTCAGGCTTTATTGGATGCGCTGGGCGAACCCATGATGAGCAGCACGTTGATTTTGCCGGACAGAGAAGAGCCGGAAAATGATCCACACGACATCCGATTGGAGCTGGAACATGCTGTAGATTTGGTCATTGACGGGGGGCAATGTGGCCTTGAACCCACCTCCGTGGTAAATATTGACCAGGATGGAATCATGTCAGTTCTTAGAGAAGGTCGAGGTAACCTTTCGTTTTTACAGTGAAAGAGTATAATTAGAGAAACCCTTTGGTAGCCGACCATGCAAGCTAACCAACCATCGGTTTCTGAACAGAACCCGACTGAACTGTTACCGATTGCGAAAGTCGCCGGCGAACCGCTTGTGCAAGTCCCAGAAGACTTGTACATACCGCCCGACGCACTCGAAGTGTTTCTCGAAGCTTTCGAAGGGCCGCTGGATCTGCTGCTATATCTGATCAAGCGTCAAAATATCGACATTCTCGATATTCCCATTGCCTCCATCACCGCTCAGTACATGAAATACATCGCCATGATGGAAAGCTTGCGATTTGAGCTGGCTGCTGAATATTTGTTGATGGCAGCCATGCTCGCTGAAATCAAATCCCGCATGTTGTTGCCAAGAGTGGAAGAAGACGGTGACGATGAGGATGATCCTCGGGCCGAGTTAATCCGTCGGCTTCAAGAATATGAACGCATCAAAGAAGCCGCTGAGAATCTGGAAGCGGTTCCTCGTCTAGAGCGTGACAACCATGTGTTGCAAATCGATGCACCTAAAATTAAACGCGAAATACCGCTGCCCGATCTAACCCTTAATGAATTGCTACTCGCTTTGAAGGATGTGGCAGATCGTGCGAAATTGGCCGAACATCACAACATAGCTCGAGAAACTTTGTCGGTACGAGCACGCATGACGCAAGTGTTATCGGTGATAAACATCGGGGACCACTGCGAATTTAGCACCTTGTTTAACCCGGAAGAAGGGCGCATGGGTGTGGTGGTGACGTTTCTCGCTGTGCTGGAATTGTGTAAAGAATCGCTGATATCCATTCAGCAAAGTAAACCGTTCGCGCCCATCTACTTATCGCCGCGTGTCGCCAGCCATGACGATGCCGAGCGAGTGGATTTTGGGCCGCTTGATGAAAACTCAACGGAGCCCGCGCCATGATGGACGCGAAGAAAGTCAAAAACATTGTTGAAGCGTGTTTGTTGGTCGCAGGTCGAGCCATGTCATTGCGGCAATTGGATGAATTGTTTGAAGGTGATGACAATCGCCCAGACAAAGACACCATCAAAACTTGTATTGAGCAATTACAAGCCGACTACGAAGACCGCGGCATCGAGTTAGTGCAAGTTGCCAGTGGCTACCGGATGCAATCTCGCACCGAGTTGTCAGAATGGGTAGCGCGCTTATTTCCTGAGAAACCGCCGCGTTATTCGCGTGCCCTGTTAGAAACACTTGTTTTAGTGGCGTACAGACAACCGATCACTCGGGGTGAAATTGAAGAAATTCGTGGTGTTGCTGTCAGCAGCAACATTGTAAAAACACTGCAGGAGCGTCAATGGGTTAAAGAAGTAGGCTTTAAAGACGTACCAGGAAAACCTGCTTTGTTAGGTACTACAAAACAATTCTTAGATTACTTCAACCTCAAACGTTTAGATGATTTGCCACCACTTTCTGAAATTAAAAACTTAGAAGAAATGGATGCCGCCCTAATGGAAGCGGCCGGTATCGCCCCTGCAGAAGCTAGCGAGGCGGCTAACGACGGTGTTGTGGATGATGATGTTAACGGACAGGGCGATGTGGGTACTGACATTCAAGCGTCCAGTGACCTGGATGTGCCTGTGGGGGAGGATGGTGATGCGGCTGTGCAATCAAGCAGTGCCGAGTCCCCTGAGAACGACAGCGAAACAACAGAGCAGCACGAATCTGATGAAGTTGTAGGAGTTGCCTTTGCCGCAGGCGCTGCCAATGCCAATGCAGCGAGTACTGTAACGAGTGTCGATGCTGAAACGCACACGCAAGATGAACTTATCGCTGCGGACTCTGACGCTCAGCAGGTTGTGTCTGACGAGCAATCAGATGCTCCCGTGACTTTCGCTGGTTTACTGTCTCGCTTGCCGTCTTTAGATGAGGCTTCGGTTGAATCAAATTCTGCTGATAGTGCAAACATTGACCAAGTGGCAGAAAATTCAGACGATGAGGTAAATGATGCTGAAACGGCTTTAAATCAGCCTGATGCAGAAGAAAAACTGCTAACAACCTTGTCTGAATTCGCGGAAGAGCATCAACAAGAGATAAATGCCCGAGATGAACTGGAAAGTAAGCTAATAACGAGCTATACAGAAAATGCCGATGTAGAGGAAGTTACCTCTGACAATTCTGATACTGAAGTTGCAGTGGCCGCAGCTGAAGAAGAATTGGTCGTTTCAGAAGCAGGCGAGCAAGAGCTGACCGAGGATACGGCAGCTGCAGACGCCTTAGGTGACGCAATAGATTCATCCTCAGCATCTCCTGAAGTTCTGTCGGAAACGTTTACCGGTGAATCACCTTCTGCAGGTGAGACACTGCATTGAATAGCTAGACAGAACGAGGCAGCGCAGGGACTTGCGCATAACCATCAGGATATAAACGATACGCGTGCCGCTCAGTCGCGATCGTCGGTGGCTCGTTCGCACTCATTGAGTGTTATCCCTGAGCGAATGGACGTACGTCCTTTGGGTGGGCCACCCTCTATGACCGAAACAAAACAGCCTTCGCTTCGTACCAACGGATCGAAGCCTAAGCCAAGCGCCAAGAGCACGATTGCGCATAATGTAGATTCACCAGAGACATCTAGAGAAAGCCGACGGACTGGGTTACCGTTGTCGGATAACTACACCGGACTAGTCAATAGCTTGAACCAGGGTGTCCCCGATTACGCCCTAGATGATGAACGAAAACCGAAGCGGCCGAAGTTAAAGCTAAAAAGTAACAACAAACCGACAAATACCGCAAATAACGCAGAAACGTTCAAGCAAAAGACCCAATCAAATTCAGACACGCGTTCTGAAAAAACAGAAACACCGTCTGTGATTGTAGATGTTGATATTGCTGAGTATATTGCCCCTAAATCTCAGTCTGCAAAAAACAGCCAGGCGGCAGACGCAAACTATTCGTCTGAATCATCAGTTGATCTTAATCTGTTTGACGATGAAACCCTGGGTAAGCATCACAGCGATGGAGCTAACCCTGTAAAGCCTGCATCGGGTTCTAATCTGGGTGATGACACCATAGATATTGAACTTGCAGAAATGTGGAAAGAGACCTTTCGTGATGATGTTGTGTCTGATGTAGAAGCCCCTCAAGAAACAAAGCTCAAAAAGCCAAAAGTAAAATTAAGGTCGCCTGAAAGGTCGCCTGAAAGCTCGCCTGAAAGCTCGCCAATGGTGAGTAGCGCCGATTCGCAATTTGATGCCAGTGAACAAGCGCTCATTGCAAAAGCCAAATCAGAAATGATCGCTACCGCTCGAGCACGCGCTGTTGAGGCCGAGGCCGAACGGGTAAATGCTGCCAAGAATGATGCCCGCCGATCTATAGCCACTCGCGCTGAAAGAAAACGTGCAAAGCGTGCTCGTTCAGAAGCTAAACGAACTGCAGCAATCCGGTCAGAAAGTCAGCGAGTCCAGTCCTTACAACGAGAGGCTGCTCAGGCCAATATAGCGCGTAAAGCCGCTCAAGATGCTGCCCAAGAAGAACAGCGTCATTTGCAGGCTGTAAAAGCCGAAGCTGAACAAGCAAAGCTTGCGGAAGCTGCATTGGCGAGAGAAAAAGCCACTCAAAGAGAAGCAGTGCGCGTTAAGGCGGCCCAGCAAGAGGCGGCAAAGTCACTGGCAATTCGTGCTGAAGCAAAACGTTTAAAAGAAGAGCAAGCTAGGGTTGCTGAAGAGCAGGCTAAAATTGCCAGGGTCAAGGCCGTGAGGGCTGAAATGGCGCGCGCACGAGCAGCAGCAGCGGACTCTGTTAGTTCGAAAGCGAAAGCCGCAAAGGCCAGGGCCATAAAAGTTGAAGCCAACAGGGCAAAAGCTGCGCAAGTTGAAGCGGCTCGATTGAAAGCAGAGCAGGCAGAAGCTGCGAAGAGCCAAGCCAAGCAAGCAGAAATCGCTCGCACGCAAGCGGCTCGTTTAGAAGCAGAACGCACGGAACGTCTTGCAAGAGAGCAAGCAAAAGAGAAAGCAAGGGCTGCTGCATCGCTTGAGGTTGAGCGCTTAAATGCAGTAAATCTTGCCTCGAAAATCAAAGCCGTGCAGTCAAGTTCCAATGCTGAAAATTCTTCTCGTGCAGCGGAAGTTGTGCTGGAACCAGCAACTTCTCCAAAGCTAAAGTCAATGCCCAGCTTAGTTGAAGAAGTGGATGTCGTCTGGTTGGATGAAACGTCAGAAATTACATCGGTCGATATCGTGTTACCGCCTAACACGGGCCAATCATTGAGAGACGACGACACTTGGTCAGAAGACATCTATGCACTTGATGAAACATCTTCTGCGCCTTTGGTTGTTGATTCGGACGATTATTTGAATCAATCCATGGAATATATGGCCGCCATTCAGGAAGAAGATTTTGATGATACCGCCGGTTTTAATGTTCCTGCGGCATCCTTCTCCACCGGTGGAAAAAAGCGTGGCTGGATCTTACGTACGATGGGTTCCATTCAAAAAATGCTGACCCGAGTGGTTTCAAAGTCTCAGCGCTGGATGCGGTCACGAAAGTCTCGTAAAAACTGAAATTTGAACCATGAGCTTTGACCTTTCCGATGTTGCATGGATCGGCGTCGACTGGGGGACCACAAATTTCCGTGCTTACGCACAGAACCTTCAACATGAAACCCTAGCTAACGTTGAATCGAATTCGGGAATGAGTTCGGTTGCTGCTGGAGATTATGAGTCGGTATTAACTCAGAAAATCCAACCCTGGTTGCGAACTGATGAGGCCTTGCCAGTATTGATGAGTGGCATGGTGGGCGCTAGACAAGGCTGGGTTGAAGCACCTTATCGTGCGGTTCCGTGTGGGGCGATGACGTTCTCTGAGCTACTACCCGTTACCACCATCAGTCAACAGGTGAATGTTTTTATCGTGCCGGGTGTGTGTCAGAGTGAGCCTGCTGATGTGATGCGCGGTGAAGAGACACAAGTATTCGGTTGGTTAGCTGATAATCCCGATTATGAAGGCGTTATTTGTTTACCCGGCACCCATTCGAAATGGGTGCTTGTTGTGAACAAACGCATTCAAGCCTTTAAAACTTGGATGACTGGAGAGTTGTTTGATCTGCTTGGTACTCACAGTGTTTTACAGCACAGTGTTGGCTGTGAAGGTTTCGATGATTCTGTTTTCTTGGCAGCCGCTAAGCATTCGTTGAATACGGATAACTCTATTCTTGGCAGTGTATTTTCTGTTCGCGCAAAGCATCTGCTCAGCGGTGTAGGTCCGATGGAAAGCCGATCTACGCTATCAGGACTTCTCATCGGCGCAGAATGCGCAGCGGCTTTGAAAGAATTTCATACTAACGATGTGCCCGTTCCTATCATTGGATCTGGGCCTATTGTTAAACTTTACAGTAGCGTACTGGCTGAGGCCGGTGTTACATCTGAACAAGTCGCTGCAGCGCCTTCAACGTTGGCGGGATTACAGTCTGCCGCTGTTCACGTGATGAAATAGGTACGGTGAAATGTGGGGTTGGAATGTATGTATTAATAGGGAATCATCGTGCTTGAATTAATCGCAATTTTACGTGGCATAAAGCCTTCTGAAGTTATTGATGTTTCGGAAGCATTAATTCGTACTGGCATAACTAAAATTGAAGTACCCATGAATTCGCCTGATGCATTAGACAGTGTGGCGGCCTTAGTGAAAACCTTCCCTAAGGATGTATTGATTGGCGCTGGCACGGTGTTAGAAGTGCATCAAGTGAAAGCACTAGCGGATATCGGCGCACACATGGTTATCTCACCGAATTGCAATCCCGATGTGATCTGTGCAACCAAAAAACTTGGGATGTATTCGTTTCCAGGTGTGTTTACACCCACTGAATGTATCACTGCACTGCAAGCGGGTGCGGATGCACTGAAGTTGTTTCCCGCATCGTTACTAGGCGTTTCAGGCTTTAATGCGATAAAAGCCGTATTGCCAGAGAAAACTAAATTCTATCCTGTCGGTGGAGTTGGTCCGACTAGTTTTTCAGAATGGTTGGCAGCCGGGGTTACCGGGTTTGGTATAGGTAGTGCGATATATAAACCGGGGGATTCTGCAAACGAAGTGGAAGTGAAGGCACGCGAAATTGTGGCAGCTCTGAATGCCTAGTCCAAATCTCCAGGCTATCTGTTCTAGAGAAAACGATGGTTCCTGTGGAAATACAGCCAAATAGACATCCAGAGCCGCCAACGTGTTAATTACACACGGTTCCCTCTGCAGGTAGTTTACCTTCAATCAAAAAATCCTCAACAATGGAGTCAACGCAGTCGTTCTCGCGGTCGAACACAACCGTATGACCAAAGTGATCGGATGATAACAAAACGCCACCCACAGACTCGGAGGTTTCACCCGCCCAGTTTATTGGGGTAAGCACATCTTTACTTCCGCCAATCACGAGTGATTTTGGAGCTGCGTTCGTTTGAATGTTACCGATAGGCTCTAGAGCTTCAGGCCAACCGACACAAGTTGCTGCCAACGACATGAACGATTCAGCGAAAAAATTGGAAGAATTATTTAAATTGTTTAAGGTGGTTAAAAGTGATTCCGTTGTCTGGCGGGTGTCATCTCTCAGATTGGTTGAATACCGATCTGGTCATAGAAAAATCAACCACTTTAGGTGGCGCGTCGGTCAGTATCTGTTTTGGCAGGCGGTCGTCATGAATTAATCCTGGCCCCAAAGAAAGAATACAATTACAGATGGAATACGGTCGACTTAATAGGTATCTTTGTGTTCACGGAGTTAGATTTTCGATCAATGAAAAATAATTGAACAAATTGAACTCATATTTCAAAAAACGACAGAAAATTCTAGGTATTGCTGCAACGGCCTATGTGGTATTGCTTTTATTGTCGCATTGGCAATTACCATCCTTTCACGTATGGGTGATTGCTGCTGTTTTTTCGATATTGATGAACTTTACCTATTTAGTTGAAGCGATTTCACTGAAGTCGTTTGTTCGGACTGAAGCAATCGTTTCAACGCTGTTAATTTCAGCCTCAATACTGGGGCTAGTAATGTCGCCGTTGTTTGTAATTGCTGCCATTTTCGGGCACGGTGTTTGGGATTTACAAAAACATTTTGGGCGAGGCGTTCCTTTTTTCTTTTGGTATACCTGCTCTTGTTTTATTGTCGATACTCTCTACAGTTCGACGCTACTTTTCTATTATATTTATAACAGCTGATGGCGGATCGCTATGAAATGCGAGAAAAACTAAAGCGATAATCCTTGAAAAACGAATCTCTTGCAAATCCGTCTAGCCCCTTCCCACTAGCCATCGCGCAGATGCCCATCACTGGAAATGCGCAAAAAAATGGAATGGTAATCAAGGCATTGATGACAGACGCTGCCGCTGAAGGCGCGCGGTTAATTCAATTTCCAGAAGGGGCCTTGTCGGGGTACGCCAAGAATCCAATAAGAAGCTGGGATGAGGTTGACTGGGTAAGCGTTCGCCATGAATTGGAAGCCATCGCTGAATTAGCGAGGCAACTAAAAATTTGGGTTGTGGTGGGATCTGCGCACCCTTTGACGCCACCAGGATGGCCACACAACAGTTTGTACGTCATATCAGATGAAGGTGTACTCGTCACACGTTACGACAAACGCCTGTGCTCTCACACCGAAACTACTGAGTTTTACACACCAGGGTATGACGCTGTTACGTTTGAAGTGGATGGTTTTGTTTTTGGTTGCTTAATTTGTATTGAAATTAATTTCCCGACTTTGTTAATAGAATACGAAAAACTAGGAATTCATTGCTTGCTACTTTCCTCATACCCGGTAGACAAAATCTTTTATACCAAAGCCCGTTCACATGCGGCTATTCATAACTACTGGGTGGCCTTGTCAACTCCCACAGAGTGTGTGCACCTAATGAGAGCCGGTTTAGTAGGGCCAGATGGCCATACCGTTGTTGAGGTTAAAGAAAGCCAGGGCTTTGTCATTGAAGAACTTGATCTGTCAGATCAGCGATATGAGATCAGCTTAGATCGAGCACGTCCATGGCGCTCGGAAGCGCTGGCATCGTTTAACAAACGTGAACCCCTATCGGACAAACGGTCGACAAATCGATCTTCATTCTAGCTTTGAATACTGGCTAACAATTTTAATACCGAAGACGTTGCCCGGCGTTTGGCTATAGAAGCCGTTCCCGATTTGCTGCGGTATTGCTGAACTACAATTTTTTCAGCAACACATAAACCGCCCCAGTACCCCCATCACAATCCCTCGCTGAGCAAAAAGCTAATACTGCTTTGTTGCGTTGCAACCATTGATTCACAGCGGGCTTTAAACGGGGGGCTTTGTCGGCTTGTTTACGGCCTTTGCCGTGTATTATTCGCACACACAAATGCCGTTTCTCACGCGAATTTTTCAAAAATTCGGCTAATACAACGCGAGCCTCTTGCACGGTGTAGCCATGCAAATCTACAGCAGCCTGTAGGCTATACTTGCCGCTTTTAAGTTTGCGTAAAACTGATCTTTGCACGCCATCGGACGTATAAGCTAAGTGCTCGCCGGTTTCCAGCAGATCGTTCTCACTCAAGTCGTCCAGCAGTGCCGCCATTACGGATCGATCATCCTCTTTTTTTGACGCAGCCGAGGGTGTTTTGGCTTTGGGTTTTTGATCGCTTAGGTCAATTCGATCATTGCGGACGGATTTCACATCCCCAACCGCTTCGCGGAATAGGGCACTGTCGTCATCGCTGATTGGTTTTTTGGCACTCACACCCCATTATACGGTCATACTGATTGAAGCTTAACAACCAAGTGAAAGGGTTGAATCATGTCACGGAAAATTGAGAAAACATCGGCAGAATGGGCAGCGCTTTTGCCACCAGAGGTGTTTCAAGTCGCCCGCAACAAAGGCACCGAGCGAGCCTTTACAGGCGTCTACAACGAGCACAAGGGCGATGGGCAGTACCTGTGTGCTTGTTGTGAAGATCCTTTATTTGACTCTGCTCACAAATACGACTCAGGCTCTGGTTGGCCCAGTTTCTATCAGCCTGCTGACGGGGTAGACGTTGAAGAAGAACGCGACAGCAGTCACGGAATGGTGCGCGTTGAAGTGCTGTGCCAATCGTGTGGTGCGCATTTGGGCCATGTGTTCCCAGATGGGCCACAGCCCACCGGCAATCGGTATTGCATAAATTCTGCTTCCTTGAAATTTAAGGAACGAGGTGAATCATGAGCTACAAATTAAACCCCATTCAAATTAGGCGCGGCATTGTGCTCGCTTTGGGCCTTGCTGCGACTTTGTCTGGCGCTAACGCGCTTGCCAACAAATTTTTATTAACACCAACCGAGCGAGACCTGCCCAGTTTTGAACTAACAGAACTAAATGCCGATACTTGGGATGCGAAGTCGATTAGCGGTAAGCCTTACATCGTTAATTTTTGGGCCACTTGGTGTGCGCCGTGTGTTCACGAATTACCCGCTATGAATCGAGCCGCCGAACAGTTATTGGATGAAGGGGTAGGTATGGTGGCGGTGAATGTAGGTGAGAGCGCCGATGCCATCAATGAATTTATGCAGCAGGTACCCATCGATTTCCCGGTGCTTTTGGGTAATCAGATGACGCTACCTAACTGGAAAGTTAAAGGCTTGCCCACCACTTTTATTGTTTCTGCAGAGGGTGAAATCATTGCAGAAGCCGTCGGGCCTCGAGAATGGGATGATCCTCAGTTTATTGACTACATGTTAGAGCTACGAAACGAATAATCATTTACTGCTCGCAATTGATTCCGCTCGTGCCGTTCTGTAAATTTGTTTGAAGGTTTGGGCAAAAAAACTCGAACAAAAAAAGGGGCTCATTAATGAGCCCCTTTTTGGTATTCCAATTATGTGACCCTTATTGAGGTGTGATGGTCACGCGCAATGCTGGACCGTTTAGGCTAACTGATTGACCGCGACTCTCTAGGCTGCCAACAGCTGTGTTGGAATCTGGATCGCCGGTGTTGGGTCCTTCCTGGCGTTGAGCCTGGTTTGGGCCGGTACCTGGTTCTTCATCAAATTCTGTACCCGCATCCCAGATAGCGATGTCGGTAGCTGCTACTTCGCCAGAAACAGGTTGGCCGTCCACGAAAAGATCCAAGCTGTTGTCATCATCGGTAGCCGTGTAGAACCAATCATTGGATGGAATGAACATAGTCACAAAATCGAGCTTGTCGCCATCAACGCCTTGAACGGTAAATTCGTAAGATCCGCCTGGGCCGATCGGTGCTGGACCATCTGCACCAACAGGGGTATTAAATACGCCTGCTCCAGGAACGGCTGCAGGGTATGGGCCAGGGTTACCGTCTTCAGCAACAGATTCTAAGCCAGCATTGGCCGCATCACGAGGCAAAAGCAGCGGGCTGTCGGTTTCGTTGCGATGAACGATGTAGGCACCTGGAGATAGAGGGACCGGTTGTGTGCTGCTGTCAGATGCGACATTAAGGGTTTCAGGGGTAGAGATGTTCTCGATCAAAACAGTGAATCGCGTAGCATTACCAGAGTCAATTTGACCGCGAATTTCGCCTGAGCCATTCGCATCGGTATGCACGTTTATGTATAACTCGCCGCGATTGAACGCACCGATCTCGTCTGCTGTGAGAGCGCGTGCATCCGCAGGTACGGTCCAAGTGGAGCCGCCATCATCGCTGGTCAAGCCAATTAAAACAGGGCCAGAAGAACCTGCAAATGCACGATGAATATGGGCCATGGTTGCCGGACCTGAAAGATTACTTACGCCAACAGTTGCTGTAACCACACCTGCTGCGTCAACCGAGACATCGGCTGTACCACTAGCGCCGTCGGGAACGCCGACAGGAGCTGGGGTTTCTTGCGCTGTATCCAGAGTTACAGAGACTGTTTCTAATTCACCACCCGTATCAACCGGTTGTTCTGGGTTGGTGTCATTGTCGTCATTGTTGTCGTCGCTACTGCTGCAAGCCCCTAAGGCTAACAAAACGGAGAGTGCAACAGCACTTTTCGTGGTCGATAATTTTTGAAGTCTATAGCTCATAAAAAACTCTCTTGGAAGTTAAAAGGCCTGTATAACTTTTCTGATAAATCTTTGAATACCATTGATTAATCAGAGAACAGATTGTTAATAATCGCGCTTGATTTCGTTTTGTGTTTTCGAACCACGATACGAATCGAGCGGAAAAGTTCCCTGCGGAAAAATAAACTCTGTGCAGATGGAGTTTTTTTAAGAGTTAAGAGGATTAGGAAAGTTCAGAAAAACTTTCCGCTTATTTGGCAATGTGCAGTGCAGGGCTTTTTTTTGAAAATCGTGGTTACATCCGTTCAGACGAAATATTGACCCATCTATCACTTTCAATGAGCACCGAGGAATTTTTCTTATATAACCCGGATGCGCCGCAATTTATCTGTGATTTCGTTGAATTTTAATGGTGGTGCACACCGATAAAAAAAGGCCGCTAATGCGGCCCTTTTTTAGATCTAACAAATTTAAAACTAAGCGCTTAAATAATTTAAACGCCCAATTAAATTTAAACGCTAGGTATTCGCTCGATGCTCAACCAAGCCGTCCACAACACCTGGGTCGGCCAGAGTAGAAGTATCACCTAAGTTGCCCAAATCGTTCTCGGCAATTTTACGAAGGATACGGCGCATGATTTTACCCGAGCGTGTTTTTGGTAAGCCCGGTGCCCATTGAATAACATCCGGTGTGGCGATGGGGCCAATTTCGCCGCGTACGTGTTTCACTAATTCATCGCGAAGCGCATCGGTTTCTTCCACGCCGATGTTTAAGGTGACATACGCGTAGATGCCTTGGCCTTTGATGTCGTGCGGGTAACCGACCACAGCGGCTTCTGCTACGTGCTCGTGCAGTACCAGAGCACTTTCAATTTCAGCGGTGCCTAGTCTGTGGCCTGAAACGTTGAGAACATCATCCACTCGGCCGGTTATCCAATAGTAGCCGTCTTCGTCGCGCCGGGCGCCGTCACCGGTGAAGTAGTAGCCGGGATACATGGCAAAGTAGGTTTCATGAAAACGTTTGTGATCGCCATAAACGGTGCGCATTTGGCCTGGCCAAGGCCGGGTGATGACCAAGTTTCCTTCGGCAGCACCTTCTAAGATGTTGCCTTGTTCGTCCACTAACGCAGGCACCACACCAAAAAAGGGTTTGGTGGCCGATCCGGGTTTTAAATCGGTTGCTCCGGGCAGTGGGGTGATGAGCACACCACCGGTTTCTGTTTGCCACCAGGTATCCACAATGGGGCATCGACTGTCGCCCACCACTTCGTGATACCACTCCCACGCTTCAGGGTTGATGGGTTCACCTACAGTGCCGAGCAACTTTAATGATTCGCGTGAGCTGGATTTTACTGGGTCATCCCCATGTGCCATCAGCGCGCGTATCGCGGTTGGGGCGGTGTAGAAAATGTTGACCTTGTGCTTATCAATGACTTCCCAAAAACGGCTGACACTGGGGTAGGTGGGGATGCCTTCAAACATCATGGTGGTAGCACCGTTGGCCAAGGGGCCGTACACAATGTAGGAGTGGCCGGTAACCCAACCCACATCTGCGGTGCACCAGTAGATATCGCCATCTTTGTAATCAAAGATGTATTTATGCGTCATGGAGGCGTGCAATAGGTAGCCCCCGCTGGTGTGCAATACGCCTTTGGGTTTACCCGTTGAACCTGATGTGTAAAGAATAAACAACGGATCTTCAGCGTCCATTTCTTCAACGGGGCAATCTTCCGATGCGGCATCGACCAACTCGTGATACCAAAGATCGCGACCTTCAGTCCATTCAACGTCTTCACCACCGCGCTTAACAACCACCATACGTTTTACGTTATTGGTTTTTTCGCAAGCGATGTCGGCGTTGGCTTTTAATGGCACTTTGCGTCCACCACGTAAGCCCTGATCGGCAGTGATGATGATGGAGCAGTCGGCATTTTCAACGCGGTCTGCTAAGGCGTCAGGAGAAAAACCGCCGAACACAACCGAGTGCATGGCACCGATGCGCGCGCATGACAACATCGCGACAGCGGCTTCAGGAATCATTGGCATGTAGATGCAAACCCGATCGCCTTTTTTAACGCCAATGCCTTTCAGGGCATTTGAGAAACGACACACCTCGGCGTGCAATTCTCGGTAAGTGATGGTTTTGTCTTCGTTCGGGTCGTCGCCTTCCCAAATGATGGCTGCTTGGTCGCCGCGTTTTTCTAAGTGACGATCTAAGCAGTTGTAGGCGACATTAAGTTTTGCGCCCTTGAACCAAGCGATTTCAGCTTTATGGAAATCCCACTCTTGAACCGTATCCCATGGCTTGAACCAATCCAGTGTGTTTTCAGCTTGTTCCGCCCAAAATTCATCGGGGCTGTCAATGGAACGAGCATACATTTCTTCGTAGGTTTCTTTGGTGATGTGGGCGGATTCAGCCACTGACTCAAGCACCGGATAGATCTTCGTATCACTCATAAATTTAGTGGTCATTTATTTGAATGTCAGAAGTGTACCTGTCGTGCCGGTGGAGTCAAATAAGAAGGGCGTGATAGGGCGCACTGTGTCGCGTGTTTTCGGGATCAGACTTGTTCTGAATAGGAAAAATTTAACTTATTGATTTCAATAGGAAAAATAGTCTGCAAATTGAGCAATTATGAGCGTGGGAGTCCCATTTTCTGCCGCCTCTCCCACAAGGCTTTGCGACTGATGCCCAGCCGGCTGGCCAGTTCGGTTTCCGACAGCTTGGCTTGGTGGCGCAAAACGAAGAATCGGAAGTATTCATCCAGTGATAAGTCCCGGTTATTTCCGGGGGCCGGGTCGTCCGTAACGATGCCCAAACCTAAGTGCGAGGCTTCAATGCTGCGCCCTTGGGCGGCCAATACCGCACGCTCGATTGATCGATCCAGTTCTTGTGCATTACCGTCCCATCGATAGGCTTGCACCGCAGCGATTGCACTGGGGTCGGGTGCGCTAACCGCTACGTTGTGGCGACGACTGTGGTGGTGAATGAGCGCACGCACCAGCTCATCCAGTTGTTCGTGTTGTTCGCGTAAGGGTTTGAGTATGAAGTGCGCGTCTTCGAACAACTGCCCCAATTCTTCAATCAGTTCGTTGTTGTCTACTAAAGTTTGTAAGGGCGTATCGCTCACCATAATTAAATGGATGTTGAATATGCGACCGGTTCTAGGGTGATGCAGACCACTTCGACTGAGCATTTGCACCAACTTTCGTTGCAGATCGTGATCCAGTAACGCCGGTTGCCGAATCACTAAAGTGCCGCCATGGGCTGCTTGCAACATGCCGTGTCGATTAGCCCCTTCGTCCCCACCCAGTAGTTTTTGTTCTAGCGGTTCGTGACGTAGCAAGGGCAGGTCAGCAATCACAAAAGGGCCGCTTTGGCGTTCCCCGTGCCAATGTAATAGCCGCGCTAACCATTCACGACCGACACCACGTTCACCGGCTATAAAAACATGTTTTTGTAAATGCGTTTGTGTGCGAAGCGTTTCGTAGTGTTCGCCAATTTGTGTGCAGCTCAGCATCGCTTCGGCGGGCAGTAAGCGTTCCATGTCCATCAAAAGGGCCGTGTTTTGTGCTCGCATTTGATTTTGTGATAACGAGCGTTCCACCACCAGTAACAACTCATCGTGATCAAAAGGTTTTGCGATATAGTCTATCGCGCCTGCGCGCATCGCATCAACTGCTGAGCGGACACTGGCGTGGCTAGTCATAATCACCACCGGTACCGGTTCCGCATGCGGAATGATGTGTGTGCCAAGAGCTCCGGGTAAACGTAAATCAGCCAAGACTAAATCAAAACCGCGTGGCTCCAGTGGTAACGCCTCTTCCACCGACCGGGTGGGTGTGACTTCGTAATGATTGCGTTCGAGTAAACGGGTTAACGCTTTTAGAATGACTTTCTCGTCTTCGATAATTAATAGACGATTCATTGCACCGGCGCCGATTGCGGGTCTTGTTTTACAACGGGCAGTTGAACAATCATTCGTGTACCGCTGTTGTACTCTTCATCTATGCGAACGCTGCCGCCGTGATCAGTGACTAAGCTGTACACCATCGATAAACCTAATCCGGTACCACTGCCCACCGGCTTGGTAGTAAAAAACGGCTCAAAAATTTGTTCGCGCACCGATGGGTTAATGCCGTCGCCTGAATCCGTCACGCTGATGCTGTGCCACTCAGCTGTGGATTCGCAAGTAACGATGACGGAAGATTCATCGGGAGAGGCGTCACAGGCGTTGTTGATCAAATTTAAAAATATCTGCGCAAGGTGGTTTGCATCGCCATTCACATAGGTTTCTTCGGGCACATTGAGCTCAATGTTATGGCGATGCTGAGGCGCTAGTTTAACCAATCGTACCGCTTCTTCGATGACCTCGGAGAGTTTAACTAGTTCATGTGGTGTGCCACTGATGGATTCAGCATGTGAGAATGTCAGTAACGATCTTACGATGTCGTTGATTCGATTAACCTGGTCAAGAATGTCGCCGGTGTGTTCGCGCACGACTGTCGTGTTGTGTTCGGGTGGTTCTTCTTTTAATTCGTATTGTAAGTTCTGCGCAATACTGGCAATGCCGGTTAGAGGGTTACCAATTTCATGGGCCACACCCGCTGCTAAGCGACCGATGGAAGCCAAACGCTCACTGTGTGCAAGTT
Source organism: uncultured Granulosicoccaceae bacterium (assembly GCA_937930305.1). GTDB lineage: Bacteria > Pseudomonadota > Gammaproteobacteria > Granulosicoccales > Granulosicoccaceae > Granulosicoccus. The sequence goes on along the minus strand of CALGLE010000035.1, from coordinate 23,214 downwards.
CTGATTCCAAGGTGTCTAAATGCGTTCGATCTTCCATCAAGATAACTTGCCCGGCACCGGCTCGAAGACCTGCTCGGTTTGGAATACTGGCTTTGTGTAGATTGATGGACATCACGCTGTCGTTTTGCGTAATTTTGCAGCGCAGACGATGTTCTTCATTAGATTGCGCAAAGTCGTGCAAGACGGTTCGCCAGGGATCAGGCAAAGCATCGGTGGCCCGATCTTGGGCGTTACGTTCGGGCACACCAGTTAATGATTCCATAGCGGAATTCCATAAATACACTTTACCTTCGTCATCAACGGAACAAACCCCCAGCGGTAAGTGATAAAGCACTTCCCGTAAGTAACGCCGTAAGTCATCCAGTTGTCTTGTCATGCCCTTCATGCGTTCACGAGAGGTCTCTAAGCGAAGTTCCAATAAACGATTGTCGGGTGCGTTGGCTGAAGGGGATGACGTGGTGGAAAGTAAGTCATTTCGCTTTAAACGTAAGATTTCGCGAGCCAGTGTTGGCCCGATTAATCCAGTTAAGTTGCGTTCAATTTGTTCGTGTAATAAGCGCAGTTCGGCAGGTCGTGTTTCATCCATGGATAGATCGGTTTGATCTAATGCGCGTTGCAATTCATCCTCGGCCACTTTTGTGCCTAATACGGTTTGCATAGCGTAGCGATAATTAACTGTTGAGCGGGCTACAGATTGACCACTGGTGCCGAAGCTACTTTGCGCTAAAGCAAGTTGGGCTGCATTCTCTTCTTCTAAAGTGGGGTGCGAGAGTAAAGAACCTATTATGAACAACACCGAATTCACCGACAGGGTGCAAAACGTGGCCAGCGTCCAGATGTCAGAGTGTGCGGGTAACGATTCAAGTAAGGTGGAGCTTGGGTTTAAAAGCGGCCAAATTAACAACAACACCCAAACCACCGCACCGCCTGTGAGACCTGCTAAAAAGCCCACGCGGTTTGCCCGCGGCCAAAACAGCAAGCCCAGCACGCCCGGTAACAGTTGAGCTGCGGCAACAAACGATATCAACCCTAAACTGGCGAGCCCTTCATTCAATTCAATAACGATGTAAAACCCATAGCCTGCGGCAATAATCAAGCTCACCACGACTCGCTTATTCCACGTTAAGCGCTGGTAGAAGTCTGTGGGTGTGTTGCCCGAAAGGGAAGCGGGCAGCAGGACATAGTTCAGCACCATATAGCTGAGCGCAAGGGTTGTCACAATCATCATGGCACTGGCTGCAGATACGCCGCCTAAGAACACTAAGATGGCTAAGGCTTTGCTGTCCAAATGCTGCATGATGCCCAGTACGTAGAAGTCGGGCTGCATGCTTAATCCCAAATGCTCACCGGCGAACAAGATGGGAATGATGGGTAAATTCAGCAACAACAAATACAATGGGAACAACCAGTAAGCGGTGCTCAGGTGTTTGGGTTTTTCATTCTCTGTGAATGTCATGTGGTATTGACGTGGCAATAGGAATGCTGCGGTAAAGGCTAAAAATAGTAACGTTGGCCACATGCCGCCGGTGTGCATGGGTTCATACAGTTTACTCACCGCTTCTGGGTGCTCGTTACTCCAACGGGTAAAGTCTGCAGGACTTGAGAACACCGACGTCATGACCACGATGCCTGCCACTAATAGTGCAAATAATTTAAACGCTGACTCAAACGCGATGGCCACTACTAAGCCGTGGTGCTTTTCTCGTTGTGATAAATGATGTGAGCCGAATAAAACGGCAAAGATGGTGATGAGCACACTGAAACTAAACGCCAATAAGCCCGGTGGTGGTGAGCGGGTTAACACAGAAACAGACTCTGTTACCGCACGAATTTGCAAAGAAATATAGGGCAGTATGCCCACCAACATAAATATCGTAACGAGTAAACCTGTGCCACGCCCACCATATCGAAAGGCCATTAAATCGGCGATGGACACTAATTGATGTTCACGGCACAAACGCAGCAGCGGGCGAAGAATGTAAGGGCCTAATAAAAAAGCCCCGGTTACGCCTAAGTAAATCGTTAAGAACGCAAAACCGGAGGTGTGTGCTAAGCCGACGCTACCGTAGTATGTCCAAGATGTGGCGTAGACCCCCAATGACAAGGTGTAGATAATCGGGTTACTGATTACCCGTTGCGGTAACTTGCCAGAGTCTGCAGCCCATGCCACTAAAAACAGCAACGCAAGGTAACCGATGGTGAACGCAAACAACCACCACAGTTCAATCGTCATCGAGGTTCTGCCAGTGTTGGTTAACAGCGACTAACGCCACCACCAATGACCAGGGAAGGAAGATGGCATACCAAGGAAACTCCAAAGTCGACCACCAAGACGTAAAGGGCGATACAAACAGGAACACAGCGGCAATCAGAATCAGCAGCGTGTGGTCTTGTCGTTTGGATTGCATATCATTCGATTCGCTGCGTTAATACCTGAGGTACGGCTTCTCGATCCCAGGTTATTGCCGCGTTGTGCCAGAATTCTTCCAGACTGCCACACACCTGGGGTGCTTGTCCGAGAAACTGCCATACCTTTTGCACTAACACCAAAGGATCAGCCTCGTGAACCGATGCGGCACGTGTTTGTTTGCCCAATTTGTGATTTTGTTCGTCAACGGCGCACGGTACATGCGCCCATTGGGGAACGCTGCGATTCAATAAATCCATAACGAGTTGTTGTGCTGGTGTCTCCGCCCAAAGGTCAGCCCCTCTTACCACATCGGTGATGCCGTTGCTGTCATCAACAGCTGTGGCTAATAAGTAGCTTACGTATCCGTCTTTACGCCAAATCACTGGTGTGCCTATTTTGGTTACATCATCAATGTATTGGTTGGGTTGAATCTCATCCTTTATCACTAAGCTACCACTTAGAGACGCGGTATTTAATCGAACGGATGCTTCCCCTCTCAACGCTTTCAGTTGTTCGTTAACAGGCTCGTGCACGGATAAGAGTTTTGTATGGCAAGAGGCCACACAAAGTTGCCCATCTTGCAATGACTTACGACTGCATGTGCAAGCAAACACCTGTTGGTTTTTGATGAGTTCATCCAAAGCCTCTTGGTAAAGAGCTAGGTGTTCGCTTTGACGAATAACCGGCCCATCCATGGGGAGAGCAAAGTGGACCAGTGCGTGTAAGATTCTATCGGTAGAGCCAGGCACTTCACGTGGCGGATCAATGTCATCGATGCGCACACGGTGCGCACCTTCCCGATGTTTTATATCGGCGGCGCTGGCTACCGCGGCAACGAGTGAGCCGATATGCAAGTCACCACTGGGTGTGGGGGCAAAACGACCCACCCGCCAAGCGGCGGATGGGGGATTCGTTGCTTGGATGAAACCGGTGCTCAGGCCGTTTGGCGCTCGCGCACTTCTTCCAGTGTTTTGCAATCGATGCACAATTCGGCGGTGGGCCTGGCTTCCAAACGGCCAACACCAATCTCCACACCACAGGTTTCGCAATAACCGTACTCTAAGTCGTCAATGCGTTTTTGCGCTTCGTTGATCTTCTTAATCAACTTACGCTCACGGTCTCGGGTGCGTAACTCCAAACTGAATTCTTCTTCCTGGGTGGCCCGGTCATTCGGGTCAGGGAAGTTCGTAGCGTCATCTTTCATGTGACCTACGGTTCGATCCACCTCTTCCATCAGCTGTTGCTTCCAGTCGGCCAGCTTTTGACTGAAGTTTTGCAACTGCTCCGAGGTCATGTAATGCCCGCTGGAATCGCGCAACGCCTTGGAATGATCAGGAACTTCTAGTTCACCCACGGTGATTTTTGGTCCCGCGGGTGCAGAAGGCTTTGCGGCTTTCGCCTCGGCGGCCGCCTTCTTTTCAGATACTTTCTTCTTGGATGCAACTTTTTTTGCCGTCTTTTCGGTTACCACTGGTTTATCTTTACTCTCAGTTGCTGCGCTGGCGGCCTTCTTTTTCGAGGTGGCCTTCGCGCTGGTTTTGCTGGCGGTTTTCTTCGCTGAAACTTTTTTAGCCGCTACCTTTTTAGAGGCGTTGGTGCTCTCGCCGCCAGCGCTGGCAGTAGCGGTTTTCTTCGTCGCCACTTTTTTGGCAGCAGCGGCTTTTACCGGTTCGCTTTTGGTTGTAGTTTTTTTAACTGCCGCTTTCTTGGCAGCTGTTTTTTTCGCCGCTGGGGCCTTCTTTTTGGCTGCAGATTTCTTCGCTGCAGCTTTCTTAGAGGCGGCCTTCTTGGCAACTTTTTTAGTAGACGACTGAGCCATGTTCACCCTGGGTGTTCGGCTAAAAATTCGAGCGCAGGTTTTATCAGATCAAAGGATAAAAAGCAATTCTTAAAACCGCCATCAAAAGCAATATGAGAGCCAGTTTGCGCAAAATATTACATGAAATCGTGCTGTAAGCCCAATTGGCCGGGCTTTTACACGGTACAAAAAAACTTCTTAAGAAAAACGGTCAAACTGGCTAAATGACGTGCAATGGCTCAATTGTTCAATTTTTCATCTGGTGAAATTTCGAGCACTTTGGCGCTAAAAGATCCGCTGCCTAAGCGACCAGAAATGGCATCTCCGGCAGATAATTCTGAAGCCTGTCGAACCACCTGTGCATCTTTAGTCACGATGGCGTATCCGCGATCCAATGTTGCCAAGGGGCTAACCGAATTTAGGGTTCGACTGGCCAGGGCCAATCGGTTACCCGAACTTTGATGAACCGTTTGCCAAGCGCGCAACAAACGCCCCGTTTGTTGGTTCAGTGTTTCGCGTTGGGTGATCAGTTGTCGAGCCGGGGAGTTTGATTGCAAGCGAGCGGTTAAATTTTGTACGCGAGTGGATTGGGTATTGAGCCGTTGTTCCATTAGTCGAGTCAAGCGCCGCTCCCATTCATCCATGCGCTGCTGCTGCTGTTCGATGCCGCGTTGCGGGTGCCGGTTCTGCAAACGCGCCTGCCATTGCGTTAACCGTTGGCTGGCATGGCGTTGAATCTGTAGCCAGTGTCGATACAGCTGACGCTGCAATTCCGACAGCGCTCCCAGCAGCTGATCCAAGTCTGGGGTGACGAGTTCGGCCGCTGCCGATGGGGTTGGGGCGCGTTGGTCGGCGACTAGATCGGCAATGGTCACATCCACCTCATGCCCCACACCGCTCACCAGCGGCAATGCGCTGCTGCGAATGGCTGTCGCCACGGGCATTTCATTGAAAGCCCGTAAGTCTTCCAAGGAGCCACCACCTCGCACCAGCAACAGCACTTGAGTTTCATCTCGCTCATTCGCGGTTTGAATAGCTTTAGCAATGGATGCAGCCGCTGCGGTGCCTTGCACTTGCGTGGGGTAGACGATGACGTTGGCCACCGGATAACGTCGGTGCAGCACGTTCAGTACGTCTTGCAAGGCAGCCCCCGTCGCGGAGGTGATCACCCCGATGCTGCTTGGACGCAGTGGCAGAGCTTGTTTCAATTCTGAATCAAACCAGCCTTCGGCTTCTAACTGTTTGCGGCGTTGATCAAATTCTGCCTGCAATTTGCCGGCACCGGCAGGTTCCATATGCTCAACGATGAGCTGGAAGTCACCACGGGCGGCATACAAACCTAGCTTGCCACGCACCAACACTTCATCGCCTGCCGATGGGGCAAAGGAGAGGTAGCGATTTCTGCCTCGGAACATGGCGCAGCGGATCTGCGCTTGGGAATCTTTTAACGAGAAATACCAGTGACCGCTGGCCGGTTGGCTTAGGTTTGAGAGCTCTGCTTGCAGCCAAACGGTGCCAAAGCCTTTCTCTAACAGCTGCTGCACCTCTTGGTTGAGGCGAGCAACAGTGAATATTTTGCGTTTGCTGGAAGAAGTCATCTGCCTGGATGTTAGCAAATGTCAGCCGGATTCCTGACGGGTTTTGCAGCGCCTTGCTGTATCATGGCATCGCATCCTTGGAACAACGAAGAAAGTTGCCAGTCGATGTCAAAGATTCGCGAAGCACTGACTTTTGATGATGTACTGCTCACCCCGCGCCACTCCACCGTGCTGCCGCGCGAAATTAACCTGCAAACCCGGTTAACTCGAAAGCTTTCTCTGAACATCCCGTTGTTGTCCGCTGCAATGGATACAGTAACCGAGTCGCGCCTCGCCATCGCCCTGGCGCAAGAGGGTGGCATTGGCATCGTGCACAAGAACTTAAGCGTGCAAGCTCAAGCCGAGGAAGTATCACGAGTTAAAAAGCATGAAAGTGGCGTGGTGACTGAACCCATCACCATTTCCCCCACCATGACCATTCAACAGGTGCATGATTTAACCGCACAGCATGGCATCTCGGGTTTGCCGGTGGTGGATGGTGAAAAGCTGGTGGGTATCGTGACGCGTCGCGACATCCGCTTTGAAAAGCAGTTGAATCGACCGGTGGCCGACATCATGACACCGCAGGAACGATTGGTGACGGTGCCAGAACATGCCCCGCGCGAAGCGGCCATTGAAAAACTGCATCAGCACCGCATTGAAAAAGTTTTAGTGGTGAACGATGCGTTTGAACTGCGCGGCATGATCACCGTTAAAGACATTCAAAAAGCGCGTGACTTTCCCATTGCGTGTAAAGACGATGCTGGCCGATTGCTGGTGGGCGCTGCCGTGGGTACCGGTGGTGACACCGAAGAGCGCATCACAGCCTTAGTGGAAGCGGGAGTGGATGTGTTGGTGGTGGATACCGCGCACGGTCATTCGCAAGGCGTACTCGATCGAGTGGCTTGGGTGGCCAGTCACTTTGCCGATGTGGAAGTGGTCGGTGGCAACATCGCCACCGCAAGTGCGGCAAAGGATTTAGTGGCAGCCGGTGCCGATGGCGTGAAGGTGGGTATTGGCCCAGGTTCTATTTGCACCACACGTATTGTGGCAGGTGTGGGCGTGCCGCAAATTACCGCCGTACAAGATGTGGCGGAAGCTTTGGCTGATACGGATGTGCCGTTAATCGCTGATGGGGGAATTCGTTTCTCGGGCGACATGGCGAAAGCCATTGCCGCAGGTGCCCACGCGGTGATGGTGGGTGGCATGCTGGCCGGCACCGAAGAAGCGCCCGGAGAAGTGGAGCTGTACCAAGGCCGATCGTATAAATCTTATCGCGGTATGGGTTCTGTGGGCGCAATGCGAGCCGGGTCCAGTGATCGTTACTTTCAAGACGATGAAGACGCGGAAGATAAATTGGTGCCGGAAGGCATTGAAGGGCGCGTGCCTTACAAGGGGCCTGTGAGTGCCATCATTCATCAAATGGTGGGCGGTGTGCGTTCCAGCATGGGTTACTGCGGTGCACCCACTATTGATGTGATGCGTACGCAAGCTGAATTCGTTCGAATCACCGGTGCTGGGATTCGAGAAAGTCATGTGCACGATGTGCAAATGACCAAAGAAGCACCGAACTATCGACTGAGTTAATGGCTTCACAAGACATTCATCACGACCGCATTCTCATCATTGATTTTGGTGGGCAAACCACACAGCTCATTGCCCGACGAGTACGCGAAGCAGGCGTCTATTGCGAGATTCATCCGTGGGACTTAACCGCAGAATCCATCACCGAATTCGATCCCAGTGGGGTGATTTTATCGGGTGGGCCTGAATCGGTTATCGAGAATAACTCCCCGAAAATTGCCGATGAAATTCTTAAGTTATCCGTTCCCATATTAGGTATTTGTTACGGCATGCAAGCACTCGTGCATCAACTGGGCGGTCAAGTGGAAGCGCATCGAGGGGAGAGTGAATTCGGTTACGCGTTAATGGATGTAACGGATGCTTGCAGTTTGTTCGATGGGTTAAGCGATTCCGAATCAGCGAACGCGCAGCTGGATGTTTGGATGAGCCATGGGGACCGCGTGGCATCCATTCCTGAGGGCTTTCGTACCGTCGGCACCAGTGAAAACGCACCCATTGCCGCCATGGCAAATGCTGAAGCGATGCGCTTTGGTATTCAGTTTCATCCAGAAGTGACTCACACTAAACAGGGTGCTGTGATGTTGCAGCGGTTTGTTTTAGAGGTGTGCAACTGCGCCGGCAATTGGACGCCAGGCAACATCATTGACAATGCCGTGGCGTCAGCTCAACAGTTGGTAGGCGACGAGCGCGTCTTGTTGGGTTTGTCGGGTGGGGTGGATTCTTCCGTTGTGGCCGCGTTACTGCACAAGGCCATTGGCACGCAGTTAACGTGTGTGTTTGTGGATCATGGCTTGCTGCGTTTGAATGAAGGCGATCAGGTGATGCAGCTGTTTGCTGACAACATGGGTGTGCACGTCATTCGAGTCAACGCGGAAGCTCGATTTATGTCAGCCCTTGAAGGGGTGACCGATCCGGAAGCCAAACGCAAAGTCATTGGTAATTTATTTATTGAAGTGTTTGAAGAAGAGGCGGCCAAACTCGAAGGAACCGCTTGGCTCGCACAAGGCACCATCTATCCGGACGTTATTGAGTCGGCGGCTTCATCAACCGGTTCAGCGCATTTAATCAAGTCACATCACAATGTGGGCGGCTTACCCGAGCACATGGCATTAAAACTCATCGAGCCATTACGAGAACTGTTCAAAGATGAGGTGCGGCGTATTGGGGTGGATTTGGGATTGCCGCCGAACATGCTGTATCGCCATCCGTTCCCAGGCCCTGGCTTAGGGGTTAGAATTTTGGGTGAGGTGCGTCGCGACTACGCCAACATTTTGCGTCAGGCCGACGATATCTTTATTCAAGCATTGCGCGCACACGATTTGTACGACACCGTGTCGCAAGCGTTTGCTGTGTTCTTACCGGTTAAGTCCGTCGGCGTAACCGGCGATGGACGCAGATACGATTACGTAGTGGCCCTTCGGGCTGTGGAAACGATTGATTTTATGACCGCACGAGCCGCCCATTTACCGCATGAATTTTTGGATGAAGTGTCTCGCACCATCTGCAATTCCATCCCCAACATCTCGCGCGTGACCTACGACATTTCTAGTAAGCCACCGGCCACGATTGAGTGGGAATAACCATGCCGTCGCTAGCGCACCAGGGTTTTGGCGCTGTGGCGTTTCGATCCTTCGGCTTGGTGATTCTATTGGTTTGCAGTTTATTGACGTTCAGTGCGTGTGCGTCTGCGTCGAAGCCTGCTGTCTTAACCATCGCCGATGCTGACAACGACGGTGTGCAAGACGAGGCGGATACCTGCCCCAACACGGGTGGCCCACAACCTGTGGATGAGCTGGGCTGCCCCATCTTCAGTGGCGCCTTGCCCAATGTTGACTTTCCTGCCAATTCGGCCGATTTGGGCCGAGATGCCCGAACGGGTTTGGATGAATTGGTGATGAAACTGCAACAGCACCCCGATGTGGTGATTTCCGTGGAAGGGCACACCGACAACCGAGGGTCGGGCATCCGAAATCTGGAATTATCGAAGCAGCGCGTGATGGCGGTGGTGCGGTACTTGGTGGCACGTGGCATCGCTCCCGATCGATTGCGACCCTACGGCTATGGCGAAGCTCGGCCCAGGGTAAGCAACGCATCAAAGGAAGGTCGAGCGCAGAATCGCCGAATTGAAGTGTCGGTACTGTTACCGAATGCCACAGAACAGGTCAGCGGCGGCTGATCGGGCCTTGCGGCCGTGTGCTTGTGCGCAAGTTGTTAAAGAGTCGCAACGAAACATCGCAACCTAGCGCGGGTCATACTATATACAGTAGTGAACATATTGCATTCATGACCCAACGGGTGACAGACCTTCCCATGACATCTTGGTCCATCAAACATCCTGCTTTCCTGGTAGCGGCCTTGTGCTTTTTCCTTACTGGCTGTCAATCATTGCAGCCCACCCCTGAGGTGCAGAAGCCGCCAGTGAACGTTCGCGCGCAGCTCGACGGGTCGATCCGGTATGATACGGATGATCAGCAGCTCGCTGAATTATGGTCAGCGGCGGAAGAGGCGCGTCGCAACGACAATGATGATGAAGCGCTGGAGTTGTTGTACCAAGCGCTCGACTTAAGCCCGCAGAACAGCCTGTTCTGGAGCCGGGCCGCTGAAGTGCAGCTGGACAACGACCAGGCCTTAATGGCTGAAAATTTGGCCTTGAAGTCGAACTCGTTTGCTGGAGAGAATCCGGCCCTTTTGCACAGGAACTGGTTGATCATCGAACATGCAAGAAGTCTACGCGGTGATTTATTGGGTGTGCGCAGCGCAAGGAAACGGGTGCAGCAGTTCCAATATCAGTAAAAACTTAAATTCAATTCTTTCAGTACAAGGAGCGTACTGTGCTTGATCAATACGATTCAATATCGGCCATCCTCGGCGAGGGCGGCCCCATTGCAAACAACCTTCATGGGTTTGCCCCCCGGCAAGAGCAGCAGCACCTAGCCGAAGCCATTCACGAAAGCTTAGAGTCAGGTCGCCCGTTAGTGGGTGAGGCCGGTACAGGTACGGGTAAAACCTTTGCCTATTTGGTGCCGGCCATTTTGTCTGGCCAACGCATCATCATCTCCACCGGCACCCGGCATTTGCAAGATCAGTTGTACGCCAATGATTTGCCGCTGGTGAAAAGAAGTTTAGGTGTCTCGGTGCAAACCAGCTTGCTAAAAGGGCGGGCCAATTATCTGTGCAAGCATCGCTTAATGAAAGCGTTGCGAAGTCCGGCTCTGGCCGATGAGCGGCATCAACAACATTTACGCATTTTGCAATCCTGGTCGCAACGCACCGAAACCGGTGACGTTGCCGAAGTGTTGGACGTGCCAGAGGATTCGTTAGTGTGGGGGTTCATCACCTCCAACGATGAATACTGCTCGCAACACGAATTTGAAGAACTCGACGATTGCTTTGTGCACGCGGCCCGCCGCAAAGCCCAAGAGGCGGACATCGTGGTGGTAAACCATCACTTACTGTGCGCCGATTTATCCTTAAAAGAAGAAGGCTTTGGGGATCTGTTGCCCAGCGCGAATGGTTTCATTATTGATGAGGCCCATCAGCTGCCCGACATCGCCGCACAGTTTTTTGGTAAACGCTTAAGCAGCCGCATGCTGATCGATTTATCCCGCGATACTGTGAATGAACAATTAGCCGAAGCGCCCGAGAGCAAAGAACTTCGAAATTTTGCAACCGATCTTGAAAACGGCGTGCGCTATTTTCGCTTAGCGTTTTCATTAGAACCCACACGCGATGCTTGGGTGGAAGTGAAAGACACACCCTCGATTGATAGAGAGTTGGAACGCTTAACCAACTTATTGGATGTGCTGGTGAAAGCGTTAGAGCCATTAAAAGATCGTGGCAAAGGTTTAGAAAGCTGTTACCGACGGGCTGAACAACAAAAAACTACCTTGGCGCGTTTTGTTAATGCCGATGGTGCCAGTGACTACGTGCATTGGTTTGAAACCTATCGCACCGGCTTTGCATTGAACATGACGCCAATGAATGTGGCAAAACCGTTTCAGCGCGCCATGAACGCGATGGCGTCGAGTTGGATATTTACCTCAGCCACCTTGGCGGTGGGCGGGGATTTCAGCCATTTTCGCGCGCAGTTGGGTTTAGAAGAATCTTCCGAACTGCAAGTGGACAGCCCATTCGATTACCCACGCAATGCGTTACTGTATTTGCCTGAAGGATTGCCCGAACCGCAACACGCAGGTTACACCGCCGCGTGCATGGATGCGGTGTTGCCGGTGATTAACGCCAGCAAAGGTCGTGCGTTTTTACTGTTCACCAGCTATCGCGCCTTGAATGAGGCCAGCAGTTGGTTAGAGTCCAAAATTGATTATCCCATTTTGTGTCAGGGGCAAATGCCCAAACGTGATTTGCTGGAAGCCTTTCAGGTTGCAGGCAATGCCGTGTTACTGGGCACCAGCAGTTTTTGGGAGGGCGTGGACGTTCGTGGGGACGCGTTATCCCTAGTGGTGATTGATAAGCTGCCGTTCGGATCTCCTGGGGATCCTGTGATGCGCGCTCGCATCGATCAATTGCAACGCGACGGTGGCAATCCGTTTTTTGAATTCCAAGTGCCGCAAGCGGCCATCGCGTTAAAGCAGGGCGTGGGGCGATTGATTCGAGACGTCACGGATAAAGGTGGCCTCGTGCTGTGTGACCCACGCATCCGAACGCGTCACTATGGGGAAGTGTTTATTAACAGTTTGCCGCCCATGCCGATCACGCGAGACTTGGATGAAGTGGAAGGGTTCTTTGAACGTATCAATGTAACGGACGACGATGCTGGCATCGATACAGCTGCCGACGCAGACACCAAGACAGACAACAATAGCGATGTCGACAGCGATTCCGACAACGATATAAAGGAAGCGGTGACGTGATCTGGGTGGCCTTCGATACGTCTACGGAAAGTTGTTCTGTCGGTGTGCAAGTGGGCGATGAGGTGCGAGTGGATCATCGCCTGGTGCAGCGCGAGCACGCGGCTTTATTGCTGCCCATGCTGAGCGGGTTATTGAGTGAGTTTGAATTAAAGCCTGCGCAAATAGAAGGTGTGGTGTTTGGTCGAGGTCCGGGCAGTTTTACGGGTGTGCGAATAGCCGCTGCCGCTGCCCAAGGCTTAGCGGTTGCAGCCGATTGTGGGGTTTATGGCGTATCCAGCTTGCAGGCCATGGCCCGTGGGTGTGTGCGGGCGCGCGTGGCAGCGCATACTGATAAGCCAATGAACGAGTCACCGAATGGATCGCCAATTCAGTCCACAGAAACGGTTTTGGTGGCGATCGATGCGCGTATGGATCAAGTGTACTCAACGATGTTTGACGCATCGGTCATGGGTGAGGCGATTGATTTAACTGAACTTACGGAAGAAGCGGTGGTTGCACCGGATGCGTTTGCGTTACCTGTAGCTTGGAACGCCTGCGAGGAGGTTGAAAGTGATAATCGTGCAGGGCCATCGCAAAACATCGTATTGTGTGGTGGCGGGGCGGAGCGTTATGAAACGGTGATTCAGCAAAGACTGCACTCAGTAACTGACGCTAAGGTGTTCACTCAAGCGGACATTTACCCACACGCAGAAGATTTATTGGCATTGGCTCGGGCGGCGACATCGCAGGGCTCAATGGCTTGGCAAACGGCTGATAAAGCGCAGCCGGTGTACTTACGAAACAAGGTGGCACTGACCGAAGCAGAACGCTCAAGTGCTTGAATTTATTCATAATGCCTATACTTTCATTAGGCTAAAAGAGAGATAAGGGAAAGAGAATGGACTTCATATTAAATTCAGGGCTTGCGTTCTGGGTTGGTGCCGCCGTTGTGGTGATGCTGATTCTGAATTCATCGGTGAAATTCGTGCCGCAAAACATGGCGTTTGTGGTTGAACGTTTTGGTAAATTCCGAAAAACCATGATCGCGGGTTTGAACTTTGTGGTGCCGTTTATTGATCGCGTGGCGTACAAAGTGTCGTTAAAAGAAATGGCGCTGGACGTGCCTGGGCAATCGGCCATTACCAAAGACAACATCACACTGAACGTGGATGGGGTGTTGTATATGAAAGTACTGGACCCAGAAAAAGCCAGCTACGGTATCGACAACTATGTGTTCGGTGTGACGCAACTGGCGCAAACCACCATGCGTTCTGAAATCGGTAAAATCACATTGGATCGCACCTTTGAAGAACGTGATTCGTTAAACAGCGCCATTGTTAGCGCGATTAACGATGCGGGTGCCGCTTGGGGTGCCTCCTGCCTACGTTATGAAATCAAAGACATCACACCGCCAAAGAGTGTGTTGGAAGCGATGGAACGACAGATGAAGGCAGAACGTGATAAGCGCGCCCTCATATTAGAATCGGAAGGTACGCGTCAATCACAAATTAACACCGCCGAAGGTCAAAAACGTGCGCAAGTCCTGGCGGCAGAAGGCGAACGAGAGCAACGCATTTTAGAAGCTGAAGGTGAGGCGATCGCTATCACCACGGTTGCCAGCGCACAAGCGCAAGCGTTAGAACAGATTGGTAAAGCCGCCGCCACACCGGAAGGTCAAAAAGCGGTGCAATTAGACTTGGCCTCAAAAGCGATTGCTGCCAAAGAGAAGATTGCTAAAGACTCCACCATCGTGTTGATGGATGGCGACAAAAGCGAAGCCGGGAAGGTGGTCGCTGAAAGCATGGCGGTGGTTGCGGCCATGAATTCCAGCGGTTCGTTTACTGGCTCATAACCTAAGGGGACAGCTATGGACTCTTTAATTGACAATGTGACCAGTAACCCGGCCAATGTTTGGTTCATCATCGGCTTTACGCTGCTGGCAATTGAAATCGTGGCCTTTGGTCTGGGCAGTGGTGTGTTGCTGTTCGGTAGCATCGGTGCTTTGGTCACCGGTGGCTTACTTTGGTTTGGTGTGATTCCCAGTAATTGGATCGTCAGTGTGGCGTGTTTTGCCATTGCTTCAGCGGTTGCTACTGCCGTGCTTTGGGTACCGTTAAAGAAGCTACAAAGTGGTGCCGAGTTAGGCAACGACCGCAGCAGCGATTTTATCGGTCATCAGTTTCGGGTGAAAAGTGATGTCACCCACTTGGCTGAAGGTTCAGAACGTTACTCGGGTGTGGATTGGAAGGTACGCATCAGTGATGACACCGATGTGTCATCCATTACCGCGGGCAGTCGCGTGAAGGTAGCCGGAATAGACCCAGGCGTGTTTTACGTCGTGCCCGATTGAGCCAAACCGCTTCACCTCAAATACCCCACCGCAATCTTGTGGTGGGGTATTTGTTGTTCATGATGATCGTTTGCATCATCGTTCGAGAATTTCTTCCCGCCATCTCCCAACCGTTATTACTACTTGCCATCGTGTGCGGATGGGGCGCGGCTGCGTTAGTGGCACATCGCATTGGTCGGCTGCAGCGCGTGTTAGTGGGCGGCATGATACTGGTGGGTGTGATCGCCATGGCGTTGGTGCAACATCGCACCGGCACTGGCCCCTGGCTTACCGCGGTCACGCAAAGCTTACCGCTGGTTACCATGATTTTATCGGTTGGTTTTTTAAAACGCATCGCGTTAAAAGCGTTTGCCGCCGATGCTCAGCTTCCCACCGGTTTTTCAGCCTATCGAGACACGATATTGATGGTGTCGGTGTTTGGGGCCTTTATCAATATCTCCGCATCCATCTTGGTTGCCGATCGGATATCACGCCGTGAACCCTTAACTCAACTTAACGCCTCCGCCATAACGCGGGCGTTTTCTACCTGTGTGAATTGGTCGCCTTTCTTTGCGGGGATGGCGGTTGTGATTAGTTATGCACCAACGTTTTCTGTGCCTGCTGTTATCTTGCAGGGCATACCCTTAGCTATCCTCGGCGTTGTGCTGGCATTAGCGGCTGGCTGGAAGAACAAAGCACAATTGAGTGAGCTGCGCGGCTTTCCGGCCAAATGGTCCAGCTTGTGGATACCCACCGTGTTGGGTGTGGTAGTGGTCACGCTGCGTTACCTGTTTGACTCTGCTGGCTTGTTGCCAGTGATTGCGTTGTCAGCATTAAGTGTTGTGGTGGTGTATTTGTGCGTGGTTGAGTCCCCATTGCAAATGGTGCGCTCGTTTCACACGCACATAAGCGAAGACCTGCCACAGAGCTTTAACGAACTCACCTTGTTGTTGAGCGTGGGTGTATTGGCCGCAGGGCTTGTGGCTTGGGTGGGCTTAGGAGAATTTGATTGGCAGCCGCCACTTTTTACCGGCTGGACGGCCATTGCCGTTCTTGGCTTGATGATCGTGATTGCCATGGCGGGCATTCATCCCGTGGTTACCATTGCCTTAGCCGCCTCCTTACTAATACCGGTAGACCCAAACCCAGAATTGTTAGCCACCACGTTTTTGCTGGGTTGGAGCTTGGGCACCTTGGCGTGTCCGTTATCGGGTACGCATTTAATCATGCAGGGGCGCTATGCTGTATCCAGCTGGCAGTCTGCGATCCGGCAATGGCCTTATGTGTTTGTTATGTTTGTGCTGGGTTCGGTTTGGCTGAAAATGTTGGCGGCTTGGTATAACGTGTAAGTGGGTTTAATCAGTTGGTTTAACAGGGAACAAAACATCCATGGGTATCGATGCTCGCGGTCACATCATTTCCACCGATTCCAATGAAGCGGCCACCGCTTTGTCCGCAGCGATTGAAGCCTTTGCGGCACGCCAATCCATAGCTGCCAGCCACATGCAAAAAGCCATAGCGGCAGACCCTGAATGCGCATTCGGCCAAGCCATGATGGGCATCATGCTGCTCGGTGCGCGCACCACCGCATTAAGAGAGCAAGCCAAGCAGGCCATGGTGGCGGCTGAGAAACATTCACAACAGGTGAGTACACGAGAAAAGCAGTACGTCAAAGCCTTACAACATACCTATGCCGGGCAGCTGGAAGACGCGGTGCGTTGTTATGAAGCAGTGTTAGCCGAACACCCGACTGACCTATTAGCCTTGGTGTTTTTACAAAGTGAATTGTTTTGGTTAGGCGACATGGTGTGGACCGAACGGGTGAGTGCGCAAGTGGCGCCCCATTGGAATGCAGACGTGCCTGGCTATACCGCGTTCTTAGCCATACGCGCCTTTGACTTAGAAGAAAACAACCGCTTTGCCGAAGGTGAGCAAGTAACACAGGAAGCGCTTAAGTTGAACCCTGCCGATGTGTGGGGCGCCCACGCCTTCGCGCATATTATGCTGATGCAAAACCGTATTGACGAAGGCATTGCCTGGATGGATGAGCGGCAGTCACTGTGGGATGACGCCAACCAAATGCAATACCACTTGGCCTGGCACCACTGCTTGTTCTTAGGTGAACGGCACCAGCATGAAAAAATGCTAGCCATTTATGATGAGCGAATCAGAAATCGTGATCACGCCTTATGTGCCGCCATGCCCGATTTATACATCGACCTACAAAACGGCTCCAGCTTGTTGTGGCGTTTGGAGCAAGCCGGAGTGGATGTGGGTAACCGCTGGCAAGAATTAGCCGATGTGTGTGCCCCCAGGGTGAACGACATGAGTAACCCATTTACCAGTGCACACTTTGCCTTGGTATTAGCGGCCAATGAACAGTTCGATGCATGTGATGAGTTAATTGCTGCGATGGAAAGTTTTGCCAACGATACGAATCATGATTTAGCCCTGCGTTACCGCAAAGCCGCATTGCCCGCGGCAAAAGCTGCCATCGCGCATCGCAAAGGCGACCACCATGGCGTCATCCAACAGTTAAAGCCTGCGCAACAGGATTTATGGAACATGGGTGGTAGCCACGCCCAGCAAGATCTTTATTATCAAATATGGGCCGATTCTGCCGCCAAGCAGGGGGATAAAAAAGCCTATGCTGATTTAATGCACGTGATTGAAAAAATCGGGTTTGTAGAGCCGACCGCTCGCATTGCGTATGCGCAGGCTTGAGTTAAGGCTGGGTTAGGTGAGCTGCCATGCATAATGGCATTCGGTGCAACGCAAAGCGACGCAAATCAAATATACGCAGCACAACGATACGGAACGATGCGCTCAACAACGTTGCGCAGTATTAGTAACCATTTGGAGTAAGCATCTCATTGGAAGCGACCATTATTATTCGTGAAGCAGTTGCCCGCGACGCGGCAGCGTGCAGCGAGATATTTTGTGGATCGATTCGCCAGCTGTGTTTATTGGACCACCACGGTGATGAAGCCTTAATTGCGGGTTGGTGCAAGAATAAAACGCCAGAGTCGGTGTTGCAATGGATAGAGCAAGGCCCACCTAAGTTATTTGTTGCGCAAGTGGGCACAGCCATTACCGCTGTTGGCGGCATCACCTTACCCAATGAAGTGTCGTTAAATTACGTGTCCCCAAAATTTACCCGCCAAGGGGTGAGTCGAGCCTTGCTGCGCCATATGGAACAGGCTCTGAAAAGCCACGGCTGCGAAATCGCCACATTAACCAGCACCAAAACGGCATTGGACTTTTATCAAGCTCTGGGATGGGAAATAGCGGGCGAGCTGGAAGCGTGCTATACCGTTGAAGGGTTCCCCATGAGTAAGGTGTTGTAGAGGTTATGGATACGAATCCCATCGATTATGGCAAGCCACCTAAGGGCGGCTGGGCCCCTATCGTGTGCGAGCTGTACGTTAGCGACATCGCCACCAGTTTGAAATTCTGGTGTGACATTCTCGGCTTCACCATCGCCTACCAAAGACCACAAGAACGCTTTGCGTATCTTGAACGTGCAGAAGGTGGGCAAGTGATGCTGTATCAACCAAACGATGAGGGTGATCAAGCCTCAGACTCAACCCCCGCCCGCACACAAGACTCAACCGACGCTCGTGATTTGGAACCCAAAGCCATGCTGCAAATTTATGTGGATACGTTGTCGCCGCTTATCGATGCGATTACAGAGCATCAGTGGCCGCTGTTGCGTGGGCCAGAAGAGGTGTGGCGACGATGGGGAGACAAGATGGGTGGTAAGCGAGAGATTCGTTTAAGTGACCCCGATGGGCATTGGGTGCTGGTGGGTGAAGATATTGGGCTACGGCCTTTGCCGCAACTTTAAATGAATACCCATGCCGCCTTAGAACGAAATATTGAAATTTTTTCACGCTACAAAGCGCTTAGCAGTGTGATGCCGTGGTTACCGATTTTCTTTCTGTTTTTTATTGAAAGGGTGTCGTTAAGTGAAGCGGTTTTGCTGGGTTCAGCCTCCTATTTTTCCATTTTTCTTCTTGAAGTGCCCTCAGGTTATGCGTCCGATCGGTACGGTCGGCGACCCACTTTGATATTCGCATCGTTTATATCCATCATTGCCTGCGGGTTGTTCGTTGTGGCGGATTCCTTTGTCGCCCTATTAATAGCGCAGGTGTTAATCGCCTCTCGCATAGCGTTTCAATCGGGTAGTGACAGCGCTTTGCTCTATGACTCCCTGCGTGTGTTAGGCCGTGAAGATGAATACACCGAACGGGAAACCATCGCGCAAAAATGGAGTATGAACGCCTTAGCCATTTCTTGTTTAGTAGGGGGCGGACTTGGCATGGTTGATTTGCGATTAGCCTATGTGGTTGGCTTAATGGCATCCATAGTGGCTTTACTTCAGTGCTTGAAATTCGTAGAACCCCCGGCAGAGGGTGATGCACAGGTGGCGGGCTTTGTTGCACAGATGACGCAGACGGTAAGTTATTTCGCACATCCGTTACTGCGTTGGGTGTTGGTTTTCTTCATTGTTGGGTATTCGTTAGAACATGTGCCTTATGAGTTTTATCAGCCGTATTTAAAATTGTTGGGTGAGGGTGAACTCACCGGTATGTTAGCAAACAGTTCCGCACCCTTAATTTCAGCCATTGTGATTAGTATTTCCATGTTTGGTGGGGCGATAGGGGCTGCCGTTAGTCAAAGGTTAATGGGGCGGTTCGGGTTACGTACGTTGTTACTCTCAAGTGTTCTTGTTCAACTCATCATCATCGGCGGCATGTCCATCTTGTTGCATCCCATCATGTTGGTACTGGTGATGTTCAGAAATTTCGCGATGTCCATGGCCCATGGGCCCATGCTAGGGGCTGTTGCACCGCACGTATCCAGTGAGCAGCGAGCGACGTTTTTATCGACCTTAAGTTTAAGTGGCCGAGCTGCGTTCTCCTTTGTGTTGGTTATGCTCTCTGTGTTTGTTGTAGGCGATGGGGGATTGGGCTGGGAGACACTGACGCAGATTTTGGGTACCGCTGTTTTGGTGGGTGGTGTTGCTTTGTTGTTGCTTTTCTTTTGGGGTAAGCGGATTGGGGGGGAGTTTTGATGGGGTGAAAATAGCTTAAAGTATAGGACTGGATGCTAATGTTTGATCAGATGGGCATCTCGAAAATTGTTAGGCTAGATAACGTTTTTCAGTTCTGATTGAAAATAATACTGCTAATGCCTAGAGGGTGGGAACGATGGATAAAAATTCTAGAATCCGAGATGCCCAGTATCGGGTGAAAGAGGTCTTCAAAAAACGAAAACAAAAAGCACTGAGCACGAACTACGCAACTGCAGTAATCGAGGAAGGATTGACTTGCACATTCACACAAGGAGAAGTGAGTGCTGTCATGGACATGCCTGAGATTATGGGCGGCGATGCGGCTGGGCCAACTCCAGGTTTTTTTGCGCGTGCTGGCATAGCGGGCTGTGTTTCTATGGGAGTTAAGCAGACTGCGGTGCTGGCCGGAGCTGTCTTCGATACCGTAACTGTAGACATAGAGACAGATTTCGATGACGGTGCACCTTTAGGATTAGGTGATGCCAGTGCGGCTCCATTGGAAACTAGATTGGTCATTCGAATAAGCACTGATATACCTGAGTCTGAAGTATCTACCATAGTTGAGAAGGCCCTTAGCGTTGATCCGTGGTTTTTAGCGCTTCGTGATTCGCAAAATGTTAAGTGTAATGTGATTGTCGATGGGTGACTCTGATTATGGAATCAAAACTTCAACTTAGAATTCAACGATACGGATGGGATGCAGCAGCTTCCGTGTATGAAGAAGAATGGCAGCAGCATTTAGCCCCTGCTCAACTCGCTCTACTTGATATGGCCAATTTGCAGCCAGGAATGAAAGTCATCGAAACAGCGGCTGGTACTGGCTTAATTACTTTTCCTGCGGCAGACAAAGTTGGATCGGGCGGTAAAGTTCTAGCTACAGATATCTCGGGAAAAATGGTTAATATTGGCGATTCCACCGCTGAAAGATTGGACCTGCCCAACGTCAAATTTAAAAAAATGAATGCGCAATCCCTAGATTGCAAAGACGATTGTTTCGATCGTGCGTTGTGCGCCCTAGGCCTTATGTACATGCCAGATCCTGGAATTGCTCTCAAAGAGTTGAATCGCGTATTACGACCAGGAGGACTTGTCAGTGCTGCTGTTTGGGGAGAGCGTCGCAACTGTGGATGGGCAGACATCTTCCCAATTGTCGATTCTCGAGTTCACTCTAAAGTATGCCCTTTCTTCTTTGGACTCGGTGCCCCAGGTGCTCTAGTTTTTGATTTGGAGGCTGCAGGTTTTTCTGACGTTCAAGAACGCAGAATTAAAACCATTTTGTCGTTTGCTAACGCAAATAGAGTTACCGCAGCTTTAATAGACGGCGGCGCCGTCGCTTTGGCAGCGAAGCGATTTGATGAGGCCACAAGAAGGGCTGTGGAAAATGAATTTCTAGAGTCAGTGGAAACTTACCGTTATGGGGAGCGGTATGAAATTCCCGGTGAATTTGTTGTCGCGACAGGGGTAGCTTGACGAGATTAGTTTGGAACATCTACGGGTGCGATGATAAGTATTTCCTTGTTTGGCGGGTCAATAGGGGCGGCCGTAAGTCAAAGGCTAATGGGTCGGTTCGGGTTACGCGCCTTATTTCTCTCAAGTGTTCTAGTTCAACTCATCATCATCGAAAGAACTGAATAAAAAAACCTGCAGTGGAGAAATTGACAAAGCCGTGGAACGTGGTTGCGTCACAACCCTAGCCTTTGTCAATCAGCCGATGAGTTTTTCGTTCAATTGGTATCCGTGCGTACAAACGATAAAATATCGCCTTTAAATTCATTGTCTAAATAACTTGTGTCTTCAGGTTTAGAAAATGTGGGTATGTAACCCAGTTCAAGCAGTTTTTTTGCTAGCTTGTTTTTTCTGCCTCTGCCTGGATCTACAATGATTATTTCGCATTTTGGGTTCGAATGTTCTTTAATAAACTTTGTAAGTAGATCTATGTGCTCATCTTCATACAAAAGATCACTACCAATTATTAAATCAAAGCGCCCTAAGGAATCATCGTTATCTGCCCAGTTTGTTCTTTCAAATGGAATGGCGGTGTCCCCATTCAGTTGGGTATTCCGTTTTAAAAAGAATTCGGCTTCGGGATGATAATCAGTTGCTGTAATGTCTACGCTCTGTTTATTTAGCAGCAAACTGCTTAAAGCCGTTCCACACCCAATTTCAAGAACTCGCTTGGAGCCGATATCACGGTTCATCATGTGTTTGGCGAGTACTAAACTTGATGGCCAAACAATGCCAAAAAATGGCCATGCAGCCGAAGATATTCCTAGTTTCAAGGCTATACCTTCGGGGTCGTAAAATTCTTGTTTACTTCGTAGTGTGCACAGATGAATATCGATATGTCCAAACTCAATGGTTTTGTAACATATGCGAGGGTTTGTCATTTGGCTGTCTCAAAAGTGAGGGCTCGGCCAGCTATCAGGGATAAATGACAAAACGATGAAATGACTAGACTATAGTGATTCACACAGAATGCAACGCATTTAACAAATAAATTAGCACTAAACAAGACTTCCATTGGCAAATGGCCTTGAATAGTCAGTAAAGCATAACTCGCGATACCGCACCGATTAGCATTATGTTGGTAGATGATTGAAACTATTGAATACCCGCGGTAAGGCAACTTAAAAACTGTTTCTCAAGAAGGCTTGTGGGTGTGTCTTTTCTACTGATCACACCGATGGGCCTGTGAAAATGCGGTGAGTCAAAATTCAAGAAGAGTAGATTCTTTTTCAAATACGGTGTGGTAGTTTCTTTTGGCATGGTCGTTATAAGATTGGTGTTACTGATAATTTCCAAAGCGGAGCGAATGGAATCGGTTTCTACCGCCACTTGAATGGATGTAATACCCAACGCAAGCATTGCCGCTTCGGTTTGTTGTCGTAGCAAACTGCCTCTTGAATGGGTAAGCCAGGAATGAGCTTCAAGGTCGGTTGGTTTTATTTTTTTTCGTTTGGCTAGGTCGTGGCCTCGTCGACAAAGTATGCCTACGCGATCGTCAATCAGATGATCGAATTGCAAAGTGTCGTTTGGGTTAGCTAGGCTTTGCGGCCCGAGCACCAAATCAATTTGTCCGCGTTCCAGCATTGAGCGAAGCTCATGCACTAAACCTGTCTTAAGCTCAACACGGTAGTTTGGATTTTCTTTGATAAAACGGGACAGCGCGTCTGTTAAAAACCGACCGGCTACGATGGGTGGTGCACCAATTCGCAGTTCCCCCAGTGCACCCGATAATGACTTGTCGGCAGCAATTTCAGCTTGCTCCTCGGCGAGACGAATGACCAAGCCACTGCGCGATAGCGTTTGAGCCAATTTATTGGGAACAGAGCGTCGACCCTCTCGTCGGAACAGGGCGGAGCCCACACGTCGTTCAAGTGTGCGCATATTTCTGCTCAGCGCTGGCTGTGCCAGGCCCAGCCGATCGGCAGCGCCTTGGAAAGAGCCCGTTTCAACAATGACCGAAAGTTGGGCTAGATGCCGGGAGGCAAAATTGATCGAAACTGTCCTGGAACACCGCGTGCCTCTCGGTTGCCAGCCCTTTTATGGCTGAAGTCCCTCATGACGAAAACGGCTTTTGGTAATACAC